>NZ_QCWA01000039.1:0-1104 GCF_003058245.1 Pseudomonas sp. GV047 | reverse complement strand
CGCCGGCGGTAAAACTGCACGGCGACAACCTCGCCTACGTGATCTACACCTCCGGCTCCACCGGCCTGCCCAAGGGCGTGGCGGTGTCCCATGGGCCGTTGGTGGCGCACATCATCGCTACCGGCGAGCGTTATGAAACATCGCCGGCCGACTGCGAACTGCACTTTATGTCCTTCGCTTTCGACGGTTCCCACGAAGGCTGGATGCACCCGCTGATCAACGGCGCCAGCGTATTGATCCGTGACGACAGCCTGTGGCTGCCCGAGTACACCTACGCGCAGATGCACCGTCACAACGTGACCATGGCGGTGTTCCCGCCGGTGTACCTGCAACAACTGGCCGAGCATGCCGAGCGCGACGGTAATCCACCGAAAGTGCGGGTGTACTGCTTCGGTGGTGATGCCGTGGCCCAGGCCAGCTATGACCTGGCCTGGCGCGCGCTCAAGCCGACCTACCTGTTCAACGGCTACGGCCCGACCGAAACCGTGGTCACGCCGTTGCTGTGGAAGGCGCGCAAGGGCGACCCTTGCGGCGCCGTCTACGCGCCAATCGGCACGCTGCTGGGCAACCGCAGCGGCTACGTGCTGGACGCGCAACTCAACCTGCAACCCATCGGCGTCGCCGGTGAGCTGTACCTGGGCGGCGAGGGTGTAGCCCGTGGATACCTGGAACGTCCGGCGCTGACCGCCGAACGTTTCGTGCCGGACCCGTTCGGCACGCCGGGCAGTCGCGTGTATCGCAGCGGCGACCTGACCCGTGGTCGTCCGGATGGCGTGGTGGATTACCTCGGGCGTGTCGACCATCAGGTGAAGATCCGTGGTTTCCGCATCGAACTGGGGGAAATCGAAGCGCGCCTGCGTGAGCAGGACAGCGTCGGTGAAACGGTGGTCGTGGCCCAGGACGGCCCGACCGGAAAACAGCTGGTGGCCTATGTGGTTCCGGTGTCCGCCCCGTCCAACGAAGCCGAGTTCCGTGACGCGTTGCGCCGCGCACTCAAGACCCGCCTGCCGGACTACATGATCCCGGCGCATTTCATCTTCCTGGCGCAAATGCCGTTGACCCCCAACGGCAAGCTCGACCGCAAGGGCCTGCCGCAACCGGATG
>NZ_QCWA01000038.1:0-1223 GCF_003058245.1 Pseudomonas sp. GV047 | reverse complement strand
ACCTTTCCCGGGGTCAAGGCGCTGGACGGCATCAGCTTCACCGCCCACCCGGGGCAGGTACACGCCCTGATGGGCGAGAACGGTGCCGGTAAGTCGACGCTGCTGAAGATCCTCGGCGGCGCCTATATTCCCAGCAGCGGCAGCGTGCAGATCGGCGCGCAGACCATGGCGTTCAAATGCGCCGCCGACAGCATCGCAAGCGGCGTCGCGGTGATCCACCAGGAGCTGCATCTGGTGCCGGAAATGACCGTCGCCGAAAACCTGTTCCTCGGGCATTTGCCCTCGCGCTTCGGCGTGGTCAACCGGGGCCTGCTGCGCAAGCAGGCCCTGGCTTGCCTCAAGGGCCTGGCGGATGAAATCGACCCCGAGGAAAAACTCGGGCGCCTGTCCCTGGGCCAGCGCCAACTGGTGGAAATCGCCAAGGCGCTGTCCCGTGGCGCCCATGTGATTGCCTTCGACGAACCCACCAGCAGCCTGTCGGCGCGGGAGATCGACCGCTTGATGGCGATCATCGCGCGCCTGCGGGACGAGGGCAAAGTGGTGCTCTACGTGTCGCACCGCATGGAAGAAGTGTTCCGCATCTGCAACGCGGTGACGGTGTTCAAGGACGGCCGCTACGTGCGCACCTTCGATGACATGAGCGCGCTGACCCACGACCAGTTGGTGACCTGCATGGTCGGCCGCGACATCCAGGACATCTACGACTACCGCCCGCGCGAGCACGGCGAGGTGGCGCTCAAGGTCGACGGTTTGTTGGGCCCGGGTTTGCGTGAGCCGGTCAGTTTTGAGGTACGCAAGGGCGAGATTCTCGGCCTGTTCGGCTTGGTCGGGGCAGGGCGCACGGAGCTGTTCCGTTTGCTCAGCGGCTTGGAGCGCGCCAGCGCCGGCAGCCTGGAGCTCTGCGGTGAAGCACTGACACTGCGCTCACCGCGTGATGCCATCGCCGCCGGTGTACTGCTGTGCCCGGAAGACCGCAAGAAGGAAGGCATCATTCCGCTGTCCAGCGTCGCCGAGAACATCAATATCAGCGCCCGTGGCGCCCACTCTTCGTTCGGCTGGTTACTGCGCGATGGCTGGGAGAAGGGCAATGCCGACCAGCAGATCAAGGCGATGAAGGTTAAAACCCCGACCGCCGCGCAAAAGATCATGTACCTGTCCGGCGGCAACCAGCAGAAAGCCATTCTCGGCCGCTGGCTGTCGATGCCGATGAAGGTGCTGCTGCT
>NZ_QCWA01000037.1:0-1286 GCF_003058245.1 Pseudomonas sp. GV047 | reverse complement strand
GCCCCGGTACAAACCGGGGACATCGTTTACATTTCTAACCGGGGACATGGTTTACAGGCTAATACGCATGATCAGGAGGTAACTGATCATGCCCTGGAACCAAGAGTCCCCCATGAATCAAAGAATCAAGCTGGTAGCTGATTGGCTTTCTGGCAACTTCACTAAAAGTCAGTTGGCACGCCGCTTTGACGTTAGCCGACCTACCGTCGATAAGTGGATTGCCCGGCACGACGGCGATTTGAGGTCTTTATCCGAACTGTCCCGGCGACCTCACAACAGCCCAAATAAAACCGACGACGAGATTTTGGCCCGTGTAGTCGCGATGAAGGAGGCTCACGATAAATGGGGGCCGAAAAAGCTTCTCGAGCTATTACGGCTGGAAGATCCCTCCGTCACCTGGCCCTCTCCAAGTACGGCCGGTCAATGGCTTGACCGACTTGGGCTCGTCAAAAAGCGGCGCTTCAAACGCCGACACAGCATTTCCCACACACAAATGCGAAAGGCCGACGAACCTAACAAGACGTGGTGTGCTGACTACAAAGGGCAGTTCAAGATGCTTAATGCTCAGATGTGCTTCCCTTTGACCGTCACAGACCATGCGTCGCGGCTGATTTTAGCGTGCAGGGCCCATCCCAAGATCATGACCCAGCCTGTAAAACAGGCCTTTGAGAGGCTTTTTCAGGAGTACGGCATGCCGGAAGTTATCCGTTCGGACAACGGGGTACCGTTCGCCTCTCCTGGCCTGGCAAGAATTTCCACACTGGCAGTTTGGTGGATTCGGCTGGGTATTTATCCCGAGCGAACCATGCCGGGAAGACCCGCCCAGAATGGTCGCCATGAACGAATGCACCGTAGCTTGAAACTTGAATTGCCCTTAGGGAAAAACTTAGTCGAGCAGCAGCTTTTGCTGGAGCATTTCAGGCATGAGTTTAATTACGTACGCCCTCACGAAGCGCTCGGCATGAAAAGTCCGGGAGACTTGTATGTGCCGTCCACCCGAATTTATCCAGGGTGCTTGCCCGATGTGGAATATCCGGCAGAAATGAAAGTTCGAAGCGTCAGGCAGGACGGATCGATCAAGTGGAACGGCAAGTTGGTATTTATCAGCGAGGCGCTGTCCGGGGAAAGGATAGGGCTCAAAGAAGCTGAAGATGATGCTTGGGATTTGTACCTGTGTGATTATCCCTTGGGGAGGCTTGGACGAGGTATGACCCGCGTCCAGGCCTCAAATGTGTAAACGATGTCCCCGGTTTCAGATGTAAACGATGTCTACGGTTCTACACCCC
>NZ_QCWA01000036.1:0-1468 GCF_003058245.1 Pseudomonas sp. GV047 | reverse complement strand
GCGAAAAGCTCGAACAAAAGGCCGGTTCGCCGCGGCGCGGAGTGATTGACCCACCCTTCCAGATAGAACATCGCTTCTTCAGAAAGGTGTGCGGTACTGATCTCCCAGGTTCGACTGTAGTGTCCCGTTTCGAAGCTCAAGCAATGAACCATGGCTTGGGCTTCTTCCAGGGAGTATAGATCGCCGACGTGATGCCGCTCGTTGAGCACTTCGCCCATCACGGCGTAGATCACTTGGCGCACCAGTCCGGTGGATTGGCAGTGTTCATCCAACTCCTCCGGAATGGATTGGCCTTCGCTGATCAAGGCGAACTCATTATTGAACAGGCAGGGGAACAGCTGCAGCTCATTGTCGGGCAGATGGGCCTGTGAATCGTGCAAGGGTCGAAAGCAGGGAGGGCAGTCGTCTTCGTAGGTGATCAGTAGCAGCCGTTCAATACGAAGGTTGTCGTAACCGCGAACAAATGGGTTTGAGGCCGGCAGCAGGGCTGAGGTTCGGTTCATGAGGGTTCTCCAGAATGGAAATGAACAAGGCGCCCGTAGGCGCCTGTGAGGGTTAAAGCCAGCCGTAATCGGCAAGGGAGAGAGGACGACCTTCTCCCACGATGAAGTGATCCAGTACGCGCACTTCGATTAAGGCCAAGGCCTCCTTCAGCCGTGCCGTCAGCACGCGATCCGCCTGGCTGGGTTCCGTACACCCTGAGGGGTGGTTGTGAACAAAAATGGCGGCCGCAGCGTTATGCGCCAATGAGCGTTTAACGACCTGTCTGGGGTAAACGCTGGCCCCATCAATGCTGCCGTGAAAGAGGACTTCGAACGCCAACACGCGGTGCTTGGCGTCGAGAAAAATCACACCGAAGACTTCATGCTCTTGTTGCGCAAGGTGCAGTTTTAGGTATGAGGCCACAGTGTCAGGTGAGGTCAGGATAGGGCCGCGGGCGAACAGCCGACGATCCAGAATATGCAGCGCTTCGTCGATCAGCTGGTTTTCTAGGACGATACGATTAGCCTCGAAATTCGAGGCTTCAATCAGCGTGAGTGGGGTGCTCATGGTAGTACCTCCGAAGGGAACAATCAGGGGTACACGCCCGAGGGGCATGGTGTCCCCAAGGTGGATATAGAGTCGCGGGCATTAGTCGATGACGCGCTGTTTACAGCCGAGTGAATCGGTGGCGTTGTCCGTGCAGGTGTGAGTCACAACCGTCGCAGGGCAATGGGGAGAAGGCTTTTATTCCCCGACCGGTTTCGGGATCGAAGTCGGCACTCATGGGCATTAAGCGAACCAGTCCACGATGAATGCCGGCGATGCGTTTCTCGATTTCATCCGTCGTGTAGTAGAGCGATAACGTGCTGTAGTCCTCGTAAGCCGCAGCAAACAGGCAGTCGTCGCAAAGCCAGAAGGATTCCATGTTGACTCTCCTGTGCTGATTGAAGGAAAGGCGCTCGATTGAGCGCCTTGATGTAAAACA
>NZ_QCWA01000035.1:0-1469 GCF_003058245.1 Pseudomonas sp. GV047 | reverse complement strand
CTGTTCTGCTTGCTCTTGGACGTTTCGGTGTCTTGGCGCGACAGGATGTTGAGGTTGCCGCCGATGTTGGCATCGATACGGTCAGCGCGTACCTGCGCGCCGATCAGGCTGGTGTCCTGGCCGCTGCGCAGCACCAGCGAGCCGGTGTCCAGAGTGGTGTTGACCTGGGTAACCGAGCCACCCGAGCCAAGGTTTTTGGCGGTTTGTGCACCGAGGTCGATGGTGAAACCGTTTTGCTCGCCTATGTTGAAGCTGGCACCGATAGCGGTCCTGTTGCGTGAACCGTCGTTTTTGCGGTCGGTGGTGTTCTGTGCGCTTTGCATCAGGATGTTGTTTTTCGCGGACAGCAACGTGCTGTCGGCTTTCAACGTACTGCCGGTAATCGTCAAGTCACCCACAGTGCCCGGCGCATCGTCCGCAGCGATGATCGACAGTTTGCCCCCGGCGTTGAGGTTGCTCTGGTGAGCGGTCTGCGCCGTGTATTCGCTGCTGCTTTTGGTACGGGTGTTGGCCAGTTCGGTACCGATCTTGATCAGCGACCCGTTGCCGGCAGAGCCACCGGTCTTGTCCTTGAAGCCGGTACTTTGTTTAGCGAGATCGCCCGCCTGGTTATTCAGGTTGTACATCGACAGCGCCGCCTGGGCGATCTTCACGGCCTTGAGGCGCGGATCGTCGGAGCTGCGCGCCGCCTCGGCTGCGTCGCGGATGCTGTTGGCGGTGTCGACCACGGTGCCCGCAATCACTCGCCCAACCGCCAAGCTTCTTGAGCTGTCCTTACTGGTCTGACTGGCAGTCTCCATCCCTGAAGTAACGGTGACATTCGCCCCACCCAACTCCATGTTCTTGGTGCTCACCAGATCACTGGCCACCACCTTCAACTCACGCCCTGCCGTCAGCGACACGTTGCCCGCGCTCGAGCCAATCGTGCTGCCGGTCAAGGTCATTTCATTGGCCGTGCCGTTGTGCTTCGAGCTGTTGATGTACAGCTTCTGGTTGCCGGTCATGTCGTCCAGACCGAGCTTGTTGCCGGTCAGCACGCCGGTGAGGTCGCGATTTTTTTCCTTGTGCATGTCGGTGCGGGCGAAGGTGTTTTGCGCCGCGTCGATGGTCAGGTCGCGGCCGGCCTGGACGGCGAGGTCGCCGGTGCTGACCAGGGACGAGCCGGTGACCGTGGCATCGCGTTTGGCGGCGACGGTGACGGTTTCGCCGGAGACCATGCTGCCCAGGGCGGTGGTGCGTTTTTCGTCGACTTTGTCCTGGACTTTGCTCGACTTCAGGCCGCCCCAGCTGCTTTTGCTTTCCTTGCGTTCGTGGCGGGCGCTGTCGGCGTTGCTGACGGCGAGGATGTTCACGTCCTGGCCGGCGACCAGTTGCGTGGCGCCTTTTTCGGCAGTGACGGCACTGCCGGCCAGCAGCAGGTCTGCACCGGCGACGACGGTGCTGTTCGTCCCCGCGCTGACCAGGCTGCC
>NZ_QCWA01000034.1:0-1477 GCF_003058245.1 Pseudomonas sp. GV047 | reverse complement strand
GCGAAAAGCTCGAACAAAAGGCCGGTTCGCCGCGGCGCGGAGTGATTGACCCACCCTTCCAGATAGAACATCGCTTCTTCAGAAAGGTGTGCGGTGCTGATCTCCCAGGTTCGACTGTAGTGTCCCGTCTCGAAGCTCAAGCGATGGATCATGGCTTGGGCATCTTCCAGGGAGTACAGATCGCCGACATGAAGCCGCTCGTTGAGGATTTCGCCCATCACGGCGTAGATCACTTGGCGCACCATCCCGGTGGATGGGTAGCGTTCATCCAACTCCTCCGGAATGGATTGGCCTTCGCTGATCAAGGCGAAATCGTCATTGAAGAGGCAGGGGAACAGTTGCAGCGCATGGTCGGGCAGATGGGCTTGTGAGTGGTGTAGGGGTCGAAAGCAGGGAGGACAGTCGTCTTCGTAGGTGATCAGCAGTAGCCGTTCGATATGCAGGTTGTCGTAGCCGCGAGCAAATGGGTTTGAGGCTGTTAACAGGGCAGGGGCTTGGCGTATGGGGCTCATGAGGGTTCTCCAGAATGAAAATGAACAAGGCGCCCGTAGGCGCCTGTGAGGATTAAAGCCAGCCGTATTCGGCAAGGGAGAGCGGACGACCTTCACCCACGATGAAGTGATCCAGTACGCGCACTTCGATCAAGGCCAAGGCCTCCTTCAGCCGTGCGGTCAAGACGCGATCCGCCTGGCTAGGTTCGGTACACCCTGAGGGGTGGTTGTGAACAAGAATGGTGGCCGCAGCGTTATGCGCGAGGGAGCGCTTAACGACTTGGCGGGGGTAAACGCTGGTGCCATCAATGCTGCCGTGAAAGAGGACTTCGAATGCCAGCACGCGGTGCCTGGCGTCGAGAAAGATCACACCGAAGACTTCATGCTCTTGTTGCGCAAGGTGCAGTTTTAAGTATGAGGCCACAGTGTCAGGTGAGGTCAGGATAGGGCCGCGGGCGAACAGCCGACGATCCAGAATATGCAGCGCTTCGTTGATCAGCTGGTTTTCGTGGACGATACGATTAGCCTCGAAATCCGAGGTTTCAATCAGTGTGAGTGGGGTGCTCATGGTGGTACCTCCGAAGGGAACAATCAGGGGTACACGCCCGAGGGAAGTGGTGTCCCCGAGGTGGATAAAGAGTCGCGGGCATTAGCCGATGCCGCGCTGTTTACAGGCGCGTGAATCGGTGGCGTTGTCCGTGCAGGTGTGAGTTACAACCGTCGCAGGGCAATGGGGAGAAGGCTTTTATTCCCCGACCGGTTTCGGGATCGAAGTCGGCACTGATAGGCATTAACCAAACCAGTTCACGATGGATGCCGGCGATGCGTTTCTCGATTTCATCCGTCGTGTAGTAGAGCGATAACGTGCTGTAGTCCTCGTAAGCCGCAGCGAACAGGCAGTCGTCGCAAAGCCAGAAGGATTCCATGTTGACTCTCCTGTGCTGATTGAAGGAAAGGCGCTCGATTGAGCGCCTTGATGTAAAACA
>NZ_QCWA01000033.1:0-2006 GCF_003058245.1 Pseudomonas sp. GV047 | reverse complement strand
AACAGGCAGTCGTCGCAAAGCCAGAAGGATTCCATGTTGACTCTCCTGTGCTGATTGAAGGAAAGGCGCTCGATTGAGCGCCTTGATGTAAAACATCGTGGATTGTTCAGGCGGACTGAACAGTACGCGTGGCGACACGGCGGGCCGTGCGGAGAGTGGGTGGAGATTCAGGTTCAATCCTGGACTCTGTTGGGTTGCCGGTATCTTCAGCTTCGGCATCAGCCGACGTTGGGGAGGACTCACTGTTTGGCGCTTGCTCAGCAGGTGCTGATGCTTCCTGCCTGGCGGGCGCTTTGTACTCGAACGTGCCGTTGACCTTGATCCAGTCGATGAGCAACAAACGACCTTTCAAACTGGCGCCCGGTTGACCCTGCTTAGCGCCTTTCTCGTAGAGAAACGGATCGATCCACAGGTCGCCGATACGGAACGACAGCAAGACCTTTTTCTCGGCTTTGACGGCGTCCATATAGAGACGAATCAAACGTTCAGCTTCGCCTCCAGCGACCTTGCAGTCGAAGCGGGTGTACTCCACCGCATCGGTGGCACCGTGCAGGGCGGCGATATCGCAGGCCATGAAGGGTTGGCCGCGGCGGACTTGTACTTCACGAACACGGTTGAGGTAGCCGATACCGACGGTGTGCAGGTTGAAGTAAGTGGTCGCTTCTTGGGAGTGGTTGGCGTGGGCCATGGTGGTTCTCCTGTTTCAAGGGAAAACGGCGACGCACAATCCCTGACGGGGAAGTGAGCCCCCGTCAGGGTGGGTAAGGTAAAGGCGAGCAATGAACAACTCGCCACCGGCAAGCCGATGACGATCAGAACGATGCGCCTTGAGGGAATAGCGGTGCAGCAGAGGAGCGTCTGCGGTGGTAAGCCGCAGGCATGGAGCAGTGGGCATTCATCACCGCTGAAGCGGTAACCGCGCGAGCTTCCGAACGCTGATCGCACTTGGGTAAACCACCACGAACGTGGCGTAGCCTTGAAGGTTCAAGCTACCTGGGCTGGGCTGTCAACGACAGCGAACCACGGCCTTTGTATAAGCCTGTCACAGGGGAGCGTCAAGACGCTGCAACCCGATTTTTTAAGGCCGGAATACGGTGGAAGTCACTGGAATTAAGAAAATGAAAAAAATGAAGAGGGGGCCCGGCAGGGTGCCAGGCGAGGAAGAGAAAAACCACCTTTGGCGGTCTTACGCAGTCGACAAGCGCCTCGCAACACTTGGTTGAACTGCGCCATGATTCGCCAACCGACCCTTGTCGTGGCCTGGGTCGGAACCTGCTGGCACGCATCCGCGCACAAAGGGTGCCCCGTGTTTCCCCGGTGGGCTCCGGGACTGAATACGATCGCCGAAGCGGATGACCGCTGTTGCCGGGCAGAGGCAACAGTGGTCATCCGCCACCGTGATCAGGTCGAGCACAAGTGAGGAATGAAATTCCGCAGAAGAGAAGGCTCCGAACTCAAGGAGTCCGACCGAGCCACCCGGAGCAAATCGGTCTTGGTTCGCCGTTGGCGATGATCCTGAGGCACTACAGCAGAGAGGGTGGGACGACGTCAAGGCAGAGAACTCACCGTTCTCATGATGATCGTCCCATGGAACATCATGAGCGACGCGTAGCTTTACTGATCGACACCGTGCCCTTGCAATCCGGATAGCGAGAGCATGACCAGAACGGCCCTGATTTGCCCTTTCGCCTGAGCATTGATGTGTTGCAAATGGGGCAGGTCGGACCGGCTTCGATAGGCATGGCTAAAGTAAGTGAACCGCAGCGTGCGACCAACTGCGCAATCCAGTTCGCCTGCTTGGTGACGAATGCATCCAGCGACAGGCGTCCCGCTTCGATTTCGTCCAGGGCCTGTTCCCAGGTCGCGGTCATACCTGGATCTGCGATTGCAGCGGGTACTGCCTCGATCAGGGTATGGGCCGCTGCGGAGGCCATCAAGGCGCGTTTTTTCTTCAGCAAATAACCGCGATCAATCAACCCCTTGATGATACCGGCTCGCGTGGCTTC
>NZ_QCWA01000032.1:0-2042 GCF_003058245.1 Pseudomonas sp. GV047 | reverse complement strand
CGTAAGCGCTCCATAAACCCCACCTGTTCAAAAATAGGCGGCGCGCTTAGCTAGGCGATGCGGGCGAACAGTTCCACGGCAGCAAGGCTTCGTAATCTTCAACCGAGGTTGCCTGTGGCAGGCGCTCAAGGGCGTGGCGCAGCCACGCATAGGGCTCTTGGCCGTTGGCTTTAGCCGTCTCGACCAAACTGTAAAGTTGAGCGCTGGCCGTCGCGCCTTTGGGCGTGTCGCTGAACAGCCAGTTCTTGCGCCCGATCACGAAGGGCCGGATCGCACGCTCGGCCGCATTGTTGTCGATCGGCAAATATCCGGCTTCGGTGTAGCGCACCAACTTGATCCAGTTGCTGGCCAAGTAGCTGATGGCTTTGCCCAGTGCATTTTGCGCCGTCACTTGTGGCTGGGTTTTCTCCAACCATGTTTGCAATTGGGCCAACACCGGCAAGCTGTTTTGCTGTCGGCTTTCGTGGCGATGTTCATCGCCGACTTCTTTTAAATCTCGCTCGATACCGTACAGCTTGTTGATCAGATTCAGGGCGATATCGGCACGCCCGGTTTTACCTTTAGGCTGCACCTTTTGCGCCTCGACAAACTTGCGTCGTGCATGGGCCCAACAGCCTAAACGTTCGACACCGGACTGCGCGCCCAAGGCGTTGTAACCAACATAATCGTCGGTCATCAGGTAGCCGCGATAACCTTCGAGCAGGCGCGACGGAACCTCCTGCGCCCGGCTGGTCGAGTAGTCAAAAAGGATCACAGGCTGATTAGGCGGTCCGCCGGTTTGCACCCACATCCAGGATTGACTGGTCGGCTCTCGATCAGGCTCTTTCATCACCTGTACACGCGTTTCGTCGCAGTGGATGATGCGACTTCCCAGCAGTCGATCCCGCATCAAGTTGAGCAAGGGTTGCAGGTGTTCGCCGCACTGGATAACCCAGCGCGCCAAGGTCTGGCGTGGGATATCGATACCGTGGCGGCCCAGCACTTTTTCGAAGCGGTGAAGCGGTAAGCCATCGACGTATTTGGTCGTCAGCAGCATCGCCAGGACACTTGGGCTGGCCATGCTTTTTTCAATCAGTTGAGCGGGCTTGTCCGCGGTAACCGGTGCGGTCTCGCAATCGCGGCAACCGTAGATCTTGCGGACATGTTTGATCACACGGATTTGCATCGGCACGATCTCCAGCTGCTCGCTGATTTCCTCACCAATGGTGTGCTTGCGGCAACCGCAGGCGCAGGTCAGTTCGTGCTCGGGCAGTTCGTGGATGACGTCGATGCGCGGAAGATCGGCGGGCAGAGGCTTGCGTTTACCGCGATGTTTGGTCGGAGCGACAACCTCTTCTTCCACCGTTTCGTCGACAGACTCGGCCACGCTTTCAACTTCGTTGAACAAGGCCATTTGCGGGGTCGCGGGATCGGCTGTCTGCTCTGACTTACGCCCGAAAAGGCGCTGACGCAACAACGCGTTTTCTTCTTCGAGATGAACGATCTTGCCCTTATCCGACTCGCGCTCACTCAGCATTTGCTCAAGCAGTTGCTTGAGCAAAGCAGGGTCGTCAGGAAGGTCTTTGGGCATGGAAATCATGCCCTGGATTATACCGAATCAGGCGACAAATCGAGGCGTCAAAACTTGATGCGGGCGGTTGCGCCACAAATCAAAACCATCCAATAACCAGTTGAGTTCTTGAACCGTCAGCACGATGGCTTCATCCGAACAATCCGGCGATGTTTTGAAGCGCTCGGACTCCAGCCGCTTTAGCCAAAGGCAAAAACCGTTACGCTCCCAATACAAAATTTTCACTCGGTTTCGAGGCTTGTTGAGGAACACGAAAAGTACCGGGTCAAACACCGCGACCTTAATGTCCAGTTCGACCAGAGCGGCTAGGCCATCGATGGATTTTCGGAAGTCGACGGGTTTGGGGTAGAGATAGACTTTTTCGACTTTTGCGTCGGGACGCATCATGAGGTGCTGGCTCCGGAAAGGAATCGGGAGCACAGCATCGGGGATCAGATGGTGACTTTGAATGTGGGGTTCATGGAGCGCTTAC
>NZ_QCWA01000031.1:0-2847 GCF_003058245.1 Pseudomonas sp. GV047 | reverse complement strand
GTGGCGCCTTTTTCGGCAGTGACGGCACTGCCGGCCAGCAGCAGGTCTGCACCGGCGACGACGGTGCTGTTCGTCCCCGCGCTGACCAGGCTGCCAACGTTGTTCACCACATCGGTTTCATCCAGGCGGAATTTTTTGCCCTGGGAGGTTTTCTTGGTCTTGCTGTAGAAGCTGTAGTCCTGATTTTCGGCGGCTTTGAGCTCGAGGTTTTTACCGGAGACCAGATACGCCTCGTTGCCGGCATTGACCTGGCTGGCGACCAGTTGCAGGTTCTGCCCGGCGCTCAGGGTGGCGTCGCCGCCGGCCTTGATCACGCTGGAGACTTGCTGGACGTGGTCTTCGATGCTTTTGATTTTTTCGAGTTGTAGGTCGAATGCTGCTCGTTGGCTGCCGCGATGGCGTTGAGGTTGGCGCCGGCTCGCAGGGCGACGTTGGCCTTTTGATGCCTTGCGTGTTTTTACGCTGAGGACTTATAGTCCGCCGGTCGTCCAAAAGGGCGATCGGATTTGGCGATCCGTTGACCGTATGCGAAAGCTTTCTGCTTGCTTGCAGGGGTTTCCGTACCCGCATCGCTGCTTTATGGCAGCTGTGCGCGGGAGACCTTCGGGTCTGCCGGAACTCGGTCCCGGTTCGCCAACCTGCGTACAGCTGTCACCCATTCGTTTGGCGACGATAGGTGACAGCTTTCATTACATCGACCGAGGCTTAACCTATGAATAGATACATGCCGCTTACAGGCCATGACTCAACCATCCCCGCGCTGGTGATCGACACGCAAGCGCCCCTAGATGTTCTCTATGATGCCGCCGCGTATCGCATTCGTGCGGTGACTCAGTTTTTGGAGAACCTCGCGTTTCGGGAAGAGATCAGCAGTGATGCGATTGTGCTTCACGATTTTGCGCTGTTACTGGCAATTCCGCTGCGAGATGGGTGTGATTTGCTGGATGTGATTGGCCGGAAGTTGAACTCAAAAATTTCATAAATAAAATGGGCGGTTATTTTAAAAACCGCCCAGCTTAAAAACTTCCCAGACAAATGAAATAAAAAAGCCAATTGTTAAAGAACGTAACACCTCCAGATTTGCTTCTCCACAAGCATTCAAACAAAAACGTGGCCTGCCCCCTAATGGATAGCGCAATCACAGTTACGACAAACGACACAGTGAAATACTTGCACGTCACTGCACATCTTATTTAGCCTTTATTAATTGCATCCAATAGTTATATGTCTCTCGAAGCCGACCTAATGTCTTTGATCCATCAGCAATAGCGCACGCGAATGCATGAGCAACTCTTACTGGATTGGTAGGCAGCGAGCCAGATGCGGATATAACAGGCTGCCCGTAATCCGCCTGTTTCTTATTACCTTTTAACTGACTCCAGCTCAGTTCAGGGTTATTTCGAACCGCCACTTCACCATAATACATTCCAACTAAAACAGCCAAAGACATTGCCTCTTCGGATAGAACAGGTGTGTTCAAATCAGCCGTGCCGGCAATTGAATCATTTCCTGTTTCGTTAACCGTTGATGACAGTTGCTCTTTATAAATCCGTGAAGCTAACCACTCAGCCACACCATCTAAAGATTCCGGGGAAAAATCCGCGTTCCAGCTTTCATATCCCGGCGTATGCCAAACAGCTTGAATTAACTCATCTAAACAGTAGGGTTTATTAAGCATAAAGAGTTCATAAAAACTATTTAGCTCTTTCGAATTCATAGATGAAAAAAAATCTGTGACTGGCGTATAGGCGGTTGTAAATTCCATAATCAATGCACCTTAATTTTGATTCCCGCGTCGGACAAAGCTTTTTCAAGGGCTGGCGCAGGTCCAACGCGTCCTGTGACGGGGCTCCTATAAAAATTCCATGTTACCCCATTAACCATACCGCGGCTCAGGAGCTCCGTATCCTTCATCACCTGAAGGGCTGTATTGGCGTCGAGTGAAGTGTATCCAACCTTGGACTCATGAGCCAAAGCACCTGGAGCTAGCTGGTCGACGACACGCACGCCTTGGGTCGTTTGGAAGGTAACTTGAGACTGACCACCCAATGGTTTTAGGGCATCCTCCCCGATTTTCCCTGTTGCTCCAATTCCGGCGGACGGATTAGGAGAAACAATTCGCGTCGCTCTATCCTCGGTCAACGTGTAGTAGTTACCATTACCGGCCAGAAACACCTGATTGCCATTGGCGTCCTGCGTTCCGGTAGGTTTGTAAGTCCCACCACCGGGGCCGTTCACGGTTCCATCAATTTCTTGTGTGTAGCCTTTGGGAACATTAAAGCTCGCGTCGTTTGCTGCTGATTTTCCGGTTCCGACAACTTTGGCCTCTCCAGAAATCAAAGTCGATGCAGGCACTTTTGTAGTAGACGTTAACCCTTTTAATCCGTACCCCCCAGCAATCGCCGCCGTGATGGCATGCATCGTCATGACAAAATCATACTGTTGCTCAACTTCCGCCCGCGTTTTCTCAGAACGGCTCGCAAGGTCCGTTATCACGATGTCGTGGAGAATGCTGGCATCGTCTAAGCCACGTAATGCAGCCTCGGCATTTTTTGCATCAGCCGGGTAAAGTTCTTTATAAAGCAGACGGACAGAGACAGGAGCCTCGTATTCCGCAAGAGCCTGACGTGCAGGTTCGATCAAACGACCGCAAGCGGAACTGGACAAATTTCCGGTAGTGCAGGCATCGCGAATCGCTTCATCTCGATCTTTATCGATAACGTTTATATACGCGAGTTCATCTTTTTCTTTGTCAGTGATGGTGCCCAGCATTTGCTTGCGTGAAAGCACAAACTTACGGGTCGCTTCCGGCACGCTGAGATAGTTATTCTCAACCGCATTCCTCCC
>NZ_QCWA01000030.1:0-3624 GCF_003058245.1 Pseudomonas sp. GV047 | reverse complement strand
CCCGAAATTGGGTCTGTAGCTCAGTTGGTTAGAGCGCACCCCTGATAAGGGTGAGGTCGGCAGTTCGAATCTGCCCAGACCCACCAATTTTGTGTGGGAAACGCCTGTAGAAATACGGGGCCATAGCTCAGCTGGGAGAGCGCCTGCCTTGCACGCAGGAGGTCAACGGTTCGATCCCGTTTGGCTCCACCACTACTGCTTCTGCGTTATGAAAGCTTAGAAATGAGCATTCCATCAGTATGATGGTGAATGTTGATTTCTAGTCTTTGATTAGATCGTTCTTTAAAAATTTGGGTATGTGATAGAAAGATAGACTGAACGTTACTTTCACTGGTAACGGATCAGGCTAAGGTAAAATTTGTGAGTGGCTCTTAATTGAGTATGATCGAATTTTCGGCGAATGTCGTCTTCACAGTATAACCAGATTGCTTGGGGTTATATGGTCAAGTGAAGAAGCGCATACGGTGGATGCCTTGGCAGTCAGAGGCGATGAAAGACGTGGTAGCCTGCGAAAAGCTTCGGGGAGTCGGCAAACAGACTTTGATCCGGAGATGTCTGAATGGGGGAACCCAGCCATCATAAGATGGTTATCTTGTACTGAATACATAGGTGCAAGAAGCGAACCAGGGGAACTGAAACATCTAAGTACCCTGAGGAAAAGAAATCAACCGAGATTCCCTTAGTAGTGGCGAGCGAACGGGGACTAGCCCTTAAGTGGCTTTGAGATTAGCGGAACGCTCTGGAAAGTGCGGCCATAGTGGGTGATAGCCCTGTACGCGAAAATCTCTTAGTCATGAAATCGAGTAGGACGGAGCACGAGAAACTTTGTCTGAATATGGGGGGACCATCCTCCAAGGCTAAATACTACTGACTGACCGATAGTGAACTAGTACCGTGAGGGAAAGGCGAAAAGAACCCCGGAGAGGGGAGTGAAATAGATCCTGAAACCGTATGCGTACAAGCAGTGGGAGCCCACTTTGTTGGGTGACTGCGTACCTTTTGTATAATGGGTCAGCGACTTATTTTCAGTGGCGAGCTTAACCGAATAGGGGAGGCGTAGCGAAAGCGAGTCTTAATAGGGCGTCTAGTCGCTGGGAATAGACCCGAAACCGGGCGATCTATCCATGGGCAGGTTGAAGGTTGGGTAACACTAACTGGAGGACCGAACCGACTACCGTTGAAAAGTTAGCGGATGACCTGTGGATCGGAGTGAAAGGCTAATCAAGCTCGGAGATAGCTGGTTCTCCTCGAAAGCTATTTAGGTAGCGCCTCATGTATCACTGTAGGGGGTAGAGCACTGTTTCGGCTAGGGGGTCATCCCGACTTACCAAACCGATGCAAACTCCGAATACCTACAAGTGCCGAGCATGGGAGACACACGGCGGGTGCTAACGTCCGTCGTGAAAAGGGAAACAACCCAGACCGTCAGCTAAGGTCCCAAAGTTATGGTTAAGTGGGAAACGATGTGGGAAGGCTTAGACAGCTAGGAGGTTGGCTTAGAAGCAGCCACCCTTTAAAGAAAGCGTAATAGCTCACTAGTCGAGTCGGCCTGCGCGGAAGATGTAACGGGGCTCAAACCATACACCGAAGCTACGGGTATCACGTAAGTGATGCGGTAGAGGAGCGTTCTGTAAGCCTGTGAAGGTGAGTTGAGAAGCTTGCTGGAGGTATCAGAAGTGCGAATGCTGACATGAGTAACGATAATGGGTGTGAAAAACACCCACGCCGAAAGACCAAGGTTTCCTGCGCAACGTTAATCGACGCAGGGTTAGTCGGTCCCTAAGGCGAGGCTGAAAAGCGTAGTCGATGGAAAACAGGTTAATATTCCTGTACTTCTGGTTATTGCGATGGAGGGACGGAGAAGGCTAGGCCAGCTTGGCGTTGGTTGTCCAAGTTTAAGGTGGTAGGCTGGAATCTTAGGTAAATCCGGGATTCTAAGGCCGAGAGCTGATGACGAGTTACCTTTTAGGTAACGAAGTGGTTGATGCCATGCTTCCAAGAAAAGCTTCTAAGCTTCAGGTAACCAGGAACCGTACCCCAAACCGACACAGGTGGTTGGGTAGAGAATACCAAGGCGCTTGAGAGAACTCGGGTGAAGGAACTAGGCAAAATGGCACCGTAACTTCGGGAGAAGGTGCGCCGGTGAGGGTGAAGGACTTGCTCCGTAAGCCCATGCCGGTCGAAGATACCAGGCCGCTGCGACTGTTTATTAAAAACACAGCACTCTGCAAACACGAAAGTGGACGTATAGGGTGTGACGCCTGCCCGGTGCCGGAAGGTTAATTGATGGGGTTAGCTAACGCGAAGCTCTTGATCGAAGCCCCGGTAAACGGCGGCCGTAACTATAACGGTCCTAAGGTAGCGAAATTCCTTGTCGGGTAAGTTCCGACCTGCACGAATGGCGTAACGATGGCGGCGCTGTCTCCACCCGAGACTCAGTGAAATTGAAATCGCTGTGAAGATGCAGTGTATCCGCGGCTAGACGGAAAGACCCCGTGAACCTTTACTATAGCTTTGCACTGGACTTTGAATTTGCTTGTGTAGGATAGGTGGGAGGCTTTGAAGCGTGGACGCCAGTCTGCGTGGAGCCAACCTTGAAATACCACCCTGGCAACTTTGAGGTTCTAACTCAGGTCCGTTATCCGGATCGAGGACAGTGTATGGTGGGTAGTTTGACTGGGGCGGTCTCCTCCTAAAGAGTAACGGAGGAGTACGAAGGTGCGCTCAGACCGGTCGGAAATCGGTCGTAGAGTATAAAGGCAAAAGCGCGCTTGACTGCGAGACAGACACGTCGAGCAGGTACGAAAGTAGGTCTTAGTGATCCGGTGGTTCTGTATGGAAGGGCCATCGCTCAACGGATAAAAGGTACTCCGGGGATAACAGGCTGATACCGCCCAAGAGTTCATATCGACGGCGGTGTTTGGCACCTCGATGTCGGCTCATCACATCCTGGGGCTGAAGCCGGTCCCAAGGGTATGGCTGTTCGCCATTTAAAGTGGTACGCGAGCTGGGTTTAGAACGTCGTGAGACAGTTCGGTCCCTATCTGCCGTGGACGTTTGAGATTTGAGAGGGGCTGCTCCTAGTACGAGAGGACCGGAGTGGACGAACCTCTGGTGTTCCGGTTGTCACGCCAGTGGCATTGCCGGGTAGCTATGTTCGGAATAGATAACCGCTGAAAGCATCTAAGCGGGAAACTAGCCTCAAGATGAGATCTCACTGGGACCTTGAGTCCCCTGAAGGGCCGTCGAAGACTACGACGTTGATAGGTTGGGTGTGTAAGCGCTGTGAGGCGTTGAGCTAACCAATACTAATTGCCCGTGAGGCTTGACCATATAACACCCAAGCAATTTGACTACTCGAAAGAGCATCAGATTGCGGTGTGTGAAGACGCAATGAACCGAAAGTTCGAGATTTCACAAAACACCGACAGCTGTCACATACCCAATTTGCTGAAGCGAGGCCAGCCGGCCACGACTCAGTACCCGAATTTCTTGACGACCATAGAGCATTGGAACCACCTGATCCCATCCCGAACTCAGCAGTGAAACGATGCATCGCCGATGGTAGTGTGGGGTTTCCCCATGTGAGAGTAGGTCATCGTCAAGATTAAATTCCGAAACCCC
>NZ_QCWA01000029.1:0-8285 GCF_003058245.1 Pseudomonas sp. GV047 | reverse complement strand
GGGATCAAGCGTTATCGCTATGACGATCTTGGCCGGCCGGTGGCCCGCGAGGATGAGCATGGCGCGCTGACCCAGTATCAGTGGGACAGCGTGGGCCGGTTGGTTCGCGTGGTGCTGCCGGGTGGAGCGTGTCGGGAATACAGCTACAACCCCTACGGAAAAATCACCGCCGAACGCGACGAACTGGGCCACGTCACCCGCTACGAATACGCCGACGGGTTGCACCTGATCAGTCGGCGCATCAACGCTGATGGCACTCAGGTCAACTACCGCTACGACAACGTGCGGTTATTGCTGACCGAGATCGAAAACGAGGTTGGCGAGACCTACCGACTTGCTTACCACCCCAATGGGCTGATCCAGCAGGAAACCGGGTTTGACGGGCAGCGTACGGCCTACGTCTACGACCTCAATGGCAACCTGCAGGAAAAAACCGAACACGGTGACGATGGCAGTCAGCTCGTTACCCGTTACGAGCGAGACCACGCCGGACGCCTCGTACGAAAAAACCTGCCTGATGGCAACAAGGTCGATTACGCCTACGACCGCCAGGGCAAACTCCTCAGCGTCGACGACGGCCACTGGGCGCTGGCCTACGAATACGACCCACAAAGCCGCCTCACCGCCGAACACCAAGGCTGGGGCACCTTGCGCTACGGCTACGACGCCTGCGGCCAGCTTCAACACCTGCGCCTGCCGGACAACAACCGCCTGGTGTTCAACCACAGCAAAGGCGGCCACCTCGCCACCGTCGAGTTAAATGGCACGCTGCTAACGTCTCATCTGTTCAGGACCGGCCGTGAACACCAACGCGCCCAGGGGAAACTGCTCAGCAGCTACCAACACGACGAACAGGGCCGCCTGTTCAACCACGGTATCTGTGACAGCGAAGGCGCGCTGTACCGACGTCAATACGACTACGACAAATCCGGCAACCTCACCCGCCTGCTCGACACCCGCAAAGGCGAACACCACTACCACTACGACCCGTTAGGCCGCCTCACCCGCGCCGACCACTCCCAGGACCTGCAGGAACGCTTCGGCCACACCCCGGCCGGCACCCTGCTGATGCAAGACCGCCCCGGCCCCGACATCGTTGCCGGCAACCGCCTGATGATTCAGGGCGACCGCCACTACGACTATGACGCCTTCGGCAACCTCATCCGCGAGCGGCGCGGCAAAGGCCATCAACTCGTCACCGAATACCGCTACGACTGCCAGCATCGGCTGATCGCCATCACCCAACCCAACGGCCAAACCGCGAGCTATCGCTACGACCCGTTTGGGCGGCGCATCAGCAAAACCGTGGACGGCATAACCACGGAGTTTTTCTGGCAAGGCGACAAGCTGATTGCCGAACACCATGCGGATCGCCATCGCAGCTATCTCTATGAACCCGACAGTTTCCGTCCGCTGGCACTGCTAGAAGGCTTCGGCCCAAAAAACACCAAAGCCTTTCACTACCAACTCGACCACCTCGGCACACCACAGGAACTGACAGACCCAGAGGGCGACATCGTCTGGTCCGCCCACTACCGCGCCTACGGCCAGATCAGCCGACTCGACAAAGGCACAATCGACAATCCGCTACGTTTCCAGGGGCAGTACTTTGATCAGGAAAGCGGCCTGCACTACAACCGTCATCGCTACTACAATCCGGATATTGGGTGTTACCTGACGCCTGATCCGGTGAAGCTGGCGGGTGGGATCAACGCGTATCAGTACGTGCCCAATCCTACGGGGTGGGTGGATCCGTTAGGGTTAAGCTGTAAGATTGGAAATTGCCCGGATTCAAAAAACGATTTAACAAAAAAAGCACCTCCTGGAGTATTAACTACTCACGAGAAGGCTGGAGGACACCTGATTGAAAAACATGTCGGTCGAACAGACGAACAGTTAGCGGCAAGATTTGAATCAGAACCGCACATCCCAGCCTCATCCACCTTCAAAACTCTAGAAGAGGCTGAGGCTATAGTGTCCAAAAGCTTGACTGCACACCAGCAAGAAATAACTACATTTTTAAGTGGAAACAAGGAAAAACTCTTAATTAAAGGCAGCTCAAGTCAACCCGTAGGGGTAAGCATGCTAAATGGAGCAACAAAATCCGTACCTGTTTATAAGTTCCTATTAGTCATAAAACGAGCTCCTAAAATGCCAGATGGCTATCTATTGCTAACAGGATACCCAGAAAAATGAATGAACCATTAACAGAGCTACAACAATTTTTTGGTGCTTACTTTAATCAGGATTGGGCGGAAGATCATTCATCGGCCGATGATGTCATCGATACATTTCTACTGGACTCGCCTAGAGAAATAATCATGACAGTAAAACAGGAAATTTTAGAGCTGATAAATTCGTATACCAATGAGCCAGACCTTCAAGAAAATTTACTGCATATACAGCATTGCTATTACTACTATCCACACCAATGGGCCTCAGGCCCGTTATGGCTAAATCACATAGTTCGAAAGTTTGATGAACACCTACAAAAAAACCAATATTCAACTTAAAAAACAGCCGTATAACGATCTTTGCTATTAATATTTTGGCCTGCTGCGCAGTCCACGCAGGGCAAGCCTGCTCACCACAAGGAATGAAGGCTCAGCCAAATTGAATAGGTGAGCCTCCCAGCCTGATCAGCGTTTACTCAGTTCCATAATCATCCGACTCAGCAAGTAAATCCGCGGTGCCACGCTCTCCACCTCCGCATACTCCTGCGGCGTATGAATATTCCCCCCCACTATCCCAAACCCATCCAACGTCGGCGTCCCTACCCCGGCGGACAAACTGGCATCCGCCGCGCCGCCGCTGCCTTCAATGGTCAACTTTTTACCCAGCTCCCCATAAATCCCCTGGGCAATCGCCACCAGCTTGTCCGACTCCGGCGTCTGCGGCATGGGCGGCAGGCCGCGTTTGAGGGTGGTGGTCACTTCGGTTTCCGGGATCAATTTGTTGGCGGAGACCCGCACCAAGTCCTTCTCGATCCGGTCGAACTCTTCCGGCAATGCCGCACGCACATCGGCCTTGGCGGTGGCTTGGTCGGGGATGACGTTGGTGCGGTCGCCCGCGTTGATCACGGTGAAGTTGATGGTGGTCTTCTTGTCTTCATCGCCGAGTTTGCCCAGTTGCAGAATCTGGTGCGCGGCTTCCATGGCGGCGTTGCGTCCCAGCTCCGGGGCGACGCCGGCGTGGGCGGCTTTGCCTTTGACTTCGACCACGGCGGTGGCACTGCCTTTGCGCCACACCACCAGGCCGTCGGCTGGGCGGCCGGGCTCCAGGTTCAGCGTGACGTCGTGGGCCTTGGCGGTGTTACGGATCAGTTCAGAGGCGATGTCGGAACCGGTTTCTTCGCTGGCATCGAGCAGGAAGGTAATCTGGGCATAGTCCTTGAACCCTTGGTTCTTCAGGACTTTGAGCGCGTAGATGCCGGCGACGATGCCGCCCTTGTCATCCATCACGCCGGGGCCATAGGCGCGGCCGTCCTTGATATGAAACGGCCGTTCGGCCGCCGAGCCTTCCTTGAACACGGTGTCCATGTGGGCCATCAGCAGGATTTTGGCCTTGCCGTCGCCCTTGAGGGTGGCGATCACATGGCTGCTGTTGGCGGCGGCATCCGGCACCCGTTCAATGGTGAAGCCCAGTTGTTTGAGTTCATCGACGGCGATGTCACTCACCTGGGTCAAGCCTGGCCCGTAGCCGGAGCCCGAATCGATATTCACCAGGCGCTCCAGCAGTTTCAAGGCCGGGGCCTTGTACTGCTCGGCGTCGGCCTGGATCTGTTTGTGGGGTTCGGCGCTGTAGGCCGGGACTGCAAAAGACAAGGCCAACGTGGCGGCCAGGAAAGTACGCGGGAAGGTGAAGGGCATGAACCGATCCTTGTTTTTTGTTGGGGTGCCGCCTCACCCTACCCCACTAGACCGACCGCAACCAAGTGCCTTGCACCGAACTGACCCGGTTGCGCCCGCTGCTCTTGGCTTCATACAGCGCCAGGTCTGCCTCATTGAGCCAACGGGTCGAGTCGGCGTGCCCTGGTTGATACGGCGCCAGGCCGATGCTCAAGCTGGCGCGCAATGACGGGTCCTGGGCGTAGGCCAACGCGTTGAAGCGATCGCGCAACGCATCCATCACTTCGGTGGCGCGGTTGAGCGGCATGCCCGGCAGGATCACGCAGAACTCATCGCCGCCATAGCGCCCGGCCAGGTCAGTGGCGCGCAGGTTCTGGCGCAGCACTTTGCCGAGCTGGCGCAGGACGATGTCGCCGGTGACGTGGCCATAGGTGTCGTTGATAAGCTTGAAATGGTCGATGTCGATCAACGCAATCGCGGCCCCTTGCTGTTCGCGGCAGCAACGTTGGAACTCGATCTCCAGGTGGTCTTTCCACGCGCCATGGTTGAGCAGGCCGGTCAGGCTGTCGGTGCGACTCAGCGCCAGCAGTTCGCGTTTGTGCCGGGCCAGGGTCACCGCCTGGCGGTAACAGATCCAACCCAGCGCCAGCGGGTACACCATCAGAATCGGCAGGCAGGCATAGAGCTGGACCGGGGTGGTCGTGGCGATAAAGGCCGGGGTGAATATCAACAGCGACGTGCCGATGCCCAGCGCCTGCGCCGCCCAGCCCGCCAGCATGAAGCGCGGACCGCCGATGGCGACGTTGTTCATGGTCATCATCGACAGGGTCGTCACACCGGGAAGCGGGTTGAAGTGCATGGCCGCGACCCAGAAACCGCCGCAAAACGAATCGAACAGCAAATTGCGGCGCTCACTGCGCAGCGTATGGGTAGTCCGCAACGAGCGCTGAAAGGCCACGACCGGCCAGACAAAGGCGTTGATCACCATCCAGGCCCACACCCATGGCGCCGGATCCAGCGGGTACATGCCAAACACCACGCACACGAAACCGAGCGTCAGCCCCAAGGTGCGGGATTTATACAAACGGGTAGCGAGCGGAAGTCCTTTTCCTCCGACGGCTGGCATGGAGGGCTGTAATCCTGGATGAATGCCTGGAGTCTATCAGGGCGCCAGCAATTAGCCACCATTGCTCACTCCCCCGCCAAAACATTCAGTGGGAAAAACCGCGGGCCAGCATCAACGCCACCCCCAGCAGCAGCACCGCCGTGATCCGCTGCAATAGCACACGGCGCTGGGGGGTTTCCAGCACGTGCTTGATGCGCTGGCCGAAGTAGCAATACAGGCAACCGCTGGCAAATTGCAGCACCAGAAAGGTCGCCCCGAGGATGGCGATATCCACCGCTGCACGGTGCTCCCCTGCCCCGGCGAACTGTGGGAATACAGCGCTGAACATGATGAGGGTCTTGGGGTTGGAAAAGCCGGTCAGCAGTCCTTTGCCGAACAGGCTGCGCGAGCCCTCCACGGCAGCCGCCTTGCCGATCGACACGCCGCTGCCGGTCCACTGCTTGTAGGCCAGATAGAGAATGTAGGCCACTCCGACCAACTGAATGGTCAGGGTGATGGCGAGATTGCCCTTGATCAGTGCCGAAAAGCCCACGGCAAAGATCAGGATGGAAATCAGGTACGACACACTGGCACCGAGTTGCGCCGGGATCGAACTGCGCAAACCGCTCTTCAAGCCCAGGCTCAACAGCAGCAGGGTCATGGGGCCGGGGCTGAAGGTCATGGTGGCGCAAAACAGCAGGAAGTAGAGAAACGAAGAGAGCGTCAATGCGCTGGTCATGGCCTTGGACCTGAGACGAGAAGGCGTGCAGTTTAGGCAAGCGGCGTTGCATAAGGCAGGTAAAGTCAGGCCTAATCCGGCCGAACTTCACCGGTAAAATCACCGGTAAACACAAGGAAGGTTTATGTTTATACCCGCCATCGCGTTTGTGAACGGCACACCCAAGGTGCAGCAGATCGTCGAGGCGTTCAGCCAGCTCATCGAGACCGGCGAATGGGCACCCGGCAGCAAGTTGCCGTCGGTGCGTGAGTTGACCCAGGCCCTGGGTGTCAGCAAGTTCACCCTCAACGAAGCCCTGGACCGCCTGCGCGGGCGCAACCTGCTCACCTCCAGCCAGGGCCGTGGCTACTTCGTGGCCGTTGACAGGGTGCGCCCGGCCTCGGCGAGCTGGGTCGACCTGCTGCCCCAGGACCTGCTCAGCGTATTGCGCCGCCCCCTCGCCTCAGTCTACGGCGACCTGCGCCCCGGCGGCGGCCACTTGCCAGAAGCGTGGCTGGATAACGAAGCCTTCCGCCAGGCCATGCGCAGCACCGTGCGTGCGCCGTCGCTGCGCATCGCCGCACTGGGCACATCCGCCGGGCTGCTGCCCTTGCGCCAGGCCCTGCAACAGAAGCTGCATGCCGACGGTTTGTCGGTGCCGGTGGAACAAATCATCACCACCCCCAACACCGTGCAGGGCCTGGACATGCTCATGCGCCTGCTCGCCAGGCCCGGCGACACGGTGCTGCTGGACGCACCGTGCTATTTCAACTTTCACGCCAACCTGGCCTTGCACGGGGTCAAGATCGTGACCATCGAGCGGCGCCCCGACGGCTTCGACTTCAGCGTTCTCGAGCAGTTGCTGGCCGAACATCGTCCCAGCCTGTACCTGACCACCAGCGTGCTGCATAACCCCACCGGCCACTCCTTCAGCCCCAGCCAGGCGTTTCGCCTGTTGCAACTGACCCAGCAGTATCACTGCCATATCATCGAAGATGACCTCTACGCCGACCTGCACCCCAACCCGCCGCCGCGCCTGGCCACTGTCGCCGGCCTCGACCAGGTCACCTACCTTTCGGGCTTCTCCAAAGTCCTCAGCGCCAACGCCCGTGTCAGCTATGTGGTGGCCGCACCGCAACTGGCGGCCAACCTTACCCATATGAAGCTGATGAGTGGCGGCGTGACCTCGGAGCTGCTTGAACAGATCGTCTACCGCACGCTCAGCGAAGGCAGCTACACCAAGCATCGCAAGCGCATGGTCCAGCGCCTGATGGAGGCCGGCGGACGTGTCGAACAGTGGCTGCGGCGTTGCGGCTGCGAACTGCCGATGCCCTATGAGGGCGGGATGTTTATCTGGGCGCGTCTGCCACCTGGGGTAAGCGGCGAGCAACTGGCCCAGGATGCGTTGAAACAAGGCATGGTGCTGGCGCCGGGTGCGTTGTTCGGTAATGACCCGGCGCACCGCGACTCGATGCGCTTCAATGTGGCCCACAGTGATGAGCCACGGGTGCAGCAGGTGTTTGCGGCGCTGTTGCAGGCTGCATCCGATGGGGCTCCCCCGCCCCCCTAACATGAGACGGGTTTACTCCCGACGGCCGTGCGCCGGTGAGCTTCTGTGTTACCGAGCCGTCGGGGTCGGCCCCACAGCCCACGCCGGCCACTACTGGAAGGCGCGTTCCATCTTGATGATCTCGATTGAAATCGCACTGTTGCCACGGCTGAAGGTGCCTTCGCCAATCTTGCGAAAACCGAACGCGGCATAGAATTTTTCGGCGGTAAGGGTGGCTTCGAGGTAGGCGCACCTATGGCCGGCAGCCTCGATAAGCAGCAGCGCTTTGGTCAGCAGACGGGCGCCGACGCCCTGCCCGGCCGCATCCCCACGAATGAACAGCTTGCTGACCTCATGCCCGTCCACCTCGACGAAACCTTGCACAGTGTCGGTGTACGCCAGCCAAAGGTTGCCGGCAGCGATGGCTTCGCGGTACGTGTCGGGCGAGCGTCCGTCCAGCCACATGGCAATCTGTTCGGTGCCATAGTCGGCCTTGCACAGGTGTTCGACAGAGTGTCTATGCACCAGGAAGAGGCTTTCAGCGTCGTCCTGGATGGCTGGGCGGATCAGCAGTTTTTTCATTCCCTTGAGATTCCGAGCGAGGCCAATGAACCCACGCTTTATAGCCGAATGAGCGCCGGGGAGCGACCCAGGACCGCACATCTTGTGCGTTGACCATGCCCCCCACACACCATATAGTGTGCCCACAAACAGAACAGACCACTACATAGTGTGCAGTATCGGTAATCACCGACCACACTCTGCGCAGTATTTCAATGCCTGACAGCCTGCAAATCAGATTTTTTTGGACGGGTTCACATGCCGTCAAACCAGAACAGAAGGGAGTATTTCAATGCTGAGTTGGGATGAAGTCGACAACGAGGACACCGGTGCAGCCGTGATCAAGGGCGCCAACGCCGGCCATGCCAGCGAAGCCAACATGGACCGCCTCGACGGTGCCGGCGCCGCTGCCGCCATCGAAGCCCGCGCCGTCACCGCCAGTGACTCCGCCGCCATCGTGCGCGCCAAGGCTGCCCTGGACAAACTCGACGTCGCCGAAGGCCT
>NZ_QCWA01000028.1:0-11100 GCF_003058245.1 Pseudomonas sp. GV047 | reverse complement strand
GTATGGGCCGCTGCGGAGGCCATCAAGGCGCGTTTTTTCTTCAGCAAATAACCGCGATCAATCAACCCCTTGATGATACCGGCTCGCGTGGCTTCAGTACCAATACCGGTGGTGTCCCGAAGTTTTTGTTTCAGGCGTGGATCGTTGACCAGCTTGGCCACATTTTTCATGGCCTTGATCAGATCGCCTTCGGTGAGAGGTTTGGGAGCGGCAGTGCGCATGGATTTGAGCTCCGCATCGTCCACTGCGCACTGCGTGCCCTGTTGCAAGGCTGGTAAGACTTGGGACTTGTGACTGGGCTCATCCTCTTCGGTATTTTCGCAGAGCAAGCTTTTCCAGCCCTGGACCAGGATCTGTTTGCCAACAGCGGTCAATCGTTCTTCGCCACATTCCAGTTCGACTTGGGTCCGATCAAACTCATGATGCGGAAGAAACTGCGCTAGGTAGTGGCTACGGATCAGTTCGTAGGCATGGCGTTCTTGTTCGGACATCCGCGCCAGGTTTGCCGGCTCGGTAGTGGGAATGATGCCGTGGTGCGCTGTGACCTTGGCATCGTTCCACACGCGGGAGCGCAATGATCGATCGAGGCTCCCGAATGCAGGTCTGAGTGCAGGATCCGTTTTGAGCAGGGCATCGAGTACCGCGGGTGCCTCGTTGAACATACTCTCTGGCAAATAGCGGCAATCGCTGCGCGGGTAGGTGGTGGCTTTGTGGGTTTCATACAGGGCTTGGGCGATGTTCAGGACTTCCTGAACGCCGAGCCCCAGCTTACGCGAGCAGACTTCCTGCAACGTGCTCAGGTCGAAGGGCAGGGGCGGCGGTTCTCGGAAATGCTCAGTCTGCAACGAGAGTACCGTGGCGGACTTACCATCGGTGATTGTTTGGACCGCCTGATGGGCAAACGCCTGTTGCAGGCAACGCCCCGCCTCGTCCCGTCCTGAACGTGGTGGTAACCACGACGCGATGAATCGCAGGCCCATCGACGATAGGTGCACTTCAACGGTCCAGTAGGGTACCGGGACGAAGCTGGCAATAGCACGATCCCGATCGACCACTAGACGTAAAGTGGGTGTCTGGACGCGTCCAACCGACAATACGCCGTCGTAACCCACCCGCCGACCAAGGAGGGTAAACAAACGACTGAGGTTCATGCCGATCAGCCAGTCGGCACGGCTGCGGGCTAGGGCTGAATGATAGAGCGGGAAGGTCTCCTGACCGGACTTCAGCGAGGACAACGCTTTGCGAATCGAGGCCTCGTTGAGTGCGGACAACCAGAGGCGCTGAACGGGACCTCGATACTCGCAGAGCTCCAGTAACTCGCGAGCAATCATTTCACCTTCGCGATCGGCGTCGGTCGCGATGACGACGGTGGTAGCGTCACTGAGCAGGCGTTTGATGACTTTGAATTGTGCCGCGGTCTTGGATTTGACCTCGACCTGCCACTGCGCGGGAATGATCGGTAGATGATCCAACGACCAGTTCTTGTACTGAATGCCGTAGGTTTCAGGCGGGGCCGTCTCCAGCAGGTGGCCGATACACCAGGTGACAGTTGTCTCGGGGCCGATCAGGCAACCATCGCCACGCCGAGTGGCTCCGAGAACCTTGGCGATGTCACGACCCTGGGACGGTTTCTCGCAGAGGAAGAGACGCATAGCACTGCTCCGGATTGAGTTCGGAGCAGCGTTGTTCGAAGTAGCAGGGGCGAGATATGAGAAACCTGAATGACAGGTTCCTCATATTAGTCGGTGAGTGCAGCTTTGAATGGGCCGAGGCTGCTACCTTGTTGTAGCGTGGGCAACAGGATGAATCTTCACGAACAGCGAGTAATCACTGGTCGGCAACTTCGCGCAAAGGCGCAATTTTTATACCTAAGCTATGAGGCCTTAGGTGGCGGCGCTTTGCGCTTGCTGGGCTTCGACACAGTTGAAATGGTTTGCTCGGTATTTTGCCCGACGTGTTTCGCGGCTGCTGACTGCTCACTGGATCGTTCCCGCATGATCACACTATGCACTCGGTGGGGCAGGACACCGACTCGACGGGCCTCGATCTTGAAGGTCACCCGCGCGTTGTCTTCGCTGTCCTCCCACTCATCGCGCACCGTACGACCTTCAACCAGCACGCGCATGCCTTTCTGGTACAGCGTGCTCCAGTGTTCAGCCTCACGGTGCCAGAGCTCAACCGGCGCCCAATAACCGCCTCGATCTTCATAGCTGCCCTCGCGTGGGATGGGGTTGTCGAAGTACACATTCAGCCGTAGCAAACGCCGTGGCTCGTCATTGCCTGAGGTGAACTCCTGAAACTCTGGCGCACTGCCGATATTGCCTTCACCGACGAAAAAAGTACTCATCGTGATACCTCCACTGGGGGTGTGAACTGGCGCAGCAGCCGTTCGGCACTGGCCATGTTGATCGCGCACGTCGTGGCCTGGCGGTAGAGCGAATGCACCACGCTCATCTGCAGGTTCAGTGCAATGCGCTCGCATTCGAAACGGTGTAATCGCTCGCGCACGACCTGGGGCAGGGCGTTGTTGCAGATCTGGCGTTCCCAGACCGCAACCCCCATGCGGGCAAAATCACGGGTGCGCCAACGCAAAAAGGTGCTGCCCGCGCTGGTGTTCTGCAGCACCAATCGGATATCCAACAGTGAATAAGGAGGCTGTCCGGCCTGCTGCACCACAGCCTCCATCAGGCGACATAACTGCGCCTCAATTTCCCTCGCCACCTGCGCCAGGTGCTCCAACTCCCCCTTACCCTTAAAAGGTTTTAAAAGACCTTTTAGGGAGGCTGCGTGTTCGAGCTGTCGATAGGCATCCGGTGTCAACGCGTCGAAGGGCATTGGGTGAGCCGAGGTCAGGGGATTCATGCTTCGTCCTCCGGCTCATTCACTGTCGCAGACGACGCTCCCACGTCCTCTGCCAACGCGTCGGCGTCATCCACTACCACCGCACCACGGCGAGTGATTGGCGGCGCGAACTGGGAGCGGCGATGACCCTCCAGTATGTCCATCGGGGGCAAACCCATCTTCTCGATGGCCGCAATGGCACGGGCGTTGTTCGCCGCCATGTCATCGCGCGTGACGCCGGCATGCCGATAGCGCTGGGCCTGGCCGAACAGGCTGCGCAGCAGATGGGCGCCATCATCGATCCAGGCTTCCATGTCGACGCGGCCGATCAGGGCGGTGTGATGGGCCAACAGGGTACGGCGCACCAGGGTGTCGTAGTCGGTCAGCAGGTAGACCGCGAGGAAACCCAGCTGGCTGCCGATGTACAACGGCAAGGTGACGGGGTGGATGTTGAGGTTATCGCCCATGTCGATCTGTGTCGGCAGGTCCTGTCTGATCCGGTCCAGCTGCTGGGTCAGTTCCAGCATCCCAACCTTGGCCTGCATCAGTTTTTCTTCGAGTTGCACGATGGCCCAATCGGCATAGGGATCGTCCTGGGCCGCGGTTTGTTTGATCAGGTTGGTGACACTGATGTAGCCGGCCATACCCATGATCGAGTGGACGCCTTCGCGTGTGGCTCGACCTTGCCAGATACGGGCGGCATGGTGGGTGTGCAGGGTCAGGGTGATGCTGCTGCGCAATGAACCCAGATTGAGTTGATAGTGATCGGCCACGGTGGTGTCCTCGCATCGGCTTGGACGGGAACGTTGCAACAGATGAGGGTCAAGGACAGCCAAAAAGCTGAATGCGATCTGTTCGTTTTGGTTTAAGAGAGCTAACTATGGAGACGTCAGTGGATTTGATGCCAGTGGCATCAAATCCATTGACGTCTACGTTCATGGGAAGCATGTCTCGGCTTTTCCCTAAAAGTTTCATAGTTTGGTCCGATGTGTTCGCAGAGTGGAACTCCATGGATTTGATGCCAGGCATCAAATCTACTGACGTCCACCGCGTTTGCCACGCAGTTGGCGCAGCTCATTCAGGCACGCTTGGGCAAGGGCAGAAGCGGTTTCGCCCTGTTGTCGAGATGGCCGCGAGGGGGCGGGTGAGGGCGGTTCTGCAATGGAGGACGGTTCGGCCTGACCTGCCCAAGGACGAAAGTCGCCTTTCAGCGCACGTTGGATCAGTCCCATCAGATACGCCGCTGGCTTGCGGATTCCACCGGCCGCACAACGTGCCCCCGCTTCGTTGAGCACCGCCTGCCGATCCCCTGGTTTAAGCTTGTTCAGCGCCACGGCGACGGCCTGACGCTCGCTTGGGCTCAGGTGCAGCGCAGCGGGCCAGTGCAGGTTATCCACCGCTGGGGTCGCGCGCGGTACTGTACAAATACTTTCTTTTAATACAGTACAGGCGGCGTTCGGATTCCGAACGGTGCCGGAAACACTGGCGTTCAGACCCGGTTCGGAATCCGAACGAGGGCCTGCACGATTCCGAACGAGGGCATCTTCCCTCAGTTCGGAATCGTGTAACACGGCATCGGTTGCCTGATCCAATCCTTGCTGCGTCCAGTGTTCGCCCCAGCTGTCAAGCCGCGTCGGTAACCGATCCCGATCGATATTCGTGTCTTGGCGGACTTCCTCCACAACGTGCTGCGCGACAATACGCACCGCCTTGGTGGCATGACCGAGGGCATGTCCGACCAGCGCCAGGTAATCCTGATCCAGTTCCATGGCTTCGGCGGGGGTTAACGGCTCATCGTGCAGGACGTACAGCGAACCTTGAAGACGTCCGCTGAGCTGATCGCGTCCGCGACTCACCAAACTGAGCCAGCGTGTCAACCTGAGCATCGTCAACACCCGAGCAATGGTTTCACGGGAGGCTGATGCACCGTAGGGCGCGCTCGACAGGTAAGGCTGCAAATCCTCATAGCGCGGCGTGACCACGCCCTGGCCTTGCAGCATGAGTCGAAACACCTGCCAGGCATTACGTTCCAATGGCGTCAGTCGATTATCCAACAGCAGCCGACGTGGCACGACTTCGTGAGATTGGCCACTGAACAAAAAGCCAGCCTGTAGGGCCTGGTTGGAGGGTTGTTCAGTGGTGGGGCGTGCGGGCCAGCGTTCACTCAGCTGCTGGGTGCACTGCTGCAGGACACGTTGCCAGCGACTGGAAGGTGCAGTGTTCATGTTCCGTTGCTGTACTGGTCTATCTGCTGCCATACGATGGTCAAGCTGATCTGTTGCTCTTCGGCCAGCATCATCATGGCGTCGAGCTGATCCTCGGGACCGTCCTGAGCGCGTAGCTGGCACCATCGCTGCCAGAGCGCATGCTCCTGGGCTTCGCTCAAATGCTGAGGACGGCCCTTACGGGTTTCTATCTTGAGCAGACGCCGACGCAAGGCGGTTTCCGAATGCGCCAGGCCGAAGCACTGATACATGATGGTGCTGCTGGCACCCAGTTTGAGCGCTCGGTTGATCAAGCGCTCGTTCTGCTCGTCGCGTTCGGCTTGCTCGATCAACCGATGCAGCACCGGCGAGTCGATCTTGACCTCGACCCAAGACACTGTGGCATGGGCCAGGCGCGACAGCGTGGTGGGCGGTAAGGATTGCAACAGGTAGATGTCGTCCTCACCCAGTCCGAGTGCCTTGCAGCGTTGCAAATTACCCAGGCGCAGTTCATGCAGCACCTGGGTCAGCATGGCCTGGTTGAGCACATTGAAGGAGAGGTTCATGGCAGCTCCTTCGGTGAGTTGTCTTCAGGCGGAAGCGTTAAGTCGATCAGGCGTCGGGCCAGGCGGATCAGGCGATACAGTTTGATTAACAGACCGTCGGGCAGTCGCTCCAGCCCTACGTCCACGGCGGGACGATTTGTCAGCGGGAGTTGATAGATCCCCAGCAACAATTGGCCGAACAGCGCGGAGGGCAGTTGCTTACGATCTTCCCAATTGACTTCGTCTTGAGCGCGCAACAGGGCCAGGAGCAGCAGGTGAACGCCGGCCGCGCGAGGCGTGGCAAGATCAACCCGTTCGATGTCTAGAGCGAAGCCCAAGCCAAGCTTCTGATCGATGACGCTCTCGGGATGTCCGGCATAGGCCGCCATTTCCCGCGCCAGTCCAGCAATGGCTAAACGCAGTTGTTCGGGGCTATCCAGTGCTGGTGCAATGGTCCAGATGTCGTCGGTCGTGCAGCCCTCGACGCTCGGTGCTGCTTCGGTGGCGGTCTCACGATCGATCTGCTCGCGAATCTGTTGAACGCGTGACGGAGGGCTGACCGCCGATGCGACATTCGTTTCTGGCGGTGTGAGCGGTTCCTCCCGTGTAGGTTCGGTCTGGGGGCTGGCATCCGTTGATCTGGAATGGGGCTCGGAGGAGGGAGGTCCTGCCGAGGCTTCATCAATGCCCGGCGGATGGCTGTTCTCCGAGGGTGTGGTCACGACGATGCCCGGCGTTGAGATGACGCGCTGGGTGTCGCTCAGTTCCAACGCCAACATACGGTAGGACTGTCCGAGCAAGCGGCTCATGCGTTCGAGCAGTTCATCCTGGAGTTGCTCAAGATCGAAGGATTCGGGGTCGGCATCGAAGTTGCCCAGAGTCTCGAGCCAGAAATCAACGAACGCAATGGGGGCGGTTGGATATCGGTTCCAGGTTCGTTCTGCCTGGCTGCGTAGGCCGATCAGGCGTTCGATCTGGGGCTTACCCAATCCGGCATACAGGGTTTGTGGAATCGCGGGCAGTAAGTGTTCGAGAGTGTCCAGCATCCGGCTGATGTGCGGCTGCGAAATCGGATAGCCTCCAGCGGCAAGACGTCGTGCCAGCTCACGTTGTGAGAGCACAGCTCCATCTGGTTCGAGCATGGTTTTGAGTTTGGCCACGGCCAGAGCACGTTCGATGAAGGTGAGCTGGCCATGCAGATCGCTTTCAGCCAGATGGCCGAGGAGGGCGGTGAGTTCATTGCTCCAGGGGCGGAATAGGCAATGAATACGGAAGAAGCGCTCGTCGCGGGTTTCCTGCCACAACTCGCCGAGAATCGCTAAGCGAGTATTACCGCCGTTGCGGATGATGAAATAGGTTTCTCCCGGGCGGCGAGTAATCGGCGGAGGTTGATCCAGCCCGCGTTCACGGATCGAAGCCTTGATATCGTCATATAGGGGATTACGGATGAAACGCGGGTTGTGTTCGTAGGGCCGCAACTGTTCCAGAGTGACCAGCATAGGTGTGTCGATGAGTGGATCGGACAGCCGCTCCAGCTCTGGGCCGCGAGGGAAGTGGTCCTGGTGCAGCTTGTCGGTGATCTCCTCCTGACTAAGTTTCTTCATCTGAACAACCTCGGTTAACGCCGATTGCGCAAATGATCGCCGACCTCGAACTTGACGATCTCGGCGGTGCCGGAACCTTCGAAATGTCGGGAGAGTTCTGCGAGGAACCAACCCATGGCCGAGCGCCCACCCTGCAGGCGAAAGACCACGGTGCAGTACTCCTCGCAAGGTGGCTGATGTGGTCGAATGGATGGTTGAACGATGATAGGAAGCTGATCCAACATCAAAAGACTCCTTGCCAAACGCTGTTGGCCTCAAGGTCGAACAAACACAATGACTGGGCGAGAAATACCGGCTGAGTGATTCGTCTCATCGAATCTCCGCGTATCTGCTCACCGTAGAGATCGCTTCGCGCCATTCCGGAAACAACTCGATGGCCAGCGCTTGCATGGTTTCCAGCGCTGATGGCGAGCGTCGTTCGCGTGACTGGCGCGTCTCGATTCGATGGGCCGGTAGGCCGAGGGAGGCGGCATTGAGGTATGCCACGCGGTCTGGAACTACGGTGTCTAGAACCGAGATGTTGGTAGCCCCAGCGAAGGTCTCGCGCAGGCCACGGATGATCATCCGGGTGTCCACCCGAATGGCGTTCACCTGGTTCAGTAGCAGTCTCAACGGCGGCGGTGGAATGCCCAGATGGCGAAATGGTTCAAGCCCGTTGAGCAGATTTAAGGTGCCACGGTGCAGTTCGCGGGCGGCGAGCATTTCCGGAGTGATGGGAGAGAGGGCGAGATCGGAGGCCAGGATGGCCATCTCCAGCAGCACGCTACGTGCGCCCTGGGTGTCGATCAAAAGCAGGTCATAATTGGAGCGGAAATTATCGAGCAAACTGCGTAGCCGTAGTCGCCCGTCGGGGGCATGCAGCAGCAAGGTGCTCAGTCGGCCTTGATCGTCGTTGGAGAGGATCAGGTCGAGACCAACAACAGTGGTTGTGGAAATTATCTGCGCAGGATCTCTCAGGTTGAGCGCAATGAACTCGTACGCACCAGCGATGGCCTCGTGGCTCAATGCGTAATAGCTGGAGAGAGTGGGCTGGCTATCCAGGTCCAGCAGAAGGACTCGCAGACCAGCATCTGCCAGAAGACCGCCAAGGTTGGCGGCCACTGTGGTTTTGCCCACGCCGCCCTTGGTAGAAACCACCGATACCACACGCATGGCATCAGGCCTGCTGACCTAAGCGTTCAACGACCCACCGCTCGATCTCCAGCGAGTCCCAACCGACTGCACGCAATCCAATGCGTTTAGCCTGAGGGAATTTACCTTCTTTCATCAGGTTGTAGATGTGGGCACGCTTGAAGCCGGTTTTTCGTTCGACTTCTTCGCGGCGCATGATGTGGCGTTCGACCTGCGGTAGAGGTATTTCAGCGATGGGTGAGGATTGGGTGGGCATGCTGGTCACTCCTGGCGCCGATTGGCGCGTGGTGGGAAGTGACCTGAATTGAATAGCAGAATGGGGAGGGCGTCATTGCACTGCAATCGTTGGGATTGCAGTGCAATGCTTTGGTCTATTTGCTTTTTTTGAGGCTGCGATTGGCTGCGGCAAACTTTTCATCCAGCGTTCGTTTGCTGAGGCCGGGCACATCTTGATGGCGTGCGATAACGGCATCGACGATTGCCGCTTGATTCTTGAATACGGAGAGAGGCTTTCCAGAGGGTGAATGGTCCAGGAAGAGATTGACTAAAACGCCGATGATGTTCTGGTAGGTGATTTCGCTACGCTCGCTGAGCTGTCCATGCGTTTTGACCATTGCTTTGAGGTCATCCCGCTCAAGTCCGATAGCCTGGAGATCTACCGAAATATCTTGGAGATGATGCTGTAGCGTGTTGAGCTCTCGTAGAAGGGTATCCCGATCCGCTTGTAGCGCAAGGAAAGTTCCCAGGCTGACGTTCTCATGAGCGTCTCTGCTTGATTCAAACAGAAAGCCAGGCTTCTGATCGGGATAATAAACCTGCATCCAGTGGCGCAGGTCAGAATGGCGGATTGTTAGTTGATAAGGCTCCACATAACTCCCTCTGGGAACCGAAATACCGAGACAGCCGTAAGTCAGTTCTCCATTACGTACTGCGTCGTAGATTTTTTCGATAGCTGCGTGCAAGCAGGGCCATTGCGGAAATAGGGAGGCCAGCTCCTCGGGACGAGACCATCTTGCTTGGACTATCTGTGCTTCGTAACGGATAAGATTGCACCAACGCAATGCTGCGTCGATTGGGCGGTAGAAGGTTTTGGAATGCGGATTAAATGTATAAAAGGACATAATAGCGATAGACCTCCCTTCCTAATGGATGGGCCTCTCGCCGAATACCTATATCCAACCATCACTGATGGCAGTGGCGGTTCACTCGGATTTTAGCTCGGTGAGGTCATTCCATTTACCTATTGCACGATGCTGTTTTCATATGTGTTTGCCCGAGAGCCTATTTTGGTGCACAGATCGACTCTTGTAGCCTGCATTGGTTTGTTAATTTAGAGATCAGTGATTTGGAAATTTAGGTGAAGCAATATAGACCATTTTGCAGACAGTTGATTTGGGGTTAGGTTCAGTTAGTAAGGCTCCTGCATTCATCGGTAATTTGTTAGCCGGTCGAATCCTGGTAATAGATTAACTAGGCAAGTTATTTCATTTTCCTATTGCACTATGTTGTTTTAATATGCTTACTGCTCAATGGCCTATTCGAATGAGTGGAAGGAAGGCTTTTGTAATCTATGGAATTGTCCGTTCAGGCGCCAAAGCATGGCTTTTAAATTAGCTGCAGCCAAGTAAACAATTTTTCCGCAGATACTTCACAGCTTGATTTAACGCAAGTAATTGGGCCCATTGCTGATGTGTACAGGTGGCTTGTTTACTGCTCGATACCTGCCTACGTTCGCTCGTTGGTCCTAGTATCAGTTCTCATCGATAGATGCCGCCTGCGAGCCAGTACGTACATGCCGGTGGAGTACCGGCTAATAACGCGGGAAAACCGGACATCGGTTGCGCAGGAACTGAGGTGGGCAAAAGCCACGGTGGCGCCCAAGCACGTGCAGCGCAATTCCCGCAACGGCTGAATCTGAGTTTGGCCGGAGTGGCTGTTGGCTGGCTCACCGCGGATACGCTATCGTTGGTCAGCAAGACCGTCTCTAATACGTTGCGTGTCACCCTTTGTTGAGTAGCATCGAGAAGAGTTAGTGAGTAACACAGTTAGGGTCGGCGTGAGGCAGCAAGCTGCAGTCCTTTTTCAGTGGCAAGGCGATATGCAGGGCAACGAAGTCTCGACTTCTGTGGAGCACGGGACTTTGTGCTCTCTCTGGTGTGAGGGCGGTAACGAGTGTGACTTTGAGTGCGCACACGACCAAGTGATCAACCAATTTCGCCGTTCTGGGTATCAGAGGTGGCGCTAGCCTCGGACAATAAGATTCGCAGGCACCATCTTTCGTATTTCTCGCCGAGCGTGGTCAATGAACGGCTTGAGTATGAGTGTGGATGAGTTGCGTTGCGATATTACGATAGAAAAGTCGTCTATGATTGCGGGCTCAAAAGGGATGAACTTGAGCATGTTTCCCGTATAGGCACTCGCCGTCAAAGGATCAATAATGGAAACTCCCAAGCCTGCCTCAGCCAGCTTGAGGATTGCTGAAGAAACCTGTGTTTCAGCGCTCATACGTCTGCTGATACCATGCATCAGCGAATCAATTTTCTTGCGCGACTCCATCAATGGCATGTAAGAAATAAAACTCTCACCTTCAAAATCCTCTGGATGCAAAACTTCCCGACTCGCTAAGCGATGATTTACCGGTACGACCCCGGCCATCTTGGCAGATACCAAAATCTCGCTGTTGCCGTAGCGAGTCGTTTGCATAGAAAACATCGCAAATCCTAAGTCGCACCGGTCGCGCTGAACCATATCTAGAACAGTTGCCGAGCTGTGCAT
>NZ_QCWA01000027.1:0-11169 GCF_003058245.1 Pseudomonas sp. GV047 | reverse complement strand
GTATGGGCCGCTGCGGAGGCCATCAAGGCGCGTTTTTTCTTCAGCAAATAACCGCGATCAATCAACCCCTTGATGATACCGGCTCGCGTGGCTTCGGTGCCGATACCGGTGGTGTCCCGGAGCTTCTGTCTCAGGCGTGGGTCGTTGACCAGCTTAGCCACATTTTTCATCGCCTTGATCAGATCGCCCTCGGTGAGCGGTTTGGGAGCGGCAGTGCGCATGGACTTGAGTTCGCCGTTGTCCACTGCGCACTGAGTACCCTGTTGCAAGACGGGTAAGACTTGGGACTTGTGACTGGGCTCATCCTCCTCGGTGTTTTCGTAGAGCAAGCCTTTCCAGCCCTGGACCAGGATCTGTTTGCCAACAGTGGTCAATCGTTCTTCGCCACACTCCAGTTCTACCTGGGTTCGATCAAACTCATGATGCGGAAGAAATTGCGCGAGGTAGTGGCTACGGATCAGTTCGTAGACATTGCGCTCTTGTTCGGACATCCGCGCAAGGTTCGCCGGCTCGGTGGTGGGGATGATGCCGTGGTGGGCGGTGACCTTGGCATCGTTCCATGCCCGTGAGCGCAACGATCGATCGAGGCTTGCGAGTGCGGGCCGCAGTGTGGGATCCGTTTTGAGCAGAGCATCGAATACCGCGGGTACCTCGTCGAACATACTCTCTGGCAAATAGCGGCAATCGCTGCGCGGGTAGGTGGTGGCTTTGTGGGTTTCATACAGAACCTGGGCGATGTTCAGGACTTCCTGGACTCCGAGCCCCAACTTGCGCGAGCAGACTTCTTGCAGTGTGCTCAGGTCGAAGGGCAGGGGGGGCGGTTCGCGGGAATGCTCAGTCTGCAGCGAGAGTACTGTGGCGGTCTTACCGCTAGAGATCGCTTCGACCGCGTGACGGGCAAGCGTCTGATTCAGGCAACGACCGGCCTCATCTCGTCCTGAGCTCGGTGGTAACCACGATGCAATGAATTGTTGCCCCGTTGAGGACAGATGCACATCCACGTCCCAGTAGGGCACCGAGAGGAAGCCGGCAATCGCACGATCCCGATCGACCACCAAGCGCAAAGTAGGTGTCTGGACGCGTCCAACCGACAATACACCGCCATAGCCCGCTCTCCGACCAAGAAGGGTAAACAAACGACTGAGGTTCATGCCGATCAGCCAGTCGGCACGGCTGCGGGCGAGGGCTGAGTGATAGAGCTGGAAGGTCTCCTGACCAGACTTCAGCGAGGACAGTGCCTTGCGAATCGATGCCTCGTTGAGGGCGGACAACCAGAGGCGCTGAATGGGGCCTCGGTACTGGCAGAGCTCCAGTAACTCGCGGGCAATCATTTCACCTTCGCGGTCGGCGTCGGTCGCGATGACGACCGTGGCGGCTTCCTTGAGCAGGCGCTTGATGACTTTGAATTGTGCCGCGGTCTTGGGTTTGACCTCGACCCGCCACTGCTCAGGAATGATCGGTAGATGATCCAACGACCAATTCTTGTACTGAATGCCGTAGGCTTCAGGCGGAGCCGTCTCCAGTAGGTGGCCGATACACCAGGTGACGGTTGAGTCGGTGCCGATCAGGCAACCATCACCACGCCGAGTAGCTCCAATCACTTTGGCGATGTCCCGACCCTGGGAAGGTTTTTCGCAGAGGAAGAGGCGCATAGAACTGCTCCGGATTGAGTTCGGAGCAGCGTTGGTGAAAACAGCAGGGGAGAGATATGAGAAATCTGAATGACAGGTTCCTCATATTAGTCGGTGAGTGCAGCTTTGAATGGGCCGAGGCTGCTACCTTGTTGTAGCGTGGGCAACAGGATGAGTCTTCACGAACAGCGAGTAATCACTGGTCGGCAACTTCGCGCAAAGGCGCAATTTTTATACCTAAGCTATTAGGCCTTAGGTGGCGGCGCTTTGCGCTTGCTGGGCTTCGACACAGTTGAAATGGTTTGCTCGGTATTTTGCCCGACGTGTTTCGCGGCTGCTGACTGCTCACTGGATCGTTCCCGCATGATCACACTATGCACCCGGTGGGGCAGGACACCGACGCGACGGGCCTCGATCTTGAAGGTCACCCGCGCGTTATCTTCGCTGTCCTCCCACTCATCGCGCACGGTACGACCTTCGACCAGCACGCGCATGCCTTTCTGGTACAGCGTGCTCCAGTGTTCAGCCTCGCGGTGCCAGAGCTCAACCGGCGCCCAATAGCCACCTCGATCTTCATAGCTGCCCTCGCGTGGTACGGGGTTGTCGAAGTACACATTCAGCCGTAGCAAACGCCGTGGCTCGTCATTGCCTGATGGAAATTCTTGGAACGCTGGCGCACTGCCGATATTGCCTTCGCCGACGAAAAAAGTACTCATCGTGATACCTCCACTGCGGGTGTGAACTGGCGCAGTAACCGTTCGGCACTGGCCATTTTGATCGCACAGGTCGTGGCCTGGCGGTAGAGTGAATGCACCACGCTCATCTGCAGGTTCAGTGCAATGCGCTCGCATTCGAAACGGTGCAATCCCTCGCGTACGGCCTGAGGCAGGGCTTGGTTACGGACCTGGCGTTCCCAGACCGCTACGCCCATGCGGGCGAAGTCACGGGTGCGCCAACGCAAAAAGGTGCTGCCCGCGCTGGTGTTCTGCAGCACCAATCGAATATCCAGCAGTGAGTAAGGAGGCTGTCCGGCCTGCTGCACCACAGCCTCCATCAGGTGACATAACTGCGCCTCGATTTCCCTCGCCATCTGCGCCAGGTGCTCCAACTCCCCCTTACCCTTAAAAGGTTTTAAAAGGCCTTTTAGGGAGGCTGCGTGTTCGAGCTGTCGATAGGCATCCGGTGTCAACGCGTCGAAGGGCATTGGGTGAGCCGGAGTCATGGGATTCATGCTTCGTCCTCCGGCTCATCCACTGTCGCAGAGGGCCCTCCCGCGTCCTCTGCCAACGCGTCATCGTCATCCACTGACACAGCCCCACGACGAGTGATCGGAGGCGCGAACTGGGAGCGGCGATGACCCTCAAGGATGTCCATCGGGGGCAAACCCATCTTCTCGATGGCCGCAATGGCGCGGGCGTTGTTCGCCGCCATGTCATCGCGTGTGACGCCGGCATGCCGATAGCGCTGGGCCTGGCCGAATAGGCTGCGCAGCAGATGGGCGCCATCATCGATCCAGGCTTCCATGTCGACGCGGCCGATCAGGGCGGTGTGATGGGCCAATAGGGTACGACGCACCAGGGTGTCGTAGTCGGTCAGCAGGTAGACCGCCAGAAAACCCAGCTGGCTGCCGATGTACAACGGCAAGGTGACGGGGTGGATGTTGAGGTTGTCGCCCATGTCGATCTGTGTCGGCAGGTCCTGTCTGATCCGGTCCAGCTGTTGGGTCAGTTCCCGCATCCCAGCCTTGGCCTGCATCAGTTTTTCTTCGAGTTGCACGATGGCCCAATCGGCATAGGGATCGTCCTGGGCCGCGGTTTGTTTGATCAGGTTGGTGACACTGATGTAGCCGGCCATACCCATGATCGAGTGGACGCCTTCGCGTGCGGCCCGACCTTGCCAGATACGGGCGGCATGGTGGGTGTGCAGGGTCAGGGTGATGCTGCTGCGCAATGAACCCAGGTTGAGTTGGTAGTGATCGGCCACGGTGTTGTCCTCGCATAAGCTTGGACGAGAACGTTGCGACAGATGAGGGTCAAGGGCAGCCAAAAAGCTGAATGCGGTCTGTTCGGTTTGGTTTAGGAGGGTTAACTATGGAGACGTCAATGGGAGAAGATGTCCCGGCTTTTCCCGAAGAATTTCATAGTTTGGTCCGACGTGTTCGTAGAGTGGAACTCCATGGATTTGATGCCACTGGCATCAAATCCATGGACGTCTACGTTCATGGGAAGGATGCCCCTGCTTTTCCCTAAAAGTTTCATCGTTAGGTCCGATGTGTTCGTAGAATGGAACTCCATGGATTTGATGCCGCTGGCATCAAATCTACTGACGTCCACCGCGTTTGCCACGCAGTTGGCGTAGCTCATTCAGACACGCTTGGGCGAGGGCGGATGCGGGTTCGCCCTGTTTTCGAGACGGGCGTGACTGTGCTGTTGGTGGCGGATCTGCAGTGGGTGAGGGCTCTGTCTGGCCTGCCCAAGGACGAAAGTCGCCTTTCAGTGCGCGCTGGATCAGGCCCATCAGATACGCCGCTGGCTTGCGGATTCCACCGGCCGCACAGCGTGCCCCCGCTTCGTTGAGCACCGCCTGCCGATCCGCTGGTTTGAGCTTGTTCAGCGCCACGGCGACGGCCTGACGCTCGCTTGGGCGCAGGTGCAGCGCAGCGGGCCAGTGCGGGTTATCCACCGCTGGGGTCGCGCGCGGTACTGTACAAATACTTTCTTTTAATACAGTACAGGCGGCGTTCGAATTCCGAACGGTGCCGGAAACACTGACGTTCAGTCCCGGTTCGGAATCCGAACGAGGGCCTGCACGATTCCGAACGCGGTGATCACTACCCAGTTCGGAATCGTGTAAGGCGTCCTCGGGTGCGAGATCCAGTCCTTGCTGCATCCAGTGTTCGCCCCAGCAGTCGAGCCGCGTCGGTAATCGATCACGATCGATATTCGTGTCCTGGCGGACTTCCTCCACAACGTGCTGAGCGACAATACGCACCGCCTTGGTGGCATGACCGAGGGCATGTCCGACCAGCGCCAGGTAATCCTGATCCAGTTCCATGGCTTCGGCGGGGGTTAACGGCTCATCGTGCAGAACGTACAGAGAACCTTGAAGGCGCCCGCTGAGCTGATCGCGTCCCCGACTCACCAAGCTGAGCCAGCGTGTCAGCCTGAGCATCGTCAAGACGCGAGCGATGGTTTCACGGGAAGCTGATGCACCGTAGGGGACGCTCGACAGGTAAGGCTGCAAATCCTCATAGCGCGGCGTGACCATGCCCTGACCTTGCAGCATGAGTCGAAATACTTGCCAGGCATTCCGCTCCAACGGCGTCAGCCGATTATCCAACAGCAGGCGACGCGGCACGACTTCGTGTGATTGGCCACTGAACAGAAAGCCCGCCTGTAGAGCCAGGTTAGAGGGTGGTTCAGTGGTCGGGCGTGCGGGCCAGCGTTCACTCAGCTGCTGGGTGCATTGCTGCAGGACACGCTGCCAGCGACTGGAAGGGGCAGTGTTCATGTCCCGTTGCTGTACTGGTCAATCTGCTGCCAAACGATGGTCAAGCTGATCTGTTGTTCTTCGGCCAGCATCATCATGGCGTCGAGCTGATCCTCGGTACCGTCCTTAGCGCGTAGCTGGCACCAACGCTGCCAGAGCGCGTGTTCCTGGGCTTCGCTCAAATTTTGTGGACGGCCTTTACGGGTTTCTATCTTGAGCAGACGTCGACGTAGGGCGGTTTCCGAATGGGCCAAGCCGAAGCACTGATACATGATGGTGCTGCTGGCGCCCAGCTTGAGCGCTCGGTTGATCAAGCGCTCGTTCTGCTCGTCGCGCTCGGCTTGTTCGATCAATCGATGCAGCACCGGCGAGTCGATCTTGACCTCTACCCAGGGTACGGTGGCATGGGCCAGGCGTGACAGGGTGGTGGGCGGTAAGGATTGTAACAAGTAGATGTCGTCCTCACCCAGTCCGAGTGCCTTGCACCGCTGCAGGTTTCCCTGGCGCAACTCGTGCAGCACCTGGGTCAGCATGGCCTGGTTGAGCACATTGAAGGACAGGTTCATGGCAGCTCCTTCGGTGAGTCGTCTTCAGGAGTAAGCGTTAAGTCGATGAGGCGACGGGCCAGGCGGATCAGGCGATACAGTTTGATTAATAGACCGTCGGGCAGTCGCTCCAGTCCCACGTCCACGGCGGGACGATTTGTGAGCGGGAGTTGATAGATCCCCAGCAACAATTGGCCGAACAGCGCTGACGGCAGTTGCTTACGATCTTCCCAGTTGACTTCGTCTTGAGCGCGCAGCAGGGCCAGGAGCAGTAGGTGAACGCCGGCCGCGCGAGGCGTGGCAAGATCAACCCGTTCGATGTCTAGAGCGAAGCCCAAGCCAAGCTGCTGATCGATGATGCTCTCGGGATGTCCGGCATAGGCCGCCATTTCCCGCGCCAGTCCGGCGATGGCTGAACGCAGGTGTTCAGGGCTGTCCAGTGTGGGGGCGATGGTCCAGATGTCTTCGATCGCGCAGGCCTCTACTGTCGGTACTGCTTCGATTGAAATCTCGCGATCGATCTGTTCACGAATCTGTTGAACGCGTGATGGAGGACTGACCGCTGATACGACCTTCGTTCCAGGCGGTGTAAGCAATTCCTCTCGCGTTGGTTCGGTCTGGGGTCTGGCATCCGTTGATTTGGAATGGGGCTCGGAGGAGGGAGCTCCTGCCGCGGCGACATCAACGCCCGGCAGATGGGTGTTCTCTGAGGGTGTGGTCACGACGATGCCCGGCGTTGAGATGACTCGCTGGGTATCGCTCAGCTCCAGGGCCAACATGCGGTAGGACTGTCCGAGTAAACGGCTCATGCGCTCGAGTAGTTCATCTTGGAGCCGCTCAAGATCGAAGGACTCGGGGTCGGCATCGAAGTAGCCCAGGGTCTCTAGCCAAAACTCGGCGAATACGAGGGGCGCGGTTGGATAGCGGTTCCAGGTTCGTTCAGCCTGGCTCCGTAGACCGATCAGGCGCTCTACTTGAGGTTTGCCCAAACCGGCATACAGGGTTTGTGGAATGGCGGGCAATAAGTATTCGAGGGTGTCCAGCATCCGGCTGATGTGCGACTGCGAAATTGGATAGCCTCCAGCGGCAAGACGTCGAACGAGCTCACGTTGTGAGAGCACAGCTCCCTCTGCTTCGAGCATGGTTTTAAGTTTGGCTACCGCCAGAGCCCGTTCGATGAAAGTGAGTTGGCCGTGCAGATCGCTTTCGGCCAGATGGCCGAGTAGGGCGGTGATTTCATTGCTCCAAGGTCGGAACAGGCAATGAATGCGAAAGAAGCGCTCGTCGCGGGTTTCCTGCCACAGCTCGCCGAGAATTGCCAAGCGTGTATTACCGCCGTTGCGGATGATGAAATAGGTTTCGCCCGGGCGGCGGGTAATCGGTGGCGGTTGATCCAGTCCGCGCTCACGGATCGACGCCTTGATGTCGTCGTACAGCGGATTACGGATGAAGCGCGGGTTGTGTTCGTAGGGCCGCAACTGCTCCAGCGTGACCAGCATGGGCGTGTCGATGAGTGGATCGGACAGCCGCTCCAGCTCCGGGCCCCGAGGGAAGTGGTCCTGGTGCAGCTTGTCGGTGATCTGCTCCTGACTGAGCTTCTTCATCTGAACAACCTCAGTTAACGCCGGTTGCGCAAATGGTCACCGACCTCGAACTTGACGATCTCGGCAGTGCCCGAACCTTCGAAATGTCGGGAGAGTTCTGCGAGGAACCAGCCCATGGCCGAGCGCCCACCCTGCAGGCGAAAGACCACGGTGCAGTACTCCTCACAAGGTGGGTGGTGTGGTTGAGTGGACGGTGGAACGATGATGGGAAGTTGATCCAACATCAGAAAACTCCTAGCCAAACGGTTGGCCTCAAGATCGATCAAACACAATGACGGGGTGAGAAGTGCCAGTTGGGTGATTTGTCTCATTGAACCTCCGCGCATCGGCTTACCGAAGAGATCGCTTTGTGCCATTCCGGAAACAGTTCAATGGCCAGCGCTTGCATGGTTTCCAGCACTGATGGCGAGCGCCGTTCGCGTGACCGGCACGTCTCGATTCGGTGGACCGGTAGGCCAAGGGTGGCGGCATTGAGGTACGCCACTCGGTCTGGAACTACGGTGTCTAGAACCGAGATGTTGTTTGCCCCAGCGAAGGTCTCGCGCAGGCCACGGATGATCATCCGTGTGTCCACTCGAATAGAATTCACCTGGTTCAGTAGCAGTCGTAAGGGGGGAGGTGGAATGCCCAGGTGGCGGAAAGGTTCGAGTTCGCTGAGGAGCTTCAAGGTGCCGCGCTGCAGTTCGCGGGCAGCGAGCATTTCCGGGGTGATGGGAGAGAGGGCGAGGTCGGAGGCCAGGATGGCCATCTCCAGCAGCACGCTACGCGCACCTTGGGTGTCGATCAAAAGCACGTCATAGTAGGGGCGGAAGTTGTCGAGCAGATTGCGCAGCCGTAATCGCCCGTCAGGAGCGTGCAGCAGCAAGGTACTCAGCCGGCCTTGATCGTCGTTGGAGAGGATCAGATCAAGCCCTGCAATCACTGTCCTGGAAATAATCTGCGCAGGCATAGCTAGGTTGAGTGTGATGAACTCGTACGCACCTGCATCAGCCTTCTGGCTCAAGGCGTAATAGCTGGAGAGGGTGGGTTGGCTATCCAGGTCCAGCAGCAGGACGCGCAGGCCCGCATCTGCGAGAAGGCCGCCGAGGTTGGCGGTCACCGTGGTCTTGCCCACGCCACCTTTAGTGGAAACCACCGATACAACACGCATGACATCAGGCCTGCTGGCCTAAGCGCTCAGCGACCCACTGCTCAATTTCCAGCGAGTCCCAACCGACCGCACGCAGACCGATGCGTTTGGCTTGAGGGAATTTACCTTCTTTCATCAGGTTGTAGATGTGCGCGCGTTTGAAGCCAGTTTTTCGCTCCACCTCGTCACGTCGCATGATGTGGCGTTCTACTTGCAGTTGAGGTGCTTCGACGATGGGGGTGGATTGACTGGACATGCTGGTCACTCCTGGCGCCGATTGGCGCGTGGTGGGAAGTGACCTGAATGGAATAGCAGAAATCGGGGAGAGTCATTGCACTGCAATCGTTGGGATTGCAGTGCAATGCTTCGGTCTATTTGCGTTTTTTGAGGCTGCGATTGGCCGCGGCGAACTTTTCATCCAGCGTTCGTTTGCTGAGGCCGGGCACATCTTGATGGCGTGCGATTACGGCATCGACGATGGCTGCTTGATTCTTGAATACGGAGAGGGGCTTTCCAGCGGGCGAATGGTCCAGCAGGAGGTTCACTAAGGCGCCGATGATGTTCTGGTAAGTGATTTCGCTACGCTCGCTGAGTTGTCCATGTGCTTTGACCATCACTTTGAGGTCATCCCGTTCAAGCCCGATAGCCCGAAGATCTTCCAGAATATCTTGGAGATGACGCTGTTGCGTATCCAGCTCTCGCAAGAGGGTATCCCTATCCGCTTGTAGCGCAAGGAAGGTTCCCAGTCTGACATTCTCATGGGCGTCTCTACCTGATTTAAACAGAAAGCTAGGCTTCTGATCGGGATAATAAACCTGCATCCAGTGGCGCAAATCAGAGTGGCGGATTGTCAATTGGGGGGGCTCCACGTAACTCCCTCTGGGAACCGAAATACCGAGACAGCCGTAAGTCAGTTCTCCGTTACGTACTGCGTCGTAGATTTTTTCGATAGCTGCGTGCAAGCAGGGCCATTGCGGAAATAGGGAGGCAAGCTCCTCGGGACGAGACCATGTTGCTTGGACTATCTGTGCTTCGTAACGGATGAGATTGCACCAACGCAATGCTGCGTCGATTGGGCGGTAGAAGGTTTTGGAATGCGGATTAAAAGTATAAATGGACATAATAGCGATGGACCTCCATTCCTATTGGATAGGCCTCTCGCCGAATACCTGTATACCAACCTAACTGATGGCAGTGGCTGTTTACTCGGGTTTTTAGCTTGGCGAGGTCATTCCATTTACCTATTGCTCGATGTTGTTTCCATATGTGTTTGCTCAAGAGCCTTTTTTTTGGGTTGAGAATGGACTCTTGTAGCCTGTATTGGTTTATCAATTCAGATGCCGGCGATCTGAATGTTTTAGGTGAAGCAATATAGACCATTTTTGCAGACAGCTGATTTTTGGTTAGGTTCAGGGAGTAAGCCTATTTCCTATTTTTGTCGGTGATGTGTTAGTTGGTTTTCAACTAGGCTAGTCATACCATTTTCCTATTGCTTGATGTTGTTGTGATATGTCTATTGTTCAATGGCCTATCCGGTTGAGTGGAAGGAAAGCTCTGATAATCTTTATCGGGTTGTCAGCTGAGGCGCCAAAACATGGTTTGAAAATTAGGTGCAGCCAAGTACACTATTTTCTCGCAGATACTTGGACGCTTGATTTGAAACAAGTAGTAGGGTCCATTGCCGATGTGTATAGGTGGCTTGTTCACTGGTCGATACCTGCCCACGCTCGCTCGTTGGTCCTAGTATCAGTTCCCATGGCTAGATGTCGCCTGCGGGCCAGTACGAACATGTCGGTGTAGTACGGGCGCTAAACGCGGGAAAACCGGGCATCGGTTGCGCAAGAACTGAGGTGGGCTAACCCCACGGTGGCGCCCAAGCAAGAGCAGCGCAATTCCCGCGACGGCTGTATCTGAGTTTGGCCGGATTGGCCGATAGCTCGCTCACCGTGGATACACTGTCGTTGGTCAGCGAGACCGTCTCTGATACGTTGCGTGTCCACCTTTGTTGAGGAGCATCGAGAAGAGTTAGTGAGTAACACAGTCAGGGGCAGCGTGAGGCAGCATGCTGCAGTCCACTTTCAGTGGCAAGGCGATATGCAGGACAACGAAGTCTCGACTCCTGTGGAGAGCGAGACTTTGTGCTCTCTCTGGTGTGGGGGGGGCAACGAGTATGACTTTGAATGCGCACACGGCCACGTGATCGACCAATTGCGCCATTCTGGGTATCAGAGGTGGCGCTAGCCTCGGACAATAAGATTCGCAGGCACCATCTTTCGTATCTCTCGCCGGGCATGGTCAATGAACGGCTTGAGGATGAGTGTGGATGAGTTGCGTTGCGATATGACGATAGAAAAGTCGTCTATGATTGCGGGCTCAAAAGGGATGAACTTGAGCATATTTCCCGTATAGGCACTCGCCGTCAAAGGATCAATAATGGAAACTCCCAAGCCCGCCTCAGCCAGCTTGAGGATTGCTGAAGAAACCTGAGTTTCAGCGCTCATACGTCTGTTGATGCCATGCATAAGTGAATCGATTTTCTTGCGCGACTCCATCAATGGCATGTAAGAAATAAAACTTTCACCTTCAAAATCCTCTGGATGCAAAACTTCCCGACTCGCTAAGCGATGATTTACCGGTACGACTCCGGCCATCTTGGCAGATACCAAAATCTCGCTATTGCCGTAGCGAGTCGTTTGCATAGAAAACATCGCAAATCCTAAGTCGCACCGGTCGCGCTGAACCATATCTAGAACAGTTGCCGAGCTGTGCAT
>NZ_QCWA01000026.1:0-16505 GCF_003058245.1 Pseudomonas sp. GV047 | reverse complement strand
GGACTACATGATCCCGGCGCATTTCATCTTCCTGGCGCAAATGCCGTTGACCCCCAACGGCAAGCTCGACCGCAAGGGCCTGCCGCAACCGGATGCGAGCCTTATGCAACAGGCCTATGTGGCGCCCGAGACGGAGCTGGAACAGCAGATCGCCACGATCTGGGCCGAGGTGCTGCGCCTGCCGCAGGTCGGCTTGAACGACAACTTCTTCGAAGTGGGCGGCCACTCCCTGCTGGCCATCCAGATCACCTCCAGGGTCCAGGCCGAGCTGGGCCTGGAAGTGCCGCTGGTGGAAGTGTTCCAGACTGAAACGCTGCGCGCCTATGTGCAGGCGGCTGCCACCTTCCGCGCCGGCAGCGCGGAAGACTTTGATGATCTTCGTGACTTTTTGAGCGAACTAGAGGCGATTTGACCCATGCTTTCCAACCCTAATATCGATCTGGTTTCGCGCTTTCTTCGCCTGCCTCTGGAGCAGCGCCAGCAGTTCTACCAGCGCCTGCAAAGCCGGGGCATGAGCTTCGCCCAGCTGCCGATTGCCTCGATCCGCGAGGACGGCCGGAAGCTGCCGTTGTCCTACGCCCAGGAACGGCAGTGGTTTCTCTGGCAACTGGACCCGGACAGCGCCGCCTATCACGTACCGGGCGCCCTGCGCCTGAGCGGGCGCCTGGACAAGGTTGCGCTGCAAAAGAGTTTCGACACCCTCGCGGTGCGCCATGAAAGCCTGCGCACGCGCCTGCACCTGGATGATGAACAGCGCTCCCAGGAAGTACTGGCCCACGGCGTGATCGAGATCGCTGAAAGCTCGGTCGACGAGGCCCTGCTCAAGGCCCGCGTCGAAGCCGAAATCGCCCGCCCGTTCGATTTGCAGCAAGGCCCGCTACTGCGCGTCAGCCTGCTTACCGTCGCTGAAAACGAGCACGTGCTGGTGCTGGTGCAGCACCATATCGTCTCCGATGGCTGGTCGATGGGTGTGATGGTTCAGGAGTTGATGCAACTCTATGCCGCCTACAGCCAGGGCCAGGACTGTGCATTGGCGCCGCTGCCGATCCAGTACGCCGACTACGCACTGTGGCAACGCAGCTGGATGGAAGCGGGGGAGAAGGCCCGTCAACTGGCGTACTGGCGCGAATTGCTCAGCGGCACGCAGCCGGTGCTGGAATTGCCGTTCGACCAGCCCCGCCCGGCGCAACAGAGCTTCCGTGGCGCGCGTCTGGACATCGCGCTGGAACCGGTACTGGTGGCAGGATTGAAAGCCCTGGCCCAGGGCGAAGGCGTGACGATGTTCATGCTGTTGCTGGCCTCGTTCCAGGCGTTTCTGTACCGCTACAGCGGCCAGCAGGACATCCGCATCGGCGTGCCAATTGCCAACCGCAACCGGGTCGAGACCGAATCGCTGATCGGCTTCTTCGTCAATACCCAAGTGCTCAAGGCCGACCTCGATGGCCACATGAGCTTCGCCCAGCTGCTGCAGCAGACCAAGCGCCGTGCGCTGGAGGCCCAGGCCCATCAGGACTTGCCGTTCGAGCAGTTGGTGGAAGCCCTGCAACCGGAGCGCAGCCTGAGCCATAACCCGCTGTTCCAGGTGATGTTCAACCACCAGGCCAATTCCCCCGCCGCCGCGCAGCAGTTACCGGGCCTGCGCGTGGCCAACCTGGAATGGGACAGCCACAGCGCCCAGTTCGACCTGAGCCTGGATACCCAGGAAAGCGGCGACGCGATCTGGGCGTCCCTGACCTACGCCACCGACCTGTTCGGCGCCGCCACCGTCGCGCGCATGGCCGAACATTGGCTGAGCCTGTTGCGGGCGGCCGTGGCGAATCCTGCATTGCCCTTGCACGACCTGGCGACACTCAACGCCGCTGAGCGCGAGCAGATACTCGCTCAATGGAACGCCACCGCGCGCGACTACCCCCAAGGGCAGTGGGTGCATCAGATGATCGAGGCCCAGGTGCAGGCGCAGCCGGATGCACCGGCGTTGCGTTTCAATGAGGTGTCGCTCAGTTATGCCGAGCTGAACCGCCGCGCCAACCGCCTGGCCCATCGCCTGATCGAAGCCGGCGTAGGACCGGACGTGCTGGTCGGCCTGGCGCTGGAGCGCTCCATTGAAATGGTCGTGGGCCTGCTCGCGGTGCTCAAGGCCGGTGGCGCCTACGTGCCGCTGGACCCGGAATACCCGCGCGAACGCCTGGCCTACATGCTGGACGACAGCGGTGTGAAACTGCTTTTGACCCAGGCGCATTTGCGTGAACAGCTGCCCATTCCCCAAGGCCTGGAAACCCTGGTGCTGGGCGAGTCTGCCTTCGAGGGCTACAGCGACGCCAACCCAGGCATCGCCCTGGACGGCGAAAACCTCGCCTACGTGATCTACACCTCGGGCTCCACCGGCCAGCCCAAAGGCGCCGGCAACCGTCATTCGGCATTGCTGAACCGTCTGCACTGGATGCAGGAAGCCTATGCCCTGGACGCCAGCGACGCGGTGCTGCAAAAGACCCCGTTCAGCTTCGACGTGTCGGTGTGGGAGTTCTTCTGGCCGCTGATGAGCGGTTCGCGCCTGGTGGTTGCAGCGCCCGGTGACCACCGTGATCCGGCCAGGCTGATCAACCTGATCAATCAACAGCAGGTCACCACGCTGCACTTCGTGCCGTCGATGCTGCAGGCTTTCCTGCAGGATCCGGCGGTGTCGACCTGCCAAAGCCTGCAGCGCATCGTATGCAGCGGTGAGGCCCTGCCGGTGGATGCCCAGCAGCAGGTTTTCGCCAAGCTGCCCCAGGCCGGGCTCTACAACCTGTACGGCCCGACCGAAGCCGCCATCGACGTGACCCACTGGACCTGCGTGGACGAAGGCCGCGATGCGGTGCCAATTGGCCGCCCGATCGCCAACCTCGGCTGCTACATCCTCGACAGCCACTTCGAGCCCGTACCGGTCGGCGTGCTCGGCGAGTTGTACCTCGGCGGCATCGGCCTGGCCCGGGGTTACCACCGCCGCCCGGCACTCACTGCCGAACGTTTTGTCGCCCACCCGTTCATCCAGGGCCAGCGCCTGTACCGCACCGGCGACCTGGCACGCTACCGCGCAGACGGCGTGATCGAATATGCCGGGCGTATCGACCATCAAGTCAAGCTGCGCGGCCTGCGCATCGAGCTGGGAGAAATCGAAGCGCGCCTGCTGGAACACGCGTGGGTCCGTGAGGCTGCCGTGCTGGCGGTCGACGGTAAATACCTGGTGGGCTACCTGGTGCTGCAGGACGCTGCCGATGATTGGCGCGAAGTCCTCGGCGCCCACCTGGCCCAGCACCTGCCGGACTACATGGTCCCGGCACAGTGGGTGCTGCTGGAGCAAATGCCCCTGAGCCCCAACGGCAAACTCGACCGCAAGGCCCTGCCCAAACCCGAAGCCACCCATCACTACGAAGCCCCGCAAAGTGCCCTGGAGCAGCAGATCGCGGCGATCTGGGCCGAGGTGCTGGGTGTCGAACAGGTGGGCTTGAACGACAACTTCTTCGAGCGCGGCGGTGACTCGATCATTTCGATCCAAGTGGTCAGCCGCGCCCGCGCCGCCGGTATCCATTTCACCGCCAAGGCGTTGTTCCAGCACCAGACCGTGCGCAGCCTGGCGCGGGTGGCGCAGTTGCAGGTTGCCCAGGTGTTTGACCAGGGCCCGGTGCAGGGCGAGACGCCGTTGCTGCCGTTCCAGCAGCTGTTCTTCGAGATGGACCTGCCGGAGCGCCACCACTGGAACCAGTCCTTGCTGCTGGTGCCACGCGAGCCGGTGCGGGCAGATCGACTGCAAGCGGCCTTGCACGCCATCGTCCACCACCACGATGGGCTGCGCCTGAGCTTCAGCCAGCCCGCCGAAGGGTGGCGGGCCGAGCATGCAGCCGCCACCCCTGAGGTGTTGTGGCAGGCCACGGTGGCGGATGCCGACGAGCTGGCCGCGCTGTGCGAAAAAGCCCAGCGCAGCCTCGACCTGCAACAGGGGCCCTTGTTGCGTGCGGTGCTTGCTGAACTGGCCGATGGTTCCCAGCGCCTGTTGCTGGTCATGCACCACCTGGTGGTGGATGGCGTGTCCTGGCGGGTGTTCCTCGAGGACCTGCAAAGCCTCTACCGCCAACAGCCGTTGCCGGCCAAGACCTCGTCGTTCAAGGCCTGGGCCGAGCGTTTGCAGGCCCATGCCCGCAGCGAAGCGGTACAGCCGCAAAAACACTTCTGGCTGCAACAGCTCCAGGACGTGCCTACCGATCTGCCCTGCCGTGATCCCCATGGCGCGCGTCCTGGCCGCCTGGCGCAGACAGTGGTCAGCCGACTGGACGCCGAGCACACCCGGCAATTACTGCAACAGGCGCCTGCGGCCTATCGCACCCAGATCAACGATCTGCTGCTGACCGCCCTGGCGCGTGTCATCTGCCAGTGGACCGGGCAGGCTTCCAGCCTGATCCAACTGGAAGGCCACGGCCGTGAAGACCTGTTCGAGGATATCGACCTGACCCGCACCCTGGGCTGGTTCACCAGCCTGTTCCCGGTGCGCCTGACCCCGGCCGAATCCCTTGGCGCCTCGATCAAGCAGATCAAGGAGCAACTGCGCGCCGTGCCGGACAAGGGCCTGGGCTTCGGCGCGCTGCGCTACCTCGGCGACGAGGCCACGCGCCAGGCATTCAGCGCGTTGCCGGTGCCGCGCATCACCTTCAATTACCTGGGCCAGATCGACGCCAGCTTTGACCAGCCGGACGGTTTGTTTGTACTCGCAGCGGAAAGCGCCGGAGCCGAGCAGAGCCCGGAGGCGCCGCTGGGCAACTGGCTGACCCTCAACGGCCAGGTATTCGGCGGTGAACTGCACATGGGCTGGACCTTCAGCCCGCTGATGTTCGAGGCCGCGCAGATCGACGCCTTGAGCCAGGCCTTCAGCCGTGAGCTGACGGCATTGGTGGAACATTGCTGCACCCCCGGCAATCACGGCGTGACGGCTTCCGACTTCCCGTTGTCACGCCTGAACCAGCATCAGCTTGAGTCCTTGCCGCTGGCCGCCGATGGGATTGACGACATCTACACCTTGTCGCCCATGCAGCAGGGCATGCTGTTCCACACCCTGTACGAACAGGCCGCCGGCGACTACATCAACCAGATCCGCGTGACGGCCGAGGGCCTGGATGTGGCGCGCTTCCAGCAGGCCTGGGATGCCACGGTGCAGGCCCATGACGTGCTGCGCAGCGGGTTTTTCTGGGAGGGTCAGCTGGAGTGGCCATGCCAGGTGGTGTACCGCGAGGCCCGGCTGCCCATCGAGCTTCTCGACTGGCGCGCCATGCCGGAGCCTGAGCTGGCGTTGCAAGACCTGCAGCAAGCCCAGCGTCGCCAGGGCTTTGAGCTGGCCAAGGCGCCCCTGGTCCGTCTGGTGCTGGTGCGTACCGACGAGCAACGCCATGAGCTGATCTACACAAGCCATCACATCCTGATGGACGGTTGGAGCAATTCGCGCCTGTTCGGTGAAGTGCTGCAACGTTACGCCGGCGTGGCGGTGCCCGAAGCGGCCGGGCGCTATCGCGATTACATCGGTTGGTTGCAGCAGCGTGATGCCGGTGCGACCGAAACCTTCTGGCGCGAGCAGTTGAGTGCACTGCAAGCGCCGACTCGCCTGGGCCGCAGCCAGCCCATGGCGACGGACGGGCATGGCGAGCACGCGCTGAGCCTGGATCGCCCGCTGACGGGTCGCCTCGAGGCCTTCGCCCGCCGCCATAAAGTCACGCTCAACACCTTGGTCCAGGCGGCGTGGCTGGTCCTGTTGCAGCGCCATAGCGGGCAGGCGGTGGTGTCGTTCGGCGCCACCGTGGCCGGGCGCCCGGCAGACCTCGTGGGGGTGGAGCAGCAGATTGGCCTGTTCATCAATACCCTGCCGGTGATCTGCGCAGTGGAGGGCGAGCAAACCGTGGCCGACTGGTTGCAAAGGGTGCAGGCGCAGAACCTGGCCCTGCGCGAGCATGAACACACCGGGCTGTACGATATCCAGCGCTGGGCCGGGCAGGGCGGTGAAGCCCTGTTCGACAATATCCTGGTGTTCGAGAACTACCCGGTGTCCAAGGCCCTGGAACAGAGTGGCGGCAGCGGTATCCGTTTTGGCCTGCCGGAGTCCCGCGAGCAGACCAACTTCCCGCTGACGGTGCTGGTGGACGTCGGTGACACGCTGTCGGTGCAGTTCAGCTTTGCGCGTGCGCATTTCGACCCGGAGACGGTGCAAGCCTACGGTCGCCATCTGCTCAACCTGCTGCAAGCCATGCTCGAGGGCGGCCAGCAGCGCCTCGGCGAACTGACGATGCTCGATGTGGCCGAACGCCGGCAAGTGGTACAGGACTGGAACGCCACGGCGCGGGACTACCCGTTGCAGCACGGCGTGCATCAGCTGATTGAACAGCAGGTGACGCGCACGCCAGGCGCCACGGCACTGGTATTTGCCGAGCAGCGCTTGAGCTACGCCGAGCTGAACCGCCGCGCCAACCGCCTGGCCCATCGCCTGATCGAAGCCGGCGTAGGGCCGGACGTGCTGGTGGGCCTGGCGGTGGAGCGTTCCATCGAAATGGTCGTCGGCCTGCTCGCGGTGCTCAAGGCCGGTGGCGCCTACGTGCCGCTGGACCCGGAATACCCGCGCGAACGCCTGGCCTACATGCTGGAAGACAGCGGTGTGAAGCTGCTGTTGACCCAGGCGCATTTGCGTGAGCAGCTGCCGATTCCCCAAGGCCTGGAAACCCTGGTGCTGGGTGAGTCTGCCTTCGAGGGCTACAGCGACGCCAACCCAGGCATCGCCCTGGACGGCGAAAACCTCGCCTACGTGATCTACACCTCGGGTTCCACCGGCCAACCCAAAGGCGCCGGCAACCGCCATTCAGCCCTGGCCAACCGCCTGCAATGGATGCAGGAAGCTTACCGCCTCGATGTCAGCGACACGGTGCTGCAAAAGACCCCGTTCAGCTTTGACGTGTCGGTGTGGGAGTTCTTCTGGCCGCTGATGACCGGTTCGCGCCTGGTGGTCGCCGCGCCGGGGGATCATCGTGATCCGAGCAAACTGGTGCGCCTGATCAATGCCGAGCAGGTCACCACGCTGCACTTTGTCCCGTCGATGTTGCAGGCCTTCCTGCAGGAGCCGACGGTTGCGACTTGCCATACCCTGCACCGCATCGTGTGCAGTGGTGAAGCGTTGCCGGTGGACGCCCAGCAGCAGGTCTTCGCCAAGCTGCCCCAGGCCGGGCTCTACAACCTGTACGGCCCGACCGAAGCCGCCATCGACGTGACCCACTGGACCTGCGTGGACGAAGGCCGCGATGCGGTGCCAATTGGCCGCCCGATCGCCAACCTCGGCTGCTACATCCTCGACAGCCACTTCGAGCCCGTACCGGTCGGCGTGCTCGGCGAGTTGTACCTCGGCGGCATCGGCCTGGCCCGGGGTTACCACCGCCGCCCGGCACTCACTGCCGAACGTTTTGTCGCCCACCCGTTCATCCAGGGCCAGCGCCTGTACCGCACCGGCGACCTGGCACGCTACCGCGCAGACGGCGTGATCGAATATGCCGGGCGTATCGACCATCAAGTCAAGCTGCGCGGCCTGCGCATCGAGCTGGGAGAAATCGAAGCGCGCCTGCTGGAACACGCGTGGGTCCGTGAGGCTGCCGTGCTGGCGGTCGACGGTAAATACCTGGTGGGCTACCTGGTGCTGCAAAACGCCGGGGACGACTGGCGCGATGTGCTCAGCGCCCATCTTGCCCAGCAGTTGCCGGACTACATGGTGCCCGCCCAATGGGTGCTGCTGGAGCAGATGCCTCTGAGCCCCAACGGCAAACTGGATCGCAAGGCTTTGCCCAAGGCGGACGCCAGCTTGCACGCGCGGGCGTACGTCGCGCCGCAGAGCGAGCTGGAACAGCAGATCGCCGCGATCTGGGCCGAAGTCCTGGCGGTACCGCGCGTGGGGTTGAACGACAACTTCTTCGAACTGGGCGGGCACTCGCTGCTGGCGACCCAGGTGGTGGTGCGCCTGCGCGAGCAGCTGCACGCCGAATTCGACGTCAAATCGATCTTCACCACCCCGACCCTGGCCGATTTCAGCGCCTATGTGGCAGGCCAGCAGACAAATAATTCGCCGGTGCAGGACGCATTGGCTAAATCCTTGGAGGCTCTCAAACGTCTATCAGCAGAAGATTTGGATAAATTGACTTCCTGAGGGGCGTGGCGTGCAAGCATTAATCGAGTCGGTAGGGTCACTTTCGGCGCAGCAAAAGAAAGCGTTGGCGGTAATGCTCAAGCAGCAAGGCATCAACCTGTTTGAGATTGCCCCGGTTTTCAAGCGCCAGGAAGGTGAGCCTCTTCGGCTCTCTTATGCCCAGGAGCGGCAGTGGTTTTTGTGGCAGTTGGAGCCGCAGAGCACCGCCTATCATGTGCCAAGGGCCTTGCGCCTTACCGGCGAACTGGACGTGGCCGCGTTGCAGCGCAGCTTTGACACACTGGTGCTGCGCCATGAAAGCCTGCGCACGCATTTGCAGGAGGACGGCGACAGTGCCTTGCAGGTGATTGCCGATCAGGTACGGGTGGAGATCGCCCTGGTCGACGCCGAGGAATCCGAACTCAAGGCGCTGGTGGAAGCCGAGATCGCCCAGCCATTCGATTTGCAACAAGGCCCGCTGTTGCGGGTCAAGCTGCTGCGCCTGGCGCCCCAGGAGCATGTGCTGGTGCTGGTGCAGCATCACATCGTCTCCGATGGCTGGTCGATGCAGGTGATGGTCGACGAGCTGGTGCAACTGTACGCCGCCTATGTGCAGGGCCAGGACCTGCAACTGCCGGCCTTGCCGATCCAGTACGCCGACTACGCGCTATGGCAGCGCAGCTGGATGGAGGCGGGCGAGCGTGAGCGCCAATTGGGTTACTGGAAAGGCATGCTCGGCGGCGATCAACCGGTCCTCGAAATGCCCATGGACCGTCCACGGCCAGCGCTACAGAGCTACCGCGGGGCCAGGCTGGACCTGACCCTGGAAGCCTCTCTGGTGGCAGGCCTCAAGACCTTGGCGCAGCGTGAAGGTGTGACGATCTTCATGCTGTTGCTGGCGTCGTTCCAGGCTGTGCTGCACCGCTACAGCGGCCAGGGTGACATCCGCATCGGCGTGCCGGTGGCCAACCGTAATCGGGTGGAGACCGAGCGCCTGATCGGCTTTTTCGTCAACACGCAAATCCTCAAGGCCGATATCGACGGCCAGATGACCTTCCGTGAACTGCTGCAGCAGACCCGCCAACGCGCGGTCGAGGCCCAGGCCCATCAGGACCTGCCGTTCGAACAGCTGGTGGAAGCGCTGCAGCCCGAGCGCAGCCTGAGCTACAACCCGTTGTTCCAAGTGATGTTCAACCACCAGACCGACACTCAGCGCGGTGGCGGCAGCGTAACGGGGTTGCAAGTGCAAGGGCTGGAGTGGGACAGCAAGACGTCGCAGTTCGACCTCAGCCTCGACACTCAGGAGTCGGCTGACGGTATCCAGGCGTCGCTGACCTATGCCACTGACTTGTTCGACGCCCCGGGCCTGGAGCGCTTCCTTGCCCATTGGCATCGCCTGTTGCACCGGGTGGCCCAGGATTGCGGTGGCCGTATCGGTGAATTGCCCCTGTTGGATGATGCCCAGTGGCAGCAACAGGTGCACGGCTGGAACCACACGCCCATGGCGTTTGCGCAGGACGAGGGCGTGCATCGGTTGCTGGAGGCCCAGGCGCAAGCGCGCCCCGACGCCATTGCCCTGGTGTGCAACGGCCAGGCGCTGAGTTACGGCGAGCTGAACTGTTGCGCCAACCGCCTGGCCCATCGCCTGCGCGCTGCGGGTGTCGGGCCGGACGTGCTGGTGGCGGTGGCCCTCGACCGCTCGGTGGACATGGTCTTGGCCCTGCTGGCGACGCTGAAGGCCGGTGGCGCCTACGTGCCGCTCGATCCGCAATTCCCGGCGGACCGGCTGGCCTTCATGCTGGAAGACAGCCGCGCTCGCGTGCTATTGACTGCCGGCGACCTGCACCAACGCCTGCCCCTGGCGGCCGACCAGCAGGTGTTGTTCATGGACGCGCAGCAAGACGCACGCTACAGCAGCGCCAACCCCGAGGTGGCACTGACGGGCGAGCACCTGGCCTATGTGATCTACACCTCCGGTTCCACCGGCAAGCCCAAGGGCGTGATGGTGCGTCATGGCGCACTGAGCAGCTTCACCCATGGCATGGCCAGCACCCTGGCCATTGGCGCTGACGCGCGGCTGTTGTCGTTGACCACGTTCTCGTTCGATATCTTTGCCCTGGAACTCTACGTGCCACTGGCGACGGGAGCGACGGTGGTGCTGGCCGACAAGGAAGTGTCCCTGGACCCCGAGGCGATTCTGGGTCTGGTGCAGCGCGATGCGATCAGTGTGGTGCAAGCCACACCCTCGACCTGGCGCATGCTTCTGGACAGCGAACGCCGTGCCTTGCTGCACGGGGTCAAGTGCCTGTGCGGTGGCGAAGCGTTGCCGGCCGACCTGGCCCAGCGCATGCTGGCCCAGCAGGGCACGGTGTGGAACCTGTATGGCCCGACCGAAACCACTATTTGGTCGGCGGCCCATGAGTTGGTCGAGCCGGTGCCCTTTGTCGGGCGGCCGATCGCCAACACCTCATTGTTCATTCTTAATGCCGATCTCGTGCCGTGCCCGGTAGGCGCTGCAGGCGAGCTGCTGATCGGCGGTGTCGGCCTGGCCCGGGGGTATCACGGCCGGGCTGCGTTGACCGCCGAGCGTTTTGTGCCCAGCCCGTTTGCGCGCAACGGCGAGCGGCTTTATCGCACAGGCGACCTGGCGCGCTATCGCGCGGATGGCGTGGTCGAGTACATCGGCCGCGTCGACCATCAGGTCAAGGTGCGTGGGTTCCGTATCGAACTGGGAGAGATTGAGGCGTGCCTGCGTGAGCAGCGTGCGATCCGCGAAGCCGTGGTGGTGGCCGAGCATGACCAGTTGCTGGCCTATCTGGTCACCCGGCACCCGGTGTCGGATGAGGAGCAGGTCACCCTGCGCGAGCGGTTCAAGGCCGCCCTGCGCGAGCAGTTGCCGGAGTACATGGTGCCGGCCTACCTGGTGTTTTTGGAGCGGATGCCACTGACGCCCAATGGCAAGCTCGACCGCAAGGCGTTGCCCAAACCTGATGCCGCTGCCCTGCTAAAACGCTTTGTGCCGCCTGTCACCGAACGCGAGTGCCAGGTCGCGGCCATCTGGGCCGAGGTGCTGGGGTTGCCTCAGGTTGGCCTGGAGGATCACTTCTTCGAAATCGGTGGGCACTCGTTGCTGGCCACGCGGGTGGTGTCTCGTGTACGCCAGTCACTGGGTATCGATGCACCGTTGAAAGGCCTGTTCGAACAGCCGGTGCTTGGCCGGTTCGTGCAGGCGTTGTCAGGCACCGTGCTGGACTCGCCGCCGATCCTGCTGTTGGCACGTGATCAAGCCCTGGCGCTGTCCTATGCCCAGGAGCGGCAGTGGTTCCTCTGGCAACTGGAGCCGCAGAGCACCGCGTATCACATCCCGGCGGCCCTGCGCTTGCGCGGCGCCCTGGATCGCCGGGCCTTGCAACGTAGCTTCGATAGGCTGCTTGAACGGCATGAAACCCTGCGTACCGTGTTTGTCGTGGATGGCGAGCGCACGGTACAGCGGATCGATGCGCCGACCGCGTTGCTGATCGAAAACGAGGTTCTGCACAGTGATGAGCCGGGCAGCTTGAAGGTCCAGGTCGAAGCAGAAATCGCTCGTCCGTTCGACTTGTGCAAAGGCCCGCTGCTGCGGGTCAAGCTGTTGCGCCTGGCCGCGGACGATCATGTGCTGGTGCTGGTGCAGCACCACATCATCTCCGACGCCTGGTCGATGGAGGTCATGGTCGATGAGCTGGTGCAAGCTTATGCTGCGTTCAGCCAGGGCCTGGAGCCTCAGTTGCCGACACTGCTGGTTCAATATGCCGATTATGCGGTGTGGCAGCGTGGATGGATGGAGGCGGGCGAGCAGGCCCGCCAGCTGGCCTACTGGGCTGAACGCCTGGCCGGTGAGCAGCCCGTGTTGGAGCTGCCGCTGGATCATCCACGCCCGGCGGTACAAAGCCATCGCGGCGCACGCCTGGACCTGGTGCTGGACGCCGCGCTGGCGAGCGAACTGCAGGCTTTGGCCCAGCGTCAGGGCGCGACCCTGTTCATGGTGTTGCTGGCGTCCTTCCAGGCCTTGTTGTATCGCTACAGCGGCCAATCGGATATTCGCGTCGGCGTGCCGATTGCCAACCGCAACCGGGTCGAGACCGAGCGTCTGATTGGTTTCTTCGTCAATACCCAAGTGCTGAAGGCCGATATCACCGGTGAGTTGTCGTTTGTCGAATTGTTGCAGCAGGTCAAGCACACGGCCCTGGACGCGCAAGCGCATCAGGACCTGCCGTTCGAGCAGTTGGTGGAGGCGTTGCAGCCGGAACGCAGCCTGAGCCATAGCCCGTTGTTCCAAGTGATGTTCAACCACCAGTCCGATGCGCGCGACGAGGCGGGCGCGCAGTCGATTCCGGGTTTGCAGGTCGAAGGTCTGGAATGGGATAGTCACACTGCACACTTTGACTTGAGCCTGGATACCCAGGCGTCCGCGGACGGGCTCTGGGCATCGTTGACCTACGCGACAGATCTGTTCGAGGCGGCCACCATTGGACGCATGGCCCAGCATTGGCTTGGCCTGCTGCGGGCGGTGGTGAAGACACCGACCCATCCTATTGCGTGCTTGCCATTGCTGGCGGCTGAAGAACAGCACACGCTGCTGCAGGCCTGGAATACCAATTGCCCGGCGGCTGCGTGGCAGAGCGGCGTCCATCGCCTGTTCGAGGCCCAGGTGCTGCAACGCCCGCAAGCGGTGGCACTGGTACTCGATGGCGAGTCACTGACCTATGACGCGCTCAATCGGCAAGCCAACAGTCTGGCTCATTGCCTGGTGGCAGAGGGCGTGGGTCCGGAAGTGTTGGTGGGGGTCGCAGTAGAGCGCTCCTTTGCCATGGTGGTCAGCCTGTTGGCGGTCCTTAAGGCCGGTGGTGCCTATGTGCCGCTCGACCCGCAGTACCCGCGCGAACGCCTGGCTCATATACTCGAAGACAGTGGCGTGCGCCTGGTGCTGATCCAGTCCCGTGTGCCGATGGCGTTGCCCGCAGGCGTTGCTGTCTTGGCGATCGATACGGTCTCGCTGGCGTCGTACGCCGAGGAAAACCTTAGCGCAACAGTCGGGCCGCACAACCTGGCCTATGTGATCTATACCTCCGGCTCGACCGGTAAACCCAAGGGCGTGGCGATCGACCATGGCGCCTTGAGCGAATTCGCGAGCATTGCCGCCGGTTATTCCAAGCTGACTGAGAATGACCGCGTACTGCAGTTTGCGACCCTGAACTTCGATGGGTTCGTCGAGCAGTTGTATCCGGCGCTCACCCACGGCGCAGCCGTGGTACTGCGTGGCCCGGAACTGTGGGACAGCGGGCGCCTGTACCGCGAAATCCTGCAACAAGGCATTACCCTGGCCGACTTGCCGACGGCCTACTGGAACGTGTTCCTGCTCGACTGTCTGGCAGCCGGACCGCGTACCTATGGTGCCTTGCGGCAAATGCATATCGGTGGCGAAGCCATGCCGCTGGACGGTCCCGCACAATGGTTGCGTGCGGGCCTGGGGCATGTGCGACTGCTCAACACCTATGGACCGACCGAGGCCACGGTGGTCTCCAGTGTGCTGGACTGCACCTCGGGCGATGACGTCATTGGCGCCACCGCCAGCCCGATTGGTCGCTCCCTGCCGGGGCGTGCTTTGTACGTGCTGGACCGGGACCTCAACCTCGCGCCGTTGGGCGCCGTGGGCGAGTTGTATATCGGCAGCGCCTGTGGTCTGGCGCGCGCTTACCTGAACCGGCCATTGCTGACGGCCGAACGCTTTGTCGCTGATCCTTTCAGCGGTAACGGCGATCGCCTGTACCGTACCGGGGATCTGGCGCGTTACCGTGCCGATGGCGTGATCGAATACGTAGGGCGGGTCGATCATCAAGTCAAGATCCGCGGTTTCCGTATCGAGCTGGGTGAAGTCGAAGCCCTGTTGCTGGCCCAGGCGGGTGTTCGTGAGGCCGTGGTGTTGGCGGTGAACAACCAGTTGCTGGCCTATCTGGTGGCCGAACAGCCAGACACCCGCGCATTGGACGAAGCGCTCAAGGCGGTACTGCGTGAGCAATTGCCGGACTATATGGTGCCGGCCCACCTGATGTTCCTTGAGCGCCTGCCGCTGAACCCCAACGGCAAGCTGGATCGCCAGGCATTGCCAAAACCGGATGCGAGCCTTTCGCTGCAAACCTGGGTCGCGCCGGTCAGTGCACTTGAGGTGCAAGTGGCGGCGATGTGGGCGGATATCCTCGGGGTGGAGCGCGTCGGCCTCATGGATCACTTCTTCGAGCTGGGCGGGCACTCGCTGCTGGCCATGCAAGTGGCCTCGCGACTGCGCCAGGCGCTGGCATTGGAAGTGCCGCTCAAGGTGCTGTTCGAACAGCCGCGCCTGCAAGGATTTGTCGCCGCGCTGCTCGCGCTCGAAGCGAGTGAGGGTGCCAAGGCGCCGGCGCTGGTTCCCGTGGCACGTGACCACGGCTTGCCGCTGTCATATGCCCAGGAACGGCAGTGGTTCCTCTGGCAACTGGACCCAGGCAGCGCCGCTTACCACGTGCCCAGCGCGCTGCGCCTGAAGGGGCCGTTGGATCAAGCTGCGCTGCAACAAAGCTTTGACCGCCTGGTGGCGCGTCATGAGAGCCTGCGCACTCTGTTGCGCCAGGAAAACCACGGCGCCGTGCAAATCGTGGCTGAGCCTGCACCTGTCACCATCACCCGTAGCGACGTGCTGGAGGCTGACCTCCAAGCCACCGTGGAGGCTAAGATAGCGCTCACGTTCAACCTGGAGCAGGGCCCGCTGCTGCGTGTTGAGCTGCTGCGCATCGCTGATGAAGACCATGTACTGGTGCTGGTACAGCACCATATCGTTTCCGATGGTTGGTCGATGCACGTCATGGTCGATGAACTGGTGCAACTGTATGGTGCGTTCAGCCAGGGTCAAGACCTGCAGTTGCCTGCACTGCCGATTCAATATGCCGATTACGCCGTATGGCAACGCGACTGGATGGATGCTGGCGAGAAAGAGCGCCAACTCGCCTACTGGCTTGATCTGCTGGCAGGTGAACAACCCGTGCTTGAGTTGCCGTTCGACTTCCAGCGCCCGGCGGAGCAAAGCCATCACGGTGCGCGTTTGCACCTGGAGTTGCCGACCACACTGGTGTCCGGCCTCAACGCCTTGGCCCAGCGCGAAGGCGTGACGATGTTCATGCTGTTGCTGGCTTCGTTCCAGACCTTACTGCATCGCTACAGTGGTCAGGAAGACATCCGCGTCGGTGTGCCGATTGCCAACCGCAATCGCGTTGAAACTGAACGGCTCATTGGCTTTTTCGTCAACACTCAGGTGCTCAAGGCTGATATCGATGGGCAAACCACCGTTGCCCAGTTGCTGCAGCAGGTCAAGCAGCGCGCGCTGGACGCCCAGGCCCATCAGGACTTGCCGTTCGAGCAATTGGTAGAGGCGCTGCAGCCGGAGCGCAGCCTGAGTCTGAACCCGTTGTTTCAGGTGATGTTCAACCACCAGGTGGCCAACCGCCAGGCTTTCGCGGAGCACGCGTCGAGTGAGCTGAGTGTCGAAGGGCTGGCCTGGAACAGCCACACCGCGCATTTCGATCTTGACCTGGACGTCCACGAGTGGGGTGAGGGGCTGAGTGCTTCACTGGGGTATGCCACCGATCTGTTTGCCCCAGCGACCATCGAGCGTATGGCCGACCACTGGCAGAACCTGTTGCAGGCGATGGTTGCCGACCAACAGCAACCCATCAGCCAACTCAACCTGCTGGGCCAGGATGAGCAACGACATATCCTGCAGCTGTGGAACCAGACTGACGCCGGCTTCTCGGCCGAGCGTCTGGTACACGAAATGGTTGCCGACCGCGCCGAGGAAAACCCCACTGCGGTGGCGGTCAAGTTCGATGCGCAAACCCTGAGTTATGGCGAGCTGGACCGCCAGGCCAACCGCCTGGCCCATGCCTTGATCGCCCGTGGCATCGGCCCCGAAGTACGGGTAGCGATTGCCATGCCGCGCAGTGCCGAGAGCCTGGTGGCGTTCCTCGCGGTGATGAAAGCCGGCGGCGTGTATGTGCCGCTGGATATCGAGTACCCGCGTGATCGCCTGCTGTACATGATGCAGGACAGCCGCGCGCAACTGCTGCTGACCCACACCAGTGCGTTGCCGCAACTGCCGATTCCCGAGGGCCTGGACAGCCTGGCCATCGATCGCACCGAGGCGTGGGCCGACTACAGCGACACCGCGCCGGCGGTAAAACTGCACGGCGACAACCTCGCCTACGTGATCTACACCTCCGGCTCCACCGGCCTGCCCAAGGGCGTGGCGGTGTCCCATGGG
>NZ_QCWA01000025.1:17388-19914 GCF_003058245.1 Pseudomonas sp. GV047 | reverse complement strand
TTGCCGTAGCGAGTCGTTTGCATAGAAAACATCGCAAATCCTAAGTCGCACCGGTCGCGCTGAACCATATCTAGAACAGTTGCCGAGCTGTGCATATGCATTGAGACTAATGCATCCGGGTGCTCGCGGTTGAAACTCGCTATTGCCCGTGGCAGAAAGGTCAATGCCATGCTGGGGGCTGCGGCAATTTCCAGATAACCCATCTTTAAAGCTTTGATATTGGATGCCGCGTTAGCGATGCGCTCAATTCCGATCAACGACTGCTCAACGTCTTTAAATAATAACGCTGCCTCTGCTGTGGGCAATAGACGACCTTTCGTACGTGTAAAAAGAGGAATAGCAATGCGTTCCTCCAGGTCGGAGATTAGGCGTGTTACTACAGGTTGAGTAATCTCGAGCATTTCCGCTGCGCCAGTAACGGTCTTCCGCACCATGATGGCGCGGAACGCTTCGAGGTGGCGCAAAGTGATTCGATTTTCCAAAGGATCCTCGCTGGCTAATAGTTTTACAGCATGAGGTTATATTTTAGCACTAAAAATTGTCTAATTTTTATTCTTAAATATTGTTTAAAATTAATAGGTTATGAGAGTTTTGTACTCCTATTGCGAAAAGACATTTTACAGAGACCTGGTGACGAGATCGGTACCGGTCTCGTGGCTAGCGCGATCCTTCGCGTTTACTTGCCTATCAAAATTCATAAGCTGCCTACTTGTGTTTTATAGATGCCGTTACAGGCCATTGGTCATCCAGGGTCTGTGCCCGCTGGCTAGCGGCCGAGATCCCCGCGATTGCGCGACAGCCCCCTTTCGAGACTGGGTCACCTGACAAAAGCACGTCGTTGACCGAGAGAATTGGCCCCATCACCAAAATCTATACCGGCGACATGGGTCATGCTCCTGTTCGTATACCTGCATCAGCCGCTTTTCTGGCAATCAGAATCAATACATCAAGCTGGCCAGAGAGTGTCTCAACGGTGTGTGTTACCGCCGGTATCACACCCGTATCAGCGATGGTCCCGGCGCACCTTAATGTGAAGAAACGCACCACGGTAGGTCGGCTAGTGCTAAATACCATAGCATTATGACATAGGATCATATTTTAATGCTTTTGAATTTCGTAATCAGAATAAATAATTCGTTATAAAACAATAGCTTAAAAACACCTGGCCTAAGTATTGCTAAAAAGCATGGTGTAGGGTTTTCGTTTTGCGAATTGCGGTATAGCTTTGTTGCTGTCCGGGGCTATGGGCGTTGGCAGTTGAGTGCCTTTGCGTGAATTAATCTACCTTCACAGGACTACCTCCGATGAAATTTCCTGTTCTAGCTGTACCGGTGAGCGCGCTAACAGCTCTCTTGGCGATATGCAGCTTCAGCTCCTCCGTATCCGCTCAGGCAGATAATCGCTCTTTGCTCACAATGAGTGCCGGAATGACGGATATCTCCACGTTGGATCCGCACCGCGCCACCGCTGTTGGGGACAAGGGAATGGTGTCTGAGATGTTTAATGGCTTGGTGCGTTTCCCACCAGGAAGTGCTGATCCCACAACGCTGGAGCCGGATTTGGCCGAAACATGGGAAAAGTCGCCTGATAACAAAATCTGGACCTTCCACCTACGCAAGGGTGTCCGTTTCCATGGTGGCTACGGTGAACTAAAATCCGCTGACGTGGTGTACTCGATCGAGCGTGCTGCCGATCCTAAGCGATCCAGTTTCGCAGCTAACTTCACTAGCCTCGATAAAGTGGAAGCTTTGGATGACTACACTGTCCGTATCACTCTGAAATATCCAGACTCCGCTTTTCTTGGTCGGGTATCCAATTATCACGGCGGCAATATCGTCAGTAAGGCAGCCTCGGAAAAACTTGGCGACAAGTTTGGCCAATCTCCTATTGGTACCGGACCATTTTCTTTTAGCGAACATGCGACACAGCAAAACGTGAAATTGGTGGCTAACGATGAGTATTTTCGTGGCAAACCAAAATTAGCCGGTATTACGTACCGGATGGTTCCTTCAGATAGCGCAAGAGAGTTGGCATTTACCTCGGGCGAACTTGACGCCGCGGAGGGTAAGAGTGAACAGCGTTGGGTTGATCGTGCTGTTAAGCGAGGCGTAAAGGTCGATATTTTCGATCCCGCAGAGTATCGAACATTATTCATTAACCGTAATATCAAACCATTAGACAACTTGAAAGTGCGTCAGGCTATTGCGGCCGCAGTTAACGTAGATGAGATCGTTCGGTATGCCGGTAAGGATGTGGCGGCCAAAGGATGTTCGGCCGTACCTAACGGTTATCTTGGTCAAGATTGTGGTGCCGGCAGTTTTACCTACGATGTTGAGCGCGCGAAGAGTTTGCTGGCAGAAGCCGGTTTTCAGAATGGGATCACTATCAAATCTGTTGTGTCGAGTATCGCCACCCAGCAACCAATCATGGAGATTGTTCAGGCACAGTTGGCGAAAGCCGGTATCAAGTTGGAAATGGAAGTTGTTGACCATGCGACATACCAGTCCAAGAGTCGCCATGATGAGA
>NZ_QCWA01000025.1:14034-17199 GCF_003058245.1 Pseudomonas sp. GV047 | reverse complement strand
AACAAGCACAGACCAAGATTCATGATGACGTTTGCGGCGTACCACTCTTTGGCCTTAAGCAAGTATGGGTGCATGGCGATGGCGTGAACTATGGCTACTCCCTAAAAGGTACGTTGAATCTGCAACCGCCCGTTACGGAGCTTACGACTGTCACTCGGGGTGCGCAGTAATGTCACAAGAGTATGACGTGATCGTAGCGGGCGCCGGCATGGCAGGCGCGGCTATCGGCTACGGGTTAGCTGGGATGAACCGTCGTGTACTGATGCTGGATGGTGCGGATACGGATTTTCGCGCAGCGAAGGCCAACTTCGGCTTGGTCTGGGTGCAAGGCAAAGGGCTTGGGCATCCCGGCTACCAGCGACTATCGATTCAGGCTGCCCAAGCTTGGCCTGAATTTGCAGAACAGTTGCAGGCAGAAAGCAGTATGACGGTTGCGTACGAGCGCAATGGCGGTCTGAACTTCTGTCTGAGCGACGACGAGTGGAGCGCGCGCGCCTCGGAACTCGAAGCATGGCACGCTCAGACGCCTGAATATGCGCGTTCGACTCGTATGCTGGATCGAAAAGAGCTGCAACGGCGATTCCCGACGATGCGTTTGGGCGAGGCCGTAGTCGGGGCAAGCTTTGGAGAACTGGATGGCCAGGTGAATCCTTTGCGACTGCTGGCGGCGCTGCAAACAGCATATTTGCGACGTGGCGGCCAGCTTCGGAACAACCATGCGGTTACAGCTATCAATGCGCTGCCGGGTGGTGGTTTCGAGGTTGTAGCGGGCGGATTCCGGGCGCGCGCCGGGCGCGTGGTAATCGCCGCTGGTTTGGGATCCTCGGTGTTGGGGCCGATGGTTGGACTCGATGTCCCTTTGCGGCCGCAGCGGGGCCAACTCCTTGTGACAGAGCGTTTAGCGCCGTTGCTACCGGTACCGTGCAGTGGTCTACGCCAAACAGGTGAAGGCACCGTCATGATTGGAGTGACCAATGAAGAAGTCGGCTATGACCTAAGCACGACTTCTCAGGGCGCAGTTCGCATGGTGCGCAAGGCAATGCGAATTTTGCCAGACATTGCCAAAGCGAAACTGGTTCGCCAATGGTCTTGCCTTCGAGTCATGACTCCAGATGGCAATCCCGTTTATGCGAATTCTGTTCAACATCCCGGGGCTAGCATCGCGCTCTGTCACTCGGGTCTGACATTAGCCTCCTTTCATGCCGGCGAATATGCCAAAGCGCTTGCTGCTGGCGTGCTCCCAGCCGATCTGGGGATCTTCCATTATGGGCGTTTCAATGTTCAAAAAATTGCATGATGCGGGAGCGTCCACGCTGACGCTCTATATAGACGGTCAAGCCGTCGAGGCAGAAGGCGGTGAAACTATCGCAGCCGTGCTTCTTCGGCAGCGAACACCAGCAAGCCGCACAACACCCGTACATGAGAGCCCACGTGCGCCCTATTGCATGATGGGTGTGTGCTTCGATTGCTTGGTCATTGTCGATGGTGTGGCGTCGACGCAATCCTGCTTGGTTACGGTGCAGGAAGGTATGCGCGTGGAGCGCCAATTCGGTCGTCGGAGTGTGATGTTATGACGCGCGAATTTGATGCAGTCGTGATTGGGGCAGGACCTGCGGGCATGAGCGCCGCGATTGGCATGCGTAACCTGGGGCTCTCTGTTCTTGTCGTGGATGAGCAGCCCGCACCCGGCGGCCAGATCTGGCGCGCAGTCGAGAAAGTTGCCCCCACGTCCACGGGTAAGATTTTGGGTGATGAATATCGTGCTGGCGCAGATCTAGCTGCGAGCTTCCGTGCTTGTGGTGCGGTCTACGAGCCGCAGACGCAGGTCTGGCAGATCGAGCCAGGGTGGCGCGTTTTCATGAAGCGCGACGGACAGGCCGAAGCGGTGCGAGCTAATCAAGTTGTGCTGGCTATGGGGGCGCAAGAAAGGCCTGCGCCGTTTCCGGGTTGGACACTGCCCGGTGTACTGACAGTTGGTGCAGCCCAGATTTTGTTGAAGACCTCGCGTCAAGTGCCGTCAGGGCCTGTATGGGTGGTAGGCAGCGGCCCATTACCTCTTTTGTATATGGCGCAGTTGTTGCGCGCTGGCGGCAGTATTGCTGGCTGGCTGGATACGTCGCCGCCAGGTGGGTGGCGCCGAGCACTGCCCTGGATGGGGGCGGCTCTCGCGGACTTGGTTGAAATCGGTAAGGGGCTTACTTGGTTACGCGATATACGGCGGTCAGGTACCCGACGGATACGTGGAGTGACTTCGTTGCGGGCGCTGGGTGAAGGTCGTCTGCAGGAGCTGGAATATACACAAGCCAATGGCAAGACCACTCGTGTAGCGGCCAGCTTGTTGTTATCGCACGAAGGTGTTGTGCCATCCATTCATATGACCCAGGCCCTTGGTTGCACGCACAGTTGGAGTGCCGACCAGTTATGCCTAGCTCCAGACCTTGATGAGTGGGGCCAGACGAGCAAGCAGGGTGTATACGTGGCAGGTGATGGTGCCGGTATTGGTGGCGCGAAGGTGGCATGCGTTCGAGGTGAGTTGGTTGCTCTAGGTATTGGTCTGCGTGCTGGGCGCGTCACATCAGATTCAGCCGCTACACAGGCCATTCCTGTCCGAGAGAAGTTGCGAAGATTAATGCGCCTACGCCCCATGCTGGATGCGTTGTATCCGCCCCGGGCCAGCATCTTTTCCCCTTCCGACGACACCGTCGTTTGCCGGTGCGAAGAGTTGACTGCTGGTGATATACGCAAAGCGATGGCGATTGCCTTACCAGGTCCCAATCAGCTCAAGGCTTACACGCGTGCTGGCATGGGACCGTGCCAAGGTCGGCAATGTGGTTACACCATTGCACACATTGTCGCGAGCGAGCAGAAGAGGCCGGTTTCGGAAGTGGGCTTTTACCGAATCCGTCCGCCAATCAAACCGCTGACCCTCGGAGAGTTGGCTTCTCTAGACATCGAAGAGGAAAAATCATGAATACGTTAAATCGGGAGGCGATCGGGAGCGGCGGGTGTATGCACCTGCCATCAGCCCGGTTTACGGTCCTTCAGCATTGCTGGCACATGACGGATCGTGTGCGTGATTACATTCTGCCCTCGGGCAATAGTCGCTCAGCCTGGATGATCTGGTTGAGTATTTGTTGGGATGGTGCAGTTGATGTGTCACAGACT
>NZ_QCWA01000025.1:8794-13826 GCF_003058245.1 Pseudomonas sp. GV047 | reverse complement strand
AGCGCAACTAGGCTTGGACCAGCCAACGCAAGTGCAATATCTGCACTTTCTTGGCGACATGCTTACGGGGAATTTCGGGGTATCAATGTCCACTGGCAGAACTGTGCTGCAGGAAGTAGCACTGGTGTTGCCATGGACCATTCAGTTGACCTTAGCCTCGATCTTTATAGGTGTGCTGTTTGGGTTGCCGCTGGGGATCTGGGCGGCTCTGCGCCGCAACTCTTGGCCCGATTACTTAGGCCGCGTGCTATCGCTCATCGGCTTGTCATTTCCCTCATTTGTGTCGGGAATCCTGATGTTGTTGGTATTCGCGATCCAGTTGCGCTGGTTTCCAGTGATAGGAAACGCGTCAGACGGGGGGTGGACAGCGCAGCTGCGAAGCCTGGCACTGCCGGCGTTCAATCTTGGACTCATCATGACGGCCTATGTGATGCGTGTCACACGCTCATCCATGTTGGGTGTGATGGGAGAAGACTATGTGCGTACTGCGAAAGCAAAGGGGGTACGGCCTCTGCGACTGGTACTCCGACACGGTTTGCGTAATGCGCTAATTCCTATCGTAACGGTGGTAGGGCTTTACTTCGGAACACTGATCGGCAACTCCGTACTGACCGAGATTGTGTTCAACCGCCCTGGCTTGGGCAAGCTGATTCTGGGCGCGCTAAACGCACGCGATTACACCTTGTTGCAAGGGCTCATGGTGGTGTTCGCGTCCTGCGTAATAGTAGTCAATCTGTTAACCGACCTGGTGTATGGGTGGGTGGATCCAAGGGTGAAATATCAATGAGCGCTGTAGCCGCCGTACCTGTAGCCGCTAGGCCTAATGCCATATGGCACGCCTTGCGCAAGAACCCATTATCTTGGATAGGCATCGGGCTGTTGTTGTTGATCGTGCTTGTAGCGGTATTCGCCCCGTGGGTGGCGCCGCACGATCCGTTGCAGCAGAACATTGCATTTCGACTTGAACCACCATCCGCAGAGTTTCTATTGGGTACCGACACCTATGGTCGCGATGTCCTTTCGCGGCTTATCTACGGCGCGCGCGTGTCGTTGCTGGTGGGTTTCGTTGCTGTGCTGATTGCCATGATCATCGGATCATCGCTGGGAATCCTAGCAGGGTATGTAGGGGGAATGGTCGACCGGTGCATCATGGGATTGGTGGACGTGTTGCTGTCCTTTCCCACGTTGCTGCTGGGTCTAATGGTCGCCGCGATGTTAGGAGCCAGTCTGGAAAACCTGATCATCGCGATCGCGATTACTGAGGTCGCTCCGTTCGTACGGGTGGCACGGGCACCGACAATCGCAATAAAGCAACGCGAGTTTGTTGAGGCCGGGCGTGCATTGGGGTTTGGTCCGATGCGGTTGATGGGCGTGCACATCCTGCCAAACATGATCTCCGATGTGGTGGTGTTGGGTTCATTGTGGATGGCGTCTGCGATACGCACGGAAGCGTCTTTGAGCTTCATCGGCCTTGGTGTGCCACCACCTGCAGCAACTTGGGGCAGCATGATCCGTGAGGGGTTTGAAAACATTTTAGATGCCTGGTGGCTGACCGTGTTCCCAAGCTTCGCGATTCTGTTGACCGTTCTGGCACTTAACTTGTTGGGTGACGCGTTACGGGACGCCATTGATCCAAAAATGAGATCGGAGCGCTCATGAGCACACAAGAAGCTGTATTGGAACTGCGCAACCTGCGCACCGAATTCTGTATCGGCGGAGCATGGCATTCGGCCGTGCGTGATGTATCGCTAACGGTAGGCAAGAACGAAACCCTCGCGGTGGTGGGCGAGTCGGGCAGCGGCAAAAGCGTGACGGCACTGTCCATTCTGCGTTTGTTGCCCGAAGGAGTTACGCGTCATGGAGGTGGTCAGATCCTGCTAGAAGGCCGCGACCTCGCGCCGATTACAGAAAAACAAATGGCTATGCTGCGTGGCGACGCCATTGCGATGATTTTTCAGGAACCGATGACATCGCTGAACCCCACCATGACGGTGGGTGACCAAATTGCCGAAGCCATACGCCAACATCGATCCATCTCATGGAAGGATGCTCGTGCGCTAGCCCTAGAGGCATTGGAGGAGGTCAGGATTCCGGCAGCGGCGGAGCGATTCAGCCAGTACCCACATCAGTTTTCAGGCGGCATGCGTCAGCGCGTCATGATCGCGATGGCGTTAGCCTGCAAACCCCAAGTTTTGTTGGCCGATGAGCCCACTACTGCTCTGGATGTGACAATTCAGGCGCAGATTCTTAGCCTGCTGTCGGAGTTAAAGCAGGCACACGGCATGGCCGTGCTTTTCATCACACATAACTTGGGCGTGGTGGCACAGATCGCGGACCGAGTCGCGGTGATGTATGCGGGTGAGGTAGTCGAGACTGCGGATGTGGAGACCTTATTCGCGCGACCTATGCACCCCTATACCGAAGCCTTGCTGCGCGCCATGCCACGAGTGGATTTGGATACCGCGGTTCTGGAACCAATACCTGGGAGCGTTCCGGCTATCACCGCTATGCCGCTTGGTTGTGCGTATGCATCGCGATGCCCATTACGCGAGGCTCGTTGCGAGACCACCGCGCCAACGTTGGAGCCCGTCAGTCACTCGCATCAAGTGCGTTGCCTGGTACGTGCCGAACCATACAAGGGGCAGTCATGAGTGATATTTTGCAAGTAAAAAATCTGATAAAGCGGTTCGAGAGTGGTGGTGGCTTTCTAGGTGGAAAGAAGACCATTGTCCGAGCGGTGAATGACGTATCGTTCAGCGTTGCGCGTGGTCAGTCTGTAGGCCTGGTTGGTGAATCTGGCTGTGGTAAGTCCACTGTGGCAAGAACGTTGTTGCGGCTTGTCGAGCCTGATGAGGGCAGTATCATTTTCGATGGTGTTGAACTTCGCAAGGCAAGCGCCTCGCAGATGCGCGCGTTACGCCAGCGCATACAGATTGTATTTCAGGATCCGTACGCATCATTGAATCCGCGTCGGACGGTTCGGCAGTCCTTGGCAGAGCCGCTTTATGTGCATCGATTGGGTTCGGCAAGCCAGATTGAAGCCAAGATACAAAGCACAATTCAGGAAGTGGGGCTCCCAGTATCAGCTTTGGATCGGTATCCGCATGAGTTTTCAGGTGGGCAACGGCAGCGCATCGGAATCGCGCGTGCGCTGGTCCTTGATCCAGAGTTAATTATCGCAGATGAGCCGGTATCGGCACTTGATGTGTCGGTGCAGGCTCAGATACTGCAATTGCTGGACAGGTTGAAGCGGGAGCGGGGATTGTCCTTTGTGTTTGTCTCCCACGATTTGGGCGTTATCCGACATTTTTGCGACACGGTCTGCGTGATGTATCTGGGGCGGATCATTGAGCAGGGGGTTACGCAGCAGGTGCTGGATGCGCCGATGCACCCGTACAGCCGGATTTTGCGCGATTCTTCGCCAGTGCCGGATCCTAAAGCGCGTATACGGCTGTCGAAGATCAGTGGAGAAATCCCTTCGCCGACAAGCCTGCCACCTGGTTGCACTTTCCATCCGCGGTGTTCCCGAGCAAAACCTAACTGCTCTAAACAACTACCCCCCTTGGATGCCAAGCGACCAGGACGTGCAGTGGCCTGCTTTTATCCAATTATGGAGAACGGAGTAACTGCATGAAGATGTTTCTTCGTTTACTTTGATCCAAATGTAGACCATTTGGAACCGCATTAGGAGGGGGCTATCGCAGGGCTCCTCCCATTGCGGGAATGTGAAGTTTTACTGGGTTTCATAACTTGTGCATCTCCTAGTTAAAACTAGAGCATGAATGACGAGTCCGCTCGGCTGTGGGTTGTGAGTTCAAGGAAGTAGTTACGCATGCAGTCCGGTCAGTGCTCAAAGTAACGCATTGGTGATAAAGAATGCCCGCCGCTATTAGCTGCTTGGTGTTTGGTTTTAAACTTTAGAATATGGTGCTCCATGACTAGATATATCGATGTGACCGACTTGTCGAAATTGGTCCAGGTTAAAGGCGTGTTGCCCTGCCTGGCCGAGATGGCTGAGTATATCCATGAAGACTACTTACGCTGGGCCGACTTTGAAAAGTGCGCCCGCCTGGCCAACCATTCACCCGACGGCGTCATTGAATTGATGCCTATTTCTGACGCGGCTTTATACGCCTTCAAATACGTTAACGGTCATCCTAAAAATACCTTGAATGGAATGCTGACGGTGATGGCGTTTGGCGCCTTGAGCGACGTCGAAACCGGAGCGCCGTTACTGCTCAGTGAAATGACCCTAATCACTGCGATCCGCACCGCTGCTACCTCTGCACTCGCCGCACGATATATGGCTCGACCTAACAGTCGGCGCATGGCGCTGATTGGAAACGGCTCGCAGAGCGAGTTCCAGGCTTTGGCCTTTTATCATCTGCTTGGTATCGATCAAGTTCATATTTATGACATCGATCCAGCAGCAACCACCAAACTGGCTGCTAACCTCCGAGCATGGACTGGGATTACTGTACATATCGCCGATTCCGTCGCCGAGGCGGTACGCGGCGCTGACGTTGTAACCACGGTAACCGCCGATAAAACTTATGCGACTATCTTGACGCCAGACATGATCGAACCCGGTATGCATCTCAATGCTGTAGGAGGTGATTGCCCAGGAAAAACTGAAATACATCGCGATATTGTAGAGCGAGCGCGGGTGGTGGTTGAGTACGAACCCCAAAGCCGGGTCGAAGGCGAAATCCAGCAGCTGCCAGCCGATTCACCGGTCACACATTTGTGGGAAGTGATCAACGGGCAGGCTAGTGGCCGCGAGAGCGCCGCACAGATTACGTTGTTCGACTCCGTTGGCTTTGCGCTGGAAGATTACTCGGCGCTGCGCTACGTGCTTGATGTCGCCAAGGTTCTGAATATCGGTTCGGATATTCAATTGGTGCCGCACTTGGAGAATCCCAAAGACTTGTTCTCCTTACTCATGACCGATATTGCGGCCAAAAGGAAACCTAAAATACAACACCAAAGATAGTCCTAAAAAAGGTGTTGGGCGTAGGGTTGATCCGCCAGA
>NZ_QCWA01000025.1:6639-8579 GCF_003058245.1 Pseudomonas sp. GV047 | reverse complement strand
CTTGATGGCTGTCCAACCAACACGGCCGACTTGGTCGTGCAAAAAAACAAAGAAAGGAGCGTTCGAATATGTATAAAAAAATCAGCATAGTCGCCTTTACTGTTGGCATTGGCGCGATGCAGCAAAGTTTTGCAGACGAGCAATCGGATGCAGTCGGATTTATCGACGGTGCGAAATTTACCGTCAAAACCCGCAATATGTATATGAACCGGGATAATCGTGCGAGCAACGCAACCCGAAGTTATGGCGAGGAATGGGCGCAAGGCTTTGTTGGTGTATTGGAGTCGGGTTTCACACAGGGGACAGTGGGCTTCGGCGTTGACCTGCTCGGGATGTATGGCATGAAACTTGATACTGGTGGCGGTCGCTACGGCGGTGGGACTAGCCTGCTTGAGTATGATAGTCAAGGTGCCAAAGATGATTACTCCAAAGGCGGTGGCGTATTCAAGATGCGCATCTCGAATACGGTACTGAAATATGGTACCCAGACCAATGCGGTCCCAGTAGCGTATACCTCAGACAGTCGTCTACTACCGGAAACCGTTGAAGGCCTCACATTGGTCAGCAAAGAAATCAAAAACCTGAGATTGGATGCCGGTCACTTAACTGGCTTGAACTTAAAAAACCAGACGTCCCATGACAGTGGCCGGATGACGTCGGTGGACTACACCGGGGGCGTATACAAGTTCACTGATCGGCTATCGAGCAGCCTGTACTACGCAAAAACCGACGAGTATTTTCGTAAGTACTATGTAAATACCAATTACAAGTTACCGCTGGCCTCAGCCCAGTCGTTGGAGTTCGACTTTAACGCCTACGACACTAAAAGCATTGGCGAAGCGCGCAGTGGTGACCTCGATAACCGTATCTGGAGTTTGCAGGCCACCTACAACCTAGGCGCACATTCATTCTCGCTGGGGTATCAGAAGGTTTCCGGTAAAGGCGACTATGTCTACGGACCGGATGGCAATGCTAACTACTGGTTTGGCAACTCAATTCAGTATTCGGACTTCGACTACGAAGACGAGAAGTCCTTACAGGCGCGTTACGACCTTAACATGGCGCCCTTCGGCGTTCCTGGATTGAGCTTTATGACTCGCTACGTCAAGGGGTACGATTTTAAGAATGGCTCAGGCGTCGATATTGATGGCAAGGCATGGGAGCGTGACGTAGAAGCTCGCTATGTGGTGCAGAGCGGGCCGGCGAAGAATTTGTCGTTCAAAGTCCGACAAGCGAGCTACCGTAGTTCTGAGAGGGGCGGGCAACTTGATGAAGTTCGGGTGATCACGGAATACCCAATTAATATTTTTTGATACCTAATGACGTTGCCTGCCACGCAGGCGACGTCATATCGCATCCCTGATGCTGATGAGTTGCTACGTCTTCCATTAGGTTGACAGTGAAATTTTGCAGATGGTACGGCCGTTGGGTGTTAGTAGACTAGTACACTTAAGGGTAATTTTTTTTGGGGCGCAATATGATTAATACCATGCTGAGTAATATTTCTGTAAGGTCAAAACTAATACTTGGATTCGTATTGGTGATTATTCTAACTGTGCTAATAGCATTTACCGGTTGGTCAGGGATTAAAATATTAACCGAAAGAAGTGAGAGGGTTGCGGATATTGGAAAGCTCGGTGCGCTTACACGGGATATGTTGATAGGCCGCTTATCGTATACTATAAGTTATGATGCTGAGCGTGCAGCTACTTGGCTAAGCGCGATAGAAAATCTAGAAAATTACTTGGTGTATGTCCGTTCGGTTCTTCGTTCCGACTCGGATACTCTACGCCTGGAAACAGCTGCATTAGCCTTGAATCAATCTAGAAGTTACTATAATGATATTATCAGTGCAACTGGAACTATGGTGGATAATCGAACGGCCGCGGGTCAGCAAGCTGACGCTGCGGCAGACGAGCTTAGTGAATTATTTGACTTTT
>NZ_QCWA01000025.1:0-6291 GCF_003058245.1 Pseudomonas sp. GV047 | reverse complement strand
TGGCGCTGCGTATTAATGATGTCGAGCAATCGAGAAACTTCCTTGTCTTGTGGTTAGTTGTCGCGATTATTATTAGTGCGCTTACTGCATGGGTTATTACACGCCTAATAGTTACTCCACTTCTTGAAACGTTAAGACTCGCGGAGCGGGTGGCCAAGGGGGACTTAACGTGCAGTCAAACAACGTCACGGCAGGATGAGCTTGGTCTGCTCCAAACGAGCATGTACCAGATGACAGCTAACTTGCGAGAGCTAATAGGTGGTTTACGTGATGGTGTAATTCGGATATCGGGGGCTGCCGAACAGCTTTCAGCGGTCACTGAGCACACAAGTGCGGGAGTGAATATCCAAAAGAGCGAAACAGACCAGGTCGCTACCGCCATGCACGAAATGGCTGTGACCGTGCAAGAAGTTGCAAGGAATGCTGAGAAAGCTTCGCAGGCGGCGGTTAGCGCTTCACAGGAGGCACGGGAGGGCGATGGAGTTGTTTCAAAAGCAATACTTCAAATCGAAATGCTGGCCACTGAGGTTGTTCAATCCAAAATTGCTATGGATGATCTCAAAAGCCAGAGTAACAAGATCGGAGGGGTGATGGACGTAATTAAGGCTGTGGCGGAGCAAACCAATTTGCTAGCACTCAATGCTGCGATTGAAGCCGCGCGAGCTGGCGAAGCCGGAAGAGGTTTTGCGGTGGTGGCGGACGAGGTGAGAAGCCTTGCGCAACGCACCCAGATATCTACAGAGGAAATCGCGATATTGATAAGCGGCCTGCACAGTCGGACGGCACAAGTGGCAACAATCCTCGAGAACAGCCGGGCATTAAGTGATAATAGCGTCGAGCTAACACGTGATGCTGGTGCCTCGATCACGAACATCAGCCGCTCCATCTCGATTATCGAGTCGATGAATTACCAGATTGCAGCGGCCGCAGAAGAGCAAAGTGCGGTTGCAGAGGAAATAAATCGAAGCATTCTGAACGTTCGAGATATTTCCGAGCAGACTGCTTCCACCAGTGCAGAAACCGCATCATCGAGTCTGGAACTTGCTCGCTTGGGTGTTCAATTGCAAAATATGGTGAGTAAATTCGTTGTGTAATACTGCGGTATCAAGTGTATTTAATATTGACCGTGGGATGCCCAGTGACAGGTTGCTCCGGGCTTCTATTTTAGGGAAATAATCCTTTCTTAGCCGATCTTTCAATAGACGGAAGTTAAGTTTGGGATGGTATAAAGCAGTGCATAATTTTTACCCTCAGCAATTGGCAGAATCAACTATAGTGCAACTCACAATCAAGTCTGTAACCAACTCGCCATGTGCAGGAGCATTTCCCTGAGCGTCGGCGAGCCATCCGCAAATGGAACAATGCGAATAGTATGAACCTCTGCGCTACGTTCTTGGCCGAAATGCGAAGCGAGCCTCAAAATGGCAAGCTTATGCTTGATCACTGGAAACGGATGCTCGGCCTTCGCCCGTAGTCCCCTGCGTTATTCACAAGTGACCTACAGTTCACTAAAATATTTGTGAATTTTTGCACGGCACTAGACTACCAATCGCCATCGTCAAAAGGCGGATGAATAGGTTGAGAGAATACGCAGAAAACTGATCAGTTGGCCAATAGTTAATATGCGATGCCCCCCTTTTTTGGTTGGATGTGGGTTTGATTCAGTCGCGCTCACTTGGCCCCGGCGCGCTTAACATGGGATCCAATCCACGTCGTAGCATGCGTTCGTCGCGAGGAGGGCGGCCGAAGTACTGACTGTAAGCCCTGGAAAAATGTGCGCCGCTAGAGAAACCGCAAGAGAGACCAACCTGGATGATGGATGTGGAGGATTGCAGGAGCAAGTGCCGTGCGCGCTTCAGTCGTAACTCTAGGTAATACTGACTAGGCACACGATCCAAGTATTGCTTAAAGATTCGTTCCAACTGCCTACGAGACATGCATGCGTAACGGGCTATCTCGTCAGTCGTCAATGGCTCCTCGATATTGGCCTCCATGAGCAGCACAGCGTGCGTGAGCTTTGGGGGGCTAGAGCCAAGTCGGTTTTTTAGCGGCATCCGTTGGTGGTCATTCCCGTCGCGAATGCGCTCGACCATCAGCTCTTCACATACTGCAGATGCCAATTCACTCCCGTGATCACGCGATAGCATTGTCAGCATCAGATCTACTGCTGCCAATCCGCGGCATGCGCTGATGCGATTACGATCCCATTCGAACAAATGGTCTGTAGCAATGACTTTTGGGAAACGCTCTTTAAAGTCATGGAGCCATCGCCAGTGAACTGCCGCTCGATGACCATTGAGCAACCCGAGTTGCGCTAATGGATAGACGCCGGCAGAAATTGCCCCGAGGACGTCCCCTTCACGAGCCCGCTGTTTGAGCGCTGCCGCCAGTGGTGCTGAAATCTGCTGTGGGGGCTCATCAGCCACCAAAAATATTCGATCACACTGCTCCAGGGTGCCTTCCCAGGCAAACGCAGAGCGATACGAATCATTGTAATTAGTTAGTTGCTCTGCATGTATGAAGACTAGGTCGTATATCTTTTCAGGATGCAGACCCTGTGCTGTTAGTATCGTACTTTCAACGATTGCTAAAGACAGAGCGCTAGTCTGCGGCCAAAATAAGATACCAATACAATGCACAGTCATGCTGAAGCCGCTACTTACTTGATTTTGTACTGAAGAGTGCGTGCCGTGGCAGCGAACAGCAGTCAGAATCTGAGGGGTATAAAAAATCCCTGTTTAACTTCAAATGATATCTTAACGCTGAAGTTTACACGTTCCATGTGCACATGCTCAAAGCTTGAAGCGGACATGCCTAGTTATTTAGCTGAGGAACCGCGGCGACAGCAACCAATTCTAATCGAATGTTCTCGTCGTCAAATGTAACTTGGCAAGTAGCACGCGTGGGCTTTTCATGCTCTGCGAACCACTCTGTCCAGATCTCATTCAGGCCGGCGATATCTCCCGCGATATCCTTCACCCAGAGTTGCACACTCAAAAGGTGGGAGCGATTGGTTCCGGCCGCCTGCAAGTACTTCTCGAGGCGATTTAAGACCTGCTGAGTTTGACCACGAATATCTTCCGAAAAGTCGAGAGCTACGAGACCAGAAAAATAGGCGACATTATTGTGGGTTACTACCCGGCTGACTCGTGTATTGCTCTCAATTCGATTGATAATATTCATATTAATACCATGGTAGGGCCATAAGGCGTTTTGGGATGGGGCACGTGAATAATTAGTCTGAGTCATCATTTCGCTGATGGCATCAGATAGGCCATACCTTCTCAGCTTGATTTTGAGCTGAGCATGGTTCGCGCCACGACAAATCCTTGACATCCCAAACTACGACAACAAGATAAAAAAGGCGTGCAACGCTTGTGCGCTAACAGTTCGATATCTGGTAAAGTTTGGGTGTCACTTACTCAGCGCTGATCCAATATGGTTTAAACGCTGCCCGTGTGTTTTATTACTCGTTCAATAAGTGGTTGGTAGTAATGTACATGAACCTACTATACCAGCCAAAGAAGACCCTTTATATATAGAATTTAGTTGATCTCAGCGGAAGCTCAGCTTATGCTGCCGTATGGCCAAATCTCTCATCTCATCTCTAAACTGGCTGCGTGTATTTGAAGCTGCGGCGCGGCATCAGAGCTTTTCGCAAGCTGGTAAGGAGCTGCATATGTCCGGCGCAGCCGTCAGTCAGCAGGTCCTCGCGCTGGAAGGCTGTCTTGGCCGTCCGCTTTTCGAGCGCGGTGCCAATCGAATACATCTGACATCTGAGGGGCGCGATTTTCTACCAACCGTCCAGATATCCCTAGGGGCGATCGATAGCAAGGCGGAAGCTATATTTGCATCTCAACGCATCGAACAGGTCTCACTCCTTGCAAGCCACCTCATGTCAATGAGCTGGCTTCCTCGAGTGCTGGCAGACTTCGAGAGAGATAATCCGTCGATTCGCGTGGAGCTACTGATGGAGGGCACAGAGCGGAGGGGCGATCCTGATCTAACGATCCGATTTGGAAAGGAGCCGCATCTTTTGCGTCATCCTGGAAGATTGATGGGGCTTTCTTACGTCGTAATGGGGCGAAAGAAGGACCTTGCTAACCTCAACACCCTTGACGATTTGTTGTCATTCCGTCTGTTAGATATAACGTCACACACGATGGGATGGATCGCGTTATTGAACTATCACTTCGGTCCGATGCCAGAGCGCAGTCTCAAAATCGAGGCGGTTGAAACAACTCCTCTGGCGCTGATGATGGTCAGTCAAGGCCTTGGTTTGGCGATTGGTCCAGTCCCTGTTTGTCTTCCGCTTGCAACCTCTCTGGGGCTGGGCACTTGCACTTGGATCCCCAAAACTCCTGGGCCAGGAAGCTATATTTTAGAGCAGCCTACGACCCGGCCCTTACGCTCAGCCGTCCTTAAGCTGGAGGAAGCTCTTCATATGGCAGCCCAAAATTCCCTTCACTCTACAGGCAGCGCGCGGCAACCATAGGTTAGAGGTCCACCGAAGATTCCCTGGGGGTGCTTACTCTCATTTTGAAGCCTTTTTCAGACCAGTAAGGCGTGATAGGAGGAAAATAGTGCACGTAAATAAAATTCTCCGGCACTAGTTTTGGCATCAATTTCGCTGGGGCGTTATATCGATATGAAGTCGAAGCTGGGCCTGATGACTAGTGTTTTTTATAAGTGGTCTTTGGGGGACTCAATAAGCGGGCGACACAACTCAATAATACTATCCCTATTCGCAGTAGGATCGTCGGTACTCCAGGCTAGGCCAAGCCCTATTCTCAGGTCAACGCCTTCTACCTTCCTTAATTCAAAGTTTCTTCCGGGAATCTCGGTAACCCATTCCGGTACGAAGCCGACCCCAACCTTTGCCGAGACTAGCGCAAGCATCGCCAGTGTGTCATTGCAAGTATAAGAGATTTGTTTGTCCAATCCATATTCTTTAAATTTTTCTATAAAGTAAGCGTCAGTGTAGGACTTATTGTAGCGAGAAAAAGATATGATGCGTTGTTCTCGAAGATCATTTAAGTGAATGGTGGTTTGTTGGCATAGAGGATTGTCATGCGAGATTGCTAACAGATATCTTTCGCGATGAATGGCCTGCCATCTTAATGATCCAATGTTCTCAATGGGCCGAATAAATGCTAGGTTTATATTTCCTCGCTCAATTTCTCTTACAATGTCCTCTGTGTTCCCATTATGGATATGAATCCGCACATCTGGGTAGCGTTGATTGATTCGTGAAATAAAGTCAGGTAATACACCAAAGGTTGCTGGATGTATTGTGCCTATTGTAATTTGAGTCATATCCTTTCCGGCAACAGCCTGCGTCAGGGAGCAGGTGCGGTCGATATCTCTTAAGATATTTAAACATCGTGTATTGAACACTGCGCCGGCCTCCGTCAGCTGGACACGCCTCGTCGAACGAGTCAGTAACGGTATACCGAGTTCACGTTCTAGCGCCTGTATCTGAGCGGAAACTGCCGGTTGGGCAATCTGTAAACGGAGGGCAGCTCGGCCGAAATGCAGCTCTTCTGCGAGGACTACGTAGGTCCTGATCTGGCGCAATTCCATGAGGAAACTCTTTGAATGGTCGTAGCGTCCATTTATACGCTGAGACGTTGCTTGTCAAATGGACTGATCAAAATTCGTGATAAGTGTACGGTGATAGCCGCCATGGATGGTTCCTAACTGCCGTGGTGGAGAGCGGTCCTTCACACACACACATCAGGTCGTAGCTTGGCGTTAGCCTGATACGGTCAGCTTTTCTCTGGATTAATCACAAATTTTGATTAATCTACTATTATTAATATTGGTGGCTTGTACACATCCAGCGGTAGCTTAGGGGTGTGGAACTTGAACACACGCCTTTGAGGAGCTGAGCATGCTGACCAAGACAAAAATCACAACGGTTGAAAACGGTAGTAGCGTCTGCGCAGATGTTGTCGGATTCGATTTCAACAATTACGACGCTGCTGATGTGGCAGAAGTCAGAAAAATCTGGCTTCAGTATGGCGTTTTGCGTTTTCGCGAGATCAACATCAGCGACGAACAACACATCGCGTTTTCTCGTCATTTCGGCAAGGCGGTCATTCACCCTAAACAGCTGCAGGAAGGCGCTCACCCTACTCAAAAAGAGATCTTAGTGATTGCCAACACTACCAAGGATGGGAAGCCTACCGGAGCTATGGGGAACAGTGAAGCGGGTTGGCATACGGATACCTGGTTCTATGAACGTCCCCCAGCTGGTGCCCTTTTGCGGGCGGTTGAGGTTCCACCAAC
>NZ_QCWA01000024.1:0-51522 GCF_003058245.1 Pseudomonas sp. GV047 | reverse complement strand
GTGGCGCCTTTTTCGGCAGTGACGGCACTGCCGGCCAGCAGCAGGTCTGCACCGGCGACGACGGTGCTGTTCGTCCCCGCGCTGACCAGGCTGCCGACGTTGTTCACGACGTCGGTTTCATCCAGGCGGAATTTTTTGCCCTGGGAGGTTTTCTTGGTCTTGCTGTAGAAGCTGTAGTCCTGGTCTTGCGCGGCTTTGAACTCGAGGTTTTTACCCGAGACCAGGTAAGCCTCGTTGTCGGCATTGACCTGGCTGGCGACCAGTTGCAGGTTCTGCCCGGCGCTCAGGGTGGCGTCGCCGCCGGCCTTGATCACGCTGGACACTTGCTGCACGTGGTCTTCGATGCTCTTGACCTTTTTCGTGTTGGTCGTGGAGTGTTGCTCATTGGCTGCCGCGATGGCGTTGAGGTCGCGGGTGGCAATCAGGTTGACGTCGCGTTTGGCATTGATCTGGCTGGCCACGGCGCTGATGTCGCGCCCGCCAATCACATGCAGGTCGCGGCCGGCCTCGACCACCGAGCCTTGCTGGGCGATGGTGGTGAAGCTGGAGCGGTTGCCGATGGCGCCGCTGTCGAGGCTTTTCGAGGCGGTGATGTTGACGTCACCCACGGCTTTGACCGTGGTGTCGGCACCGCTCTTGAGCACGCCGCCGACGTTGTTGATGTTGCCGCCAGCCTGCATGGCCAGATCGTTGGCCGATTCGATGCGCGCGGCGCTGTCGACGAAGTCGCTGCGTTCGGTGCGGTAGCTGCTGGCGCTTTCGTGGGTGGTGACGCTGCGTTCGTTGAGCAGGTCGGCGCCGGCGGCGAGGTTGACGTTGCCCGCGCTGATCACACCGCCTGCGCGGTTGGTCAGGTTGTTGCCGCTGAGCAGGTCGAGGCGACCACCGGCTTCCATCAACCCACTGTTGGTGAGGTTGCTGCCGACGTTCGCCAGCAGGTTGCCGGTGGCGCGCAAGGTGCCGGCGTTGTTGAGGTGGCTGCCGGTGATCAGGTTGACGTCGGTGCCGGAAATCAATGCACCGTTGGGTGCCAGGCGGTTATTGGCCTGGGCCAGGTACAGCACCGGCACCAGCACTTGTTGCCCGGCGACGGTGGCGTTTTCCAGCCACACGATGTCGTGGGTCAGGGCGGCGACTTGTTCGGCGGTGAGGCTTACGCCCACCGACAGGTTAAGCGCGGTTTTGCTGCCGATGGCGTTGTCCATCAGGTGCTTGAACAGGTCGGCGTCGCTGGTCTGGCCATCGATGAAGCGCTGGCCGGTGCGGGCGAGCACGGCTTGCTGGATCAGGCGTTGTTCATAGAAGCCATCGCCCAGGCGACGTTGCGCGGTGTCGGGGTCGTAGCCGAGCTTGGTCAGCATGTAGTCCGAGCTCATGAACTGGCGCATGTCGGTGAGCAGCGGGTTGGTTTCGATCAGGTACTTGTGTGGGTTGGCCGCGAACTGGCTGGTGGGCAGGCCTTTGGCGCCATCGCTGTCGTTGAGGTGGAACAGGCCGTTCTGGCCGGTGGGCAAGTCGAAGCCGGGCAGGCCCAGCGGGTTGACCTGCTGCTGGGCAACGTCCGGTGGCAGTTGCGCGTTGAGGCTGACCAGGGTCGAGTAGCCCGGCGCCTTGGTGTTGGCGCCGCTGCCGACGTAGGTGTAGCCACCTTGCACGACGCTGTTGTCGATGCCGGCCTGGGCCTTCACATCCACCGCGCCACCGGCCTGGATGACGGCGGCGTAGCTCTGGTCGGGCACCATCAGCTGGGTGGTCTTGCGCAGCTTGTCCTTCTCGCCCTCCATCTTGCCAATGAACGACGCCAGGCCGGCTTCGACGCCGGTCATGTCCTGGCCTGCCGAATAGCGTTGAGTGAAGGCCGCGGCTTCACGGTACCAGCCTCCGGGCTTGCGCTCGCGGGCTGAGGTAAAGACGCGGTCATACTGGGTATCGTGGGTCACGACGCCGACGTTAGTGAGTTGGTTGACGATGGCCGTGAGGTTGCCGCCGGCGGCGATGCTACTGCTGCTGTTGAGCAGCTCGCCGCCGGTGAGCAGCATGTTGCCGCCCGAGGTAATGCTGGACGCTGCCGTGGCATCGCTGACGATGAAGTGATCACGCTGGGTAATCTGGAACGGCCGGTTCTGCTTGCCGCCTTCACAGTCGCCACCGGTCACCCCGTCGATACAGGCGATGGGCGTGATGGAGGCGCTGTAGATGCCGGACTCGGTGGTGAGCACAGTACGGATGTTCTGGAGCGTGCTGGCCGCCAGGATCAGGTTGCGCTCACTCTCGATCGTCCCCGAGCTGTTGATGATGCTGGTGGCCAGGCCGCCCTGGCCGTCGCGGTCGACACGCAGGTTGCCCATGGCGTAGATCGCGGCGCCGAGGTTTTTCAGGCGGTCGACCTTGAGGTTCATGTCGCCGCCGCTGAAGATCAGGCCGTGGTCGTTGAGCAGGTTGTCCACCGAAAGATCCAGGCTGCCCTGGCTGGCGACGCTGCCGCCCACGGTCCAGTCCTTGCCGCTGCCGACCAGGGCGCGGGTGCCGAGCAGTTTGCCGGTGGCGGTCTGTTGCAGGTTATCGACGTTGACGGTCAGGCGCCCGGCCTGGATCGCGGTGCTGTTGGTCCAGTTGGCTTTATCGAGGATCAGGTCGCCATTGGTCACCAGGCTGCCGCCGACATCGTCGAGGCTGATGCCGCTGAGGTCGAGTGCACCCGTGCCCACGTGCAATACCTTGCCGCCGGTGTTCTGGAAGCGGGTGGCGGCGAGGCTCAATTGGTCGTTGGCGGTCTCGAGGCTACCGCTGTTGTTGAGCAGGCCGCCGATGGCGTAGCGGGTCTTGCCGGTGGTGCCGAGGGCGCGCATCTGGCCGCTGTTGGTGAGGCTGGCAGTGTCGACGTCGAGGGCGGTGGCGCTCTCGATCAGGCCACGGTTAACCAGGGCCCCGGCCAGGCTGACGTCGATCCGGTTGCCGGCGATCTCGCCGCCGTTATCCACATTCATACCGGTCAGGTGCACGCGATCCCGAGCAAACAGCGCGCCGCTGCCGTTATTGAAATCCGTGGCGTCGATCTGCGCATCACCGGCTTTGGCGGCGATGCGGCCACCGTCGTTGTCGAGGGTGCCGGCGGTGATGGTCACGCCGGACTTTTCACTGTGGATCAGGCCGTTGCCGCCGTTTTGCAGCAGGCCGCTGGTGGTCAGGGTCAGGCCATCGTTGGCGGCCAGGGTGCCGTTGTTGCGGTTGTCGATGCTGTTGGCGAACAGGGTCAGCAAACCTTGGCTGGCGAGCTTGCCTCCCTGGTTGTCAACGTGGGCGGCGCGCTGGATCAGCAACGGGCCGGCACTCGCCAGCTTGCCGTTGCGATTGATCAGGTCGCCGATCAGGTCCAGGGTGATTGCGCCGCCACCGGTGAGGCTGCCGGCGCTGTTGTCCAGGGTATCGCCGTGCAGGGTGAAGGCACCGGTGCTGTCGATGATGCCGCCCTGGCTGTTGTCCAGCAGGCCGCTGACGGTGAGGGTCTGCGTGCCGTCGCTGAGCAGGCGACCGTTGTTGCGGTTGTCGACGCTGGCGGCGGTGACGTTCAGTACCTGCCTGGCGTTCATGGTACCGCCCTGGTTGTCCAGGGTATTGGCGGTGGCGCCGAGCTCGCGATTGGCGATCACCGTGCCGGTATTGCTGATGTGCCGGGCCTCGAGCTTGACGTCGCCGACGGTGTTGCGCGTGTTATCGGCGTTGACCCCGGCCTCGACGATGCCGCTGTTGGTCAGTTGGCCGTTGCTGGTCAGTGTGATGCTGTCGCGGGCGGCGAGGGTCTTGCTGTTTTTCAGGGTGCCCTTGGTCTGTGCCTTGAGGGTGGTGCCCGCGTACACGGCGCCTTTGGTCTCCAGGCTCGCGGCCTTGATGTCCACCGCACCGCTGGCGGCGGCCTGGGCCATGCTCAGGTGGCCGTTGGCGTCGAGCTGAATATCGCCACCACTGGCAGCGAGCGTGCCGTCGAGCTTCACACCCACGCCGGCTTCGGTGCCCACCAGTTTGATCGCACCGGCATACATGCCGCCCAGGGCCGACGAGTCGATGGCCAGTTCCGGCTTGGTGCTGCCGTCGTCGGCGCGCGCGGTGGTTTTCAGGCTTTGGGCGTCGACGTCATTGCGTCCGGCAATCACGGTGAGCTGGCGCGCATTGATCTTGGCGTTGATCTTGGCCGAACGGGTAATGATCTCGAAGCGGTCGACGTTGCTGGCGTTCAAGCCCTGGCCGTCAATGGTCACCGCACCGCCGTCCACCTGGTAGCGGTCCAGGCGCCCGGCCTGGTCAAGAATCGGCTTGCCGGTGGTCAGGGTGACGTTGGGGGTATTGATAAAGCCGCAACCGTTACAGCTCACCCCATACGGGTTGGCCACGATGACCTTGGCGGACTGCCCCGCCACTTCGGTGTAGCCGCGCAACTGGCTGGGGCTGCCGCCGTTGACTTCGTTGAGGATGACATTCGCAGCGCCGCCCTTGAGGTTCGGGTTGCCGACGATGATCCCGCCCAGCTGCGTGCTCTGCACCATGCCCGTGGCGTTGTTGAGGATCACGCCGTTGGGACCGACGTTATAGTCCTTGAACTGGTTATGGGACAGCCCGCTGCCATTGGGCGTGGCGATGTTCACCACCGGCACGCCGTTGCCCGCCTGCCCGAGGGTAGTGCCGGGGCCGCTGACCACAATGCCCTCGGCCTGGGCCAGCAGCGGCTGCCAGAACAGCGCGTTGGCCAGGATCAGGGCCAGGCCGCGTTGGCTCAGGCTTTTCAGGGCAGTAACAGGGCGAACGTCCATATTCAAAATCTCAAGGCAGCGGTGTTGAATTACAGGAAGAAATCCAGGCGGAAATAGATCGGCGCTTCGCGTTCGGTCACGACGCCAGGCCTTTCCAGCGAATGGGCGAACGTCACGCTGGTGCTGACGTGCTTGCCGCGGGCAAACAGCTCCAGGGAGTTACTCGATACCCGGCCGTGCTGGTCATCGTTGTAGCGATCGTTGCGAATCACGCCCTGGTCGTAGCCGACACTGGCGCCGTACTCGGCGAAGGCCGGGCGCATCCAGTCGAGGGTCACCGGGCGCGCCCAACGCACTTCGTTGCGCCAGTAGCCGCCGCTGTCGCCGTTCAACTGCTGGTCCTTGAAACCCCGCACCGAGTACGAGCCGCCAAGACTCATGCGTTGCGGCGCGTACAGCACGTCTTCACTGCGCTGCCCGGTGGCCAGGCTGGAAAAACTCAATGACTCGCCCCACAGCGTGAACGGCTGCAGGTAGCTCAGGGTGGCGGTGTATTTGCGGTAGCGCGGCGTGGGCGTGAGGTTGCCGCGGATACGGGTCTGCTCATCCTTTTGCGCATCGAAGGCACCGATACCGTTTTGCATGCCCACATCAAGGTTGACGAACGCGCTGCCAATACGGCGCCCGTGGCTGATACCCACCTGGAATTCGCTGAGGCGGTTGCTGCTGACGCCCAGGCGTGTGTCGTTGATGTAGTTGTTGGTGCGCAAATGAGTGAGGCCGACATTGACCGACGTCTTGCTCACGTCATCGCGATGCACCACACGCTCGGCGCGCAGCTGGTGATTCTGGCTGTCGCCCCATTGCTTGTATTTGAAGTCATCGACGCTGCCCGGCGTGCGGTAATCGCTCTCACTGTAGGTGTAACTGAAGTTCCACCAGCCCCACGGCACGTTGTAGTAGAGCATGCTGTTTTTCGAGGTTTTCTGGTGGTCGCTGATGGCGTCGTGGCCGCCGCGCAGGATCAGTTGGTCGGCCAGGCCCAACGGGCTGTCCCATTCCAGGCCCGCGCCCCACTGCTGTTCCCCGGTGCTTTTCTGGCCATCGTTGTTGCGCGACAGGCTAGCGCGCCAGGGTTTTTGCGGCTGGTTTTTGACCAGCACTTCACTGCCGCCGATCTGGGTGCCGGGGGTCAGTTCCATTTGCGCCTGTTTGGACGGCAGGCGGCTCAGTTGATCCACCAGTTGCTCGACCTCACGCAGGTTGAGGGCCTCGCCGACCTTGCCGGGAAACGCCATGGCCAGCTCGCGGTCGGTGACCGTGCTGCCCTGGGCGCCCTTCAGGCCTTCGAGTTTGCCTTCGACCACCAGCACTTGCAGGTGGCCGCTGGAAAGGTCCTGTTGCGGCAGGTAGGCCCGGCTGGTGACGCGGCCCTTGGCAATGTAGTAATCGGTGATGACCTTGAGCAGTTCATTGAGCTGCGTAACGCCCAGGCATTGGCCGATATAGGGTTTGAGCAGGCGGTTACGGTCGGCAGCGGAAAGGCTGTCGGCGCCCTTGAGTTCGATGTCCTGGATGGGGAAGCAGCGGGTGTCAGCAGGCTGTGCCGGGGCCTGTGGCTGATTGCTCTTGCCGGGCAGGTCCTGGAGCTCTTCCAGGCGCCGACGCTGCTCTTCGAGAAGCCGGTTCTGGCGGTCGCGGATAAGGTCCTGATCCCCCGGCGTAGGGGCGGCCAAGGCACTGTTGCCGCTCAAATAAGCAAGCAGCAAAGTGCATAGCAAGTACCGAGTCCGTGGCAATAAAAAAGACATGTTCGGTCCGTCGAAAATCAGGGGCCGCGAAACTAACATCGAACTAGCAGTAACCCAAGAAACAGAGTCAGTTGCATGCCCGTGCTAGTTATTCACGCAACACATTGATTAATAACAATAAAAAATCATCAAAAAGATACACGGCCTGAAACTGGAAGTATTATTCCGACAGGCGGCAGCTGTTCTGATAGCGATTCGTCGGAGAACTTATAAGTTGCCATCACTTGGCCATCAAGTTCTTTCCGAGATAAGTTAGTACCGAAAAAAGCAGATAAGTTCGCGGGAGTTTTGTGAATTGGATCCCAATAATCGGGATCGGCAGGGTAAGAGTCCCGATAGGGAGGTGTCAGCCAAGCATTCATTAGCTGATCGACCGCAATCGGGGGCAAGCCCCCTCCCACATTGGATTGTGGTTTACACCACTAGCTGGCGTCTTTGTTCTGAGACGCGCCAGGCACGAGGGTCAAGCCTGGTTTTTCCACGTCGCGGGAGACGTGGGCTTTGACTTCCGACACGCCGCCGTCTTCGTCGTTGTGGATCACCAGTACGCCCGGGCGGCGCAGTTGCTCCAGGTCACCCTCGGCGAGGCTGAAGCTCTCGCTCAGGTTCTTGTCGGTGAGAGCCTTGGCTTCGGCGCGGCGCTGGGCGAACTTGCGCCCCTTGCGTTGCTGGTAGCGTGCCCAGGTGACCAGGATCACGGCGTTGAACAGTGCGATCCACAGGTAGATCTGCAAGGTATTGAGCGCCGCGAAAATCGGCGCCTCGATACGCGGGCCGCCGTGGGTTTCAAGCATCGAAGTGATCCCGCGCGCCAGCAGCCAGACCAGTCCGGCCCAGGCCATCAAGGTCAGGATCACGTCGATGATCCACATCACGGTACTTTGGCGAGTTCTGACCAGTTTCATGCTCACGCCTCCTCTTCAACAGGTTTGATACCGCGATCCGGGCTGACCCAGCGCGCGCGCTTCTGGTGCTGGTTGAACAGCACCTTGGGGAAACTGACCAGGGTGGTGAACAGGCTGACCAGCCAGAACACCATCGGGTACCACACGGTCCAGAACAGGGTTTTCCACAGGTCTTTCTCGTAGCGGCGGTCGATCAGGATGCTCACCGCGAATTGCACCAGGCACACCATCGCCAGCACCAGGCCGGTAAAGGCCGGCGGGACCAGGGAGTCCACCGTGATTGCCGGCGGCAGCACGATGAATTTGCCCAGGCCCCAGAAAATCACCGACAGCAGGAAGGTGAATGCCCAACCGGTGGACAGGCAGTATTCGAACAGCAGCGGCCACAGGTAGCGATGGCGCCATTGCCAGATGCCACGGATATTCTTGAACAGCACTTCGGCACCGCCCTGGGCCCAGCGCAGGCGCTGTTTCCACAGGCCACCGACGGTTTCGGGCATCAGGATCCAGCACAGCGCGCGCGGCTCGTAGAAGATGCTCCAGTGATCGAGCTGCAGCTTCCAACTGACATCGATGTCCTCGGTGATCATGTCGGTGCTCCAGTAGTCGATGCGGTCCAGCGCCTTTTTACGGAACGCCACCACCACACCCGACACCGTGAAGATCCGCCCGAACACGCGCTGGGTGCGCTTGATCAAGCCGATGATCGAGGAGAACTCGCCCACCTGCACGCGGCCGATCAAGGTCGAGCGTGTGCGGATGCGTGGGTTGCCGGTCACGGCGCCCAGGCGCGGGTTGTCGAGCATCGGCGCGACCATATAGGCCGCCGCGTTTTTATCCAGCAGCGCATCGCCGTCGATGCACACCAGGTATTCGCTGCGCGAGGCCACCGCCCCCATGCGCAAGGCCACGGCCTTGCCCTGGTTCTGCGCCAGGTGCAGCACCCGCAGGCGCGGATGTTCCAGCGCCAGGGCATCGAGGACGGCGGCGGTGTTGTCCTTGGAGCCGTCGTTGACCGCGATCACTTCGATGTTCGGGTACAGCTGGCCCAGCGCCGCATGAATGGTGTCGGCGGCGTTATCGCCCTCGTTGTAGCAAGGGATGATGATCGAGATCAGCGGGTTGCCGGCCAGGGTCGGTGCCGGAGTGTCTTCCTCCCAGGGCCAGTGGCGCTCCCAATGCAGCCAGAAGTACAAGCCACCGGCGATCCACAGCGCCGACATGAACAGCGGGTAGAAAAACACGAAGTCCATCAGGAACTGCCCGGTGACCAGGAAGATCAGGCCCAGGGGCACGCCTAATACCAGTGCCAGCACGAATAACGCCAGGATTCTGTCGAACATGGTCAAGGATTCCATTGGTTGGAAAGGGCCGGACGCACAGTCTTCAGGTCCGGGGAATTTTCCAGGAAGTTGTCCGGGTAGTAGCCAAAACTCGTGACACCCTGGCGCTTGAGCACACCCATCCATTCAGCCATCTGCACAGCGTCGATATCCGGCGCGGCCTTGGTGCGCCAGTCTTTGGCCTGCAGTTCGAATACGGTGCGTTCCATCGCGCCGGGACGCGCCTTGACCGTCGCCACCAGCTTCTCCAGCCAGGCATTGGAGGTCTTGTACTCCTGCCCTTCCATCAGCGGCATGGCCATCGGCGCGGTCCAGTCATAGGTCTGGAGGAAATCATCGAGGTTCTGGGCGAACCAGGCCTCGCTCGCCGGGTTGAGCATCGGCTCGGCGAAGATATTGCGCGCGGTCTGCACCTGCGGCCCACCGATGGCGTGGACCTTGGCGGTCAGCTCTTTGGTGAAGTCGATCAGGTAGCGGCTCTTGAAGCGCGTCCAGCGTTGCATCACGGCAGGGTCGGCGCGCAGGGCCTGGATGCTGCCCGGCAGGCCGTTGGCGGCATAGGCCTTGAGCGCGGCAGGGCTGGCGTCTTCGAAGTCCGAGAGCACTGCGTCGTCGTGGTACAGCACGCCGTCGATGGCATTGTTACGCGCCAGGTCTTCATAGATCTCGCCAATGATCCTGCGCACCTGCGGGTCGAACGGCGACAGGCGTTTGTATTGGTCAGGGTCGGTGCCGACCTGGCCGGTTTCCGGGTCCCAACGCGTCACGCGGGGCAGCTTGGGATCGAGGGCAAAACTCAACACCGGCATCCACGCATACACGGCGGCATGGGCACGGGTGTGCAACTGCCAGGAGACGCGGTTGAACAGGTCGGCGCGCACCGGCAAGTGACGGTTGGGGAAGTACAGTTCGTGCACCAGGCCATCACCCTTGGGGTCGGCGAAGGCTTGCAGGAACACCGTACCGGCGCCCATGTCCACCACGCGCTGCACCAGTTGGTCGAGGTTGCGCGCCTGCTGGGCCGGGTCCGGGTCGTAGACGTTGTCCAGGTCCACATGCAGCACCCGCAGCGGTGCCGGGGTTTGCACGGCGACGATGCTGTTGGCGAAATGCTCGCCGTCCGGGTCGGAGGCCACCAGGAAGCGGGGGCTGTTCATCAGGTCACTGGAGCTGTCGAGGCCGTCTTCCAGGGTCAGGGCCATCTGGTAGCCCTGCTCGCTGACGATCGCCAGCGAGGTGCCCTTGGCGGCGCCGTACGGCCACACCCATACCCGTGGTTTCTTGCCGGTCACGGTTTGGATCTTGTTGGAGATCGCCGAGACATCCGCCCACATCCGCGCCTGGAACTGGGCCTGGCTTTCATAGCGGCCCGTGGCCGGGTCATAGCGCAGCGAGGTCGCCGCCGGCTCGAGGTTGCCCTGGGGGTTGGCGAGGATCCCGGTGTGGCTGGCATCGGTGTGCGCGGCGATTTCCACCAGGCCGGACTGAGACACTTCGCGGATCTGCTGCCAGGTGAGGAACTCGCCGCGCGGCCGTGGCGAGCCGGCGAAGTCCACCGGTTTGTTCATCGGCGTGTCGATCCAGTAGCCCACCGGCGCCAGCAAGGCCGGCCAGCGATAGGCACGCAGGATCGGCATCACGCGGGTATAGAAGCTCGAATAGCCGTCATCGAAGCTGAGCATGATGGCTTTGGGCGGCAACGCGGGGCCGCCACGGCGGGCAGCCAGGATCTGGTCAACGCTGACCGCCTGGTAGCCGTTCTCCCGCAGCCAGGCCAACTGTTCGATCAATCGCTCGGTGCGTACCGCCACCACGGCCTGGTCGGGGTCACGGTCCGACACGTCATGGTAGGCAATGCCCAGGAAATGGTTTTTCGGCCACGCCGTTTCGTTGGCCGGTGTCGGCCGCTCGGCGGGTGGAGTGAAAGGCGCGGGTTGCTGGGCGCAGGCACTGGCCAGCAATACGCCCAGAACCAACAAGCAACGGCTGAGGAAGGTCATGGTCAGGCTCTTTTAGAAACGGTAAGTGAGGTCGACGAGCAGACGCAGATCGCGTTCGCGATCCCCGTCATAAGGTCGGCTGATCAGGCTCAGGTTGGCGCCGGCGTCCAGCACGTCATTCCAGCGAAAGCGTTGGCCGTAGCCCACCAGACCGATGCCACCGGTGGAATAATCCCGCTGGCTATAGGTACCCGCACCGACCTGGAACTGCTGACTCCACTGGGTCTCGTAGCGGTGATAGAGCACATGGTTGATGTTGAGGACGGGCAGCACGGTGAAATCCGACTTCGGGTTGAAGTACACCGTGTCTTCCTTGCTGTTGCGGCTGGCACCGACTTCCAGGCCCAGGTCCACTTGCACCTTCGGCGAGCTGTAGAGGCCTTCGCGGCCGCTGAGCAAGGCTTCGAAGCGGTCGTTGCCATCGCTGAAATGGGAGGGGCTGAGGGTCAGTTTCCATTCGCGGCTTTCGTTGGCGCGCCAGCGGATAAAGCCGCTGCCACCGTTGGCCGTGACGCCGTCATTCAACGCCCGCAGCGGCGTGGTGCTCAGGAGGTAGCCCAGGCTGCCGCCGTATTGCCAGTTGTCGTTGATGTCACGGGCAATCGACACCGCGGCGCCTTGTTTGGCGCCATCGCCGTAGGAGTGGTTGGACACCTCGGCTTCAATGGTCATGTCGCGGGTACGCCGCTCCACGCCCACCACCTGCCAGCGATGCTGGCCCGTGCCTTCGCTGAAGTCGGCCTTGGCGTACCCGGCGCCGGCGAATACACGCCAGTCTTCGTCGATGGGCGGCGTGTAGATCCGACTCTCAATGCCCCAGTCGCGGCTACCCGCGACGGCGCCCGCGTCACTGTCATTGCCGCCGCCAAAGCTTTTGCCGGTATACGCCTCGACACGCAGTTCGGCCATGTCATGCACGTCGCGCAGGCGGCTCAGGCGCTGCACCTGGCGATTGTCCGGGTTGCGGGCGAGCACATCGTCGGTGAGCACGTCGAGCTGGCGCCACTCCTGCAGGTCCATGGCGGTGTAGGCCTGGCTCACTTCCAGGCCCATATCCCGTGGGGCCTGGGCTTCGGTTTCCTTCAGGATGCCTTCGGCACGCCGTGGCAGGTCGCGGGCGCGGTACATGTCAGCCTGGGCCAGGCGCAGGCCGACGTTGCCCGGGGCTTTCGCCACCAGCGCTTCGAGGCCGGCTTCGCTGCCCGGCAGGTCGCCGCCGTAGACGCCGGCCTGGGCCGACAGTTGCTGGGCGTCCATCCACGCGTCGTTGGGGTTGCCGATGGGCAAGCCCTTGAGCTCGACCCGCGGGTTCTGGCTGTTGGCGAGGCCCTTGGCGACCTCGTTGGCGTCCTCGGCTTTATCGCTTTCCTGCAAGGCGTAGAACAGCGCAGTGGTGTCTTCGACCCGATCATCGGGCTCGGCGTCGGTGGCGCTCAGGGCCTGGCGATACAGCGGCTCGGCTTTTTCCGGCTGGCGCTGGTCCAGGTAGGCCGCGGCCACCCAACGCACGGCGTAGGTCGGCAGTTGCACGCCTTCGGCCTTAAGCGTCTCGTATTCGCGGATCACCTCGGCGGTACGCGCCCGCGCCTTGAGTGCACCGAGACGGTCGATGCGCCAGCGCACCACATCGTCATGGGCGCTGGCGTCCGGGGTCCAACGGGCGAGCAGTTTGTCGTAATCCGCCAGGGCGCGGTCGGCAATCACGTAGCGTTCTTTTTCGCTGCGTGTGGCGAACTCGGCCATGCGCACACGCTCGGCAGCGAGATCGCCTTCCAGGCGGCGCTGGGTCACCGGGTCCAGCAGGCCAGGACGCTGGGCCGACAGGCGCAACGCGGCTTCCGGCAGGCGGGCCTTTTGCAGGGCGACGATGTATTCGCGGGCGACGTCAGGCTTGTCGCCGGCGCGGATAAACGCCTGGTCGAACTCGAACAGCGCGTCGTAGTTCAAGCCTGCGCGGGTCAGTGCATAGCCCAGGGCCATGCGGCGGTTGGGGTCATCGGGCTTGGCGGCGACCAATGCGCGGGTACGTTGTACCGCTTCGTCCGCCTTGCCGCCGTCGGCCTGGGTCAGGGCCAGGCCCAGTTGCAGGTCGACGTTATTCGGTTCACGCAGCAACGCCTGGCGATAGACCGCCTCGGCCTGGGCCCATTGCTTCTGGTTGCGATAGGTCCGCGCGACAGTGGCGAGCGCCTGGGTGCTGAGGTTGCGATGTTTACCCTGGGCCTCGTACACCTTCAGCACTTCGGCGTCCTGGCCGGCCCAACCGGCGATCACCACATGATCGCTGACCTGGCCTGGCGTCTGGCGCTCGGCGGACAGTTGGCGCAATTGAGTCAGGGCGGGGGTGAAGTTGCCGTTGCGCGCCTGAATGATCAGCGCGTCATAGGCCGGATCGGCCATGGCGAAGGCGGGGATCAGTAATTGGCTGCATAAGGCGGCCCCGACGAGCAGTCGCAACCGGCCTGATGCACTGAGTGGTAGGTTTCGCAACATATCGTGAGCTTCCTTACACACGGAAAGCTGTAACGATAGGTGGTCCTGAGCGAATTGCCGCAGGGTGCCGGCGTCCAATGACCCGGCCTAGCTTTCCTGTGTGAACTATCTCTCAGGAAAGTAGGAAAAAGACCAATCCGGAACAATTGTTCAGAATTGCGCGGCCCGCCTGAAATGTGAATGCGGGAGCGGACTTGCCTGCGATAACGGGGTGCCGGCCGACAGGTGCGTCGACTGTTTGACCCTTATCGCGGGCACTCCCGCTCCCACATTATTTATTTCCGGGCGATGGCGAACGCTTTACTGGCCGCCGCTGACCGCGCCGAACTTGGCCATCACAAACCCAATGAACTGCTCGACGGTCATCTTCTGGCCGTTGAAGGTCACTTCATTGTTGGCGTAGTGCAACTTGGACACCACATCGCTGCCGACCAGGGTCGCCAACTGAGTACCGACCGCCATGCCGCTGACCATCTCGGCGGCCATCTGGGACTGCTGCTCGATGGCTTTCGGATCGGTCACGCCACCGAGTTGCGCCTGCAGGGCAGCCACGTCACCGATCATCGGCTTGGACAGGGTCAGGTTGGCATCCAGCAATGCAATCATCTGCTTGCCCAGCTCAACCGGCGGCAACTCCATGGAGGCCGGCTTGGCCAGGTCCACCAGCAGGTTGAACTTGCTTTCGCCATGGGTGGTTTTCAGCGACAGGTTTTCCACGGCGATCTGCGGCTTGGCGGCCAATACCTGGTTGACGTTGGCTTCGGCCAGGGCCTGCTCGGCTTCGGTCAGTTGCAGCTCAGGCGTGGGCTGGCCCGCTGCGGCAGCGGCTTGCACCGGCTGCATCTTGTCCTGGTACAGCTTGGTCAACACCAGCATGGCCGGGATGTCGACGTTCTTCATGCTCAGGGCCATGGCCGCCGAACCCACGGGTTTGCCCTGGTAACCGATCTCGTCGATCTTGTAGTCGACACGGCCGGCCAGGTTGTTGTCCTTGGTTTCGCTGGAGTCTTTCTGCTCGAAGCCTTTGACCGTCAGCACGGCTTTCTGCGGGCCGAAGGTGAACGTGCTGTCGGTCAGCTCAACGGTGTTTTGCCCGGTGTAGAAGCCAAAGGTGGATTTTTCCAGGTTGCTGGCGATGGTCAGGCCAGACAATTGAGCTTCGAAGTGTTCGCCCTTGCCATCTAGCCCGGCGATCTTGAAGCTGTTCATGAAGCCGTCAGCCTTGACCTTCTGGCCTTCTGCGGTGCTGTCGAAATTCAGGTTGGCGCCAGAGAAGCTCGCCGAAGCTGCGGCGTCCTTGAACTCCAGGGGCAGCAATTCGATGTTGCCGTTGACCGAGCGGCTGTAGCCGATATTGGCCACGCCCTTGAGCGGCGACACGTCTTTGGCGGCGGCGAACCACTTCTCGGTGGTGGGGTTCTTTTCCAGTTCGTAGTGACTGGTGGCCATGACCGGCAGCCATTTGAGCGTCACCAGGCGCGAGAACGGCAGCGGGCCGTGTTCGATATGGTCGACGAACAGCAGTTCCGGATTAGGGTTTTCTTCGCCGAACACCGAGCCTTGGCCCTTCAGGCGGTAGTGCGCGGTGCTGCTGAACACGCCACGCTCCAGGGACACCAGCTCCAGGGCCACGGTGCCGTCGACGCCGGCCATGGAGGTCTGCAGTTCCTTGTTGGCGTTCTGGATCGCGGTTTGCAGCACCGGTTCCAGTTGTTTACCGGTGTACCAGGCGCCGCCTGCACTGACGACGCCTACGGCGACAACTAAACCCAAAAGAACGACTGCTGGCTTATTCATGAAGTGACCTGATCAAATCCTGTGAGAAGTGGGCTGTCTTCCTTGAACCCCGAAAGGGTTGGCTCAAGCCCGCCGAAAACGGGGGAAGATTAGCACTGGCGGCCGCAAACGGCCCAGCTTTCTCAGAGGGGTCAGGCGTGCAGTTGGTTCACGAATACTCCAACTCGATCTCGTCGAGCTGGTGGTCAAAACTCTTCAGGCGCGCCGTCCAGGTGTACACCAGCACCTCAAACTCGCGGTGTATCACCGCATTGCCGGGGGTGTCGGACTTGGGGTCGCAGAAGTCCAGCTGGTAGCGCTCCCGGGCCATCTGCGTGGCGACGTCGGACAATTCCCGCGCGTTATTCAGCCAATGCCGGCCATCGGCGACCTGCCGATCGAGGGCCACGCACTGTTTTTTCAGGACTTCGAGGCTTTTTTCCAGGGGCGTGCCGGTAAGGTCGCCCATGACTTCCTGGAAGGTGCGCCCCGGCTGCCAATAGCTGCCCCAGAAATAGCGGTCGAACACGGTTTCGACCCGACGCAGAGCGACCTTGGTGTCCCAGATCGCGACGCGGGTCTTGCCTTGTTCGAGGAGTTTTTTCTTCACGCGCTGGTTCTGGTAGGACGCCCAGGCCACCACGCCGATGGACAGGGAGCCGATCACCAGGCAGGCGCTGTCGAGAAACACCATGGCCTTGTCGAGTTGATGGGCGAGCATGACGCCGTAGAAATACGCGGCCGATAACAACACCAGTGCGAAGAGCACGCACCAGAAAGCGGGAGCATAAGGGTTTTTCATTATTGGAATCCCCATGAGCAAACGCGAGCAGTGTCAGGCGAGTCGTCACGGCGACCCGCCTGTCCAAGCATAGCTATTCGCTCAGGGTTTGCCGGGCTGTGACGCTTGCGTTCGTCCGCTTTCCCAGCCGCCGCCCAGGGCCAGGAACAGATCGATCTGGCTCATGGCAACCTGGGTATTGGCCGCCGCCAGTTGCGCGCGCATCGCGGTGTAGGTGCGGGTGGCTTGCAGGTCGGCGAGGAACGATTCGCGGCCGGCCTGGAAGAAGCGGTGGGTCTGGTCCGCCGCCTCTTGGGCCGAGCGCTCGGCGTCCGCCAGCGCCTCGCGTCGTTGCAGCACGGCGGTGTATTGCGCCAGGCCGGTCTGGGTTTCGCGGATGGCGTTGAGGACCACCCCGTCGAAATGCGCCAGGGCGCCCTGAGTCGCGGCTTCGGCCTCGTGGATGCGCGCACGGGCGCCGTTGGTCGGCACCGTCCAACTGATCATCGGGCCGAAGCCCCAGCGGTTGGTCGCCGGCTGGCCGAGGTTGTCGAGCAGGCCCACGGTGCCCACCGTGGCGCCGATGGCGATGTCCGGGTACAAGGCGCCGGTGGCCACGCCGATACGCGCGGTGGCGGCGGCCAGTTGGCGCTCGGCCTGGCGCACGTCGGGGCGACGTTTCAGCAGCGCCGCACCATCGCCCACCGGCAACAGCTGGGCGATGTGCGGCAGCTCGGCGCAGGTGCCGGTGCCCGCCGGCAGTTGGTCCACGGGCTTGGCCAGCAGCATCGACAGGCGGAACAGCCCGGCCTGGCGCGCCGCTTCATAGCGCGGCATGTCGGCGCGCAGGGATTTGTATTGGGTTTGCGAGCGGGTGACCTGGGTTTCATCGCCACGGCCCGCGTCACGCAGGCGTTGGGTCAGTTTGGTGCTCTGGGCTTGCAGGTCGAGGGATTCGTTGGCAATCGCCAGTTCTTCGTTGGCCGCGCACACCTGGGTGTAGGAGCGCACCACATCGGCCACCAGGGTGATGCGCGCGATATCGGCGGCGGCCTGGGCCGCATCGGCGCTGGCCTGGGCGCTTTCGATGCCGCGCTGCAAGGTGCCGAACAGGTCGAATTGGTACGAGGTGGTAATGCCGATGCTGCCGATGTTATCCACCGGCACTTTGTCCGCCTGCAAAAACGCTTCGCCGGATTCCTGCAGGCGCTGCACCTCGGCCTTGGCGCCGGCACTCCAGCCGCCGGCGGATTCAGCCTGTTGGGTCTGATAACGGGCGCGCTGCAGGTTGGCTGCGGCTACGCGCAGGTCGGTGTTGGAGGCCATGGCCTGGCGTACCAGCTCGTCCAGGCGCGGGTCTTTGTACAGCTTCCACCAGTCGGCCGGCACCGGCGCCGACACCACGTCGCTGCCCTTGCCCGCCAGTTGCCCTTGCAGGTCAGCGCGGTTGACGGCAGACGTTTGCGGCAACTGGTAATCCGGCCCCACCACTTGGCAGGCCGACAGTAACAACCCCAGCGCAGCGGTTGCCCACAGCGGCTTCATGGCTTGGCTCCGTCATTGGGTTTGTCGCCAATGATCGACACCGTGGCGGTGCGCCCGGCGATCATGCGGAAGTCCGCCGGGACATCGTCAAAGGCAATACGCACCGGAATCCGCTGGGCCAGGCGCACCCAGCTGAACGCCGGGTTGACGTTGGGCAGCAGGTTCGAGCCGCTGCTGCGGTCGCGGTCTTCGATACCGGCGACGATGCTCTGCACATGCCCGTGCAGGCGGGCGTTGTCGCCGATCACACGGATGTCGACGCCCATGCCGACGTGGATGCCGTCGAGCTTGGTCTCTTCGAAGTAGCCGTCGATATGGAAGGAATTGCTGTCCACCACCGACAGCACCGGCCGCCCGGCGGTGACGAACTCCTGGGTACGCGGTGCGCGGTCGTTGACGTAGCCGTCCACCGGGCTGCGGATTACCGAGCGGTCGAGGTTGAGTTGGGCCGAGTCCACCGTCACTTGCGCTTCGGCCAGGGCCGATTGGGCGCGGGCAACACGGGACTGGCTTTCTTCCAGCTGCTCGCTGGGCACCAGGTTGCCGAGGCCACGGTTACGCTTGTACTCGCGACTTGCCTGGGCCAGGGTTTCCTGGCGGTCGGCCACGGCGGCCTGGGCTTGGCGCAGGGCCAGCTTGAAGCGGTCCTGGTCGACGGCAAACAGTACCTGGCCCTTGGTCACCAGCTGGTTGTCGTGCACATCGACGCGCTGGATCAGCCCGGACACGTCCGGCGCGATCTGCACGATGTCGGCACGGATGTGACCGTCACGGGTCCAGGGCGCAAACATGTAGTACATGACCATGCGCCACACAACGACGACCGCGAAGCTCACGATCAACAACGTCAGGACTACACGGCCGATGGTCAAAAAAGGTTTTTTCATGTCATCAGGTATCGACTGAGTGAGTCCACCGCGCCCAGCAACAGCGCGTAGAGCCCCACATTGAACAATGCCCGGTGCCAGACCAGGCGATAGAAGTGGACGCGGGTCAACAGCCCGTGCACCACCAGGAATAACACGTACGTAATGCCCATCAGCACCAGCAGCGTGGGCAGGAACACCCCGCTGATATCCAGATCACCGATCATAAAGGCGCTCCATCGGGTAGCGGCGCTTCCATCTCCGTGCCGCCAATGAATTCCACACCCGGCAGCAGTGCCAGGCGCAGGCCGGCCAGCGCGTGCAGCAGGTGCAGGCGGGTGTCGTCTTCGTCTTGCAGGCCCTGGCCATTGAGGGCGCGGCGTGTGCGGTCGAGGGTCATCAGCAGACCGCTGGGCGCAGGCAAGCGTTCACCCGCCTTGAGGCAGGCCTTGAAGTAACCGCCCACGCCTTCCACCACCTGGTTGAGCAGCACCCGCGGCACGCCGAGGATGCGCGGCGAATAGGCCAGCAGGTCGAGCAGGTTGAGCGCCACGCGCAGGTCGCGCAGGGCGATGCCGGTGTCCTGGCCGATCATCGCCAGGCGCGGCAGGTGTTGCATCAGGCGGTCGAGCATTTGTGCGGCGAGGTGCCGGTGTTCGTTCAAGGTGGCGGGCTCGGTCAGGCCGACGATGTCGCGCCAGCTGAAACGGGTCAGGCGCTTGGCCGCCAGTTCGGCGCCGAAGGGCCGGGCGATCAACGTCCACACAAAGGCGAACAGCAGGCCCACCGGCCCGGCCAGGTTGACGTTGGCGAAGTTGAGGAAGTCCGCGTCGTAGGCACCCTGGATGCTGATGAACGACGAGGTGTTCACCAGCGTCAGCAGCATGCCCAGGTAAAAACGCGGCTGCACGGTCAGCGTGCCGATGCAGATGAACGGCACCGCGAACGCCAGTACCAGCATCGGGAAATCGTGCAGGTTGGGCAGGACCAGGAACAGGTAGAGGCTGGCGAACAGCACCGACATGGCGGTCCAGAAAAAGAACCGATAGATCTGCGGCGCCGGGTCGTCCATAGAAGCGAAAAAGCTGCAGGCCACGGCTGCCAGGATCACCGCGCTGCCGCCATCGGTCCAGCCCAGCAGGATCCACAGCACCGACGCGACGATGATCGCGGTGACGGTGGAAAACGCCGAATAGAGCATCAGGCCATGGTCGAGGAACGGTGTGAGCCGGCCCAGGCGCCAGTGACGGTACACGGCACGCCAGGTGTCCTGGCTTTCGCACTGGATGGCGGCTTGCAGGCTGCGGCAGTCCTGCCACAGGTCGATCCACTCGCCCAGGCGGTAGAGGGCGTTGGAGAACAACAGCGTGGGGCGCTCGTCCAGGGCTTCGCCTTGGGGTTGCAGGGCGTCGACCTGGTCACGCAGAGCGCGCCAGCGTTCCAGCGGTGCGCTTTCGGTGGTGTTTTCCAGCCACTGCCGGGTAGCTTCCAGCAGCGGCGTCAGTTGCTCGAGAAACTGCGGCGCACGCTGTTCGACGGCATACAGCGCATCGTCGAGTTCCTCCACCAACGGCAGCAGGTGGATCATGCGCCCGCGCAATTCCTTGGTATTGCGCACCGTCTGCGGCCGCGCGCCTTCGTGGGGCAACTGGCCGATCATCAATTCAAGGGTATTGAAGGTGGCGACCATGCCGCCGCGCAGGGCGCTGACTTCTTCCGGTTGCGCATTGCGAGAAAGAAAACGCTGGCTGTAGACCTGGGCGTCGCCAAACCACTTGGCCACCGCGCCATCGAACACCGGCATCAGCCGCCGTGGCCAGAACATCGCGCCCACCACCGCCGCGACCGCAATGCCGAGGAAGATTTCCTCGGTCCGCGCCTCGGCCACATCCCACACCGCCAGCGGGTTATCCACCACCGGCAGGGCGATCAGCGGCAAGGTGTAGCCGGCGAGCATCAAGGCGTAGTTGTTGGCGGTGCGCAGGTGCATGGAGAGGAACAGCAAGGTGCCCGTCCACAGTGCGATCACCACCACCAGGATGTACGGCGATTGCACGAACATCGGCACAAAAAACACCGCCGCCGCCGCCCCCATCAAGGTGCCGATGGCGCGGTACAGGGCCTTGGAACTGGTAGGGCCGACAAACGGGCTGGAGACGATATACACCGTGGCCATCGCCCAGTACGGACGCGGCATTTGCATCAGCATGGCGATATACAACGCGATCATCGACGCGGCGAAGGTACGAACCCCATAGAACCAGTCACGGGCGGGCGGAAAACCGGTAAAAAATCCGTTCAAAGCGTCGCCGCCTCAAAGGCCCGCAGTACGCGCAGTGCGGCTTCCATGTCGGCGGTCGGAAGGTCCGCCAGCACTTCGCGGCGCAGGCGCACCAATTGCACCTCCACCGCCTGCACCAACTCGCGACCACGCTCGGTGAGGCTCAGGGCCTTGGCGCGGCGGTCGTGGACGTCTTCGGTACGGCACACATAGCCGTCATGGCACAGCCGGTCGAGCAGACGCACCAGGGACGGGCTTTCCATCCCGGAGGCCTGGGCCACTTTGACCTGGTGCACCCCGTCGCCCAGGCGGCCGATCATCAACAGCGGCACGGCGCAGGCTTCGGAGATGCCATAGCTGACCAGCGTGCTCTGGCAGATTTTGCGCCAGTTACGGGCGCCCACCACCATGCTGCTGCTGAGGTTCATCTGGAGTTGTTCGAGGGATTGAGGCACTGGATAGTTCGCATACAGTTAGTTTGCTAACTATCAATATGGCCGAGGGATCGAATTGCGTCAAGTTTTGAAACAATTTAGCGGATGGGTGGAGCGATTCAGTGGCAACGCCGCAGGCCGAATGTGGGAGGGGGCTGGCCCCCGATAGCGGAGTGTCAGTGAACAGATTCGTTAGATGATCCACCGCCATCGGGGGCAAGCCCCCTCCCACATTTGGATCGGTGTCGGCTTCAGGATTGCTGTGCGGCCTCGCCATCCAGGTGGCGCTTGTTTTGGCCCATCACCTCGCGAAGGGGGATCCGTGTGGCCGTGACCAAGGGGATGGTTGGGTCTGTGCAACCGGCTTATTGCCCGCTCAGCCTCCTAAGCGGCCCTGCTGGAAAACGTCAGCACCTTTTGCTCCACCGCCAGACGCTCCAGATTTTCACTGCCTCGGACGCAACGACTAACGCAGCCATTAACACCAAGTTGTAGTTAGGAAAAAACTGAGCACCTACCAGCAACAGCGAAACAGAAGGCACAATAAAAGCCAATCGCAAGGGTGTTTGAAGGTAAGTAACCCACCTCACCTGTTCACGTCCAAGAAAGAACAGTAAGCACGAGATTACGATGGAAGCTTGCAGCAGCATGGCAAAGCCGAACATGTATAACTGCACAACACTATGATCACGCAGCACCCATAAAGCACTTTCAAAATCGCTTAAATAAGGAATCCTTCCCTCTATTGCGCTGGCCACTGCATACCGAATCAGATAAAGGGCATCCATGACTCCCCAAAACCAAAAAACATGCTTGCGCGTCATCTTCCTGCTTCCTTGTACTCATAGGCCACATCCGGTGTTACAGGCTGCCAATGCCATGACTTACCACCCACCTGCCAGCTGTCATCGCCCTCCAGATAACGTTGTTTTATATACCGCAGCTCTCCATATCGACGCTCAACTGATCGGTGAGTAAATTGATCATCTCGACTATCAAGCCTTACCCACCGTTGAGTCATAACGCTAGTGGTGTTCGCGAGATCTTTCCCATCCGAGAGAAATACCCTTCTCCCATTTGCCAGGCCCAACATACAGTCGGCGTCCCATTAGATGTCCATATTTGACGCGACATTCGCGACTTAAAGGGAGAAAGGGATAGTCCATCACAAACAACCAATCACCGGCTGCCAGTTTATCCAAGACCCGCCGTTGGTCTTTTTCAGCGGAGCAGCAAACGGGAGAAAGACCGCACTCACTGAGCAGTTCACTCAACCCGGGCAACGCATACGGGGCACGAAAAAACTCTCGGACTTTTAGTCTTGCAAAATAGGGACTCTCGATCTTTGTGAGTTCATAGCTTTCAATTTCGCTGCGTGGGACCAAGCGTTTCATGTTGTGTCCAGAGCAGGGAGTTAGCGCCTGTTAATAGCGAGCGCCTCCCACCGGCCACTACCGTCCACTTCCGTTTAGTCGATAGGAAATTTCCCAGTGTCGCGCAGAGCATGCCCCACCTCCTCCTCAATAAACTCAAACACCTCCTCCGATACGCTGTACTGAAACTGCTTGCGTCGGTGCTTGGAAACCTTGCCCTCGTTATCCAGGCACATCATCACCAGCTTTGATAGATCACTGCCGCGCACATCAAAGCGCTGGTTCACGGCCTTGATCACGCGGTCGTAGCGGTCGAGAAATTCGGTTTCTTCGCGCAGTTCCACTTCCAACGCGCGGCGGGCCATTTGCAGGGTGAATTCGACGCAGTGGGTGGCGTCCCAGTAGCGGTAGATCGAGGGGTGGCCGATGAAGTCGAAGGCCATTTGATCGCCGTCCAGCCACGTGACGTTCCAGAATTCCCGCGTCGGCTGGGAAAAGGCTTTGAGAGCGGCCAGATAAGCTTGCTCTTCGTGCTTCATTGCGACGGACACCGGTAGCAGCAGGCCGTTTTCCAGTGCACCGTAATGGCAGAGCGTCTGATGGATCAGGAAGCGCGACAATCGCCCGTTGCCGTCCATAAACGGGTGCAGGAATACGAAGCCGAAGGCAGTGACTGCCGCCGCTACCAGGGGGTCGACTTCACGTACTGGCTGATTGGCGAAGGCCATCAGCTCTTCCATCAGTTCCTGGCAAAGTTCAGGGGCTGGAGGAACATAGCTGACGCCCGCCGCGCCGCGCAGGCCGTTGTGCAGATGATTCTGCTCATGGCGAAACGCGACAGCTTTGTCGAAGGGGTTGGAGACGGTGCTGTTCTGCAGATCTACCAGGTAGTCCTCGGTCAGCAAGCGGCCTTCGTGGGCCTGGCGTAACAGTTGAACGAAGCGGCGGGATTTTTCTTCGCTGGGTTGTTCTTTTTCGATGGCAAACGAATCACGGGTTTCGTGGAGGTAGGCCCACTGGATGGCACGGTCCATCATTTCGGGTGGGAGGGTGGCCATGAAGGATTTGGCGCGGGCCAGCACATTGAGCGCCAACAACGCGTCCAGCTCAGGCGTTCGCTCCACGGTGGCGCAGTAATGCAAAGAACCCAAGCCGTTGAAATCCACGCGCCAGCGGCTGTTGCGGATGCTGGGTCCGGTTACGTAGCGCTCGGGATCGAATAAGGCAACGACGCGGCCTCGAACGGGCGTTGAATAATCCAGGGCCTGCCCGGTAAATCCCTCCCATAGAAAACAAGCTTTGCGAATGAACGCACCATTGGGCGAATCCGCCAAGGCAACCAAAAACGGCTCAGGACCAAGCCGTTCAAAAGCCTGGGCGAGCACGGCCAGGTTCACGCCTTCATGCTTGAGAGCAAATAGCACATGCTCAAATAACGCAGCATGCGCGGGCGCCACAGCGGCCGGCACAGCCAGACAAGTGCCGATTCGAGTGATTCTGGTCACGGGTTTAATCATCGCAACACGGGAGGGCGCAATAATCTTTAGGTCCAGGACTTCACATAGATGGGCATATCCGACTGTTGCCAAGGTGAATCCCCCAAGAAAAAATAACCCAGGCGATTAAAGCCCAGATTTTTTTACTGCTCACCTTTTTTTTTTACAAAAACACAATTTTCAAAAGATTTTTTTACACCCCTCGCCCACCCCGCAACATCAGATTCAACTCATCCACCACCTCCGCCCAATCCGCATCGTCCAAGATTTCCTCACGCAAAAATGCTTTCTGGCTGTCTGTCCAGAAAAACGCCTCAGCCAACTTCAAATCCGGCTTGAGTGGCGAGTGGGCGGTCACAAACTGATCAATACCGACCGGGTCATCCGGCAGCCCAAGCTGTTTGAACAGTGACGGCAAGCTGTGCACGGGCGATTCCATGACGGGCTCCTGAAAAAAGGTATTTAACCGAGTCTAGCGGCAGGCCTCGGGTTGTGGTGGCGGCACGTTGCACAACACGAACAAACGCGCCCTGGCACCACCACCGTCCTGGCGACTGAGTTCGCGCCAGCCCTGGGGCAGTGGCGCGAAATCGTCCGACGCTTCGTTGCTGCTGATCAGCCACACGCGGCGGGTGTCGGCGGGCAGTGCCGACAGACGGTCGAGGTAAATGCGCCCGCCGTCCTGGTCCACCAGGGTGCCGAAGCCGTAGGCGTTGGGCCGGGTCGGCGTGCCATCGGGCTTGGGCGGGGTGTAGAGCTGCAGTTGGGCGTCGGTCTGGTCGTAATACACATAGCTGAGGTACCACATCATGTCGCTGAGGACGATGCGATCGTCTTCCTGGTAATTGCGATTGACGAACTCCACCGGCACATTGAATTGGTCGTGCTCATCCACCGTGAAGTTGTTTTTGAGGCCCACCAGCTCCACGCCGACAAACAGCACGAACAGCGCCGCACCCAGCAGCGACAAGCGCGCAGGCAGGCGGTCGATCGCCATGGCGACAAGGATCGGCAAACCCAAGGCGTACACCGTAAGGTAGCGCTCGATAAACACCGGGGAGATAAACGATACCCCGTAGACCAGCAACAGCGGCAGCAGGAAAAACAGCGCCAGCAGGCAAGCGGGCCGATGGCGTTCGCGGTCTCGCGCGGCCGTCATCACGACCACGGCCATCAGTAACAGCGGGACAAACCAGAACAGCGGTGGCCAGAAGCCGATACCTTCATCCTGTAACACGAACTGCCAGATCATCGAAGGCAGGGAAAACAGGCTGACCGGTTCTTCCCAGCCTATGTCCCCGCCTACCTTGAGTTGTTCGACGTGCTGCACCAGGTCCAGCAGGTTCGGCAGCCACGGTACGTACAACAGCACAATCGCGGCATTGGCTACCCACCAGGCCGGGCGTGCGATCAGCCGTCGGCCTCGCGGCTGCGCCTGCCACAGCACCCCCAGGTAAGCCCAATGCACCAGCACGCACAGGGCGGTGAAGTAATGGGTGTAGAACCCGGCGCTCATCAACGCCACATACATGGCCAGGTAGCGCAGCCGCTCGGGCTGGCGTACCCAGTACACCAGCGCCAGCGTGGCCCCCAGCAGCCACACGCCCAGCAGCGAATACATGCGCACTTCCTGGCTGTAGCGCACCGCCGTGGGCAGCAGCGCCAGCAGGATCCCCGCCAGCACGGCAGCACGCCGGGTAGACAGTTGCCGTGTCAGCCAGACACCCAGGCCCACCGCAACCACGCCGGGGATGGCACTCATGCCACGAATCGACCAGATACTGTCGCCGAACAGCTCGATCCAGCCGCGCAGCATGAAGAAGTACAACGGCGGGTGCACATCGTGAGCGGCGTGAAACCACAGGTCGGCAGCGGCGTATTCACTGAGCAGCAGGCTGGAGCCCTCGTCGCCCCAGATCGCCGCCGATGTCAGGCGGTAAAACCGCAGGGCCATGGCCAGTCCCAGGATCGGCACCCACCACAGTCGGCTCAGCCAACCGACGCGTTCCCACGTAAGACGATTGAATGCGGGCAACGCCCCGACCTTTTCGTTTTGCTCTACCACAGACCGGCGCACCTCGATTCCCCCGCTGTTGCCTTGAGTGCCTCAGCGCAAACACCGCCACTCTAGGACAAAAGCCCCCGGTTCGCTTCTGGAATCGGACAAATCAGCAATTTGTGTAGGGCTTCACCGAAGCGCCCGCAGGAACACGCTATGATTGCCGCCCTCCAAGGACCCAGGATCAAGGACACGTCATGCGTATCGGTTTTCTCTCCCCCCTGGCACTGGCCCTGCTGGCCGGTATTTCCCAGCAGGCCCAGGCCAGTTCCGACGATTCGTGCTACCCCGATTGGCGTGTCTCGCGTGACAGCCTCGACCCTTGCAACAACGTGCCGTTCCTGAGCCCGGGCAATGACAGCCGGGCCAACCTGCGCCTGTTGCTGGCGGACAAAAAGGCCGCGCCGTTGGCGCCCAGGGCGTTGAGCGAGGATGACCTGGCCCAGGGTTTCGGCCCGGTGCCGTTCCCGGTGTATCGCCTGGCCGCTGCCTCCAGTGCAGAGACCGAGCCCGACTCGGACGATTCGCCTACCGCCGAGCTGGACACCCTGCTGACGCCCCTGGGCATCAAGCGCGAGGCGTACAAAACCGCCGGCGAAGCCTTCCTCAATGGCGAAGGCAGCCGCTGCCGCAGCAACGACGATGACAGCGCCACGGCGTTTATCCGCCAGGTGGTCAAGGCCGACATGCCGGCGGCCGAGCGCGCGCTGCTGGCGAAGGCGCGGCTGCAACTGCTCACCACCTGCACCTGGGATGGCCCGGTGATCGCCGAGCCGCAGCAGATCCAGTCAGCCGACGGCCAACTGTTTCGCACCTACCTGCAAGCCGCCGCCGATTTCTACAGCGGCCGCTTCGCCGAGGCCGCGCAAGGCTTTGCTGGCGTCGGCAGTGCACAGTCGCCGTGGCTGAAGGAAACTGCGCTGTACATGACCGCCCGCACAGCGCTCAACCAGGCCCAGGCCGACACCTATGACGAAGACGGAGTGCCGCACCTGGACCGTGTGGATAAACCCGCATTGGCCACGGCCGAGCAGGGCTTCAAGGCCTACCTGAAGACTTATCCACAGGGCGAATACGCGGCCTCGGCCCACGGCCTGCTGCGCCGGGTGTACTGGCTGGCCGACGACAACACCCAGCTCGCCGACGCGTTCGCCTGGGCACTGACGGCCACCGACGAGCAGCGCAATGTGTCTGAGGATGAGCTGGTAGAAGAAGCTGACCTCAAGCTGTTGATGGTCAACAGCGATACCGTCAAGACCCCGATGATCCAGCTCGTCAGCGACCTGATGGTGATGCGCGGCGGCAACCAGCCGGCCCTCAACCGCGCAGACCTCGAGAAGCAAAAAGCCGCGTTCGCCAGCGAGCCGGAGCTCTATGAGTACTTGCTGGCCGTGTGTGCGCTGTACATCGAGCATCAACCGGACGCCGCCTTGAAGCAGTTGCCGCAAAGCGTGCCGGCAAGCCTCAACTACTTCGCCTTCAGCCAACAGACCCTGCGCGCCCTGGCCCTGGAAGCCAAGCAGGACTGGAAAGGCGCCGAAGCGCTGTGGCTGCAACTGTTGCCGCTGGCAAAACTGCCGCTGCAACGCGACCAGCTGGAGTTGGCCCTGGCCATGAACTACGAGCGCAGCGGCCAGTTGGCCAAGGTGTTCGCCAGCGATTCGCCGATCAGCGCCAAACAGGTGCGCTACATCCTGCTGCGCAACATCGCCGGGCCTGAACTGCTGCGCCAGCAGATCGCCCAGGCGAGCGATCCGCTGGAACGCCAGACCGCGCAATTCGTGCTGCTCTACAAAGACCTGCTGCACGGCCAGTTCGCCACCTTCGCCGAAGACCTCAAGCAGCTGCCGGCCCAGGCCCCCGAGGACAAGCTGGGCACCAGCCTGGGTTATGTCTACAGCGCCAGCCAGACGCTTAAGCTGTTCCAGTGGAACGGCGACAAGGCCGAATCCGGCTACGCCTGCCCGAGCATCGCGCAAACCGCAGCGACCTTGCAGACCGACGCGAAGAACCCCCAGGCCCTGAACTGCTTCGGCGAATTCATCCTGCGCAACAACCTGGACGGCATGCCTCTGGAGCAGGCCCGCGCCGCCGGCAGCCTGGGCAGCACCGCTTCGGATTTCAAGGGTGAAACCTTCTCGCGGCTCGACGGTTACCAACAGGTCATCGGCAATGCCAAGGCACCGAAAAACGACAAGGCCTACGCCCTGTTCCGCGCCATCAACTGCTACGCGCCGGCCGGCTACAACAGCTGCGGCGGCAAGGACGTCGAACCTGGCGTGCGCAAAGCCTGGTTCCGCCAACTGAAAAGTGGTTTCGCCGACACCCAGTGGGGCAAATCGCTGCAGTACTACTGGTGAAGCACCTGTGGCTGGGCGTGCTGTTGCTGGCAAGCCCGGCCTTCGGTGCCGTCGATGCCCGCGACTACGACGCCTTCTGGCTGTGGAGCGGCGTCACGCCCCAGCCGGTACTCAAGCAGGCCAAGACCCTGTACATCCTCCAGGGCCAGATCAACGCCACCCGCCGCGCGCCCCAGCGCGGTGTGCAACTGATCGCCCAAGGCATCAGCGTGCCGCGCCTCACCCGAGGCGACGTCTGGGTGGTCTACCGCGCCCACACCCTGCGCTGGCCCGAACAGGTCTACACCCAACTGCTCGGCCAGGTACAACGCTGGCGCGACGCAGGCAACCCGGTGGTCGGCATCCAGATCGACTTCGATGCTCGCACCCAATACCTGCACGAATACGCCGACTTCCTGCGCGACCTGCGCCAGCGCCTGCCGGCCGATCTGAAACTGAGTATCACCGGCCTGATGGACTGGAGCAGCAACGCCGACCCCACCGCCATCGCCCAGCTCAAAGACGTGGTGGATGAGGTGGTGGTGCAGACCTATCAAGGGCGCCAGAGCATCCCGGATTACGCGGCGTATTTGCCACGGATGAACCGGATGGGGCTGCCGTTCAAGATCGGTTTGATTCAGGGTGGAGAGTGGGAGGAGCCGGGGTATTTGCAGGGGAGTGAGTGGTTTCGGGGGTATGTGGTGTTTTTACGCAATCCTTGATGGATGCTTGCTCGCGAAAACCTGAGATTGCCGCGAGCATTCAGAAAGACCCGCGTCATCGTTAACGTTTTTCGCGAGCAAGCTCGCTCCTACATTGGAAGGTGGTTACCAGTCATAGGTCAGGCTGGACACCACCGTACGCCCCTCCCCGTAGTAGCAATCCAGGTCGCTGGTGCACTGCGAGACATAGGTCTTGTTGGTGAGGTTCTGCACGTTCATCGCCAGTTTCACGCCTTTGAGCTTGAGCGGCGAGGCGCCCAGGTCGTAGTTCAGGCTGGCGTCGTAGACGCTGTACGACGGCACGCTGAACGCGCCTTCGTAGTAATCGCCCAGGCTTTGGCGCGCGTAGCGGACGCCCAGGCCGGCACCGAGGCCGGCGAGCGGGGTGTCGCCCAGTACGGTGTAGTTGACCCACATCGACGCCGTGAGCGGCGAGATGCCAGCGGGGTGGCGGCCTTGGCGACCTTCTTCGTCCTTGGTGTACTTGATGTCGTTGCGCGCGGCCGAGGCGATGATCTCCCAGGCGTCGCTGAGGGCGGCCTTGGCTTCCAGCTCTACGCCGCGGGAACGCATGGCGCCGCTCTGGGTACTGAAGGTGTCGTTGGGGTTGGTGGTGAGCACGTTTTCCTGGTCGAGCTGGTAGACCGCGACCTGCACGAAACTCTTCTGGCCCGGCGGCTGGTACTTCATGCCCACTTCGTATTGCTTGCCGGTGGAGGGGTCGAACGGTTTGCGCTGGGCGTCGGTGCCGGTCAGCGGCAGGAACGATTCGGAATAGCTGATAAAAGGCGCCAGGCCGTTATCGAACAGGTACACCAGGCCGGCGCGGCCGGTGAAGGCTTCGTCCTTGCTGGCGAAGCGGGTGCCTTGCAGCGGCTCCTTGTTCACCACGCTGGCCCAGTCATAACGCCCACCGAGCACCAGGGCCCACTTATCCAGTTTGATCTGGTCCTGCACATACAGGCCGGTCTGGCTCAGGGTGCGGTCCCAGCGGTACGGTTGGCCGAAATTCAGGCGCTGGCCGTAGACCGGCTTGAACAGGTCGATTACCGGTGGGTTGCGGTCATACAGGCCATGGAACAGCGAGCCGGAGTGGTAGTAATCCAGGCCGACGATCACCGTATGGGACAACGCACCGGTGTCGAATTCGGCCTGGGCGATGCTGTCCACGCCAAACACTTTGTTGTTCTGCGCCCAGTCCACGCCGAAGCGTTGCAGGTAGCGTTGGTCCTGCACACCGGTGGCCGGGTTGGCGACGAAGCGGTAGCCGTGCAGCGGTGCGGTGTAGCGGTCGTCCACTTCGGCGTAGCGCGCGTTCTGCTTGAGGGTCCAGGTGTCGTTGAGGCGATGGGAAATCTCGTAGCCCAGCACGTACTGCTCGCGGTTGTACTGGTTGACGCCGGGCTCGCCGATAAACACATCGCGCTTGATCTTGCCGTTGGGGTTGGCCCACAAGGTGCCGGACGCCGGCAACCCTTGGGCCTCGGGCACGCCCTTGTCCTTCTGGTATTGGGCGAACAGCGTCACACGGGTGTCGTCGTTGGGGCGCCAGGTGAGGCTGGGGGCGATGAACTGGCGTTTGTTCTCGACGTAGTTGATCTCGTCCTGACCGTCGTTGGCCAGGCCGGTGAGGCGGTAGAGGAATTGCCCCTGTTCATCCAGCGGGCCGCTGAGGTCGATGGCCGCACTCTTGTGCTCGTAGGTGCCGGCTTCCAGCACCACCCGGTGCACCGGGGTTTCGCTGGGGCGCTTGCTGACCATATTGACGATACCGCCAGGCTGGTTTTGCCCATACAGCACCGAGGCCGGGCCCTTGAGCACTTCGATGCGCTCCAGGGAGTAGGGCTCGATCTGCAGCGCGCCACCCGTGCTGCCGCCGCCGTAGGGCAGGTGCAAACCGTCAAGGTACAAGGGCGTGGGGGTGAAGCCGCGCGAGGTAGGTTCGTCGAATAACTTGACCCGGTCGGCAAAGCCACCGGCGGTCATGCCCGGGGTGTAGAGCAACGCCTGGGTGACGCTCTGGGCGCCGCGAGCCTTGATCTCGGCGGCGGTGATCACGTTGATGGTCTGGGGGATTTCCACCAATGCCGAATCGGTCTTGCTGCCGGACGCACTGCGCGTGGCGACAAGGCCGTCCACCGGGCCCCAGGCGCTTTCCTCGGCCTGCTGGGCGCTGATCTGAGTCGCGCCGAGCTGCAACGGCCCGGCGGATGGCATCGCCTGCAACGACCAACCACCCTGGGCCTGCACCGCCACCAGGCCGCTGCCTGCCAGCAGCCGCTCCAGGCCGGACCCGACGCCATAACTTCCCTGCAGGCCTGTGGTGCGCTTGCCTTGGGTAAGGGAAGCATCGACCGACAACAAGATGCCCGACGCACTGGCGAACTGGTTCAAGGCCTGATCGAGACTGCCCGCCGGAATGTTGTAGGCACGCAGCGCTTCGGTGCTGTCTTCGGCATGTACCTGGGTCGGCAGCATCGGCACCGTCGCCAGCAGGCTGACAAACAGGCCACGGCGCAAGGCGCGGGCCAAGGGTTGGATTGGGTGGTGCGGCATTGCAGGACTCCCCGTGAGAACGCTTCTTGATTGGCTTTCAAGAGGTATCCCGAACGGGGCGCGCAAACCGACAAGCATCGATAAAAAAATTTTCAGGCCCGTGCCTTGATGGTCACCCAGTAGCGCGTCACCGACTGCACCTGCACCGGCAGCGAACGCTCCAGAGCCGCGAGGATCGCGTCGGTATCGTTCAACGGGAACACCCCCGTCAGCAGCAGGCCAGACACCGCCTGATCACAACGCAACAGGCCTGGACGATAGCGGCTCAGTTGCGCGACAAACTCGCCCAATGGCTGGCGCTCGGCGATCAGCCGATGCTCGGTCCAACTGCTGGCATTGGCACTTACCGCAGGCAACGCCGAGCTTTGGCGCGAGTTGAACCACAGGCTGTCGCCGGCATTCATCTGCACCGCCGGGCCCTGCAACGGGGTGACCCGCACGCGGCCTTCATACAGGTCGACGCGGCTGCCATCGGGCAGTTCGCACACGGCAAAACGGGTGCCCAGCGCCTGCACGTCACCGGCCGGGGTTTCGACGATCAAAGGGCACACCGGGTCGTGGCCGCTGGTCAACAGGATCTCGCCACGGATCAGGCGAATGCGCCGCTCGCTGGCGCTGAAACGCAGGTCCACTGCACTGTCGCTGTTGAGGTCCAGGCGCGTGCCGTCGCTGAGGGTCACGTGGCGAATCTCGCCGGTGGTGGTGCGGTAGTCGGCAAAGGCTGCCTGCCAGGGTTCGCTGCGCTGCACCAGGTAGCCGCTGCCACCCGCCACCAGCAGCAGGCCGAGCAGTTTCAACGCGGCGCGGCGCTGGGTGTCCGGGGTGTCGCGCAACACCGCACGGGCGCTGTCGATAGGCACGCTGCCAAGGGTTTGTTGCAGGTGCTGCAGACGTTGCCAGGCGCGACGGTGTTCCGGATCCGCCGCCTGCCATTGCACAAACGCCTGGCGTTGCTCGCCTTGCAGCTCGCCGCTCCAATGCAGCATCAGCCATTCGCTGGCTTGCTCGACAATGGCCGGGGCGATGGGGGCGTCGGGCCTCATTCTGCGTACGCCACCTGGTAACAGGCGACGATCGCGCGGGTCATGTACTTCTGCACCGAACTGACCGTGACGCCCAGGCGCTCGGCGATCTGCGCGTAGCTCAGGCCTTCGAACTGCGAGAGCAGGAACGCGCGGCGTACGTTGTCGGGCATGCGGTCGAGCATGGCGTCGATCTGCATCAGGGTTTCGAGAATCAGCGCACGGGTTTCCAGGCTCGGCGACTCGGGCTCGGGTAAATGCGCGATGCTTTCCAGGTAGGCACGCTCGATACGCAGGCGGCGCCATTGGTCGATCACCAGGTTGCGTGCGATCTGCACCAGGTAGCTGCGGCTTTCCTTGTCACCGGGGTAACGACCGGAGACCAGCAGGCGCAGGAAGGTGTCCTGCGCCACATCGGCGGCGTGTTCGCGGTCGCCCAGGCGCTTGCGCAGCCAGCCTTGCAGCCAGCCGTGATGGTCACGGTACAGGAGGTGAAGCTGTTGCTGGCCGTCAGTCGCGGTGTCCATGAAAAGCTCAGATACATTATTGAGAGCAATTATCATTACACCTTGTTTCGCGGCTGGCAAAACTCTTTGTGGTTCAGCGCTCGGCGGTTTGCAGCGGATACACCGATTCCCACCCTCCGCCCAACGCCTTGTACAGGCCGACCATGGCCAACGACACGCCGGTAGAACTCTCCACCCACTGCTCCTGCGTGGCCAGCAGCGCGCTCTGCACGGTGAGCACGTTAACGAAATCCACCACGCCTTCAACGTATTGGTGCTGCGCGGTGGTCAGGGCGATCTGGTTCTGGCGCACGGCTTCGGCGAGGCTATCGCGACGCAGTTGGCTGGCGTTGTAGCGGGTCAGTTGGTCGTCGATTTCATGCCAGGCTCGCAGCACGGTGTGCTGGTAGGCCAGGGCCGCTTCCTGTTGCTGGGCTTCGCGCAGGTCCAGCATGCCTTGCAGGCGGCCGCCGTTGAACAGTGGCAGGCTCACTTGCGGGCCGAAGGCAAACGCGCGGGAGCCCCAGGAGCCGAAATCCGACAGTTGCATGGCCTGGGAGCCGAGGCTGCCGGACAAGGTAATACGCGGGTAAAAATCGCCCTTGGCCACGCCGATGCTGGCGGTGGCGGCGTGCAGGCGCGCCTCGGCCTGGCGTATATCCGGACGGCGCTCGGCGAGTTCCGACGGCAGGCCGATGGCGACCTGGCGTTGGGTCTGCGGTACGGCGGCGTCCTTGGACAATTGCGCGTGCAGGGCCTGCGGTGGCTCGCCCATCAGCAGGCTGAGGGCGTTGATCAACTGGTCCTGGCGTTGCTGCAGATCCGGCAGCCGCGCTTCGATGGCGGCGACCTGGGCGGCCGCTTCGGCGACATCCAGATCGGTGGCCACGCCGTCGGCCAGGCGCAACTGCGAGAGCTTGAGGCTGTGGCGGGCGACGTCGAGGTTTTGCTCGGTCACCGCGCGGGTGTTCTGTACGCCACGCAGCTGGATGTAGTCCTGGGCGGTCTCGGCCAGTACCGACAACAGCACGGCGCGGCGGTCGTTTTCCGCCACTTGCAGGGTGGCGTCGGCGGCTTCGGTTTCGCGTTTGACCCGACCCCAGAAGTCCAGCTCCCAGGACGCCGAGAAGCCCACATCCCACTGGTTGAACGCGGAACGCCCGTTTTCGCCGGAGGGGTCGTTCAAGCCTTTGCCGCTGTTGCGTTTACGCTGGTAGGCGCCCGTGGCGTCGACAGTGGGATAGCGCTCGGCGGTGGTCACCTGGCGCACCGCACGGCTTTGTTGCAGGCGGCTGCTGGCCAGTTTCAGGTCGAGGTTATCGGTCAGCGCGCGGCGCGTGAGGGCCGACAGTTGCTCGTCGTGGAACACGTCCCACCAGCGCTCTTGCAGCGGATCACTCACTGCTCGGCTGGCGGCTTGTCGCCCTTGAGGTTCGCTCCACCGCGTGGCTTGCGGCGTGTGCGGGCGCTGAAAATCCGGCCCGACAGTGCAGGCACTCAGGCTGATAACACTCAGGGTGAGCCAGGCAAGGTGTCTCATTGCTGGGCCACCTCACGCTGCGGCGCGACCGGCTGGGTGTCGACGCTGGCCTCGACCGACATGCCGACCCGCAGGCGCTCGGTCAGCGGTTGGTTGGGTTCGAGGACGATTTTCACCGGGATACGCTGCACCACCTTGGTGAAGTTGCCGGTCGCGTTGTCCGGCTTGACCGATGCGAAGGTCACACCCGTGGCAGGTGCGAGGCTCTCCAGGTGGCCGTTGAGCAGCTCCCCGTCGAGGCTGTCGACCCGCACCTGCACGGCCTGGCCGGCGTGCATATGGGACAGCTGGGTTTCCTGGAAATTGGCGACCACGTAGGCCTCGGCCAACGGCACCACCGCGAGGATCTTGCTGCCCGGGGTCACATAGGCCCCCACCCGCACCGCGCGCTCACCGACCATGCCATCCACCGGCGCGACGATGCGCGTGTAGGACAGCTGATAACTGGCCATTTCCAACGCGGCCTGGGCACGCTTGAGCCCACCTTCGGCGGCATCGCGCTGGGCCGTGAGGATTTCCACCTGCTTGCGCTCGGCCGCCAGCACCGCCGTGGCGTTAGCCAGGCGCGCGGTGGCCTGGTCGATGCGGGTCTTGGCTTGCTGGGCGTTTTGCACGGTGCCCGCGCCCACGCCGGCGAGGTGGTTGTAGCGGTTCAGCTCATGTTCGGCGAAGGCCACTTCGGCGCGGTCTGCCGCCACGGTGGCCTGGGCCTGGGCGATCACCGAGGTTTGGCGCTCCAGGGTCGCGGTGGCGTTCTTCAGCTGGGCCTGGGCGACCAGGGTGTCGGCGTCGGCGGCCTGGGCGGCGGCGCGAAAATCGCGGTCGTCGATCAGCGCCAACAGTTGGCCGGCCTTGACGCGCTGGTTGTCTTCCACCAGCACTTCCTTGATAAAGCCCGCCACACGTGGCGCCACCAAGGTGAAATCGGCGGCGACGAAGGCGTCGTTGGTGGCCTGGCGCTTGTTGCCCAACAGGCCGGGCGCGACCAGGTAGACCAGCACGCCGACGGCAAACACGGCGATAACGGAGACGGCGATTTTGTCTTTGCGTTTCATGGGAAGTCCTTGTGGCTAGGTCGGTGCGCGAGGCGGAAAAATCCGCGTGGGCATCCAGAAAATCAGCAGGATCAACGCCACCGCGACAGCGGCCATGACGTAATAGAGGTCCGAAGAAGTCAGCACCACGGCCTGCTCGTGCAGGCGCTGGGCCAGGCCCGGCGCATCGCCGTCGGCCAGCGGCGAGTTACCCAGGCGGTCCACCAGCATGGTCGAGTGAAAGTGCAGGCGCTGGGTGGTCAACGCATCCAGCACGCCGGTGGCAATCACGGCCGCCAGGCCTTTGACGGTGTTGAACCAGGCCGAGGCGAACGGCCCATCCGCCGGTTGAATGCTGCCGGTGGAGAGCATCAGCAGCGGCAACACCGCCATGGGCTGCCCGAAGATTTGCAGCAGGTACAGGCCGTAGAAATCGTCGCGAATCCATGCCGAGGTCAGGTGCGCACTGCCCACGCAACACAGCACCAACATCCCCAGCCCGATCCCCAGGACCCAGCGGCAATCGACCCAGCGCAGGTTGCACAACGCCGCCACCAGCGGCAGCGCGATCAATTGCGGCAGCGCCATCAGCAGCATCACCGGCGCGGTTTGCAATGGGCGATAACCCTGGACCTGAGCGAGGAAACTCGAGGGGATGATGATCACCGAGGTCAGCACCATTAGCACGCCTGCCAGCACGATCAGGGCAAACGCCAGGTTGCGCAGGCCTAGCATCTGCAATTTGAAAAACGGCATCGGGTGCGACCATTCATTGAGCATGAACAGCACCAGCAGCACACTGCCGCCGCATAGCAGGAAGGTGATCAGGCCCGACTCGAACCAGTCCAGGCGATTGCCCTGCAGGATGCCGATCACCAGCATGCAGATCGCCGGAAACCCCAGCAGCAGTCCGCGCCAGTTGAACTGCTTGAAGCGCTCCAGGCGCAGCGGGTCTTGCGGCAAACCGTAGGCCACGGCGGCCATGGCCAGCAGGCATGGCCCGACGATCTGCCAGAACGCCCACTGCCAGCCGACGTATTCGGTCCACAGCGCCGCCAACGGCGTGCCGAGGCTCGGCCCGAACGTGGCGGTAAGTGCGTAGCCAGCCAGGCCATACAGCTTGACGTTGGCCGGCAGGAAGCGCAGCGCCACGGTCATCAGCATCGGCGGTAAGGCACCGCCCGCCAGGCCTTGGACGGTACGCAGCAGCAGCAGGCTTTGGTAGTTCGGCGCAAACGGGCACAGGATCCCGAGCACGGTGAACAGGCCAATAGCGCACAGGGTGAAGCGCCGCAGGGAAAACGTCACCGAACACCAGGGCGCAAAGGCCATGGCCGACACGGAGGTTGCCGTGTACGCGGCCACCAGCCAGGTGCCTTCGTCAAAGCCGATGTACAGCGCACCGCGAATATCCGCGAGGGCCACCTTGGTGACCATCTCGTTGAGGCCGGACACCAGCACCGCGAGCAACACGCCGACCAGGCCGATGATGATGCGCGGGCCGAATACAGGCGGGGTGATGGCGGTGGGTCTGGCTGCGGCCGCAAGGGTGGGGGCAGCGAGGGAAGTCATGAACAGGCAGCTCGGGATTAGAAATACCCGAGCAGTTTAATCAGGCACATCCATGACAAAAAGTTACATGTTGGCAGGATATAAGTGCGCCAGGCGCAATCCTGGACTCACTATAGAACCCTTGTGGGAGGGGGCTTGCTCCCGATTGCGCTGGATTAGATAGAAAATCTGGGTCTGGCACACAGCAATCGGGAGCAAGCCCCCTCCCACATTTTGACCGCGCATGGCTTGTAGATCAGGTGGGTTGGGCTTCCAGCCAGGTGGCGTGGCAACTTTCGCGCATGGTTTCGCGCAGCCACTTATGAGCCGGGTCTTTGTCGAAGCGCGGGTGCCAGGATTGGGCCAATACCAACGTCGGCAGCGAGATCGGCAACGCAAACGCGCGCAGTGGCAGCTTCAAGCGGTTGGCGCTCAACAGGGCTTCCTTGGGCACCGGCAGAATCAGGTCGGAATCGGGCAACATGAACATCGCACCGTGAAAACCCGGCGCAATCATCGCCACCCGCCGCTCCAGGCCCTGGGCATTCAGTGCAGTGTCGATCGGGCCACGGGCGATGCCACGTCGCGAGATACTGATATGGGAATAGCTTGCGAAGCGCGCGGCGGTGATCTCGTCGTCAAACAACGGATGGTCCTCCCGCGCAAGGCCCACGAAGGTGGTGGAAAACAGGTTCTGCACCTTCACTTCCGGAGTGACCGGCATGGTGTTGCTCACGCGCAGGTCCAGCCGCCCTTCGCGCAGGGCTTCATCATCGGTGTCGCCTTCAGGCACGAAACACAGCTCGCACAGCGGCGCCATGCGCTCCATGGTGTCGAACAGCCGACCGCCATACACGCCGATGAAAAAGTCATTGGCGCGCACACTGAAGCGACGGCGCAAGGTGCTCAAATCAACCTGATCCGCCGAGCGAAACAGCAACGCCGCCTGCTCCACCACGTTGCGCACCTGGCCTTGCAACTGCAGGGCCTTGGGCGTCGGCACCAGGCCACGACCGGCGCGCACCAGGATCGGATCGCCCACCGCTTCGCGAATACGTGTGAGGGTACGGCTCATGGCCGCCGGACTGAGGTTCATCCGCCGCGCGGCGCCCACCACGCTGCCCTCGTCGAGCAAGGCGTCGAGGGCGACCAACAGGTTCATGTCGGGTAGTTGCATGCCAAGCACTCGTGGTCAGTCGGGAGTGAGCTGGCCGCAATCGTAGCAGGCTGGGGGTATCAGCGCTGCATGCCCCACCGTTTCACGGTGAGGCGCTCGAAGGTGTCGAACACCAGGTTTTCCACCAGCAGGCCGATCAGGATCACCACCGCCAGGCCGGCGAATACCTTGTCGGTGTACAGCTCGTTGCGGTTCTGGAAGATGTACCAGCCCAGGCCGCCCTTGCCGCTGGTCGCACCGAATACCAGCTCGGCGGCGATCAGGGTGCGCCAGGCGAAGGCCCAGCCGATTTTCAGCCCGGCGAGGATCGACGGCAGTGCCGCCGGGATCAGGATGAACAACACGAAACGCATGCCCTTGAGGCCATAGTTGCGACCGGCCATGCGCAGGGTTTCGGACACACCGAGAAACCCGGAATAGGTGTTGAGCGCCAGCGCCCACAACACCGAATGCACCAGCACGAAAATCAGGCTGTTCTGGCCCAGGCCGAACCACAGCAGCGCCAGCGGCAATAACGCAATGGCCGGCAGTGGGTTGAACATCGAGGTCAGGGTGCTCAGCAGGTCACGGCCCAGTTGCGTCGACACCGCCAGGGTGGTCAGGGCAAACGCCAGCACGATGCCGATCAGGTAGCCCTTGACCAGCACCACCAGCGAGATGCTCACCTTGCCCAGCAGTTCGCCACTGAGCAGGCCGTCATAGAGCGCGTGAAAGGTCTGCAGGAAGCTGGGCAGCAGCAGGTCGTTGTTCTGGTAGCGCGCGACGGCTTCCCAAAGGATCGCGAGCACGATCAGGATCAGGCCCTTGCGTAGCCAGCCTTGCTGCCACAGGCGTTGGCGCAGGGGCAGTTCGCGTTCCACGGGGACGCTGAGCAGCGGCTCAAGGTTGATTTCGTATTCCTGGCGCATTGGGTTGTCCCCTTAGTAAGCGATGCGGATGTCGGCGAAACCCAACTCACGTTCGGCCTCGGGCGCTTCATCGAACAAAAGGCGATGAATCCGCCGCGCCGACGCCTGGAACTCCACGCCACCGAGGCTGTGCAGGTCGTATTGATGGCTGTGGATTTCCGCGCGCACACGCCCCGGATGCGGCGACAGCAGCAGGATGCGATTGCCCACCACCAGCGCTTCTTCGATGGAGTGGGTGACGAACAGCAGGGTGAAGCGCACCTCTTCCCAGAGCAGCAGCAATTCCTCCTGCATCTTGCGCCGGGTCAGGGCGTCGAGGGCGGCGAAGGGTTCGTCCATCAGCAGGATTTTCGGCTGCATGGCCAGGGCGCGGGCGATGGCCACGCGGGCTTTCATACCGCCGGACAGCGTGTGCGGGTAAGCGTCGGCAAAGGCGCTGAGGCCGACTTTGTCGAGGTAGTGCAGCGCCCGTTCTTCGGCTTCGCGACGCGCTAAGGTCTTCGACGCCAGCAGCGGAAACATCACGTTCTGCTTGACGGTTTTCCACGGCGGCAGCTGGTCGAACTCCTGGAACACCACGATGCGGTCCGGGCCCGGCTGTTCGACCTTTTGCCCCAGCAGGCGGATCTCGCCTTCGCAGGGTTTGATAAACCCGGCAATGGACTTGAGCAGTGTGGATTTGCCGCAACCCGATGGGCCGAGCAGCACGTAGCGATCCGCCGGGTCGATCTCGAAGCTGACTTGGTGAGTGGCGCGCACCACGCGCTCGGGGGTGCGGTATTCCAGGCTGACGTTATCCACCGCCAGCAATGGTGCGGCGGTGTGCAGGTTGCTGGCCGTGTGGCCTTGCAAGGGCGCGTTCATCTCAACTTCCTTGCAGGGGCTTGGCATCCTGGAAGAAGTAGTCCTTCCACGATTCAGGCTTGTTTTTGATGGCGCCGACGCGGTAGAGGAATTCCGCCAGCGGGTAGGTGTTTTTTGGCGTGACGCTGAATTCGAACTGAGGGTTGTCGATGATTTTCAGCAATTCGGCGCGGTCGATCTTGGCCTTGGTGACGCGGATGTAAGTGTCGGCCGCCGCGCCTTTATCGTTCTGGGCGAATTGCGCGGCTTCGGTCAACGCCTCGACAAATGCCTTGTAGGTTTTCGGGTTGTCGTTGCGGAATTTCTCGGTGGCGAACAGCACCGTTGGCGAGTTCGGCCCCAGCAGGTCGTAGGTGTTCAGCACCACATGCACGTTCGGGTTGGCCAAGGCCTGATCCTGGAACGGCGGGTTGGAGAAGTGCCCGGTCAGTTCAGTGCCGCCGGCGATCAGGGCGGCGGTGGCATCCGGGTGCGGGACGGCGACGGTGTACTTGTCGAGGCGATTGAATTCCTTGTCGCCCCATTGCTTGGCGGCGGCGTATTGCAGGAAGCGCGACTGCACCGACACGCCCACCGCGGGCACGGCGATACGGTCCTTGTCGGTGAAATCGGCAATGGTCTTGACCTTGGGATTGTTACTGACCAGGTAGTAGGGGAAGTTGCCCAGGGAGGCCACGGCCTTGACGTTCTGCTTGCCATGGGTGCGGTCCCAGATGGTCAACAGCGGGCCGACGCCGGCACCGGCGATATCGATCGAGCCGGAGAGCAGTGCGTCGTTGACCGCTGCGCCGCCGGACAGCTGGGTCCAATCGACCTTGATGTCGAGACCTTCCTGCTTGCCGTATTTTTCGATCAGGTTCTGGTCGCGCACTACGTTAAGCAGCAGGTAGACGATACCGAACTGTTCGGCGATGCGGATCTCGCCTTCGGCCTGCGCAGCCGTCGGAGCCAGCAGGCTGCCGGCCAACAGGCTCATACCGAGGCCGACGGTCGTGGCCAGCCGTGCAAATGGGGTTTTCCTGGACATGGTCATGCTCCGAATCAGAAAGGCGCGTCGCCCTGGATGGTGGTGCGAAACAGCTTGCGGCGCAGATGGCTCGGGCAACCGGCGGCCAGGTGGATCAGCGAGCGGTTGTCCCAGAACACCAGGTCGTGGGGCTGCCATTGGTGGCGGTAGATGTTATGCGGCAGCACACTGTGGGCGTAGAGCTGGGCCAGCAGTTCGCGGCTTTCATCTTCCGGCAGGCCGACGATGCGGGTGGTGAAGCCTTCGCTGACGAACAGCGCCCTGCGGCCGTTTTCCGGATGGGTGCGCACGATGGGGTGAACCACTTCCGCGACTTGGGCAAGCTGCTCGGGCGTCAACGTCGGGCGCCAGTTGCCTTCGAATTTGGTTTCGCTGTAGCGCGCGGTATAAGAGTGTGCGGCACTGCGGCCTTCCACGGCTTTGCGCAGGTGCTCGGGCAGTTGGTCCCAGGCTTTGTGCATGTCGGCAAACAGGGTATCGCCGCCTTCGGACGGCAGCTCCTGAGCGTGGAGCATCGAGCCCAGGCTCGGCAGCTCTTTATAGGACAGGTCCGAGTGCCAGAATTTGCCTGCGTCACCCAGGCCGATGGATTGGCCGTTTTCGATGATGTTGGAGACGATCAGGATTTCCGGGTGGTTGGCCAGCAGGAACTGCTTGAGCACGTGGATCTGCAGGACGCCAAAGCGGCGGCTGAAAGCGATCTGTTGTTCGGGCGTGATGCGTTGATCGCGGAACACCACCACGTGGTGATCCAGGTGCGCGCGATGAATGCGGGCGAAATCCTGGTCGTTGACTGGCCGGGACAAATCCAGGCCGACAATCTCGGCACCGACGCTGCCGGGCAGTGGTCGAATCTCGAACGTTTGAGTGGCAAGGGTCGCTGTTGGAACAGTAGAGGTGGCGGACATGAGTTCACTCCCGGTCAGACAGGAGAGTGACTTTATAGGCATAAGAACGGTAATTTAAATACCGTTAGAGAATATATATATGCGGTAATGTCGCAATACACCAGCGGCGTGTCAGACCTGGCAAAACCCGCGCGTGGGCCGCCGGAGTCGAGCGTTGAAACGCTTACAAGCCGAAACCGTGCCCGTTTGACAAGCCTATGGGCAGCCTCTAGTGTGCATTGGATCCAATTAGCCACCCTATTTTAATAAGGAGGATAGCGTAACCGTGACGCAGAAGCCGAACCCGTTGAACAGCATCAAGATCACCGGCCCTATTCCCGCCCATCTTGCTCGCTCCGTGATTGAAGAAACCTTGCGCAATGCCATCCTTGATGGCCGCTTGCCCTGCGGTACCGCCATGCGTCAGCAGGAGCTGGCCAGCCTGTTCGGGGTCAGCCGCATGCCGGTGCGTGAAGCCTTGCGTCAGTTGGAGGCGCAGTCACTGCTGCATGTGGTCACCCACAAGGGCGCCGTGGTTGCACCGTTGATCGAAGACAATTCGGCTGAGACCTATGAGCTGCGAATGTTGCTGGAGTCTGAAGCCCTGCGTTTGTCGATTCCCTTGCTGACCGAAGCCGATATCGCCGAGGCAGACACGCTCATCTGTGCCCTGGAACAGGAAAAAGACTACACCGAGATTGGCCGTCTCAATCGCCTGTTCCACATGACCCTGTATGGCAAGGCCCCCAACCAGCGGCTGCTCAAGCTGGTGGAGCACGGGCTGAATGAGGAGGAGCGCTTCCTGCGTTTCAACCTCGAGGCGATGGGGCTGGGCGAAACTTCCCAGGAAGACCATCGTGAACTGCTGAACCTGGTGACACAAAAGAAGGTCGAGGAAAGCATCCTGACGCTTCGTAATCACCTGATGCGCGGGATGGACGTGATCACAACCTATCTCGATAACCTCGAAGCCGCCGCAAAGAAGACGCTCTAACATCGCGTAAGGTCGCTCGGCTTGCCCGTCGAGCACTGCGGGGTTCCCTACCTGGCCAAGTAGCGCCCCGCGCAGAAGAAACTTCCCACTCTTATAAAGTAAGTTACCGACAGCTTATATTATTTAGAAAAACATCTAATGCATTCATATACTGGCCAACTTGTTTAACCCGCTTATTATCTTTCATTACTAAACCAGCCACTTAATTCGACCGTGCAGCCCCACTTGCGTGAGCGCGCGTGCGCGCAAAGCCTGGTTTACATCTTTCTTATCTTTTTGCGGCATACAAAAGTCCAACGTTGTTTTAGCGACGACGCAATAATTTATAGGCATCAACTATGTACCCACCTTTACTGGAACAAAGAAAACGGCTGTTGTGCAGCCATCCGTTATTTCTGGAAATAACTTCGCTGGAAAAGTTACGACTGTTCATGGAAAACCATGTATTCGCTGTCTGGGACTTCATGACGCTCACCAAACGCCTGCAGCAGGACCTGACCTGCACTCGCCTACCCTGGCTGCCACCGGCCGACCCGCAAGCAGCACGCTTGATCAATGAGATTGTGCTGGGCGAAGAATCAGACTCACGCCCCAGGCAAGGCCATTGCAGCCACTTCGAGTGGTACCTGGAAGCCATGGTCGAAGTCGGCGCCAGCACCTCGGCGATACACCGTTTCATTGCACTGCTGCACCAGGGCGTGGAAGCAAGCACGGCCCTGCGCATGGCCGATGTTCCTGCTGGGGCCGCGCGCTTCGTCAGCGACACGCTGCACATTGCGCTGCAAGCCCCTACCCATTGCGTAGCCGCCGCATTCCTTCATGGGCGTGAGCGTGTCATACCAAGTATGTTCGAACACCTCCTGCAGCCCGATACGCTCATCCATCGCCAGGCACCGTCCCTGTGTGGCTATTTCAGGCGCCACATCGAGTTGGATACTGAACATCACGGGCCAGCAGCTGAGGAGCTGCTCGAACGCCTGGTGGGTGCAGACCCGGCTTATCCGCAACAGGCCCATGACGCAGCCCTTGCCGCCGTAGAAAGCCGTATCACGTTCTGGGACGAGGTGCGCGCCGCGCTGCACGAGGTGCACCCATGAATACCGCCGGCTACACCACCATCGCCGACGACTGGGAACGCCGCGCCACCATCCGAACCCGCCCTCGTCGCCTGCTGGAAGACGACAACAAGCTGATCTACCCACTGTGCCGTCAGCCCTTGGTACTCAACGCGACCTTCATGGAACATTGCTCGCAATGGCGCGACTTCGTGCTGGTGCAAAGCTTCTATAAGTTCATCCACGATGTGGTGATTTTCGAAACCGAAATCGTCGACAAGACCGCGCGCAGCATTGCCAAGAATCGCTTCTCGGTGCCCTTCCCGCTTGCCTGTCGCGTTGATGCGATGACGGTTGTGGTGGACGAGGACTATCACGCCTTGGTGGCCTTGGATTTCATGCAACAGACTGTCGCAATGACGGGCATACAGCCGATTGACCTGCCCGGGCATATCGAACTGAGTCGCGCGCTGCCGGCGGCGCAGGCGCAAGCTCCGGAACACCTGAGCGATGCTGTGGAGCTGATTGGCGTAGCCATCGCCGAAAACACCGTGACCCACGATGTCGCAGCGTTTTCCAAGGACCGCAGTGTCAAGGCCTCCATACGGGGCTTGATGGACGACCACCTGTTTGACGAAGGTCGCCACGCGCAGTTCTGGACGCGGCTGGTGCGCATCTACTGGCAAGCCGCGAGCCCGGATGACCGTGACAGCATCGCTCACGTACTGCCGACATTCCTGGCACATTACCTGACCAACGACCTGCAGAAAAACTTCGACCTGCGCCTGATCGAACATCTGGACATCAGCGAGCGCCTGCGCGGTGTGCTGCGCGATGAAATATCAGCGCTGGCGTTCCCCATCACCCGCCAGCACCCGTTGATGGCCAATATCATGGGCTTCCTGCAACACAGCGGCGTGCTGCAAACGCCGAGCGTGGGACAAGTGCTGAACGACTACCTGTCGGTGTCGCCATGAGGTGCCTGACCATCGGCTGGTGCGGCACAAGCAAGGCACTGGACGAAATCAGGCCAATGCTGGAACAGTACGGCCATGTTTCAGGGGATGAGGCCACCGACCTGTGGATTGAAGACGGCAGCCTGCCGTTGCCGGATGACGTGGGCGAAACCACCTGTATAAGTCTGCGCCTGGGGATTGGCCCGTTGAGCGACGGTGGGTTGCCTGCGCTGCAAGTGCGCGCCTATGACTATGGCCGACGTTTGTTCGCCGTGCTGGACATCGCCGAGGAGCCCAGTGGCAACGGCCAGCGATTGCGTCGGCAGGCAACAACCGCGCTGGTGGATTGGGTCGCACTGCTGGTCAGTGGCTTCTCACGTGACCCCGAGTCTCTCTCTACACGCGCGATTGCCACTGACTGGCCCGACCACGGCCTGCACGGGCTTGAGCCGTTGGCATTTATGCATCGATTCAATCGTACGGCAAACCCTGCCCTGATCCAGGAAGCCCAGGTACCGGTGATCGAACGGGTGCAGGCCAGCCTTCACCTGTTCGCCGACCGGCAGGCGCTGAACATTGCGGGGCACACCGTGACCTACCGCCAACTGCACCTACAGGCCATGGCGATTCAGCTGCGATTGCGCCCGCTGCTGGAGGCGCTTGAGGCGCCACCGGTGATCGGTGTATGCCTGGAAAAATCCGTGGAATTGTATGCCAGCATTCTTGCCGTACTGGGCAGTGGCGCGGTGTACCTGCCACTGGGACCTGATCAACCCATGCAACGCCATCAGGCCATGCTCGACAGCGCCGGGGCCCGCATATTGCTGGATGCCGGCCAACATCCATTACGGGAGCGTTTCATTTCACTGGATGTCAGCACAGTCGAGCCGCACAACGCCAACTCCCCATCCTCGCTGATGCACGATCGCCCCTGCTCGGATATGCCGTGCATGGTGCTCTATACATCGGGCAGTACGGGCCAGCCCAAGGGTGTGCTGCTCAGCCAAGCTAACCTGGCGCATTTCACCGCTTGGTTCGGGTCCTGCATGACGCAGGATGAACGGAGCCGCGTCCTGCAGTTTTCGCCCCTGGGTTTCGACTCGTCATTGATCGAAATCTTCCCCGCCCTGATTGCCGGCGCCGAGTTGATCGTACCCAGTGAGGAACAGCGACGCGACCCTGGGCAACTGTTGGAATTGCTCCGCCGACAGCGTGTCACTCATGCCTTCCTGCCGCCTGCGCTGCTCAATATCCTGCCGCCGGATCCCCCCCTGGGCGTGACGCATCTGCTCACCGGTGGCGATGCCTGCGAACCCCATGTAATCGAGCGGCTGGCGGGACGGTGCCAGTTGCACAACCTCTATGGCCCCACCGAAACCACGGTACTGATTACGCACCGGACGTTCGCCCCCGATGACAATAATCGTAATGTCGGCTACCCCATCGCCAATAGCCAGGTGCTGATCCTTGATGACGATCTGCAACCGGTGGATGAACAGGTGATGGGCGAGTTGTACATCGTCGGGCCCGGAGTGAGCCTGGGGTATGTGAATGCGCCGCGGCAGGCTGACAGCCCGTTCGTCGAACTGCTGGTGCCGGGCGGCCAAAGGCTGCGGGCCTACCGCAGCGGCGACTTGGCGCAGTGGAGCGCCGCAGGGATTGTGCTGGGTGGGCGTCGCGACGACCAGGTAAAGATCCGCGGTTTTCGGGTCGACCCCCGGGAGATTGAACAATGCCTGCGCAGCAGCAGGCTGTATCGCGAGCTGGCCGTGGTGATCGACCATGAAAGCAGGATCTGCGCCTTTGTCGCCCAGCCCGAACCCAACGCTACGCTGGTGGCCTTGCAGCAGCATGCGCGCCAGTGGCTACCGGACTACATGCAACCTGGTTTCTGGGTGGAACTGCCAGCCATTCCGCACAGCGACAACGGCAAAGTCGACCGCAAGGGGCTGCTGTCGCGCCCCTTCCTCCCCATTTTGCAGGCCACTCCCGGCGCCGCGCACACGCCGCTTCAAGCGCGATTGAGCGACCTTTGGGGTGAGCTGCTGGGCTTGCCCACCAGCCAGTTGCCCATCGATGAAAGCTTCTTTGCACTGGGCGGCCATTCGATTTTGCTGTCGACGCTGTTGTTGCGCGTTCGCGAGCAATTTGGCCGTAGTTTCGCGTTAAGCCATTTCATTGAAGTACCGACTATTCGTACGCTCGCAACGCTGATGGAGGAAGGTGAACTGCCAGACGCATCCTCTGCCCGAGCAGCCGTGGACGCTCAACGGGAGTGGGAAATCAATCCGTTGCAAGGGGACCGCGCAGGCAATCCGCACAAGGTGATCGTGACAGGGGCCAACAGCTTCGTCGGCGTCCATATTGTCGAGGCGTTGTTGAACGCCGGGGCCACCGAGGTGGCGTGCCTGGTGCGTGACTTGCCGGGGAGTCCTGCGATGGCTCGTTTTACCCAGGCGTTGCGTGACTACCAACTGGAACATCTGGACTTGAGCAGGGTGCGAGTATTCGCCGCCGATATCAGCCTTCCGCGGTTGGGTTTGGCCTGTGACGCGTATGACGCACTCGCCGCAGACTTTGGCACGCTGGTGCACAACGCAGCACGGGTCAACCACGTGCTGGACTACGCCTCACTGGCCAGGGACAACGTCGACCCCATATTCGAATGCCTGCGTCTGTGCGAAACCCGCTGCAAGAAAGTCTTCAACTTTGTCTCGACATTGTCGGCCGCCAGCAGCATCAGCACGACGGGGCATGTGCTCGAAGCTCCGGCGGCAACCACCCTGCCGCTGTACATCCGAAATGGCTACAATCTGTCCAAGTGGGTCGCCGAGCGGATCCTGGGGCGTGCAATCGAGCAAGGGGCCTGGGTGAACATCCATCGCCCTGGAAATATCAGCTTCAACAGCCATAACGGTATCTGCCAACCACAGAAGAATCGCCTGATGTTGATGCTCAAGGGATCGCTGCAGTTGGGCATGCTGCCGAGGTTGGACCTGAATTTCGACCTGATGCCCGTGGACTTTCTGGCTCGCTTCATTGCGTTCCACTGCAATCGCTTTCAAGCCGATAGAAGCGTATTCAACCTGCATAACCCACAACCACTGAGCTGGGAGCACTACCTGGATGCATTCAACCGGGCGGGCCACCGGTTCGAGCGGGTCAGTACTGCGCATTGGCAGCAGGCGCTGCGAACGGTAAGCCAGGACAATGCGATGTTTGGTGTCCTCGGGTTTTACCTTGATCGACTGGATGAAGATATCGGTGACACCTCGATGATCCTCCATGACAACGCGCAACGCGGCGTTCAGCAGATGGGTGAGCAATACCCCGAAAAAGACCCGACACTGCTGAGTAAAGGCTGCAACTACCTCAAGGCCATCGGCTTTCTTTGAACCGCTTCAGGACAACTTCATGAAACCGCTGCAACCCGATACGTTAATTCATAACCCGAACGGCCAGCCGATAGTGTCCTCTGTGGTGATCGACTGCCATGCCAACCGTCTATGGAACATAGTGGGGCAGTTTGCAGGCTTCGATGCGTTCATCCCTTCCTTGACGCATATCGAAATGACCGGCACCGGAGTGGGCGCTTTACGCACGAAATTTTTCCGCGATGGCAACCGCGTCGTAGAACAACTCAATAGCCGGGATGAGCAAGCGATGCACATGACCTGGACCACGATCTACAACACCCTGGGCGTGGCCAGGTTGTGGGCCGCAATCAAAGTGGAAGCGCTTGGAGCACACTGCTCCAAGGTAACCTGGACCATCATTGCCGACCCCCTGGAGACGGCACAGGAAGGATTTGAACAGTTTGTACAAGGCTTCGCAGACAGCGCGCTGGACAATGTTCGCCGCTTGCTGGGTAAGCAGTAGGAGCGAACCGGCTCGCTCCTACTCGTACACTCAGCGGCTCAGATCTTGAAGCTGTCGACCAGTTGCTTCAACCGATTGGCCTGTTGCGACAACGCATCGCAGTCTTTCAGGGTTTCGTTGAGGTTGGTCACACCCTGCTGGTTCAGCAGGTTGATCTGGTTGATATCGACGTTGAGGGTTTCCACCACGGCAGTTTGCTCCTCGGTGGCCGCAGCGACGGACTGGTTCATGCCGTCGATCTCGACAATTCGCTGCGTTACGCTGACCAGGCGCTCACCGGCCTGGTTGGCCACCTGGACACTTTCCTCGCTGGAGGTCTGGCTGGCATTCATGGTGGTCACGGCTTCACGCGAACCCACTTGCAGCGAAGTGATCATTTTATGAATTTCCTCAGCCGACTCCTGGGTACGGTGAGCCAGGTTACGCACCTCGTCGGCGACCACGGCAAACCCGCGTCCGGCTTCCCCGGCACGTGCTGCTTCAATCGCAGCGTTCAGTGCCAGCAAGTTGGTTTGCTGGGAGATGCCTTTGATCACATCAAGGATGTGGCCGATATTGTCGGTGCTGGCGTTCAGGGTTTCGATCTGAGTGCAGGACAGGCTGATTTTCTGCGACAGCTCCGACATTGCCAGGATGGTTTGCTCGACCACTTTGCGCCCATCATCGGCCTGCTCGCTGGCACCGCTGGCGTGCTGTGAGGCATCGGCGGCGTTACGCGCGATTTCCTGGGTGGCAGCCCCCAGTTCGTTGATTGCGGCGGCCACGCTGTTGGTGCGTGCGCTTTGCTCATCAGAGCCGATGATCGAGGCGTTGGATGACGCCATCACACGCTGAGACAGGTCATGCACCTGACGTGTTGCAGAAGACACTTCGGAAATCGAGGCGTGGATACGCTCTACGAACCGGTTGAACGCGCTGCCCACTTCACCGAACTCGTCTTTACTGGTGACCGTCAAGCGGCGAGTCAGGTCGCCCTCACCTTGGGCAATGTCCTGCATGGCAATACCCATGGTGGTCAGGGGCCGCAGTAACACTTGAATCAGCAGGCTCAAGAGCACAGCAATCGCGACTACGGCGATCAGCATGGCGATCAATGCAGACGTACGGAATTTGCCCAACGGTGCGTAGGCTTTGTCTTTATCAATCGACAGGCCGATATACCAATCTGCACCGGGCAAGCCACTGATAGGTGTGAACGACAGGATGCGATCCTGGCCCTTGAGAACTACGTCCTGATTAACTTTCTCAATACGGACGTTAGTGCCCGGGTAGATGTCCTTGAGGTTTTTCATCACCTGGTCTTCGTCAGGACTTACGATGACTTGGCCGTCGCCGCTGACCAGAAACGCATGGCCGATGCCGCCGAAGTCCACCGAATTGATGATTTTCACCAGGGTTTGCAGGCTCAGGTCTCCGCCGACCACGCCGAGCAACTCGCCGTTCTTTTTCACCGGCATAGCGATAGTTACGATCTGCCCACCCACGGCGGCCATATAGGGCGGTGTGAGCATGGGTTTATCGGCAGCCACGGCTTGCTTGTACCAGGGACGCTGACGAGGGTCGTAGCCGTCAGGCATTTTTGCGTCCGGGCGCTGGGTGAACACACCGTTGGTTTGGCCAACGTAGGTGAACTGGAAGTTCGAGGTGAACGCCGGTTGATCAACCAACCCTGGAAGATCAGCAGCACTACCCTGATGGGCAACGTTTTGCGTCAGACTTTCGAGCACCAGTATTCGACCGCTAAGCCAGTTCTGCACACTACTCGCGGTGAGCTCACCGGACTGCTGGATAGACGACTCCAGATTCTGTTTGATGGTGCTGCGCTGCAGGTAATCGTTGTAAAGCGTGAATAACGCGAAGGCCAGAACCACAACGCCTGACGCGGCCAACAGAATTTTATGACTGAATTTGAGATTCATTTCATCGACTTCTTTTTGCCAAATGGGGGTGAGCGTGCCGAGAGGAACATTCCATGTACGGTATAGGCGGCGTCTCGGGCCGCTCTATTTCGGTGCACGCATGGCTCATCAGGCTTTCGGCCAAGCTGGAGGAAAGCTTAGGGAATTGTGGGATGAATCGTCCTTTTACGTAGGAAACCGACCAAAGGTTGTCGTACAAGATTTAGAAGTAAAAATTCTTCCCTATTACCTGCGTCGTGCTCTTAAAGCAGGTCAGTGCCATGAACCTGATTTTGGAGTTGGGTAGGCGTAGTTGCTGCTCGCTTACAGAGTTCATAAACCCTCTAAACGACAAAACCCCTGTCTGCATGAGCAGACAGGGGTTCTGGGATTTAATCTTGACGATGACCTACTCTCACATGGGGAAACCCCACACTACCATCGGCGATGCATCGTTTCACTGCTGAGTTCGGGATGGGATCAGGTGGTTCCAATGCTCTATGGTCGTCAAGAAATTCTGTGTACCGGAACGTTGCTTTAGCAACGTGCCGATGAAATTCATGGACTTCTACATAAACGAAACCCCTGTCTGCGTTAGCAAACAGGGGTTTCGGAATTTAATCTTGACGATGACCTACTCTCACATGGGGAAACCCCACACTACCATCGGCGATGCATCGTTTCACTGCTGAGTTCGGG
>NZ_QCWA01000023.1:0-53705 GCF_003058245.1 Pseudomonas sp. GV047 | reverse complement strand
TGGGTGAGCAAGGCGTTGATCATACGGATCACCGGCGCGCCGTCCTGGGTGTCGAGCAGGTCGGTGATCTCGGGCATGTCCTGCATCAGGCGGTCAAGGTCGACCTCGTTCTCTGCCGCGCCCACCACGGCGGCGGCGCTGCCCGTATCGGCATAAGCACTGGCGAGGAGGCCGTCGAGTTCGTCGTCGCGTACCTGCTCGAGGTGGGCCTGGCCGAACTGGCGCCGTACTTCGCTGATGGACCAACCGGGGGTGGAGGGGCAGACGGTGAGCAGCATGCCGTCGGCGCCGGGGCGCAGGAGGATGCGTTGGGATTTGGCCCAGGCGTAAGGGAGAAGGCTCACAAGACATCTTCCTGACCGAGCGCGGTCCAAATGTGGGAGGGGCGGTGCGACGATTCGACTTGCCCCCGATAGCGGTGGGTCAGGTTGTACATCTGTGGCTGACACACCCTCATCGGGGGCAAGTCGAATCGTCGCACCGCCCCTCCCACATTTGGTCCTGCGTACAACAGGCTCACGGTCGTGCACCTACAGGCACCGCGCGAATCACCGCCCTCGGCCCCTGCTGCTGCCCGCCCGGAATCGCCTTCTCCACCGACGGCAATTGCGGCGCCTGCACATCCGGCATCGCCCAGCTGTGCTCCGGTTGCAACCCACCCTGGGCACGACGCATGAATTCATAGCGGTTCAAGGTAATGCTGCGCCCCGCGCCACTGTCGCGAATAATGTAAGGCCGCAAAAACACCATCAGGTTGGTCTTGCTCACACTGCGCTTCTCGTTGCGAAACAACGCCCCCAACCCCGGAATATCCGAGAGCCACGGCACCGCGTCGTTGCTCTGGCTGTAGCCGTCCTGCAACAGCCCGCCCAGCACCATGATCTGCCCATCGTCCAACAGGATGCTGGTATCGATCGCGCGCTTGTTGGTCACCGTGCCCGCCGACACCGATGCCCGTGTGTCCACGGTGCTGACCTCCTGGTAGATATCCAGCTTCACCGTGCCGCCCTCGGAGATCTGCGGGCGTACATTCAGCTTGAGCCCCACCTCTTCGCGCTGCACGGTCTGGAACGGGTTATTGCTGGTACCGCCGCCACCGGTCACATAACTGCCGGTGACGAATGGAATGGTCTGCCCGACGAAAATGCTCGCCGCTTCGTTGTCCAGGGTCAGCAGGTTCGGCGTGGACAGCACGTTGGTGCCGCCCTTGCTCTTCAAGGCACGGGCCAGGACCTTGAGGTCGAGCACCTTGCCGATCCCCGGAATATCCACGGTGCCGTTGACCACGCCGATATTCAGGCCCTTGGGCAGTACGTCGATGCTGGTGGGGCTGGCGGGCGTGCCCACGACACCGCTGCCACCCAGGTTAACGCCACCGAAGCCACCTTTGCCCGCCAGGTTGCCGGCCTGCCATTGCACACCGAACTCGGTGGCATCGTCCTCGCCCACTTCCACGATCAGGCTTTCGATCACCACCTGGGCGCGGCGCTGGTCGAGCATGTCGATCACTTCCCGCAGGTTGCGGTACAACGGGTCCGGCGCGGAGATCAGCAGGGTGTTGGTGGTGGCGTCGGCCTGGATGGTCACCCCGCCGGCGCTGAACGCGGTGTCCTGCTCGTTGGCGGTATTGCCGCTGCTGGTGCTGGTGCTGGAACCGGTGGCTTGCCCGTAGCCCAACTGCACGCCACTGCCGGTGGGCGTGCCGCTGCTGTTCTGGGCATTACTCGTGCCCTGGCTGCTATTGCCATTGCCGCCCATGGCGCTGAGCTTGCCACGCCCATCGTCGCTCACCCCGGAATCGCTCTCGCCGGTGAGCAGCCCGCGTAGCGACTGGGCCAGCTTGGCGGCCTGGGCGTTGCGCAGGTACACCACGTGCATATTGCTGGGGTTGCTCTGGGCATTGTCGAGCTTGTAGATGAGGTTGCGCGCCAGCTCCGTACGCTCGGGGCTGCCGGAACGGATGATGATCGAATTGGAGCGCGGGTCGCCGACCACATTGATCTTCTGGGTCTGGTCGGCGCCCTGGGTTTCCAGCAGCTCGGAAACCATGGCGGCGATGTCCACGGCAATGCCGTTCTGAATCTGCACCACATCGGTGTCGATGGCGCTGGGGGTGTCGATGCCGCTGATGATCTGGGCGACCCGAGCGAGGTTTTCCGCATAGTCGGTGATGACGATGCTGTTGTTGCCGGGGTAGGCGTTGATCGGGTTGTTCGGCGACACGATGGGGCGCAGCACCGGGATCAGGTTCACCGCATTTTCGTATTGCAGGCGGAAGGTGCGCGTCTGCATGCCACTGCTGCCGGCACTGTAGATCGGCCCGCCGAGCAACTTGGCATCGGCCTCCGGCACCACCTGGGCCACGCCGCCCACATCCACCACGCTGAAGCCCTGCATGCGCAGCGCCGCCAGCAGCATGTCGTAGGCCTGATGGGCCGGCACCTGGCCTTCGCTGACCAGGGTGAGCTTGCCCTTTACCCGCGGGTCCACCAGGAACTGCTGGCCGGTGGCACGGGACAGCGCGCGCACCACCGCCTGGATATCGGCATCGACGAAGTTGAGCTGCACCGGCTGGTCACCCAGCGGGTTGCGCGCCTTGACCGGCGCCGGGGCCTGGCCACGGACGCTGTTGGTCACCGGGTGCTGGACCCGCGGTTTCGGCGCTTCGTCGCGCTGGCGATCCAGCAGGGTATCGTCGCTGCGACGGGTATCGGCCAGGGGTTGGCCAAGCTCACTGTCCACCAGTAACGGCGTGGTTGACGGGCTGCTGCACGCACTCAAGGCCAGCAACAGCAACGGCGCGGCCTTGCGAAAAGGGAGGACTGACCACTTCATGAAGCTTCCTTAGCGCCAGGCGCCTGATCCATGCGAACGGTCCCGGACACAGTGCCGGCCGAGTTATCGACGGCATCCGCAGCACGTTGCAAACGCGCCTCGGACACCTCCAGGGAAAATGAACGGGGATTGCCCAGCAGCCAGCCCACCACGGCGTCGGCCGGGGCGTTGTCGAAGGTCAGGCGCCAACCGCCGGCGTCCAGCGCCTGCACCTGGTAATGCCCTTGCAGGCCGGCACTGTCCAGGGCCTGGCGCAACGCGGCTTCGTCGGCCTGGCGCGGCGCAGCGACATCCTGCAACAGCACCTGCAAGGCTTCGGCCTGGGCGCGCAGCCTGGGGGTTTCGGCCTGCCAGTAGTCGATCTTTTTCAACGCCGGCTGCACCTGCACCAGCCAGGTCAGCAGGCTCGCCAGCACCAGCCCGGCGCCGATCAGCAGGCGTTTCTCGCGCAGGGCCAGGCCGCTCCAGAACACCTGGGCCCGGGTGCGCAGGCGCAGCCACCTATTCATCGCCGGCCTCCGGTTTTTCCGTGGCCGGCGCCGGGCCGATGCTCCAGCCCTGCTCATCGCGCGTGGCGGCAAAACCGGCCTGGGCCAACGCGGCCTGCCACTCGCCCTCGGCCGCCGGGTTGCGGCTGTCGGCGAGTAACGCCAGGTGCAAGGTGCCCTGTTCAAAATTGAGGTTGTCGACGCTGCCCACCATAAAGGGCAGGTTGCTGCCTGCCAGTTGCAGCAGGCTGCTGAAGCGTTGGCCCGAATCGGCAGCCGCGCCGCTCTGACGTGCGGCCAACTGTTGACGGGCCTGCTGCAAGGGGTTGAGCACCACGGGTAATTCAGGAAACGCCTGGCGCACCTGTTGGTTCATCAACGCCTTGAGCCGTTGGCCTTCGTCGACCTGGCGCGCGGCATACAGGTTGAGGCCGACGGTCCAGATGGCAGCGGCCAGCGCCACACAGGCCAGCGCCCTGCCCCATCCGGCGCCGGAGGCTTGACCGAGGCGAGCGTGCAAGCCCCAGCCAGGCACCGCGCCGCTCCAACGCTGCGCCTCCGCCACCAGCGGCACGTCGAGCGCCTGCAACCCCAGCGGGTGCACAGCGCCCTGCTGCAGGCTGTCGCGGGTCAACAGATAGCCGTCGTCCCACGCCGCCGCCCCCACCGGCAAGGCATAGGGCGCCGGGTACAGGCCGCGCAGCTTGAGCTGCACCTGGGTCAAGACCTGGCCCAGCCGTTCCAGCCCGGCCTTGGGCACCCAGCCCACCTGCACGCGCCCATCGCTTTCGCGCGGGCCGTGGGCCACGTGCATCTGTTCCACCGGCCCGAGGATCAGCGCCTGGGCCGCACAGGCCACCGCCGCCTGGTTCTTTGCTGCGGGCAATGGCGGCAGCTCCAGGCTGGTGAGCAGGCTGTCACGCGGGTGCAGAAAGCAGTCCACCGCCTGCCGGCGCTTGCCCAGTTGCGCCAGGCTTTCCTGCCCCTCGGCCACCACCACGCCACGCTCGAGCCAGGCAAACTTCACCTGGCTTTCAGCACGGACCTGATCCAGCGGCGGCAAGGCAATGCGCAGGCGTTTCATACGCCCACCCGCGACCAGATCACCCTGGGCTCACGGTCTTCGGGGCGGTGCAGCAACGCGTCGATCGTCACCCGCCGGCGCTCGCGGCGCGCCTGGCCCTGCAGGCGAAACCACTCGCTGGTGATGCCCACTTGCACCGCTTCCAACTCCACCTGGGGCAAGTGCAGACGGTTGACGAAATCCCCACGGTTGATAAACCAATGCCCGTTGTCGCGCTCGGCCACCAGCCCGTGGGCCTGGGACAGGCTGAGCTGCGGCACCACCGCGCTGAGCACTTCGGCGCTGGCGGTGTTGCCGTTGACCCAGGTATTACCGGGCAGCACGCTGACGTACGCCTGCAGGCGCTGCAACACCTCCGGGGTCAGGCCTTCGAGGCCACTGAGGTCGTCGAGGCTGCGCAGCATCGGGTATTTGGCGGGCTGCCCGTTCTGTTCGTAGGAGGCAATCACCCGCTGGCTGATGCGCCGGCTCACGGCCGGGGCCACGCCCAGGGTGCGGCACAGGCGCTCGAAGCTCTGCAATTGCTCGGCGTCGGGCTGTTGGCGGTTAACCAGGTTGCGCAGGTTGAACTTGCCCTGTTCATCGTCGATCCGCCCCTCGAACACGTCGGTCTGGGCCCGCGCCCAGGGCTGGTCAAGGCGGGTCAGCACGTCCTTCTGGCGCGCCTCCCAGAGCATCTGCCGGCTGCGTTCAAGGCCACCGAGCAACAGCCATTGGCCCTGCACGCGCGACTGTTCGGCTTCCAGGCTGCGGGTGAATACGGTCTGGCGCGTGAGCATGCCGCCGGCGATCACCGCCACCACCGCCGCGATCAGCAAGGCACTGATAATCGCCATGCCGCGCTGCTTCGCCGCTGGGGGCGAATACCCTTTCATGGCGCGCCTTACAACTGCCAGGAGCCGATATCGGCATTCACGCCATCGCCATCCGGTTGGCCATCGGCGCCCAGGGAGAACACATCGACCTCACCGTTGGCGCCCGGATTGAGGTAGTGGTAAGGGTGGCCCCAGGGGTCGTTGGGCAAACGATCGAGGTAGGCGCGCCAGTTATTGTTCTTGGCATCCGCCGGGCGCTCCACCAGCACTTTCAGGCCCTGGTTCATGCTCGGGTAGGTGCCGTGATCGAGGCGATACAGCTTCAACGCCTGCATCAACCCGCCGATGTCCTGTTTCGCGGCGGTGGCCCGCGCCTGGTCCGGGCGATCGAGGACCTTGGGCACCACCATCGCCGCGAGGATCCCGAGGATGACCACCACCACCATGATCTCGATCAAGGTGAAGCCACGCTGGCCGCGAGGGCCTGGCAATGGGGATGTTAGGCGCGCGATATCCATCTCAACATTCCTTGGCTTGGGTACATTTCGTGGCGCAGTGTTGCAAGAACACATGTCAGTCGTATTGAAAATCCTCGGGAGTTTCGGTCGCCAATCGGTCAACTGCCGGCGCTAGTCTGCGGGCCTGTTTCCCGGCTTTGAGAACGCCATGTACGGCCGTCGCAAGGAGCAAGGTTTTACCCTGATCGAGGTGCTGGTGGCGCTGGCGATTATCGCTGTGGCGATGGCCGCCGCCATCCGCGTGGCCGGGTTGATGACCCAGGGCAACGGCCTGCTGCGGGACAAATCCATGGGGTTGCTGGCGGCGCAGAGTCGCCTGGCGGAGTTGCGCCTGGAGGGGCATTTGCGCGACGGCACAAAGACCTTCAGCTGTGACCAGGGGCGCTTGAAACTGCGGTGCGAGCAGACCATCAGTCGCGATGGCCGCCTGTTTCAAGTCAACGTGCAGGTGCTCGACGCCAGCCGCGAGGCGCCGCCGCTGGCCCGCGTGGAGACACAGGTCAGGGCCGAGTGAGCCGCGGCAAGGCCGGCCCATCGGGCAACTTGTCGAGGTTGACGCGCAGCTTCTCGCCGCCGCGCTCGATCTCGACCCCATCGCCTTCGATGGCCGTGAGCCGCACGCCCGGGCTGAGGCGCTCGCCCAGCAGGAAACTGCGCGGCGGGCCGTCGTTGAGACTGAGGATCGCCACCGCACCGCGCGCCCCGGCCAGCACCCCAGAGACCTTGACCTGCAACGCCGCCGGCGCATTGGAAAACCATTGCAGCGCCGGGTTATCGCTGCGCGCCGCCAGCACCTGGGGCGCGGCCTGGGGCGTATGGGACTCGGCGGACGTCAGCAGCAGCGGCGTCCAGACCGCCACACCGGCCAATGCCGCCAGCAACGCCACGATCTGCACACCGTGGGCCGGTGAGAAACGCAGGGTGAATGCCATGGGAAGGACCTCCTGTTTGTCCATGGCACCAGCCTACAGGCCAATTCGCACGTTTTTATTTCACAAGCTCACCAGCTTTCGAGGGGCCTACCGATGAAACAGCAAGGCTTCACCCTGATCGAGTTGATGGTGGTGCTGGTGATCATCGGCATCGCCAGCGCCGCCATCAGCCTGACCATCAAGCCCGACCCGCTGCACCTGCTGCGCAAGGACGCCGAGCGCCTGAGCCAACTGCTGCAAGTGGCCCAGGCCGAAGCCCGCGCGGACGGCCACCCGATCACCTGGCGCGCCGACGCCAAGGGCTTTCGCTTCAACCGTCGCACCGACGATGGCAGTGGCGTCGAAGCGTTCCAGGGCGACACCCAACTGCGTCCGCGCCTGTGGGAAAGCACGCCGATGCACATCAATATCGAACCCCGGCAAACCCTGGTGCTCGACGCCGAATGGATCAACCCACCCGTGCGCATCGTGCTGTCCGACGGCCAACACAGCCTCAGCCTGCAACGCGACACCGCCGGCTTGATGCGCGTGGTGAGCCAGCCATGAAGCGCTCCGAACAAGGCTTCACCCTGATCGAAGTGATGGTCGCGATCATGCTCATGGCCGTAGTCAGCGTGATCGCCTGGCGCGGGCTGGACAGCGTCACCCGCGCCGACCAGCACCTGCAGGCGAGCAGCGAACAGACCGAAGTGCTGCTGCGCGCCCTCAACCAACTGCAGCGCGACATCAGCCTGCGCGCCAGCGTCGAACTGAACGCCCCGGAGCCCTCAAAGAACAGTGCAGAAAAGCTCGATGGACTGGCGGCGGTCACCGTGCGCAGTTCCGACAGCAAAGGCTTTCGGCTGGACATCATTCGCAGCGCACCCGTCGCCGGCGATGGCCTGCAACGGGTGCGCTGGTGGCTCAAGGGCGACAGTTTGTATCGCGCTGCCGCACCCGCGCGGGATCGCTATCCGCTGCCGGCGGCGAAGGATGGGGTGGTGGTGTTGAGCGGGGTCCGTGACCTGCAGGTGCGGGTGTGGGAGGCGGATAAGGGCTGGCGGCAGTTGAGCGGGAATCGGCGTGAGGATCCATTGGGGCTGGAGATCAGTTTGGTGCGGGAGACGCCGCAGGGGGTGGAGAAGTATCGGCAGGTGGTGGGGCCACTGAGATAGCCGTCCCCCACTCGCGCTTCTCATGCTAGTTGTCGAGCGCAAGCCATTGCAGAGCAGTCGGTTCACTAACTGACCATCCTGAAGAACGACATAGTTATATCTTCCTGCGCCTTGAGTCAACTTTGTCTCTGAGATTAGCGTTGGAACACCTGTTGGGTGATCTGGAGATCACTCGGTCAGACCCCGTTTACCCCCCACTTAACTGCAGAAAGTGTGCAGGTAGGGTGCAAAAACACCGGCGCAAGGCCGGTGTCAGTGGAGCAAGTTTAAGAGAACTCTATTTTGCACTCTGAAAGAGGAATGGAGCGGCCATCGGTAATAACAAATTGATTACCTTCGATTCGAGCCAGCAGCAACCCGAGGCCTTGGGCACCGGCTTTAATATCCTTTCTCCAGCCGTCAATATCACCGTGATATATGACAGCGTGAAACAGACGGGCCATCTATACGTCTCGAAGAGCCCCCTCGTAACTTTGTACCTTATCAATTGCGCACTTCCCAGTCACGACAACAGGACTGGTTGTCTCTAGAGCCGTTACTGCGCCTTTTGCACCATCAACTATCTTGCGTCAATATCCTTACAAAACTCTCAAATGCCTGAGAAACAGATTCTTCCTCTTCTGGAGAAAGCAACACATTCATAACCTGCTCATCAAGAGCACAGTCATATATATCAATACCCACCCAACCTTTAGACCAAAATTCGACAGTTCCTAGCTTGTTAAAACCTTCCAGCTCTATCCTTTCAAGGTCACCAAAATCCCCATCAGCAAATAATGAGCACTAATGAACGCAATCTTTTTCGAGGAGTATATTAATTTTTCGCCACCTCCTAGAAGTCGACTCCATGCAAACTTTAGAAGAACTGTTCCATCCATGGCTTTTTGACCAACTAATATTCCACAATTACATCTACAGCTTCTCCCTTAATAGCTACTCGCCCCCAGTCACCGGTTAGCTCATAGCCACCATTACAACCAACGAAGCTCCGACAGGGTGTAAGAAACATCTCCCGAGTCGCGCCAAACTCCATTCGCAAAGCTTATCGGCCGCTGCGGATAACAAACCAACAACCCTTCGACGAACTGACGAAACGACAAGTCAAGTCGCGTTATCCAACGCATATTGTCGATTTCCAACAATCGCCAGCTGTCTCCACTGTCGAAACCGAAAGCAGTCCCGGTGCTATCCCAGCCGAACAGCCACACCTCGCCCTTAGCACCCGATTCATAGGGTCCGTCTTTATAAAACCCATCATTACCAAAGTAGTCTGCCGCAGGACACAATATGGATTGAATAGTCAAAAGCGACAGCGCGCAGTCGTCCTCCTTTATCTCACCATGCCCCCGCTCCTGCATAAAAGTAAAGTAATCATCGGGAGCCGCTGGCCACTGCTGTCGCATCCCACTCACGTCACCAGAAGAAACAGGGGTCAGACGCTCTAATAGCACGCATGCGAGTGCATTGAAGGCTTCTAATTTTTCGTACATGGTCATGGTCGCCTCGGAGGGTTCTGCGGAAATGCTGTAGTTGTTGGACTTGCTGGGGCATGAACGCCACCTTGGTGAGCACTTCCACCCGGCACCGGATGCAAATTCCACCATTGGTTAGGTCCACCATACTGCTGTGGTATCACAAGGTGCGCTTGGAAATCCACACCACTCTCCGTCTTCGGCCATATCAAGCCAGTATTCAACTCCCACTCACGCTTGAGATTATTTCGCTGGCTATTGTATTCACGCTGTAAGGCTTGATAGTCGCTTCTGGGTGCGACATAAGTGTGATCCACCTGACGCAACTCATCTGCAAGTTGCGTGCGCTGATTAGAGGGCATCGGCACACCTGAATAGTACTCGACGTCCCGGACCACCGCGCGAGCGTCACTCGAGATGTTCGTCCATCCTAATGTGGATGTTGCTGTAAAACTCGCATCATCAGCCGCTGGTGTACCGTTATCGACTAATTTCGCTTCACCAGACGGCAAGCCGCTCGCAGTTCCTTTTGCATCTAATCAGCAGCTGTAAAAAAATGTTTATCTAGATCAACAGGAGGAAACTGACCAGGTAGAATTTTTGACGAAATATCTCTGCTAAGCAGCTTTAAAATAAACTCAACACAGCCGAAGTTGTAGATTTCCTCTTCCCCCTGATCCGAGCTATGAATAGCAACTTTCCATGAGTCTGGCTCCCCATCAACCAACCAAACAAAAGTTTCTCCATTATCCGTTACCGCCCAAGGAAGAAAAGAGCCTTCCGCAGGGTAATCTGGTCTTGGATAGTCCGATAAAAATTCCTGCCTCATTACAGCGTACGCATCTATAAAATATTGGCTTTTGTCAAAATTCAAATTTGAGTTTTCTGAAAATGGATCTAACACCCATACGAAATCGTCTACTGCTCCACATCCGTAAATTGATATGAACTGTTTAAAATCAGATGGTAATCGCAGACCTCCCTCAGATTCAAAGGTCGCCCAAGCCGCATTATCAAAGATTCGCTGAGAGGGTGGTGAAAGGAGAGCAATCAGTTTATTTATCATTCTTACTTAACTCCACTCACGTTCGGAATTTATACATCAAGAGTAAAACCGCCTGCCCCACGACCAGACAACATTACACCGGTTGGCATTGGGTTTGTACCTGTATAAATGGGCACAGCACTATAGCTTACTGTTTCACCACTGGTCCGGTCGATTGGTTACGAATGGCGCAGCTCGTTTGTAAACAGTCGGTAACGTGCCTCAACAAAAACGTGCTGACCCCACACCCGAGAGAAGTTGCACTGAGTTACTCTAAGTTGCTCTGACTGGCATTAATTTTCTTTAAATCGCACTAATTTGCAATAATCAAGAATTTTCACGCCAACCTATTTACCCCCTTTAAGTTCGAACGCCCATGCATTCACCATAGATTTCCAAGTATCTTCATTTAAGTTCCCATTCATGGGAAGAAGGTTCAATCTCTCCCAAGGTCCGTTGAACATACTAGCAATCAAGTGCCCACCCTCGCCCCCACTAACGCCGCACTTGCCTGCCACACATTGCTGATATGTACTCCGATCATATTTTATTAATGAAAGATTTGACTCGACCCTCTCAACGTGGCTCAAGCCATCTGTTGGGAAGTTTTTATTCACATAGACCTTATATACGGTATTCGGCACAGACTTATTCAACTCTTTATTCCACGCACCTTTACTGCCAGAAACAATCTCAACTTCCCGTAAAGCTTGCCCTGTTCCTTTTGCACTTTATGAATTCCCAGCATAAACAATATTATTCGGAAGAGTCATTACCCAAGGCTCGCAAACAGAAGAGCAAAATACATCAAGCCTTCTACCATCAGAAAGTGCAAGAGATGGATCTACGGGCTGATTCTGGGCGATCCACGAAACACTTCCAACTGAAAGACCTACCAACTCTTTAATACGCACACTTGCCTGATCATCCCTACATGCAAACAACATGTCGTCATCCTTAGACACCCTCCAGGCACTACTACTGCTAAAGCTCCAACCGTCTCCAGAAACGTTCAAAAAATCACCATCCCACTCAATACTATTAATACGAAGTGAGGAAAATGACATGACAAGCTTTAAAAAATCAAACATTAGTCCACCTGCTCAATATGCGTTCTTTCTCTAATCCACTGTTTTCTTTCGATTTTAGAAATACCTTTCGGTGGCTGTGGTGGCTTGCACGTTGTTGGATCTATTGGCCCACCATTAGCATTTTCAAACGAAGCCCTCTGAGGACTACGGCTATCTGCTTGCATGACACGGACACGCGAACCATCCGGCATCGTAGATTGCGTACCAACCAATTTTCCTACAGGTGTTGATGGATAACCCCCAGTCTCAAAACTGGCAATCATCTGAGATCACTCGGGGTCAGACTCCGTTTAACTTGAATCGAAAAATCTAGCGCTTCTTGACCATTAACCGGAGCTCGACCATTAACTGCATTCTCGACTTTTCCGTGGTAGGGAGCACCTTCATAGTCCAATCGGCGCATGGCGCCTGCACTTTCACCGGCACCACCTGTCGCTTTTGCCCCAAATCGATTCGACATTACAAAAAGATCATACTATTGAAACAAAATCCGGCCGAGGTACTTTAGGCATGTTTTCGTATGCTTTCAAAACAGTTTGTAACGGTGTCAGAGCTTCATCGTTGTGCCAGTAGACAATCTTGAGCCACGTAGCTGCACGAATATATTGCCCACCGCCCAACCAAGTTTTTTGCAAATTGGCCTGAAGCATTTTTCTACCAGCTTTAAAAAGTTCGTCTTCATTAAACTCCTGACGGGCAGTTCGATGAAGGCACAAAGCATAGCCAAAGTCTCGGGGCTTCAAAGTGCTGGATAGCAATATTTCTCTTTTGCCACTCCAACGTTGATACATCTCAATACCTGCCTCAAAGCCTTCGTCGTGTTCGCCGCTCTGATATGCAAAAGCCATGTAGTCATCCAGGCCAGTTTTGACAATATCATGCGTTGACCAAGGGCGTTTTTCGTAACGCCAGCGAGCTTCCTCATACACACGGGCCGCGCCCCATTCGCCTTCAGAATTCCAGCCCGTTTCCATCCATTCACCCAGAGCTTTTGCCCAGTGCAATATTGTCCTGTGAGCATTAATGTCTGGCCCGAATTCCTCGTCGTTTTCTATGGCCTTATCTATCCATTGCAGAGAGCGGGGAAGTACCGGTGCAATCTCGCCTTGGAGGCCAACTAGCCATGCTGAAATCACATCGGACAAATCAGACTTGGCAACATTCCCCATTGGCCGCTTTGGATCATACTGCGTATCCAATTGCCATTTAAGCATTGCCTCACTGAAACCATTAAATCTGGTTTTGACTGGGTCAAAGAGCATGAATTATCCTCAACAAGGGTTATTTCCGCAAAACCTAACAGGTGTTGAATTTTTCGCAGCACCCGAGCCCACTGTATTGGCATTGAAATTACCATCTCTCAAATTTTGAATGGCTTGCTGCTTTACTGAATCCGGCAAATTTGAATTTCTGATTGCTGTCTGCGCGTTGGAAACTGCTCCATCCAGCGCATTCGAACCAGGCGTAAACGTTGGAGAAGATGGCACACTTTGAGCACTGCTACGATACTTGTTATCCCACAAAGTGACTTCACCTGTAGCTGAGTTGACAGACACCAGATCTGCGCCGCGCGTACCTATAGCATCGCCGTACCGGACTACCGTTTGATTGGGCAAGGCGGCAACATCATTTGCCAATTTCAACTCGCCGACATAGCCGTTAACCTGGGAGTTAGCAATGTTAGGATTGGAGGAACTCAGCGTTTTTGGCGTGTACTCCAGGCCAGCCACTGGATCAGGTAGACGCGGATCAAGTGGAACACCGTTGCTCACTCGAGGTAAAGCGGCGCCGGTGTCACCTGTCAGGCCCTGCGAGACTTTTGTACCACGCGCCACAGCCCGCCTATAAGCCACCACCCCCGCCGCTGTCCCCACCCCAACCGCCAGCGCGATCTTCAAATTGTCCGCAATGTCCTGCGCCTGAGCGTCGCTCAGTTCCCATTTCGCCTTGAGCGAATCGACCATCGCACCCACCGAGTGCTCGGTCGTGGCGGTCGCTAACATTTCCTGGAATTCGTAGTTGCCGTTGATGAGGTTCTGTACTGCTGCCCGGGCCTCAGGCGAGGCGTCGTCAGCGATATCGCGGATGGCGTTGAGGTTCGCCTGGGTGTTGGCGACTTCCATGGAGCGTGCGGCGCAAGAGTCGGGGTCGGCCTGGCAGCTGACTATCGCGTCAATGTCCTGCTGCAGGCTCAGTTCTATGAATTTGCGCGTCGCGTCTTCGATGCAGGAGGCGTCGGTGCATCGCGTTATCTGCTTGGCGGCTCGCTCCAGTTGGTTGTGTGACAGGTAGTTGTATTGCGTGGCGTTCTTCGCCACCCAACTGCCGGTCTCCAGCTTGGCTGCGTCCGTATCGCTCTGCGCCGCAGCCGCGAGCACGCCGACGATCTGCGAGCTCATGGTGAGCAGGTTGTCGTTGCCCTTGACCAAGTCATCCAGGTGGCCAACCAGCGCTTCGCTCGCCGCCGCAGCCAATGCGCCGGTTTTGAAGTCGCCGCCGGTGGCTTCTGCCAGCAACCCACCGACCATGGCGTGAATCACCACCTTCGGGGCCGAGCCGTCCGCCAGGAGGTTTTTCGTGTAATCCCCGACCAGGTTGAAGCTGGCGGCCGCCAAGGTGTTGAACAAGGCATTTTTCAGCGCGTCACTGACACTGCCGCCCTGCCCCAGGGCTTTGTTCAGCAACACAGAGGTGCCGTTCTGCAGCGCCTGGTTGGCTGCGAACTGGCCGACACCGCTCCAGGTGCCCAGCGAGCCGGATGTAACAATTTTGCCTATGTCGGTCTGGGTGTGGGTGCCGGTCCATCGATCGAAATGGCCCACCGTCAGCCCCGCAGTGATCGCCGAAATCCCATAGCCCTTGATGGCATCGGACGCCGTCACATCCTTGAGAACCGCACCGAGATTGCCCCGGTTATTGACCACGCTGACGCCGGCATTGGTCGACGCGCCGGTGGCTACTGCACCGACCATGGCGCCGCCGACGCCGCCCCCCGCGGCTGCCGCTGCCATGGGTCCGATGACTGCCGACATCACAATGGCAATGATCATTTGCGAGGCGGGGCCCAGCCCGGAGTGGCTGTACTTGAAGCTGTCGTGGACTTCCCTGACCTGACGCCAGTCCACGTCCCCGCGTTGCTCTGCGTCCTTGAGCCAAGCCAATTGCGGGTCGGCCTTGACCATCGCATCGATGGACTGGGTGACGCTCTGCTGGTTGACCTGCTTGATGTCGATCTTCAAACCGTCGACGGCTTTGATCGCAATGGCGCCCCCGGCAACCAGCTGACTCTGGCGCAGCGTTTCGTCAGTGCTGCCCTTGCCCTTGGATGACACCCAGAATGCGTTGTTGTTGGTCTTCTCGTGGCTCTCCTGATGCAGGTCCTTCACCGCTTCGAAGGTCACCGCTCCACCACTGGTGATGGCGATGTCCGCAGCGCTTTCCAGCCTGGCCCCTTGATAAAGCTGGTCACCGCCGCTGATCAGGTTGAGGTTGCCGCCAGTGGTGACCTGGCTGCCCACCGCGCGCAGGTCGGTGACTTCGTCGCGTTGGGTCTTGAGTGCGCCGAAGCTGCCTTTTTTCTTGTAGTCATACAGGCTGTAGTCGCTGTCATTGGCACTCAGCAGCTGCAACTGCCCACCGGCCACCAGATACGCATCCTTGCCGCTGCGAACCTGGCTGGCGTGCAGCACGATGTCTTGCCCCGCACTGGCGGTAAGGGTGCCGCCGGCAGTGAGCTGGCTGCCCACGTGGCGGACCTGGGTGGTTTGCTCATGGACCCTGGCGCCGTCGCGTTTGCTGTTGACCTCATGATCGGTTTCGTTGGCGGCGGCCAATAGGTGGAGGTTGCCACCGGCGGCGACGGTCAGGTCTTTGCCGGCGTTGGCCTGGCTGGCCAATAGCGTGATGTCGCGCCCGGCGTGCAGGCTCAGGTTACCGGCGGCGTTGAGGTTGGCGCCGAGCTGTTCAGTGCGGCTGTGTTGGGTGACGCGGTGGCCGCCGTTTTCCGTGGTGCGGACCTGTTGGGTGTCGGTGACGGCGATAAGGTTGATGTCACGCCCAGCGCCCAGGCTGGCATCGCCAGCGCTATTGATATCACCACGGTTGGTGATGTCGCGACCGGCATTGAGCGTGAGTTGCTGTCCGGCACTGATCCGGCTGGCGGTGTCGAGATGGGTGACGAGGGTGCCGTCGCCCTGATGCCTGGTGTGGGCGGTGCGTTCGTTGATGATGTCGCCGCTCACACTGGTGAGATCGATGTGACTGCCACGGATCTCACCGGCCATCGCATTGCGGATACTGTCGCTGGCCAGCAGGCTGATGCGGTCACCGGCGCTGATCGTGCCGCCATTGAGCAGGCTGCCATCGCTGATGGCGGTCACATCCTGCGAGGCTTTCAAGGTGCCCACGCTGACGATATCGCCACCGCTGACCAGGTTGACATCCCGGCCTTGCACCAGGCTGCCGCCCCGCAGGTTATGGGCATCGACCGTTGCCAGGTACAGCACCGGCACCAGCACGTCTTCGCCCTGCACCTGGCGTTTTTCCATCCACACGATGTCGTGGGTCAGGGCCGCCACCTGCTGCGCGGTGAGGCCGACGCCGACACTCAGTTGCAGGCTGTCGCGGGCGCTGAGGCCGTTGTCCATCAGGTAGCGGAACTGTTCCTCGTCGCTCTCCAGCCCGGCGAGAAAGCGTTGCCCGGTCTTCGCCAGCACGGCGTCACGGATCAGGCGGCTTTCGTAATAGCCGTCCCCCAGGCGCCGCCAGGCTTCGTCGTTGTTGTAGCCGATCTTGTCGAGCAGGTACTGGGAACTGAGAAAGCTGGCAAGGTGGGTGAAGAGGGGATTGGTTTCAATCAGGTAGGGGCTGCCCGGATTCCTGCTGGGGATAAACAGCCCGTATTCACCGCTGGGCAGTTGGAATTCCGGCGGTTGGGTCAGGTCTTCGCTGAGGCGATCAGGGCTCAGTTCGAGGTCGTTGGGGTTGTGGCCTGTTTCGCCCGTCAGTTGCGCCAGGGTGTTTTCACGCAGGGTGCCGTTTTGCAGGTACTCGCTGGCCTGCAGGTTGAGGCTGCCGCCGGCTTGCAGGGTGGCGGCATAGACTGCGCGACCATCCTCGCGCCAGGTCGTGAGTGTGCCGGGGTTGCTGAAGCCCTCCCCTGTCGAGCGCGCCTTGAGTTCGGCAAAGCGCACCGGGTCGAACGGGGCGTTGTTGAAGGCCGGCAGGTCGTGGAACTCCATCTGGTCCCACAGGGCTTTGTCGATGCGCCCGGGGGTGCCGATGATGGTGCTGGAAGTACCGGTCTGGGAGGCCGCGCCCTGGTTGATAAGACGGTGGGCGGCGAGGTGCATGTCGCCATTGGCGGCGAGCAGGCTGTAGCGGTTTTCCAGGGTATGCGCGTCGATACTCAGGTGTTTGCCGGCCACCAGTCGCGCGGCCTGGGTGGAGTTGGGCGCGGCGGTTTCGCGCCAGGTTTCGCTGATATAGATGGTGCCGCGCTTGAAGCTGTCGTCGCCGTCGCAGTGCTGGCCGCAGACCCACTGGATGCTGCCGCCGACCAGTTCGCGTTCGAGGGCAAGGTGGGTGCGGGCGTTTTCGAACTCGCGGGCGTTGATGTGCAGGTTGCCTTCGGTTTCCACGCTGCCGGAGAGGTTACTGAAGCGCGTGCCGCTGAAACTGAAATCACCGACGCTGTAGAGATCACCTTCGAGGTTGCTGAAATGCTCGCCGCGCACGTGCAGGTCGCCGCCGCTGAACAGCAGGCCGGTGTTGGTGACGTTGGCAGTGAGCAGGAAATGGCCCTGGCTGCCGACGCTCCCATGGTTATTCAACTGAGCGGCATTGATCTGCATATGCCGCGCTGCACTGAGCACGCCGAGGTTGTGCAGTACATCGCGCACGCGCAGTTGGATGTCTTGACCGCTGAGGATCTGGCCGTGGTCTTGGGTGAGGTTTGATGCGCTGATGACGGCATCGCCTTTGGCGGCGATGAGGCCGGTGTTCTTCAGATCGCCATCGATCTGCAGTTGCAGATGGTGGTCGCCGAGCAGTTCGCCAGCGTTGGTGAACGTGCCGGCCGCAATACTCAGCTCACTGCCCGCCCCCACGATCTTGCCGCTGTTCTCGACAGTGTCGGCGACCAGGCTCAGATCGCCTTCGGCATGAATCGTCCCGGCGTGGTTGACGGCCTGATGGGCGACAATGTCCAGTTCGCGGGCGGTGACGACCTGGCCGTTATTTCTCAGGGTCTGGCGAGCTTCGATTCTCGCGCTGTCGGCGGCGATCCGGCCGTTGTTATCGAGGCTGCCGCTGGTGATTTCCAGGTGGCCACTGGCGTTGAGTTCACCCTGGTTATCCAGGCGCTGGGCCTGGATGGTCAGCTGTTTGCCCGCGATACGCCGATCTTCCAGGATGCCACTGACAACCTTGCCCTGGTTGCTGACCGAGGTGCCTTCCACGCTCACATTTGCGGCACTGGCCAGGGTTTGCCGCACCACCAGGTCGCCCTGGGCCTGCAGGTCGACATCCCCCATCGCAAAGGTCGGCCCCTGCAAGTCAATCGACTCGGCCCTGGCAGTGAGTGCGCCGACGCTGGTGGTGTGGGACAGGCTCAGGCCGCCATTGGCGTTGATCACAATGTCGCCGGCGGTGCTGGCCATATCGCCCGCCAGCCTTACGCCTACGCCCTGTTCAGTGCCCACCAGGCGAATCGTCCCGGCGTACATCCCGCCGAGTGCGCTGGCGTCGATGGCCAGTTGCGGTTTGGCCCGGCCATCCTCGGCATGGGCGTGGGCCTGCAAACTGTCGGCGCTGACATCGTTACGGCCGGTGATGACGGTGAGGTGGTCGGCATGCAACTGCGCATTCAGCTTGGCGGTACGGGTAATCAGGTCGAACTGGCTGACATTGCGTGCATTGAGCCCGGCGCCCTCCACCGCAATATCGCCGCCCTCTACGCGAAAGTGATCCAGCCGCCCGCCCTCGATCACTGGCTTGCCGGTGGTCAATGTCGCGCGAGGCGTATTGATAAACCCGCAGCCATTGCAGGTGATGCCATGGGGATTGGCGACGATCACCCGCGCGGCCTGCCCGGCCACCTCGGTGTAGCCACCCAAGTGGCTGCGGTTGCCACCGGTGACTTCGTTGAGGATCACGCTGGCGGCTCGCCCTTGCAGGCCTGGGTTGCCGAGGATCACACCCCCCAGTTGGGTGTGTTGCGTGGCCTGGGTGGCGTTGTTGAGGATCAGCCCCTGGCTGCCGACGTTGTAGTCGGTGAACAGGTTATGGGACAGCCCGCTGCCATTGGGCCCGGCGATATTCACCACCGGCACGCCATTGGGTGCATGGCCGACGCTGGTGCCAGGGCTGGCCGGGTCCACGCTCAGCTCTGCGGCGGCGGCAACAATGGGGTTGAGAAAGATGATTCCCGCCAGGCTCAGGGCCAGGCACTGGTTAAACGGGCTGCGCACGTCCATAGGCAAGGTTCCTTGTTGTTATTAGAAAAACAGCTCGATTCGGGCGTAGATCGGGTGTTCGCGGCGCTCAACGACGGCCGGGCGCTCCAGGGAACGGGCGAGCGCCAGCGACGCCGCAAGGTGAGTGCCGCGTGCGCTGAACTCCCAGGCATGGCCGGTAAGGCGCCCGGCCACCTCAGGGTTATGCGGGCCGCGGCTGATCACACCGACGTCGTAGCCAAAGCCCACGCCCACTTCGTGCACCCAGGGGCGCAGCGCATCCCAGGCAACCGGTTGGCGCCAGCGCACCTGGCTGCGCCAGTAGCCGCCGCTGTTGCCCGACAGGTTCTGTTGCTGAAACCCGCGCACGGCACCAAGGCCGCCGACGCTCAGGCGTTGTGGTCCATAGAGTTCGTCTTCGGCGTGTTGGCCGGTAGCAAGGCTGTCGACACTCCAGTACTGGCCCAGCCAGCGAAAGGACTGCAAATAGCTGAGGGTCAGGGTGTATTTCTGATAGCGCGAGGTAGGCGCGCCGCGCTGCCTGGAGAGATCGCGCTGGGCGTCCAGGGCACCGATGCCCTGTTGCCAACCGGCATCGAGATTGAGAAAGGCATTGCCGATTCGGCGGCCATGGTTGAAGCCCAGTTGACGCTCAGTGATGCGATGGCTGGAGGTGCGCAGCAGCGCGTCTTCCAGGTAGTTGCGGGTGCGCAGATGGCTCAGGCCCAGGTTAAATGCCGTCTTGCCCAGGTTATCGCGGTGCAGCACGCGTTCGGCGCGCAACTGCTGGCTGGAGGTCTCACCTGACAGCGCAAAGGCAAACCCGGAGAGGTCGTTACGCGTGCGGTAGTAGCTTTGGCCGTGGCTGAAATTGAAGGTCCACCAACCATACGGCAGGCTGTAGAACAGGTTCTGGCTGTGGGAATGGCGCCAGCGGTCGCTGACGGTGTCGCGGTTGGCCCGCAGGTTCAACTGATCCGCCAGGCCCAGGGGGCTGTCCCAGTCCAGGCCGATACCGGCCTGCTGGCGACCGGTGCTGATATCGCCATGGTTGTTACGGTTGGCCGAGACACGCCAGGGTTTGAGGCGCTCGCCTTTAAGCGTCACGCGACTGCCGCCCACCGCCTGCCCCGGCAGGACCTCAAGCTGCGGCTGGCGCGAGGGCAAGCGCGACAGCTGATCCACCCATTGCTCCAGCTCACGCAGGTCGAGCACCTCACCCACGGTGCCGGGGAAGGTCATGGCGGACTCCAGCGGGCTGGCCAGCGATGAGCTGTCGAGTCCTTCAAGGCGTCCTTCCACCACAATGATGGTCAGCTCGCCATTTTTCAGGTCCTGCTGCGGCAGGTAGGCGCGGGTGGTGACATAGCCGCGATGCAGGTAATGATCAGTGAGGCTTTTGAGCACTGCGTTGAGTTGAGGCCCCCCCAGGCACCGCCCCTGCCAGGGTTCCAGCAGCGCCTGCCGCTGGGCCGCGGACAGCAACGCAGCGCCTTCGACATTGATGCGCGTGAGGGTGATGCACTGGCCGTCGTCCAGCGGCGCGGGGGCGGTTGGTGCAGCGATCTGGCCCGGCAGGTGTTGCAGGTCTTCAAGGCGGCGACGCTGTTCTTCCAACACTTTCTGCTGACGCTCACGGGCCAGTTCACGGTCGCCGGGCGACACGGTGGACGCGGCATAAAGCGGACCTGAAAGCAGCGCCATCCCCAGCAGCGCAGGTCGGAAAACAGCTGGCATCCCTTCACCCTCACACAGGTACTCAAATGGAAAGAGCACCCATGCTGCCGAGGCTGAAACGCTTAAGGAAAAGAGGAAAAGTTACAAAAAGTTCGGCGTTTTTGACGTCGTCGCCCTGCCTGTCACACAGCCGTTCGAGGACTGTCAGAGGCTTCCGAACAATGTAAGTCGAAGGAAGAAATCGGATAGGCAGTGAGACTTGAAGAGCGTGTTTCCTGGTTTTTTCATACGTTAAAAATCTCTTCCCCTACAAACAAAAGAGAAAATTCAGAGAAGATAAGAAAGGAGGTCTGTCAGAGGGGGAAGACCGGTCGCTCAGCCCATGAGCACACAGGCATACCTGAAAGCGACAGGCGTAGAACAACGGGTGATCGCGGCTCTTTTACAGCGTAAAAATCGGAGTTACCCGACGAGCGGCAGGCCTCAACTCAACAACACCACCCCACCCGGCAACTCCGTACACTTGGCCCCATACGCATCCCGAATCAACAACGCCACCCCTGCCAACTGCTGCAGGCTGAACCGCGCCTGGACGCGCCGTTGGCCGAGTTGCTTGTTGAGCAGCACCAGCATCCCCGGGCGGTAGCGGTTGATTTCGTCCACCACCGTGGCCAGGGTGGCGTTGTTGAAGACCAGCACCTGTTCGCGCCAGGCCACGACCGCCTGGGTGTCCACCACCACCGGTTCGCCCAGGCCGGCCGCGTCGTAGCTCAGTTGCCGGCCGCTTTCCAGGCGCACGCTGCGCCCAGCCACGGCCACCGACAGCCAGCCCTCGATACAGGTCACGCACACCGTGCGGTCGGTGTTGCGCAGATTGAAACGTGCCTGCGCCGCGCTCACCCAGCCTTCGCCCGCCAGCACCTTGAGCGGTTGTGCGGAATGGGCGATCACCTCAACTTCGCCTTCGAGCAATTCAAGCCCCTGGCCCACGCGGCTGACGCGCGTCTGGGTGTTGAGTTCCAGGCTGACGCCGTCGCTTAACAGCACTTGGCGCTGTTCGCCGACTTCGGTGCGATAGTCCGCCGTGAGGCCGGCAAAACCACCGGGGGAGCCGACCTGCACCATGAGCATGGCGGCCGATGCGGCAATCGCGCCGCCCAGGAACGCCCGGCGCCCAAAGCTGCGCGGCTGCGAGACTTGCTCAAGCGCCGGGGCCAGTTGCTGCCACATCGCCTTGGCCTGCTCGAACGCCTGGGCATGCTCGGGGCTTTGCGCACACCAGGCCTTGAGCGCCTTGGCATCGGCCACGGTGGCGCGGCCCGAGGTCAGCAGGACCAGCCAGTCGCGGGCTTCGTCGTGCAGGGGGCTGGCGGCGGATTGCCGAGTGGCACTGAGGCTAAAAATGTTCAAGCGCGCAAATACTCACGGTTTTATCAGGGACTCGACTCTAAGACGGTTTTCCGGCCCCGGGACCGAACCGCTGGATCACTTTTCTTTCCAGGCGCTTGGCGCAGTGGCCCAGGGCGGCCTTGATTTCCTTCTCGACCATGCGCGTGGAAATGCCGAAACGCTGGGAGATTTCCAGGTGCGGGGCTTCTTCCAGGCGGGCGGCGATAAGGATCTTGCGGCGGCGGGCCGGCAGTTCGTAGAGCGCCTTGACCAGGGACTGGATTTCTTTCTGGCCGCCCACCACCCGTGACGGGTCCTGGGCTTCGTCGGCGCTTTGCAGCAGTTCTTCCACCTCGCTGCCGGTGAGCAGGCGCGCGTCGGCCTGGCGGCGGTCGGCGGCGATGTTCAAGGCCATGCGGTACAGGTAGGCATTGGGTTGCGTCAGGTTGGGCGGCACTTCCATGCGGTCGACCCGCAGGTAGGTTTCGTGCAGCACATCGTTGGCCAGGTCCTCCGAGCCCAGGCGCTTGCGCAAACGCACCTTGAAGTCGTCGTAGGAGGCCAGGAACAAGCCGACCATCGTACTGTGCCCGGTATTTTTCATCCGCCCCAGGCTCCGTTTGCTGCTGTGCATTCCATGCGCATTCCTGTGGTGTCGGGCATCAAAAGTAAAGTCACCGGTTGACGCAGCGAGCTCGGTGCCGGTCGTTCGACCCGCGTGGTGCCCAGGTTGCGTACCAGTGCTTCATCGCGTTGTTCGTCGCCGGTGGAGCTGACCAACCGACTGTGTTCGATCAGCCCTTGGGGGTTGACCCACACCTGTACCAGCGCGCGAAAACTGCCGGGCCGGGTCAGCGGCGAGCGGCACAGGCTGGTCTCGATGGCCTGCTGCAAGGCCGTGGCGTAGCTGTTGTTGATCCGTGCGGCGTTGCGTGCCGCCGCACCACGGGTGGCAGGCGGCTGGCTGACCGCGGGCAACTGCAAGGTGAACGCATCATCGCGTGCATAACGCGCCATCAGGCCACTCCCCGTCAGCAACATCGCCAGAGCCTCCTGCGCCGTAAAACGTCCGCGCACACTGATGGAACGCCGGCCCCGCGTCAGTTCGCGGTCGACCAGCACCGCCATTCCGGTGGCGCGGCTGTACGCTTGCAGTGCATGTTCCAGGTCCTGCGCCGGCAGGTTCAACAGCAGCAGCGGTGACTCCGCCTGCGCGACGCGACCACCGGCCAGCAGCAACAGCAAGACCAGGGCGCATACGGCGCGCCTCCAGCCCCCCTGTTCACCCCCTGCTCTGCATCGCTGCACGGCCGACGCGCCCTAGAAAACCGTCATCCTGAGGCCAATTTATGAACCTGATGTTACGGTGATAGCAAAAAAAACATCACGGTGACGAGAGGCCCGCTGCACTAGACTTGCACACCAACCGGCCCACCCCCTCGGGCCCGCCAGGAGGCCTTGATGAAACGCTTACCGCTCCTCGCCAGCCTGTTGCTGTGCACGGCCCTGCCCTTGCACGCCCACGCCGGCAACTGCGCCGACGTCTCGGTGGATGACTACAAGGCGCCCGACTATGGCTGCCTGAGCCAGCAGATGGGTAACGATACGAATGCGGCCAAAGCCGCGAAGAAAAACCGCGAGGCGCAAGGCATTGCCGTGGAAAAACGCCAGCCGAACAAGCTCGGCCTGGCCACCCCGGCGGCGACCAGCGTGCGCATGGGCAACACCTTCGGCACCTCGGTGAAGCCGCAGCGGCCTTGAGGTGTTCGATGACCGTTTGAGCAACACAGCACCCATGTGGGAGGGGCATAGGTATCTACACAACTTTGTCTAAACGCTGTCCCCCCGGCAGATAGAGCTGTTGTGGTGAGCGGGCTTGTCGAATCGTCGCACCGCCCGCGCTGGGCTGCGAAGCAGCCCCAGGAAAGAAGAACGCGGTGTATCAGACACTCTGTAGAGGCTGGTTTTGGGGCTGCTTCGCAGCCCAGCGCGGGGCAAGCCCGCTCACCACCACCACCACCACCACCACCACCACCACCACCACCACCACCACCACCACCACCACCACAGTTACAGTGTTCCTCCTTAACTGACGGGCATTTGGGCAAGCCCCCCTCCTACATTGCCCCCAGTGTTTCCCGGAGCAGTTTTCAAGCCGCGTGGCTTTCCTTTTTCAAGCTGTCCATATCGATCACGAACCGGTACTTCACATCGCCCTTGAGCATGCGCTCATACGCCTCGTTGATGCCCTGGATGTCGATCATCTCCACGTCCGAGACAATCCCGTGCCTGGCGCAGTAGTCGAGCATGTCCTGGGTCTCCTGGATCCCGCCGATCAGCGAACCGGCCAGGCTGCGGCGCTCGAAGGTAAAGGGCTTGAGGGCATCCGTGGCGTTCTGGGCGGCGTAGCTGTAGGTCTTGGCCATTTCGTTCACCTGTGTGATCTGACGGTAGAGGTCAGTGGACCAGCATAGACGCTGAACCGTTCAACCGAGCACGTTTGTACAATTTCCATCGCGTCCCTGCCCCTAACCTCACGGCTTTCAATCCCGTAGAAGTGCTGGAGAGTGGGCATGGGCAGCAAAGCAATCAAGGTATCTGTGGCATTGACGCTGCTGGCGAGCGCAATGATGGGCAATGCCTTCGCGGCAACCCCGAGCGTGGCCGTGGCGCCGCAATACGACACCAGCCACGTGTATGTGGCCCCGGCGGATGTGGACCGTTTCGCCCAGAGTTTCCTCGCCACCTTTGGCGGCAAGAGCACGCCCCAGGTGGTGGTGAACGTGCTGCCGGTGCCGAGCAGCACCACCTCGCAACTGCTGCAGACGCCGGCGGGCACGGTGTCGCTGTTCGGTTTCACCACGCCGATCCCGCACCCCTTCGGCCAGGAACGCAACGGCTACCTGGTCAAGGACATGGACGCGGCGCTCAACGCCGCGCGGGAAAACGGCGCCGCCGTTATCGTCAGCGACTTCCCGGACCCGATTGGCCGAGACGCCGTGGTGCAATGGCCGGGTGGCGTGAACATGCAGCTCTACTGGCACACCAAGACCCCGGACTACGCGGCGTTCCAGACCGTGCCGGAAAACCGCGTGTACCTGTCCACCGATCGCGCTGACGCCTTTATCAAAGCGTTCCTGGGCTTCTCCCACGGCAAGGTCCTGGCCGATGACAAACACGCGCCTGGCGTCGATGTGGGTCAGGCCACTGGCACTTACCGTCGCGTCGATATCGAGTCGCCATTCGGGCGCATGGCGGTGCTGGTCACCAACGGCCACCTGCCCTACCCCTTCGGCCACGAGACCACCGGTTACCAAGTGCCTGACCTGACGGCCACCCTGGGCAAGGCCACCGGTTCCGGCGCCAGGGTGTTGGTGCCGGCCTTTGACAGCAAGGGCCGTCGCAGCGCCGTGGTTGAGTTCCCCGGCGGCTACGTCGCGGAAATTCACCAGCTCCACGCCACAAAATGATTCGCCGCACAGGCTGGGGCCTGGCCGTGCTGTGGCCGCTGCTGGTCGGCAGCGCCCACGCCGACGAGCAACCGGCACGACCGGCCATCAAGGCCAACCGCTGGCAGGAGGACTGGTCGGTGCTCAAGGATCCGGCGTTGCGCACGCAGCTGCTGGACAGCTTGAAGTACATCCCGCTGTCCAGCGCCAACCCGTTCACCTATTTGTCATTGGGGGCGACGCTGCGCGAGCGCTTCGAGATGAACGATGCCAGTGGTTTTGGGGTGAAGGGCGTGAAGCGTGATCGCTACCTGATCCAGCGCTTCCAGGTGCACGCCGACCTGCACTTGAACGAACACTGGCGGCTCTTCACCCAACTGGAAGACGTACGCGCCTACGACAAGACCACGGTCGGCGGCGCCGATCAGAACCGCGTCGATCTGCGCCTGGCCTTCGCCGAATACGTCAATGCCTTCGGCAGCGGCACCCTCAAGGCCCGTGTCGGGCGCCAGGACTTCGCCTTCGACTTGCAACGTTTCATCTCATCGCGGGACGGCCCGAATGTGCGGCAATCCTTCGATGCGCTGTGGGCCGATTGGGAGACGCCCAACTGGCGCTTTATCGGGATCGCCAGCCAGCCGGTGCAGTATCAGGACGATCGGCACTTCGACGACACATCCAACCGTGACGCGCGCTTCCACATGCTGCGGGTCGAGCGGCTGGTGGGCGGCAAGAATGAGCTGTCGGCCTACTACGGCGTGTACGAACGCAGTGCCGCGCATTACCTCGACGCGGACGGCGATGAAACCCGCCATCTGTTCGACGCACGCCTGGGCGGTGCGGCCCAGGGATTCGACTGGGACATCGAAGCCATGCTGCAAAGCGGCTCGGTGGGCAGCAAGGATATTCGCGCCTGGGCCGGTGGCAGCCGCACGGGGTACACCTTCGAGAGCCTGACGTGGAAGCCGCGCATCGGCCTGCAGCTGGACATTGCCTCGGGCGACCGCAAGACCGGGGACGGCACCGTCGGCACGTTCAACCCGCTGTTCCCCAACGGCTACTATTTTTCCCTGGCCGGCTATACGGGCTACAGCAACCTGATTCACGTCAAACCGTCGATCACCGTCAAGCCCATCGACAAGCTCAGCGTGCAGACCGCCGTCGGACTGCTGTGGCGCCAGACCACCAGCGACGCGGTGTACACCCAGCCGAACCTGCCCGTCGCCGGCACCGCAGGCCAGGGTGAACGCTGGACCGGTGCCTATGGTCAGCTGCGTACCGACTATGTGTTTACGCCAAACCTCACCGGCGCGGTTGAAGCGGTGCACTACGCGGTCGGCCGCACCTTGCGCGATGCCGGCGGCGATGACAGCAATTACCTGGGGGTCGAGCTCAAGTTCAGTTGGTGACCCCAGGCAAGCACACCCGTACAAGCCCCCGGCCCGGTTTCGGGCAATAGTGAGGCTGGTTTTTCAGTCCCTCAATCAAGGAGTTTTCCATGAGCACATTCGTTGCCAAAGACGGTACCCAGATCTACTTCAAGGATTGGGGCAGCGGTAAGCCCGTGCTGTTCAGCCACGGCTGGCCGCTGGATGCCGACATGTGGGAATACCAGATGGAGTACCTCAGCAGCCGTGGCTTTCGCACCATCGCGTTCGACCGCCGTGGCTTTGGCCGCTCGGACCAGCCGTGGACCGGCAACGACTACGACACCTTCGCCGACGACATCGCGCAGTTGATCGAACACCTGGACCTCAAGGATGTGACCCTGGTGGGCTTCTCCATGGGCGGCGGCGACGTCGCCCGCTACATCGCACGCCACGGCAGTGCACGCGTGGCCGGCCTGGTGCTGCTGGGCGCAGTGACGCCGATCTTCGGCCAGAAGCCCGATTATCCCCAGGGCGTGCCGACCGAAGTGTTCGACGGCATCAAGGCCGGGTTGCTGAAAGACCGTGCGCAGTTCATCGCTGACTTCAACACGCCGTTCTTCGGCATCAACAAGGGCCAGGTCGTTTCCGAAGGTACGCTGACCCAGACCCTGCAAATCGCCATGCTGGCGTCCCTCAAGTCGACCGTGGATTGCGTCACCGCCTTCTCCGAGACCGACTTCCGCCCGGACATGGCCAGGATCGACGTGCCGACCCTGGTGATCCACGGTGACGGTGACCAGATCGTGCCATTCGAGACCACCGGCAAGGTGGCGGCCGAGATGATCAAGGGCGCCGAGCTGAAGGTGTACAAGGATGCGCCCCACGGTTTTGCCGTGACCCACGCTCAGGCCTTGAATGAAGACCTGCTGGCGTTCCTCAATCGCTGAAACACCCGCTCCTTATTTTGGCCGGGCTCGCCCGGCCTTTTTTTGCTCAGGAGAAACGCTGGCTCAGCACCAGGCGCCCTGGCCCGCTGATCAGCAGCGTGGTGAACATGATCAACAGCAGCCAGCCGAATTGCCCTTCCAGCAGCGTCCACTCCGGATGCACCACCACCATCGCAATCAACAGCACCGCCAGAATCGGCAGGCACGCCAGGCGCACCAGCACCCCGGCGATGATCAGCAGCGGGCACAGCACTTCGGCGAAAATCGCCAGCAGCAAGGTGACATGGGCGCCGAGGTGAAACGGGTCTTCGATCTGCTTCAACTGCTCGCTGTAGTTGAGCAACTTGGGCAGGCCATGCACCCACAGCAGGAACAGCGCCCCGCTGCCCCGCAGAAACAACAGCCCCAGGTCCTGGTGTCTTGATTCGTTCATATGCGCTCCGGTGGGTTGACAGGTTATCGACGTCGATTGTGTCCACAGAGCGGTACGCACGCTTGCAAGCCTGTGCTGACTAATCCCCCGTTCCGGCAAATCCCGCGACGATTTCATCGATCACCGCCCGCACCCGTGCGGTGTGGCGCAGGTCGGCGTGGGTCACCAGCCAGACGTCGTAAGGCAACGGCCGCGTGCGCTCCGGCCACAGGCGCACCAACCCGTCGCGCTCACCGGTGAGGATCGGGATTTCGCCGATGCCGATCCCGGCGGCGATGGAGCGGCGCACCAACAGGCTGGAACTCAGGGCGGCGACGATGCGCCCACGGCCCAGGGGTTCCGAGACCAGGGTCATGTCCTTCTGGGTTTGCAGGTACGGTTGATAGACCACAAGATCATGCCCTTCAAACAGGCTGCCCGGCTCCGGCGTACCCTGGCGATCGATATAGGCCTGGGACGCAAACAACCCCACCGGCCAGCGCGCGAGACGCCGGGCGATCAGGTCGGGGCTGTCCGGGCGGGTGTTGCGCACGGCGATGTCGGTCTCGCGTTTGGCCAGGCTCAGGAACTGGGTAGACGCGTCGAGCTGCACGCGCACATCCGGGTGCTGGATGTGCAGGCGCGCAATCGCCGGGATCAGGAAGTCGATGGCCAGGGAGTCGGTGGTGCTGACCCGTACGGTGCCGGTCAGGCGGTCATCCAGGCCCTGGATCTGGCGCTCCAGTTCCAGGGCCGAGCGTTCCATTTTTTCCACCGAGTGCAGGGCGGCCTCGCCGACGGCGGTCAGGGCGTAGCCTTCGGAGGTGCGCAGGAACAGCGTGGCACCCAGGGACTTTTCCAGGGCGTTGACCCGCCGCCCGACTGTGGCCTGGTCGACCCCCAATACCCGTGCGGCCCCGCGCAACGTCGACTCGCGGCAAACCGCCAGGAACACCCGTGCATCATCCCAATTCATGCGGCCTCCTTATGCTGCATATCTGCATCACAGCGACGTGTATTCGCTGCATTATTGCATCCAGAAACCTGGATATGCTGGGCACCAGAGAAAAATACCCAGGACCGCCATCATGTTCGACACTCACGCCCCACCCCGCCGCTCCGTGTGGCTGCCGATCTTCGCCGGCCTGTGCGCCAGCCTGGTCAGCATCGGCCTGGCACGCTTTGCGTACACGCCGTTGATTCCGTCGCTGATCCAGGCCCACTGGTTCAGCGCCAATGACGTGGTGTACCTCGGTGCCGCCAACCTGGTGGGTTACCTGATCGGCGCGCTGATCGGGCGGCCCATTGCCCAGCGCACCTCGAACAGGACCGCGCTGCGCCTCATGATGGTGGCGGTGACCCTGGCGTTCTTCGCCTGCGGCTTCCCGCTGTCGGTGGTGTGGTTCTTCGCTTGGCGCCTGCTGTCGGGGATTGCCGGTGGCGCAATCATGGTGCTGGTGGCGGCGACCGTGTTGCCCCATGTACCGGCCGCACGCCGGGGCCTGGCCAGTGGCGCGATCTTCCTCGGCATCGGCCTGGGCATCGCCGGCTCCGGCACCCTTGTGCCGCCGCTGCTGAGCCTGGGTTTGCAGCAGACCTGGTTCGGCCTGGGCCTGCTGGCCGTGGTGTTGACCGCCGCCAGCTGGTTCGCCTGGCCTTCGGGCACGCTCCATGAAGACGCGCCGCCATCCGGCGCGGCCGTAGCAACGCCTTCCGGCGTGTACCTGCTGTTCGCCCAATACGCCTTTATGGCCGCGGGGCTGGTACCGGCGATGGTGTTCCTGGTGGATTACGTGGCCCGTGGCCTGGGGGCCGGGGCGCATATCGGCGCGATGATCTGGGTGATGTACGGCCTGGGGTCGATTGTGGGGCCGGTCACCTACGGGTTCCTGGCAGACAAACTGGGGGCGCGCTTGAGCATCCGCGTGGTGCTGGTGGTGCAGGCGATTGCCGTCGGTGCGTTGCCGTTTGCCGGCTCGTTGACTGGCCTGGCGGTACTCGCGGTGATCCTCGGTTCTTTCCCGCCGGGCATCGTGCCGTTGGCGCTGGCGCGGGTGCACGAACTGCTCCCCGACCATCATCAGCAGCAGGTCGCGTGGAGCCGTGCCACGGTGTCCTTTGCGACTTTCCAGGCGCTCTCGGGGTTTGCCTATTCCGCCCTGTTCAACGTCAGCGGAGGCCAGCATGCGCTGTTGTTCCTGATCGCCGCCGGGGCGATAGTGGTCGCCCTGGCCCTGGAACCGGGCATGCGCCTGCTGAACCGCCGGCCGTCCGACGCGGTCCCAACCCATACGCTCATCGCTGCAGGTAATCTGAAATGAGGCTTCCCAAAGAAATGACCCTGATCGAAATCACCACCCCCGGTGGCCCCGAGGTGCTGCAACCACGCCGTGCAGATGTACCGGTGGCGGGCCCCGGCGAGATCCTGATTCGCGTGCATGCGGCCGGTGTGAACCGCCCCGACGCCCTGCAACGCGCCGGCAAGTACCCGATGAAACCCGGCATGAACCCGCTGCCTGGCCTGGAAGTGGCGGGCGAAGTCGCCGCGCTGGGCGACGGCGTGAGCGAATTCGCCGTGGGCGATAAGGTCTGCGCCCTGACCAATGGCGGCGGCTATGCGCAGTTCTGCACGGTGCCCGCCAGCCAGGCGCTGCCGATTCCTGAAGGCATGGACTGGATTCAAGCCGCCGCCGTGCCGGAAACCTTCTTCACCGTGTGGGCCAACCTGTTCGGCCTCGGCGATGCGCACACCGGCCAGCGCGTGCTGATCCACGGCGGCACCAGCGGCATCGGTACGACCGCGCTGATGCTGTGCCGCGAATTCGGCATCCAGGCCTTCGCCACCGCCGGCAGCGCCGACAAATGCGCAGCCATCGCCCAACTGGGCGGCGAGCCGATCAACTACCGGGAACAGGATTTTGCCGAGGTCATCGCGCAACAGACCAACGACCAGGGTGTGGATGTGATCCTCGACATCATGGGCGGCTCGTATCTGAACAACAACCTCAAGGCCCTGGCCATGGACGGGCACCTGGTGATGCTGGGTTTCCTCGGCGGCGCCAAGGCCAACGACGTCGACCTGCTGACCATCCTCGGCAAGCGCGCGGTGATTACCGGCTCACTGTTGCGTGCGCGCAGCAAGGCTGAAAAAGCCGCGATTGCCGAACAGTTGCGCGAGTACATCTGGCCGGTACTGGAGGCCGGGCGTTGCCTGCCGATCATCGACAAGGTCTACGCCTACACCGACGCCGCCCAGGCCCATGCGCGGATGGAAGGTGGGGACCATATCGGCAAGATTGTGTTGCGGGTGGAGTAACCAGCAGGCAACACAAAGCAAATGTGTAAGGCGCAAGCAACAACCTGTAGTGAGCGGGCTTGCCCCGCGCTGGGCTGCGAAGCAGCCCCAATAAGAGCGCTGCAGTGTGTCAGGCAGCTCCGGGGCTGTGTTTGGGGCTGCTTCGCAGCCCAGCGCGGGGCAAGCCCGCTCACCACAAAAAGCCCGCTCACCACAGTTAATAGTGTTCCTTCTTAAATGGCTGGCATCAGGGCAAGCCCCCTCCCACATTGACCGCGCTCTTACTCGGAATAGGTGGGGTAGTCGATGTAGCCCACCTCACCGCCACCATACATCCCCTCTTCCCGCAGCGGGTTCAACGGCCAGCCCTTGAATAGCCGTTGCGGCAGGTCCGGGTTGGCAATGAACGGCCGTCCGAACGCAATCAAATCCGCCAGCCCGGCGTCCACCAGTTTCGCGCCGCGTTCAGCGGTGTAGCGACCGGCGTAGATAATGCGACCGCTGAAGGTGCTGCGCACGGCTTCACGGAAGCTGTCGGGCAGCACGGGGGCGTTGTCCCAGTCCGCTTCGGCGATGGACACGTAGGCGATGCCCGACTGTTCCAGCACCTTGATCGCTTCGATGTAGGTGTGGTGGGGGTCTTCTTCCACCAGGCCGATGTACACGCGGTCCTGGTCGGTGCCGCTGAACAACGGCGAGAACCGCACGCCCAGGCGCTCCGGCCCGACCACCTTGCTGACGGCTTCGACGATCTCGCGCAAAAAACGCAGGCGATTGTGCAGCGAACCACCGTACTCATCGTCGCGCTGGTTGGCATGGGCCGAGATGAACTGGTTGACCAGGTAACCGTTGGCCGAATGAATTTCCACGCCGTCAAACCCGGCGTCCAGGGCATTGCGTGCGGCCTGGGCGTAGTGCCCGACCAATTCTTCAATCTCGAGCACGCTCAAGGCGCGAGGCACCGGCGGTTGCTTCAATTCACCCGCGCCAGGCCCGGTCTCGATAAAGGCCTTGGCTTGCCGGGCTTGAATCGCCGACGGTGCCACCGGTGCGGCGCCGTCAGGCTGCAAGGCGTTATGGGACACACGGCCCACATGCCACAACTGGGCAAAGATCACCCCGCCTTCGGCATGCACCGCGTCGGTGACCTTGCGCCAGCCGTCGATCTGCGCCGGGGTGTAGATGCCCGGCGTCCAGGCGTAACCCTGGCCACGGGGTTCGATCTGCGTGCCTTCGCTGACCATGAAACCGGCCGTAGCGCGCTGGCGGTAATACTCGGCCATCAGGTCGGTGGCGATATCGCCGGGCTGGGCGCTGCGCTGGCGTGTCAACGGTGGCAGCACGATACGGTTGTTCAAGGTGTGATGACCCAGTTTGACCGGGGTACTTAAAACGCTGTTAGTCATTGGGGTATTCCAAATTCGAGACGAGCAAAAGCATTGGCGACTGTTGCAAGTCGCCAATGAATGAAAGGGGTAATTAACTTACGCGGTGAGTTTGAGCAGCGCCTTGGCCACGTCACTGGAACTGGCAGGGTTCTGCCCAGTGATCAGCAAACCATCTTCGAGCACGAAGGATTGCCAGTCGGCGCCCTTCTGATAGTTGCCGCCCAGTGCCTTGAAATCATCTTCAATCAGGAACGGCACCACCTCGGTCAGGCCCACCGCCGCTTCTTCCGAGTTGGAGAAGCCGGTGACGCGACGGCCCTTGACCAGCGGCTCGCCATTGACCGCCTTGACGTGACGCAAGGCGCCCGGTGCGTGGCAGACAAAGCCGATGGGCTTGCCGGCACGCTCGAAGGACTCGATCAGGGCGATGGACACCGGCGACTCTGCCAGGTCCCACAGCGGGCCGTGGCCGCCTGGGTAGAACACGGTGTCGAAGTCGTCAGCGTTGACCGTGTCCAGCTTGACCGTGCTGGCCAGGGCCTGTTGCGCGGCAGGGTCGGCGGCAAAGCGGCGGGTCTGCTCGGTTTGCGCGTCGGGCGCGTCACTCACCGGGTCCAGGGGCGGCTGGCCACCGGCCGGGGACGCCAGCACCAGTTCGGCGCCCGCGTCCTTGAACACGTAATAGGGTGCGGCAAATTCTTCGAGCCAGAAGCCGGTCTTGCGGCCGGTGTCGCCAAGCTGGTCGTGAGAGGTCAGTACCATTAATACTTTCATTTTCCAGTGCCTCGATCAGTGAATGTCTGTGTGTCCAGGGCAACCCAACAGCTGTCGGGTCAGCAGCAACGCCTCATCAAACGGCGCGGATGTCCGGGTGATCTTGCTCATCACGCTGGTCCCCAGCCACAGCGCGTACAGGCGCCGGGCCAGGCTTGCAGGGGCTTGGTCGACGTTCAGGGAACCGTCCTCAAGGCCACGCTGTATGGCGATGGCAAGTAAATCGATGGTGCGCGACGTGCCACGTTCCAGCGCCAGGCGCATGGGCTCTGAAAGGTCTGACACCTCCGCACCCAGTTTGACGGCAAGGCACTTGCCCGCATCGGTGCAACCGGTCTGATTGTCGATCCAGGCCTGCCAATAACGCATCAACTTGGCGTGCTGGGATAAACCGGGTTGGTCGAACAGTTGCTGCATGCCGTGCACGTAGTTGTCGAAGTAGGTGTCGAGCAACACGACACCGAAGCCATCCTTGGAGTTGAAGTAGTGATAGAACGAACCTTTAGGCACCTGGGCGGCTTGCAGTATTTCGTTCAAGCCCACCGCAGAAAATCCTTTACGGCCAACAATCAACTGCGCCGTGTCGAGAATGGTCTGCCGTGCACTTTTAGTTTCGCTGCTCATGCTTCACTCCGTCCGATTAGACCAGTCGTCTAGTTCGTTGAGGGAATGTTAGAGGCCGCGCCAACCCCTCACAATGTCATATGCGCAAGGATTCCGGACATGACCCGAAGTCGGTTGCCGTTTTCCCGGCAGCCGCCGACAATCCACCCTCCCACGCCCCTGGAGACATGCGATGCACAGCGTTGCGCTGATGGTTTACCCGAACTTCCAATCCCTGAGCCTCAGCCTGGGCTCGGTGTTCGAGTGCGCGAACCTGCTGCGTGGAGAGCCCGCCTATGAGTTTCACCTGGTGTCGGAAAGCGGCGGCGCCGTGATGACGTCCCAGGGCTTCTCGGTGAACACCTCGCCCCTGCGGCCCCAAGGCTACGACACGCTGATCGTCAGCGGTTACCTGGAGTTTCGCCTGCCGGAGGCCAACCTGCTGGCACTGGTCAAGGCCGCCTCGGCTCAATCGCGGCGTGTCGCGTCGCTGTGCATGGGCATCTTCGTGCTGGCCGAGGCCGGTTTGCTCGACGGCAAACGCACCACCACCCACTGGATCCACGCGCCGGCCTTTCGCAAGCGCTACCCGGATATCCGCCTGGAAGAAGACAAGCTGTTTATCGTTGACGGCCAGGTATGGACCGGCGCCGGCATGAGTGCCGGGGTGGACATGGCGCTGGCCATGGTGGAGAACGACCTGGGCAGCGACCTCGCCCGGCGCATTGCGCGCAAGCTGGTGATCGCCCAGCGTCGGGGCAGCGAGCAATCGCAGTTGTCTGCACTGTTGGAGTTGGACCCCAAGTCCGACCGTGTGCAACTGGCCCTGGCCTACGCCCGCGAAAACCTCACCCATGACCTGTCGGTGGACGCCCTGGCCGAGGTGGCCAGGCTGAGCCCGCGCCAGTTCAGCCGGGTATTTCGCGAAGAAACCGGGCAGACGCCGGCCAAGGCCATCGAATCCCTGCGGGTTGAAGCCGCACGGGCGATGATGGAAACCAGCCGTCATCCGGTGGAAGTGGTGGCCCGCGAAACCGGCTTCGGTGATCGCGAGCGCATGCGCCAGGCGTTTCTAAGGGCGTTCGGGCAGCCGCCTCAGGCGATGCAGCACACCTTTAATGCAACACCGCCCGCGTAACCAGGTAACTCATCAACTGCGGGTCATCCGCCAGCTCAAGGGCCTGCACCGGGCGCGGCAGGTTATCCAGCACCGTACGCCAGAACGCCTGGGACACTTCGTCCTGGTCATAAAACCGCACCAGCCAATCCGCCTCGCCGCTGCACAACACCTGGGTGGCGATGGCGCGGCCGATGCCTTTGCGACGATAGCGCTTGAGGATAAACAGGTCGGCCAGTTCCAGGGCGTCGATGCCCGGCAACTCGCTGCCTTCGATCAGCAGGAAGCCGGCGATATAGCCGTCCACCAGCAACAGGTTGGCGCTCCAGTGCGGGTCTTGCCAATAGCGGTTCAGGTGCTGGTCATGGATGTAGAAACGGCCGTCCGCCTCGACATCTTCCTGCTCCCAGTCCGACGATTCATAGGCGTAGTACTGGTAGAGATTGCGGATCAGCTCGGCTTCTTCGGGGCCGGTCTGGATCAATTCCACGGTGGTTTCAGGCATGGGGCTCTCGGTCAAAAAACGCAGGGCGCCATTGTTCACAAAACCTCGGCGCAGTCCAATAGTGCCGCGAACCTTTCTACTTGCTGAACCGATTGCAAATAGCGGCGAGCCCTGCCGAAGCGCTGAAACATTTCGAATAAACTCCGCCGGTTCGCCACTTTTTCAAGGACACGCACTTTGACCAACGTCTGTACCGCCGGCCTGGATGTGGGCTTCGCCTCCCTGGATTACCTGCAGATCTTTATCCTGGGCGTGATCCAGGGCATTACCGAATTGTTGCCGGTCTCCTCCACCGCCCATATGCGTGTAGTGCCCGCCCTGCTCGGCTGGCAAGACCCCGGTTCGGCGTTTTCGGCGGCCATGCAGCTGGCGGCACTGGCGGCGGTGGTCAGTTACTTCTGGCGCGATGTGCGCCAAGTGACCACGGGCAGCATCGGCGCGGTGCGCCGGGGCGACTACAACGATCCATGGTTCAAGCTCGCGGTGGCAATTGTGTTGGCGACCATTCCGATCGGGATTGCCGGGCTGGCCTTGTCGTCGACCCTGAACGCCTGCAATTCGCCGCTGCGCGGGCTGCTGGTGATCGGTATTTCCTGCGTGGTAATGGCGGTGCTGCTGGCGGCGGCCGAGCTGCGTGCCCGGCATACCCGCGAGGTCAGCCAGATGCGCCTGCGGGATGCGCTGATTGTCGGGGTCGCGCAGATCGGCGCGTTGATTCCGGGCGTATCGCGTTCCGGCTCGACCCTCACCGCGGCCCTGTTCCTCAACTTCAAACGCGAAGAAGCCGCGCGCTTTTCCTTCCTGCTGGGCCTGCCCGCCATCGCCCTCGCCGGTTTGAAGGAGCTGTGGGTGCTGCTGCATGCCGATATGCCCGCCCATGCCTGGCCGCATTTGTTGTTCGGGCTGGTGGTGGCCAGTGTCTCGGCGTTCTTCGCGATCTGGGGCCTGATGAAGTTCCTCGAGCGGTTCTCCACCTGGCCGTTTGTGATCTATCGTGCGCTGCTGGGGGTGTTCCTGATTGTGTCGGTCAGTACCGGGTTGCTGGGTTGATATAACACCCCGTCTCAACCCGGCATCAATCTCATGTGGGAGGGGGCTTGCCCCCTCCCACATTTGAACTGCCTTGCCTTATAGCCCGCCCGTACGCTCCGCCAGTGCTTCGAGCAGGTCGGCCGATGGCACGAAAAACAACCCGCCGGTGACCGCCGTGCTGAAGTCGAGCAAGCGGTCGTAGTTGCCTGCCGGGCGGCCGACGAACATGTTTTCCAGCATCTGCTCCAGCGGCTGCGGCGAGCGTGCGTAGCCGATGAAATAGGTGCCGAACTCCCCGGCACCGGGGCGGCCGAAGGGCATGTTGTCGCGCAGGATTTTCACTTCTTCGCCGTTCTCGTCGGTGATCACGGTCAGGGCGCTGTGGGCATTGCTCGGCTTGGCGTCTTCGCCTAACTCGATATCCGACAGCTTGGTGCGCCCGATCACCTTCTCCTGGGCTTCCACCGTCAGGCCGTTCCAGGCGGTCATGTTGTGCAGGTACTTCTGCACCAGCACGTAGCTGCCGCCTTCGAATCCGGGGTCTTCGTCGCCAACGATAGTGAAGCCCACGGCCTTGCGCCCCACCGGGTTCTCGGTGCCGTCGACAAAGCCGATGATGCTGCGCATGTCGAAGTAGCGGAAACCCTGGACTTCATCCACCACCTTCACGCTATCGCCCAACGCTGTCATCAGCTGGGTGGCGAGTTCAAAGCACAGGTCCATCTGCTCGGCGCGGATATGCAGGAGGATGTCGCCGGGCGTCGATAACGCCATGCGCCCTTCCACACCGAACTCGCGAAACGGGTGCAACGCCGCCGGGCGCGGTGCGCCGAACAAGCGGTCCCAGGCCTGCGAGCCAAAGCCGCAGACGCAGGTGAGGTTGCCCGCCGGCACGCGCTTGCCCACCGAACGCACCAGCCCGGCGATGTCTGCGCACCAGGCGCGCACGCCGTCTTCACTGCCAAGGGCGATGGTGGCGACCATAAAGATCGCGCTGCTGGTGATCGGGTGGCAGACGGACTGCGGTTCAAGAGGCGGCTGAACGGAGGAAGTCGGCATGGGGCAAATCCAGGCTAAGGGCGGGAGTGAACCCGCGCAGGTTAGCAGATCATTTCCGGCACGCCTGCCACACGTCGCGAATCAAGGCCTTGAGCTGCAACGCCTCGGCCCAGCGATCACTGATTTCACGCCCGTCGGCACCGGTGATGGCATAGGGCGGCGGGCCCAGTTCGCAGGTGAAGGACAGGCTGTGCGGGGTGTCGGGGCGGGCCAGCCAGTCCTCGATCCCGTAGCGCCACCACTGGGTAAAGCGCTGCACCCAGGCCTGGTGCTGGGGGAACGCCAGCGACACCTGCACCTGTTCACTGCTGGCCACACGACCATGAAAGCCCCAGCTGTGGCGCAGGATCGTGCGGATCTGCTCATCGTCTTCAACGGCGCCGGGCTCGGGCAGCTCGCGCCCGACCACGTAGTGAGACAGGTCGGCCAGCAGCTTCAAATCGGGCATCTGCGCCAGCAGGTCGAGGGTGAACAGCAGGTCGTTGGTGAGGCGATAGCGGTGGGTTTCCAGCAGCACCGGAAAGTCCACCTGCTCGGCCAGGCGTTGCCAGCCTTCGATCAAGCGGGCGGCTTCGGTTTGGGTGCGCGGGCGCACATCGGCTTGCAGGGTGAGGTGGTGGCAGCCATGGCGGCTGATCACATCCAGTGCGGCCGCCAGGTCGTCGACGCTTTGCGGGAACAACTGGCCTTCGATCTGCAGGCCCCGCGCCGTGGCGGCGGCGTGCAGGCGCGCGACATCGGCGGCTTGCCAGTAGTGATCGGTAATGCCGTCGAAACCGGCGGCCTTGATGCGGTCGAGTTGGGCCTCCAGGGGGCCGGGCTCGGTGTGCATCGCCCAGAGGGATTGGAATACCAGGAATTGGCGCATATCAGCCTCGCAGCAGGTGTTTGAGGGACACGTCGGGGTCGACCAGGCTGGCCGCGTTCAGGGCGATGCGCGCGCTGATCAGGCGTTCGCACAGCTTGATGTCCTTGGCCACGCTGTTGCCGGGGCCCCAGCCGCAGGCGCCTTGCAAACGTTGGTCGGCGTCGAGGTAGAACAGCAACAGCCCCGCGCCCGGCAAGGCACGGCTGACGGTCAGCGGCGTGATCACGCCCACAGTCTGCAAGCCCCAGTCGTACTGGTCGGACCAGAAGCCGGGCAGCGCTTCGAACGGCTCCTCACGCCCGAGCATGTTCAATGCGGCATGCCGCCCTTGCGCCTCGGCATTGCGCCAGGTTTCCTGGCGCTGGTACTCACCGCCGAGGCGAAACTCGCACACGTCACCTGCCGCGTAGATGTCCGGCACGCTGGTGCGCAGATGCGCATCGACGCGAATGCCCTGCCCCACCTCCAGCCCCGCCGCCACGGCCAGCTCGATATTCGGTTGCATGCCGATGCCGACCACCACCAGGTCGCAGGGCAGTAACTGCCCGTCCACCAGTTGCACCGCCTCTGCATGGATCGACTCCAACGCCACATTCAAGCGCACGTCGACACCCTGTTGGCGATGCACCTGCAGCAGCGCCTCGGAGATGACCGGCGCCAGCACCCGGCCCGCCAAGCGTGGCCCGGCTTCGAGCACCGTCACCTCACAGCCCAGGCCACGAGCGGTCGCCGCGACTTCCAGGCCGATAAACCCACCGCCGACAATCACCAGCCGCGCTCCGGGCCGCAACGCGGATTTCAGCGCCAGCGCTTCATCGTGGGTGCGCAGGTACAACACGTTGGCCTGCGCCTGGGGCAGACGCCGCGCCCTGCCCCCGGTGGCCAGCAACAGGCCGGCGTAGGACAGCCACTGGCCGTCGGCCAATTGCAGGCGGTGCTGCGGCGGGTCCAGTTCGCGGACCGGGTTACCGGCGATATGTTCGATGCCCAACTCGGCGAGCCGGGCGCTGTCGCACAGGCTGCAGCCGGCCAGGTCCATGCTGCCCTGCAACAGGCCCTTGGACAGGGGCGGCCGCTCATAGGGCACGTGCGGCTCGTCGCCGATCAGGATCAGACGGCCCCTGTAGCCTTCCTCGCGCAGGGTCAGTGCCGCGCGGCCACCGGCATGGCCGGCGCCGACGATGATCAGGGCTGCGTTCATCATCAAGCCGTGACGGCGAGCAACACCCGCCCCGCTTCGACCCGTACCGGGTAGGTCTTGAGGTTGACGCACACCGGCGCGCCCAGGGCCTTGCCCGAGCGATAATCGAAGCGCCCGTTGTGCTTGGGGCACTCGATCACATGGTCCATCACCAGGCCGTCGGCGAGGTGGATTTTCTCGTGGGTGCACAGGCCGGCGGTGGCGAAAAACTCATTGTCCGCCGAGCGGAACACCGCGTAGGTGTGCGCCCCGTGGTCGAAGCGCAGCACGTCTTCCGCGTCTATTTCGCCCACGGCGCAGACGTCGATCCATTGATCGTTCATGGCGTTTTCTCTTGTTCTTGGGTGGGATTCAGCCGGCAGTGGCTTCTGCATGCATCGGGGCCCTGGCGGCCGGTTCAGCGCTGGGGCGGATGGGACGCTGGACGAAGTAAGTCGGATCGCTGCGCTGCTTCCAGATCGTCGGAAGGATCTCCTTGTACGCCTCGAACAGGTTGGCGTACGGCGGCGGGCAGTCGCTGCGGATCTCTTCGTGCAATTGCGCCAAGGCGTGGTACGGCACCATCGGGTACATGTGGTGTTCGAGGTGGTAGTTCATGTCCATGTAGATAAAGCGCAGCACGCGGTTCATGTAGATGGTGCGGCAGTTGCTGCGGTGGTCGAGCACATCTTCGGCCAGGCCCACATGCTGGGTGAGGCCGAACACGTAGCCGAGCCAGGCGCCGTAGATACTTGGCAGCCCAACCAGCATCAGCGGCAGCCAGCTGTGCAGGTACAACGCGGTGCCGATCACCAGCGCATAAATACCGACCCAGATACGCGCAGCGCGGAACACCTTGGGCCACTCGGATTCGGGGATGAAATCCGCCTCCTGGGCACTCATCTGGCCGATGGCATGGCGCGCCACGCCGCTGAAGGTCTTCCAGGCCAGGGGCAGGTTGAACAGGCTGAGAAACATCATCGGCAGGCTAGGCGGGCGTGGCTCGACGATCTCCGGGTCGCGGCCGACGACGATGGTGTCGGTGTGGTGCCGGGCATGGCTCCAGCGCCACACGTGGGGTTCGAAGATGCACATGAAGCTTGCGACCTGGTACAGCACGTCGTTCATCCAGCGGGTCTTGAACGCGGTGCCGTGGCCGGTTTCGTGCCAGCGCGGGTTGGACGCGGTGCCGTACAGCACGCCATAGGCGAGGAAGAACGGCACGCAGGCCCACGTGCCCCAGAACCAGTAGCCGCCGAATCCGGTGGCCAACAGCGCGGCCGCCCAAATAGCAGTGTCGAGCAAGGCCGGGCCGTCGCGGCGTTGCATCAGTTCTTTCATGCGTTTACGGGAAATCGGCGATTGGTACCAACTGGCCGAGACCAGGCCTTTTTCCGCCGCGCGGGCAGCTTCGGGGCCGGTGAGGCTGTAGTCGCGCCGAGCGGTGTGAGCGGTGTGTTCAGGCATTGTTATTGTTCTCCGCAAGCGAGAGGTTTCAGGTGCTTTGCGAAACCAACGATAGAGCGCGGCTAAATCACCCTCAAGGCCTTGAATCCATTCCCTATCAAGCTATCATCCAGGCCCAGCGGGGCTTGATAGTTTTCTATCAAGACGCTCAAGGGGGCTGTCATGAACAACAATAAACGCCCGACCATCGCCACCGTCGCCGCCCATGCGGGCCTCAGCGTGGCCACCGTCGACCGCGTGCTGAATGCGCGCGCGCCAGTCAATCCGCAAACGGCCGAGCAGGTGTTCCAGGCTGCCGAAGCGGTGGGCTATTTTGCTGCACGGTTGATCGGCCAGCGCATACGCGAACGCCGGCCCACCTATCGCTTCGGCATCCTGCTGCTGGGCACCGCCCAGGCGTTCTATGCCCACCTGGCGCAGTCGATCAGCGAGGCGGCGCAGCATCACGCCAGCGCCAACCTGACCTGCCAATTCGACTACATCCACGACCGCACACCCAGCGTCATCGTCGCGCAGATCGAACAACTGGCCGTGCAGTGTGATGCCCTCGCCGTGGTCAGCTTCGCCCACCCGCTGATCAACGCCTGCCTGGCGCAGATCCGCGAGGCCGGTGTGCCGGTGGTGGCCCTGCTTTCGGATATTCACGAGCAAGCCCTGGAACCCTATGTGGGCCAGGACAACCACGTGGTCGGGCGCACCATGGGCTGGCTGCTCGCCCGCACCTGCGGCGCCCGCAAAGGCAGCGTGGGGATCCTGCTCGGCGGCCATCGCTTCCTCGGTCACCAGGCACGGGTCGAAGGCCTGCACAGCTACCTGGCTGAACACGCCCCGGGGCTCAAACCGCTGGAGCCGCTGATCAACCTGGACAACTGCGACATCACCGAAGAAGCCACCCTCGACCTGCTCACCCGCCACACCGACCTGCGCGGCCTGTGCGTGGTGGGTGGCGGTGGCGACGGCATCATCAGCGCCCTGGCGCAACTGCCCAAGCGCCCGGCCTTGTGCTGCATTTTGCAGGAGTCCACGGCGCTGTCACGCCAGGCGCTGAGCCAGGGGTTGATCGATGTGGTGATGGATTCCCAGCCCAGGCAGACGGCGAACGCGCTGGTGCAGTTGCTGGTGGAATTGCAGAGTGCCGAGGGGTTTGATCCGGAGCGGCATCGGGTGTATATCGCGCCGCAGATTGTGACGTCGGAGAACATGTGTGCCTGATACATGGAGATCAAAATGTGGGAGGGGGCTTGCCCCCGATGGCGGTGGATCAGTTAAGTAGATGTCAACTGACACTCCGCTATCGGGGCAAGGGCATCTACGCAACTTTTCAGACCCTGACAAATCTCCCTGTGGCGAGCGGGTTTGTCCCGCGTTGGGCTGCGCAGCAGCCCCAGTCAAGAAGATCGCGGTGTATCAGACACTCTGTAGAGGCTGGTTTTGGGGCTGCTGCGCAGCCCAGCGCGGGACAAGCCCGCTCACCACGACAGCCCTATCCGCCGCGCTTTCAGCGTTGAGCCAACGTTGGGTAGATACCTATGGCTATCGGGGGCAAAACCCCTCCCACATGTCGACCCTATGCGCCGCGAAAATCTGCGGCACTCAACCCGAACCGACTCATCTTGTTGTACAGCCCACCCCGGGACACGTTCAGTTGCCGGGCGGCCAGGCGGATGTTGCCGCCGGTGCTTTTGAGGGCGGCGACGATGGCGTGCATTTCGTGGCTGCTCAGGTCCTGGGCGGGCTGAGGTTCGTGGTGGCGCAGCGTGGCGCGCGGTCTGGTTTCCAGGGGTAGATCGGCCGCCTGGATCAGTTCGCCCGTCGCCAGGTTGGTGGCGCGTTCGATGCTGTTTTCCAGCTCGCGCACATTGCCTGGCCAGGCGTAGGCCGAGAGCAATTCCAGCGCATCCGGGGCAAAGCCCTGTACCGATTTGCGCAGCGAACGGGCGCAGCGCGTGAGGAAGTGCCGCGCCAGCAACGGGATGTCTTCACGGCGCATGCGCAGCGGCGGTACGGTCAGGTTCAGGACGTTGAGGCGGTAGTAGAGGTCTTCACGGAACGCCCCTTCGGCCACCGCCTGGCTGAGGTTGCGGTGGGTGGCGGCAATGATCCTTACGTCCACGGGCCGTGAACTTTTCGCGCCGACGCGGGTAATTTCGCCTTCCTGCAACACCCGCAGCAGGCTGACCTGAGCGTCGAAGGACATATCGCCAATCTCATCCAGAAAGATGGTGCCGCCATCCGCCAGTTCAAACTTGCCCGCCGACCCGCCCCGGGCCGAGCCGGTGAATGCGCCTTCGACGTGCCCGAACAGCTCGCTCTGCACCAGGTCCCGTGGGATCGCGCCGCAGTTGACCGCCACGAACGGACCGTTGGCGCGGTCGCTGGCGTTGTGGATGGCCTGGGCGAACAGCTCCTTGCCGGTGCCGCTTTCGCCGAGGATCAGGGTGGTGGATTCACTGCGACTGGCGATGCGTCCCAGGTGCAGCGCGTCCTGGATCGCCCGCGACGTGCCCTGGATGGTATCGAAGGTGTAGCGCGCCTGGGTGCTGATGATGCGCCGGGTGATTTCACGGATGCGGCGGTTTTCGCGCAGGGACACGATCACCCCGCCCTGCTCCAGCGGGCACACCGAGACCAGGCAGGCGAGCTGGCTGCGGTCGTGCAGGTGGAAGGTGCAATCGAGGTCACGCACCGGCTCACCGCCGCGTAAAAGCATGGCGTCACTCAATTCACTGCGGCCCAGGCGCTGGAAGGGGCTGCCGATCAGCTCCAGCCCCACCCCGAACAGTTGCCGGGCATAACGATTGAGCGCCTTGATGCAGCCACGCTCATCGAGCACCACCAGGCCTTCGTTAAGCACTTCGAGCACGGTTTGCTGCTCTTCCAACAGCGCTTGCAGGGCCATCTGGCGGGAGACCGCTTCGGCAGCCGCTTGTACGGTACCGAGGGTGTGAAAATGAAACCAGCCGGGTTCGGCGGTGAGGGTCAGCATCGCCAGGGTCTGGCCCTGGGCATTCCTGATCGGCGCGGCGGCGCAGTGCATACGGCGTTGGCGCAGGCCGCTGCCGAAGTTCTCCTCGGCCAGCACGTACACCAGGCGGTCTTCGGCCAGGGCCAGGCCGGTGCAGTTGGTGCCCTGGACCGATTCGAGCAGGCGGCTGCCGACGGGGGTGATGTCCAGCCCGCAGAAATACAGGGTGGTGCCCTCGGCGTCGGTGAGGTTGATATGGCCGCGAGGGTTGTAGGCCAACAAGCCGTGCATGACCTGCGCGGCGGCGGCGATCAGGACGCGGTGGGTGGCCAGGGTGGCAGCAAGATCGTGGGGCGCCACGAAGCGGTACTGGCTGTCATCCGGGTCGATACCCGCCTCTACGCTGCGGCGCCAGGAATCCCAGATCACCTGCCGCACCTCGGCCGGGCGCTGCACCCGCCCGGCCAGGCACGCGCGCCACGCCTGTTCCAGCGCAGCAACCGGGCCGTCGTTCAGCGCCGCAGGCCCCAGGGCCGCCAGGTAGTCGAGGTCTTGTACGCTGAACGCCATGCTCATCGGGCGGTATCCATGTTCATGTTTTTGACATGTCAGTATAGGCATGTCATCAGAATGAACACATTTTGTTTATTGTATTTTATAAAGCCTTAATTATCAGACAGTTATAAATTGGCATAACCTTTGCTCCAGCCCCTTTGCCAGCCAGGGCTGTCCTGCGGCCAACAATAAAAAGGGGTTATTTCATGAGTACACAGAACATCCGCCTGGGCTTGATCGGTGCAGGTCGCATGGGCAGCTTCCACGGCCTGACCGCTGCGCGACACATCCCCGGCGCAACCCTCGCCGCCATCGCCGACCCCACTCCCGGCCAAGCCGCACGCCTGGCGGCCGAACTGGGCGTGGACAAGGTCTACACCGACCCACAGCAGCTGCTCGACGACCCGGACATCGACGGCGTCCTCATCGCCGCCCCCGCCCGCAGCCACGCCGAACTGGTGATCAGCGCCGCCCGCGCCGGCAAGGGGATCTTCTGCGAAAAACCCATGGCCATCACCCTCGACGAAGCCGACCGCGCCATTGCCGCCGCGGCCGATGCGCGCGTGCCGCTGCAGGTCGGTTTCAATCGGCGTTTCGCCAAGAGCTTCCGCACGGCCCACCTCGACGTGGCGGCCGGCCGCATCGGCACGCCGCAGTTGTTGCGCTCGCTGACCCGCGACCCGGCACTCAACAACCCGGCCAATTCGCCGCAATGGGTGATCTTCCTGGAAACCCTGATCCACGACTTCGACACCCTGCGCTACCTCAACCCCGGTGCCGAAGCGGTGCAGGTGTATGTGATGGCCGACGCATTGATCGCGCCGGAGTACAAAAGCAAAGGCTTCCTCGACACCGCCGTGGTCGCGATCCGCTTCGACAACGGCGCCATCGCCACCGCCGAGGCCAACTTCCAGGCGGTGTACGGCTACGACGTGCGCGGCGAAGTGTTCGGCAGCGCCGGCATGCTGAGCATGGGCAGCCTCAACGACTCCGACCTGGTGCGCTACCTGGCCGAGGGCATCCAGGCCGACACCCAGCGCATGGACACCGACCTGCTGCGCGACGCCTACATCGCCGAACTCAACCACTTTGTCGACTGCCTGCGCAGCGGCGCCAAGCCCATGGCCAGTGGCGAAGACGCGCGCGCCGCCCTGGCGATTGCCCGTGCCTGCATCGAGTCGTTCCAGACCGGCAAGGCCGTGGCCGTGCAGGGAGCCCGCTGATGAGCCCGTTCAAACTGGCGATCAGTGCCGAGATGGTGTTTCTCGACCTGCCCTTCGTCGAGCGCGTGAAGCGCATCCATGCACTGGGTTTCAGTGCCGAAATCTGGAACTGGACCAATAAAGACATCAGCGCCCTGGCCGCCACCGGCGCCGATTTCACTTCGATGACCGGCTATATCAGCGGCACCCTCACCGACCCCGACGGCATCCGCCAACTGCTCGACAGTGCGCGCGAATCCATCGGCGTCGCCGAGCGCCTGAACTGCCCCAGCCTCAACCTGCACGGCACCGGACTCGGTGACGGCGGCCTGCCGGTGCAGCCCGTGGGCCAGACCACCGGGCGCATGTGGCTGAGCGCGTGCAAGGCGCTGGAAAAGATCGCGCGCCTGGGCGAAGACGCCGGCCGCGTGTTCCTGCTGGAAAACCTCAACACCGAGGTCGACCACCCCGGCACCCCGTTCGCCCGCGCCGACGACACCCTGGCGCTGATCGAAGCCGTGGGCAGCCCGCACCTGAAAATGAACCTGGACCTGTACCACGCGCAGATCGGCGAAGGAAACCTGATCGAGCTGATCCAGCGCGCAGGCAGCGCCATCGGTGAAATCCAGGTGGCCGACGTGCCCGGACGCCAGGAGCCCGGCACCGGCGAAATCCACTACCCGGCCATAGCCAGGGCCCTGCACGCCATGGGTTACAACGGCGTGGTCGGCCTCGAAGGCTGGGCCAGCGGCGACAGCGAGTTGGCCCTGGAGCGTTTCCGTCAAGCGTTCACCCTATAACAATAAAAGGAACACCCTCATGCATCGCTATTCATTGCTTGTTGCTGCGTTTTTACTGCTGTTCAGCCAATGGACCTTCGCCGCGTATCGCATCGGCGTGAGCATCGCGCGGGTCGACGATAACTTCATGACCTACGTGCGCACCGGCCTGGAAAATGCCGCCAAGCAACAGGACGTGCAGATCCAGTTCGAAGACGCCCAGGGCGACGTGGTGCGCCAGCTCAACCAGGTCGAAGGCTTTCTCAACCAGAAAGTCGACGCCGTGATCGTGCTGCCGGTGGACACCGCCGCCACCGCCAACATGACCCGCGCCGCCGTGGCGGCCAAGACGCCACTGGTGTACGTCAACCGCCACCCGGATGAGCGCACCTTGCCCAAGGGCGTGGTCACCGTGGCATCCAACGATATCGAGGCCGGGCAATTGCAGATGCGCTACCTCGCGGAAAAGCTCGGCGGCAAAGGCAATGTGGCTATCATCATGGGCGACCTCGCGCAGAACGCCACCCATGACCGCACCGAAGGCGTCAAGCAGGTGCTCAAGGACTTTCCCGGCATCAAGGTGGTGGAGCAGCAAAGCGCCGAGTGGCAACGCAACAAGGGCATGGACCTGACCAGCAACTGGCTGCTGGCCGGCACGCAGTTCGATGCGATTGTGGCCAATAACGATGAAATGGCGATTGGCGCGGCCATGGCCTTGCAACAGGCGGGCAAGGCCAAGGGCGAGATTGCGATTATCGGCATCGACGGCTTGCCCGACGGTCTGGCGGCGATCAAGCGCGGCATGCTCACGGCGTCGGTATTCCAGGACCCCAAGGCCCAGGCCACTCAGGCAGTGCAGTCGGCGATCAGGATGATCAAGGGCGAGCCGATCGAGTCCGAGGTGTGGGTGCCGTTCGAGCTCATCAAGCCCGAACAGGTGGCGGTGTTCGAACAGCGCTACAAGTAAATCGAAGATAAGGCGATCAAAATGTGGGAGTGGGCTTGCCCCCCGATGGCAGTGGGTCAGTTGATACATCCGTGACTGATCCACCGCTATCGGGGGCAAGCCCCCTCCCACACTTGGATCTCAATCAGTCCAGGTCACTTGCATCATGGCGCTCGGGCAACTGTTCCTCGCCCGACACCCGATTCACCCGCCGCCCACGCTGCACCGCCGGCCGCGCCTCAATCGCGTCCGCCCAGCGCTGTACGTGCTTGTACTCGTGCACCGAGAGAAACTCCGCCGCCCCATACAAGCGGCCTTTGACCAGCCCGCCGTACCACGGCCAGATGGCGATATCGGCGATGGTGTATTCATCCCCGGCGATGTATTCGCTCACGGCCAGGCGCTGGTCCAGCACATCCAGTTGGCGCTTGGTTTCCATGGCAAAGCGGTTGATCGGGTATTCCATCTTGCTCGGCGCATAGGCATAGAAATGCCCGAAGCCGCCGCCCAGGTAGGGCGCGCTGCCCATCTGCCAGAACAACCACGACAGGCATTCCGCGCGGGCCGCCGGCTCGGTGGGGAAGAAGGCGCCGAACTTCTCGGCCAGGTACTGCAGGATCGCGCCGGATTCGAACACGCGAATCGGCTGGACGCCGCTATGGTCCATCAAGGCCGGGATCTTCGAGTTCGGGTTGACCCCGACAAAGCCGCTGCCGAACTGGTCGCCGTCGCCGATCTTGATCAGCCAGGCGTCGTATTCCGCGCCGCTGTGCCCCAGGGCCAGCAGTTCCTCGAGCAGGATGGTGACCTTCTGCCCATTGGGCGTGGCCAGGGAATACAGCTGCAGCGGATGCTTGCCGACCGGCAATTGCTTTTCATGGGTGGCGCCGGCGATGGGCCGGTTGATGCTGGCGAAGGTGCCGCCACTTTCGGCGTCCCAGGTCCAGACCTTGGGTGGGACATAGCTGGATGAATCGGTCATGCTCACTGCTCCTGAGGCGCTTGGGATGGATGAATTCAAAGCGCATCTTACCGATTGGCTCACATTCAGATACCCCCACATGGCCGACAGACTTGAAGATATTCTCGCCAAACACCTGAAGGTCGTGTTCTGCGGCATAAACCCCGGCAAGGGTTCCGCCGCCCTCGGCCTGCATTTCGCCAACCGCAGCAACCGCTTCTGGCGCACCCTGCACCTGGCCGGCTTCACGCCCCATGAAATCCGCCCCGAACACGGGCGTACGCTGCTGCACTACCACTGCGGCCTGACCACGTTGGTGGAACGTCCCACGGCCAGCGCGGGCGAATTGGCACGGCATGAGTTCACCCAGGCCGCGACGGGCTTTGAACACAAGATCCGCCACTGCGCGCCGCGCTTCGTGGCGTTCATGGGCAAGTCCGGCTACAGCGCGTTGAGCGGCCAACGCGAGATCGCCTGGGGCTTGCAGCCAAAGGTGCTGGGCGGTGCGTCAGTGTGGGTGCTGCCCAATCCCAGCGGACGCAACCTGGCGTTCAGCCTGGAGCAGCTGGTGCAGGCGTATCAACAATTGCGCCGGGCGACCGAGTGCCCTTAATCTCTTGGGCTCGTCACCCTGACAGCAATGGAGGCTTCATGAAACTGATCGGCATGCTGGACTCGCCCTACGTGCGCCGCGTGGCTATTTCCCTGGACCTGTACGGGGTGGATTTCGTGCATGAACCCCTGTCCGTGTTCCGCACCTTCGACGAATTTGCGCAGATCAACCCGGTGGTCAAGGCCCCTACCCTGGTGCTGGACGATGGCACGGTGTTGATGGACTCCAGCCTGATCCTGGAGTACCTGGAAACCCTGGCCCCGGCTGACAGGAAGCTGTTGCCCCGGCAACCTGCGGCACTGGCCAAGGACTTGCACGTTCTGGGACTGGCGCTGGCAGCCTGCGAGAAGAGCGTGCAGATCGTCTATGAACACAACCTGCGCCCGGCCGAGAAGCTGCATGCGCCATGGCTTGAGCGCGTGAGCGGGCAATTGCTTGCGGCCTATGGGTTGCTGGACAAGCAATTGGGCGACAGCGAAGCATTGACCCAGGCGTCGATTACGGCGGCGGTGGCCTGGTCGTTCAGCCAGTTCACCGTGGCATCGGTGGTCAAGGCGGATGCATTTCCCAACCTGCAACGGCATGCCGAAAGGCTGGAGCAGCATCCGGCGTTCAGGCGTTACCCCATCGCCTAAGCACAGCAGTTCAAATGTGGGAGGGGGCTTGCCGCCGATAAGGGTGGATCAGTTATAGAAGTACTGCCTGAACCACCGCTATCGGGGGCAAGCCCCCTCCCACATTGATTTGGGTTGCCTGAACTGACGTGTTCGGCTCAGACCCAGCCGCCATCCACAATAAAGTTCTGCGCCGAACACATCGCCGAGGCATCGGACGCGAGAAACAGCGCCATATTGGCGATGTGTTCCGGCAGTACGCTGCCGGGCAGGCACTGGCTGCGGCTGATCAGTTCCTTGGCGGCGTCATCCACCCACATGGCCAGCTGTTTTTCGGTCATCACCCAGCCCGGCACCAGTGTGTTCACCCGGATACGGTTCGGCCCCAGTTCCCGTGCCAGCGCGCGGGTCATGCCGTGGGCGGCGGCCTTGCTGGCGGCGTACACCGGGTAGCCGGCGGAGGCCATCATCCAGCCGACGGAGCCGAGGTTGATGATCGAGCCGCTGCCGGCGCGTTTCATCATCGGCACCACGGCCTTGGCGGCAAAGAAGGCGTGTTTGAGGTTGACTGAGATCAGCTTGTCGAAGGTTTCCGAATCGACTTCTTCCAGGGTGTGGCGCACGTCATTGGCGGCGTTGTTCACCAGTACGCTGATCGGCCCCAGGGAATGTTCGAAGCGCCCTATGGCCGCCTTGTAGGCGATTTCATCGGTGATGTCGCAACACACGAACTCCACGGCATGCCCCTGGGAACTCAACAACGCCGCCAGGCGTTCGCCCTGGCTTTGCGCGCGGTCCACAAACCCGACCTTGGCACCCTGCACGGCGAAGGCGCGCACCATGAATTCGCCGATCCCCGAGGCGCCCCCGGAAATCAGTACGGTCTTGCCCTTGAGGTCGGGATAAACGGCGTGTTCAGTACTCATAAAAGGATGCCTCGATCAATTAGTCTTATTTTATTTTACGAAATCGGCTTTAAAGGCTATAAATTCGCTGTCCAACCGACAAAATATCGCTATTAGTAGAACTATTCCACTCAAAACAACAAAAGGAAGTTCGACCATGAAGCACCCTCGATACCTGCTGTCCGGCCTGGCGCTGTCCATGCTGATCGCCAGCGGCGGCGCCCAGGCGGCCGGCCTGAGCAGCGAGCAAAAACCTTTCGGTAAAACCAACGACGGCACCGCCGTCGAACAGTACATCCTGCGCAACAGCCACGGCATGCAAGCCACGGTGATCACCTACGGCGGCGTGTTGCAGTCGCTGAAAGTGCCGGACAAAAACGGCAAGGTCGACGACGTGGTGCTGGGCTTTGACGACGTGCAAGGCTATCAAGCCGGTACGGCGTTTTTCGGCGCAACCATCGGCCGCTTCGGCAATCGCCTGGCCGGCGGTGCCTTTGAACTCGATGGCAAGCGCTTCCAGGTGCCGCTCAACGACGGCCCCAACTCACTGCATGGCGGCGCCCAGGGCTTCGACAAGCAGGTGTGGAAGGCCGAGCCGGTCAAGGACAAGGACTCGGTCGGCGTGAAGCTGAGCTACCTGTCCAAGGACGGCGAGATGGGCTTTCCCGGTAATTTGAAAACCGAAGTCACCTATCGCCTCAACGACAGGAACGAACTGCACATCGACTACAAGGCCACCACCGACAAGCCGACGGTACTCAACCTCACCAATCACAGCTACTTCAACCTGGCCGGTGCGGGTAACGGCGACATCCTCAAGCACGTCGCTACATTGCATGCCAGCCATTACACGCCGGTGAATGCCACCTTGATTCCTACCGGCGAACTCGCGCCGGTCAAGGGCACGCCGATGGACTTCCTCAAGCCCACCTCGGTCGGCCAGCACATCAAGGAAGATCACCCGCAGCTCAAATTTGCCGAGCCGAAACAGGGTGGGTTTGACTTCAACTGGGCGCTGGACACCAAGGGCGACGTCAAGCAACTTGCCGCCGAGGTGCACGACCCGGCGTCAGGCCGGCGCTTGCAGCTCTACACCAGCGAACCGGGCGTGCAGTTCTATACCAGCAACTTCCTGGATGGTTCGGTGAAGGGCAAAGGTGGCAAGACCTATCTGCACTGGAGCGGGTTTACCTTGGAGACCCAGCACTTTCCGGATGCGCCTAACCAACCGACGTTTGCCTCGACCCGTTTGAATCCAGGGCAGACGTATACCCAGAACACCGTCTTCAAGTTCTCCGCCGATTAAAACCGCTTTACTGTGGGAGGGGGCTTGCCCCCGATTGCGGAGTGTCAGTCTGCATATTTGCTTCTGATACACCGCCATCGGGGGCAAGCCCCCTCCCACATTTTGAGCCTCACATGACAAGGGGTTCAGCGTTGTTTCATGCGGTCGATGACCACCGCCAGCAGCAGGATCGAACCGCGGATCACATACTGGTAGAAGGTGTCGATGTTCTTCAGGTTCATCGCGTTCTCGATGATCGCCAAAATCAACACCCCGGCGATCACGTGACGGATCATGCCGATGCCGCCGCTCAACGACACCCCGCCCAGCACGCAGGCGGAGATCACCGTCAGCTCGAAGCCCTGGCCGATCATCGGCTGGCCCGAGGTCATGCGCGAGGCGAGGATCACCCCGGCCAATGCGCCGATCAGGCCGTGCACGGCGAAGATCAGGATCTTGGTGCGGTCGACATTCACCCCCGCCAGCAACGCCGCTTCCGGGTTGCCGCCGATGGCCATGGTGTTGCGCCCGTAGGTGGTGTAGTTGAGCAGCCAGCCGAAAAACAGGAAGCACACGATGGTGATCAGGATCGGCACCGGTACGCCCAACAGTTGGCCGTTACCGAAGATAAAGAACTGGTCCTGGGATACGCCCACCGCCTTGCCGTCGGCAAAGATATAGGCCAGGCCGCGCACGATCTGCATGGTCGCCAGGGTGGTGATCAACGCATTGACCCGCAGCTTGGCGATCACGATGCCGTTGATCAGCCCCACGATCAGGCCCATCAGCAACGCCGCGCCGATGCCCAGCATGACGCTGTCGGTGTCGCGCATCACAATCGCCGCCACCACGCCGGCGCAGGCGATCACCGAGCCCACCGACAGGTCGAAGTGCCCCGATGCCAGGCAGAACAGCATGGTGCAGGCGGCAATGCCCACGGTGGAAATCGCCAGGCCCAGGCCACGCATGTTCAACGGCGAAAGGAAGTTATCGATGAGCAAGGCGCACAGGACAAAGATGCCCACCGCCGCCAGCAGCATCGCCCAGTTGTCGAGCAGTGCGCGCATATCGAGGGGTTTGCGTGCCGTCGGCAGCGCGTTGTTTTGAGTGGTCATGGTCTTCTCTCAGTTCGCCAGGCCGCGCGGCAGGGCCAGTTGCAGCAGGTTGGATTCAGTCGCGTGTTCACGGGTTTGTTCGCCGCGCATCGCGCCTTCGCACAGCACCAGGATGCGATCGGAGATGCCCATCACTTCCATGAGGTCGCTGGACACCACGATCACCGCAATGCCATCGGCCGCGAGGTTATGGATAATCTGGTAGATCTCGGCCTTGGCGCCGATGTCGATACCACGAGTCGGTTCGTCGAGCAGCAGCACCTTCATCGGCATCGACAGCCAGCGGCCGAGAATGGCTTTCTGCTGGTTGCCGCCGGACAGGTACATGATCTTTTGCGCGGCGGT
>NZ_QCWA01000022.1:0-58651 GCF_003058245.1 Pseudomonas sp. GV047 | reverse complement strand
ACAGCGTTACACGCTGCTGTCAACACCTCTTTTTCTGCGCTTTCGACCGAGAAGATCGAATCGTTAATAGCGCCAAACAACACGACTCTACCAACTCCTTCTGGGCTTCGATGAACTGAAGCAATCCGCTGCTTTATTCTGCATAACTCATTGTTTACCAAGGAGTTTTACGTTTCGACTGCGCCGGAAGTGGGGCGAATTATAGACTTCCAGGATCTGCCGTCAACACTTAATTTGGTTTTTCTATCAAAGTGCCTGCCAACCTTCAAATCCCTCTATATAGAGAAGGTCTCTCTGTCGAATTGAGCAATATATTGCTCAAAGCCGAACGATTAAGCATCATAGCAGCCCCTGATTCTCGAATATGACCTCGGACGAACGCCCCAATGACCACCTCCCCCCGCAGCTTGGCCTCGGCATTGTTTCCTGTCGGCCTGCTGTTGATCGCCATGGCCTCCATCCAGTCCGGAGCCTCACTGGCCAAGAGCATGTTCCCGATTGTCGGCGCCCAGGGCACCACAACCCTGCGCCTGATCTTCGCCAGCGTAATCATGTTGCTCATCCTGCGACCATGGCGCGCCAGGCTGACCGCAAAATCCCTGCGCACCGTGGTCGTTTACGGCATGGCCTTGGGCGGCATGAATTTCCTCTTCTATATGTCCTTGCGCAGCGTTCCCTTGGGCATTGCCGTAGCCCTGGAATTCACCGGACCGCTCGCCGTCGCGATCTACGCGTCGCGCCGAGCGGTAGACTTCCTGTGGATAGCACTCGCGATCATCGGCCTGCTCCTGTTGATTCCCATGGGGGAAGCCAGCAGCGGAATCGACCTGGTCGGCGCGACCTATGCTTTGGGGGCGGGGGCTTGCTGGGCACTCTACATTCTGTTCGGTCAGAAAGCAGGCAACGACAACGGCGTCCAGACCGCCGCCCTCGGCGTAATGATCGCTGCCCTGTTTGTGGCGCCCATCGGTATCGTCCATGCCGGCACCGCATTACTGACCCCGGCATTGATTCCAGTCGCCATCGGTGTCGCGATCCTGTCCACGGCACTTCCGTACACCCTGGAGATGGTAGCGCTGACACGCCTCCCCGCCCGCACCTTCGGAACACTGATGAGCATTGAGCCTGCTTTCGGTGCACTCTCAGGACTTTTCTTCCTGCAGGAGCACCTATCCCTACCGCAATGGCTGGCCATAAGTTGCATTATCATGGCCTCGGTAGGCGCGACACTGACGATGCGCAATGACTCCAAGCCACTGGTTCCGGCGGATTGAATCATCTTTGAAAGTTGCTCTGGTATTTGCCGCGTATTTAGGCCATGTTTAAACTGCAAACGAATGTCATTCATGGAGTTTTTCGACAAGGACAGCACGAACGCTACACTCGAGAGCGAGTAGAGCCGGCTTCAAGCATTATGAAGTGGCTATTAAGGATAGGAATGAAGCGAATTTTGATACTGTTAATGGTCGTGGCTATTGCTGGCTGCGCCGCGACTACCAAGACAGAAGTAAAACGCGGCAAAAAAGGGCTGCATATCAACTGTTCCGGCCTGTCTTCTTCCTGGGACCAGTGCTACACCAGTGCAACCAACTCTTGTGGCGCCAAAGGCTACCGGGTTATCGCCAAGTCCGGTGACAATTCCGAGGAACCAGGGGACTATCCCTTCGGCCTAAACCCTGCCGGCTATACCAGCCGCAGCATGATCGTCATCTGCAAGTGATCTCCTCCGAGCAGTCACCAGCGACTGCTCATACACATGCCTGATATAACGCCGTCCCTTCGCGGCGCTGCAACTGAATTATTGCAGCTCCTGATTTTTGCACCCGGTCAAATAGCCGTCGTACGCACCTGCAACCACGCCAACGCAGCACCGCTGAGCAGCGGGCTCAGGCGTTCACGCACCTCGGCGTGGTACGCATTGAACCATTCGCGCTCATCCGCGGTGAGCAGCGACGGCTCCAGGCAACGGGTGTCGATCGGGCACAAGGTCAGGGTTTCAAACGAGAGAAACTCACCAAACTCGGTCTTGCCTGCCTCGCGGTTCAATACCAGGTTCTCGATACGCACGCCCCAACGTCCAGGGCGGTAGGTGCCCGGCTCGATGGAGGTGATCATCCCTGGCTGCATCGCGGTTTGCGGCGCAGTGGCGGCCTGGTAGGCAATCACTTGTGGGCCTTCATGCACATTGAGGAAATAACCTACGCCGTGCCCGGTACCGTGGCCGTAGTCCACGCCTTCAGCCCAGATCGGCGCGCGGGCAATGGAATCCAGCAGCGGCGACAAAATCCCCTTGGGGAAATGCGCACGTGACAGTGCAATCACGCCCTTCAGCACACGGGTGCAGTCACGTTTCTGTTCGTCGCTCGGCGTACCGATAGGCACCATCCGCGTGATATCCGTGGTGCCACCCAAATACTGGCCACCCGAGTCGATCAGCAGCAAGCCATCGCCTTCGATCACCGCATGCTCTTCTTCGGTGGCGTGGTAATGCGGCATGGCCCCATTGGCATTGAACGCTGCGATGGTATTGAAACTCAGCGACACATAATCGGGGCGACGGGTGCGCGCAGCCGTCAGGTGTTCATCGATGGTCAATTCAGTGATGCGTTCACGTCCGAGTGCACTGTCCAGCCAGGCGAAGAATTCGCACAGCGCCGCGCCGTCCTGTTCCATGGCGCGGCGGATGTGCTCCGCGTCCGCCAGGCTTTTGCGGGATTTGGCCAGCGTGGTCGGGTTCAGCCCTTCGATCAGCTTGACGCCGGCATTCAGGTTTTCCAGCAGACCGGCAGTAACGCGGGCCGGGTCAACCTGCATGCTGGCGCCCGATGGCACCGCATGCAGTGCATCCGCCACGTCGCTGTAGTCGCGCAACGTCACACCATCCTGCGCAAGCACCGCGCGCAGGTCCGCGTCGACTTTACTCAGCGCCACAAACAACGTGGCCTGTTGTTGATTGATCAACGCAAACGACACAAACACCGGATTAAACGAAACATCGCCGCCACGCAGGTTGAACAGCCAGGCGATGTCATCCAGGGTGGCGATGAAGTGCCAGTCGGCGCCCTTCTCCTTCAAACTGGCGCGCAGCGCAGCAAGTTTATCGCCACGGCTCACGGTCGCTTGCGGTGGCAGATGCTGATAGATCGGCTGGCTCGGCAGGCTCGGACGGTCTTTCCAAACCACATCGAGTACGTCGATATCAGTCCGCAGGCGCGCGCCGCGCTCTGCCAGCCTCGCGCCCAAGGTGCGCGACGACGCGACAGCCATCACCGCACCGTCCACCGCCACCACACCGCCTTCCGGCGTCTGCTCAGCCAGCCACTCCAGCGGCCCGGGTTGGCCCGGTTGCAGCTTGACCAATTCAATGCCACTGCCCTTGAGCTCCTTGGTCGCCTGTTCCCAGTAACGGCTGTCGGCCCAGACACCGGCGAAATCCGCAGTGACAATCAGCGTGCCTACCGAACCATGGAACCCCGACAACCATTGGCGCCCCTGCCAGTAACCCGGCAGGTATTCGGACAAATGCGGATCAGCCGACGGCACCAGCAGGGCGTGAATGCCCTCGCGGCGCATCAGTTCGCGGGTGTGCGCCAGGCGCTGGGGAACCGTTCCATGGGTCAAGGGCTGCGTACTCATTGTGTCTCCTGCTAACCACTAATAATTGTTATGTGAAAATCAGACGGCCCAGAACGCCGGTGCACTGGCCAGTGCGGCCCTGATCAATTGCACGGCCTGGTCGATGTCCTGCTCGGTGGTAAACCGGCCCAGGCTCAAACGTATGGTGCGGCCGGCAGAACGTGCGTCAAGGCCCAACGCAAGCAGCACGTGGGAAGGCGCGTTGCTGGCGGAGTTGCATGCCGAGGTCGCCGAAAAGGCGATGCCCGCGCTCAACGCAGCAGCGTCGAATTCACCTTCGCTGAACGTAAGGCTGAGGGTGTGAGGAATGCGCTGCGCAGGGCTGCCATTGAGGCGCACGCCACCGAGCGTATCCAACTGCTCCAGCAGGCGCTGACGCAAGGTCATAATGACAGCCTTCTCCTGCGCAAAAGACGCCGCCGCCAGAGCGAACGCCGCGCCCATGCCCGCAATCTGATGGGTAGCCAGGGTACCGGAGCGCAAGCCCCCCTCGTGGCCGCCACCATGAATCTGTGCCGACACTTTCTGTTGCGCCCGAGGGCCGACATACAGCGCGCCAATCCCCTTGGGGCCATACAGCTTGTGCGCGGAAAACGACATCAAATCCACCGGCCACTGCGCCAGGTCGATCGCCACCTTGCCCGCGCCCTGCGCCGCGTCGACATGCAACAACGCGCCATGCTCACGCACACGTGCGCCGATGGCGGGGATGTCATTGAGGGTGCCCAGTTCGTTATTCACCAGCATCAGCGATACCAGAAAGGTATCTTCACGCAATGCTTCGCTGACGGCCTCGGCGCTGATCAATCCGTCGGCGTCCGGCACCAGGTAAGTCACGGCCACACCGGCTTCCTGAAGCTGTCGCGCGGTGTCCAGCGTGGCCTTGTGTTCAATCTGGCTGGTGATGATATGCCCGCCCGCCACGCCACGCGCCTGGGCAACGCCCTTGATCGCGAGGTTATTGGACTCAGTAGCGCCGGAGGTCCAGACGATCTGTTCAGGCTCTGCGCCGACCAGTTCGGCCACCTGGCGACGCGCCTGTTCAACCGTTTGCCGGGCCGCCTGGCCGAACGCATGGGAACTGGACGCGGGGTTACCGAAATTGGCATTGAAGCCCAGACACTCGACCATCACCTGGATGACGCGTTCGTCCACCGGGGTGGTAGCGGCGTAGTCGAAATACAGCGGACGTTTATTCATGACAGTCAAGACTCGCAGAGCAGGTTCCCGAGAGCAGCGTCTCAGGGGCATCGGCCGGAACAGAGGTCGTCAGGTTTACCGGATCGAATGCCATTAAAGAAGGACAACTTTAAGTAAATGTGCGTAGGAACGCTCCTGAAATTCAGCTTAACAGGCTGAAGTCGTGCCATGGCAAACAAAAAGCCCGAGGTTCCTTCAAGGGAAGCCTCGGGCTTTTTGCTGCGCAGTGCCAATTCAACTGGGACGACCATGCAAAACCACGTTGCGCTCGGCGTTCATTTCGCCCTGGCGATCAAATCCGAACGGCTTCTGTGGCTGGCCGGTCAGTGCGGCGCGCTGCTGTTGATATTCATCAAACGACAAGCCACGACGGCTCAGCGCTTCCAGGGCCAGTTGCTTGCTCTCTTCGGCCGTGTAGGGACGCAATTCCGGCGATGGATGGTTCGCACACCCGGCGAGTACGGCGCTGACAATCACTAAGCAAACAGCAAGAAATCGGTTCATGGAGGTAGCCCTGGAAAGAAGGTTTCGAGTCAATGAACACAGGCTACTCCCGAGCTCACAGAGGGAAAAATCACCGTCCGTGATAGTCGCTATCAACCGCCAAAGCCCCCTCGATAGCCACCCCCTTATATTTCCTTATGTTCTATAAATATGGAAATACGTTCATTTACGGAATAAATGCAACGTTCTATAAAGGACTTGCACCGCAACTGCACTGTTCGCCACGCAACTGTTTGCCAGGCAACAGCCATTCAACAAATCACCAGTCAGACAACAGCAGCATTTTTCAGCAGTGAACCTGCAACCCACGCCAATCAAGGCCTGCCCCCGTTGGTACAGCTCTTGCTCAACAGGTTGCACTCCACCTGCTATGAACCACTGTTGATAAAGGAACTGTTCATGACCCGTCCCCTGAATGTCGTTGCCCTCTCCGGCGGAACCTGGCGCCCGTCCCGGACCCTCGTGCTGACCCAAGCCGTACTGGCTGAATTGGCGACCTTGCTGCCGATCCAGACCACCCTGATCGAGCTGGGCGACATTGCCCGGCCACTCGGTGGTGCGCTGTCACGGGATGAGTTGCCCGCCGAGGTCGAAGCCCAACTGGTGGCCATCGAACAGGCCGACCTGCTGATCGTCGCCGCACCGGTCTATCGCGGTTCCTACCCTGGCCTGCTCAAGCATCTGTTTGACCTGGTTGGCCTCAACGCCCTGATCGACACACCGGTATTACTCGCAGCCACCGGCGGCAGCGAGCGCCACGCGCTGGTTCTCGATCACCAACTGCGGCCGCTGTTCAGCTTCTTCCAGGCCCTGACCCTGCCGATCGGGGTGTACGCCACCGAGGCCGACTTCACCGATTACCAAATAACCAGTGAGCCCTTGAAGGGCCGTATACGCCTTGCGGCAGAACGCGCAGCGCCGTTGTTTGCAGCGCACTCCCCCTCTCTGCTGAAAATCGCTTAAGGATTGGTCATGGATGTTTTCTGGTTTCTGCCAACACATGGCGACGGTCATTACCTGGGCACCACCCAAGGTGCACGGCCGGTCACCCTCAATTATCTGAAGCAAGTCGCGCAGGCGGCTGACAGCCTGGGTTACCACGGCGTGTTGATTCCTACCGGCCGCTCGTGCGAAGACTCCTGGGTCATCGCCTCGGCACTGGTGCCGCTGACCGAGCGCCTGCGTTACCTGGTGGCGATTCGCCCGGGCATCATCTCGCCGACCGTTTCTGCGCGCATGGCGGCGACCCTGGATCGCCTGTCCAACGGTCGCTTGCTGATCAATGTGGTCACCGGCGGTGATCCCGACGAGAACCGCGGCGACGGCAGCTTCCTCGACCACAGCGAACGCTACGAAGTCTCCGACGAATTCCTGCAAATTTGGCGCCGCGTATTGCAGGGCGAATCAGTGGACTTCGAAGGCAAACACCTGCGCGTACAGAACGCCAAGGCGCTTTACCCACCGGTGCAAAAGCCTTATCCACCGTTGTATTTCGGCGGTTCCTCGGATGCCGCCCACGACCTCGCCGCCGAACAGGTGGATGTGTACCTGACCTGGGGCGAACCGCCCGCCGCCGTCGCCGAAAAACTCGCGGATGTGCGTGAACGCGCTGCCCGCCATGGGCGTACGGTGAAGTTCGGCATTCGTCTGCACGTGATCGTGCGCGAGACCGAAGAGGACGCGTGGAAAGCCGCCGACAAGCTGATCGAGCACATCAGCGACGAAACCATTGCCGCCGCACAAAAATCCTTCTCGCGCTTCGACTCCGAAGGCCAGCGCCGCATGGCCGCCCTGCATGACGGGCGCCGCGACAACCTGGAAATCGCCCCCAACCTATGGGCCGGTGTCGGCCTGGTACGCGGCGGTGCCGGTACCGCGCTGGTGGGCAACCCCCGGCAAGTGGCCGAACGCATCAAGGAATACGCCGACCTGGGCATCGAAAGCTTCATCTTCTCCGGCTACCCGCACCTGGAAGAAGCCTATCGCTTTGCCGAGCTGGTGTTCCCGCTGCTGCCGGAACCCTATGCCAGCCTGGCCGGACGCGGCATCACCAACCTCACTGGCCCGTTCGGCGAAATGATTGCCAACGATGTTCTGCCAGCCAAGGCCTGATCGGCGCAGCGGCGGGAGCGGCATTGGTCGTTCCCGCTTATAAAGAGGAAACCCTGTGACAGCCAAACCCCATAGCGTCCTGCCATCACCGTTGCAGACCGCCAGACTGCTGGCCGCCGAATTCGCCCTCACTGCCGTCGAGCGCGACGAGCGCGGTGGCACCCCCAAGACCGAACGTGACGCCCTGCGCCAAAGCGGCCTGCTGGCCCTGAGCATTCCCACCCAATACGGCGGCCTCGGCGCCCGCTGGAGTGACACCCTGGCCATCGTGCGCGAGTTCGCCAAGGTCGACAGCTCCATTGCCCACGTCTTCGGCTTCCACCACCTGATGCTGGCCACCGTGCGCCTGTTCTCGCGGCCGGACCAATGGCAACCCTGGTTCGAACAGACCGCGCGCAAAAACTGGTTCTGGGGTAACGCCCTCAACCCATTGGACACACGCACCGTGGTCAAGGACTTCGGCGGCTGGCGCGAGTTCTCCGGCAAGAAGAGCTTCTGCTCCGGCGCCAGCGACTCGGAAATGCTGATTGCCTCGGCGGTGGATGAAAGCGCCGGCGGCAAGCTGCTGATCGCCGCCATTCCCAGCGGGCGCAGCGGCATCACCCTGCACAACGACTGGAACAATATCGGCCAGCGCCAGACCGACAGCGGCAGCGCCAGCTTCGAACGGGTGCGCGTCGAGGAGTCGGAATTGCTGCTCGACCCGGGCCCGCTGAGCACGCCTTTTGCCTGCCTGCGCCCGCTGATCGCCCAGTTGACCTTCACCCATATGTTCCTCGGCATCGCCGAAGGTGCCTTCGAAGAAGCGCGCAACTACACGCTCACCGAGACCCGTTCCTGGCACAAGTCCTCAACCGAAGACGTGCGCCAGGACCCTTACGTACTGCATCACTACGGCGAATTCTGGGTGGCCCTGGAGGGTGTGCGCCTGTTGGTGGAACGCGCTGCCGAGCTGCTCGACCAGGCATGGGCAAAAGGCCCCAACCTCAGCGAAAACGAACGCGGTCAACTGGCGATTGCCATTGCGACCGCCAAGGTCGCCGCCACCCGCCAAGGCCTGGACCTGTGCAGCCGCCTGTTTGAAGTCACCGGCGCGCGCTCCACCCACGCATCCCTGCGCCTGGATCGTCATTGGCGCAACCTGCGCACGCAAACCCTGCACGACCCGGTGGATTACAAGCTCCACGAACTGGGGGACTGGGCGTTGAACCAATCCCTGCCGATTCCGACGTTCTACTCATAAAAAGAGGTGCCCATGCAGCTTCTAACCTTACCGCCCTCGCCCGCCCTTGCGACGTCGATCCGCGCCACGGCCCAGGTCTTCGAAGACCCGAAATCCAAGGCGCTGCTCGACCACATCCAGCAAGTGGCACCCAGCGAAGCCAGCGTGCTGATCATCGGCGAGACCGGCACCGGTAAAGAGCTGGTGGCGCGCCACATCCACAACCTCAGCGCGCGGCGCAACCGGCCGTTCGTGGCGGTGAACTGCGGGGCGTTCTCCGAATCCCTGGTGGAAGCCGAGTTGTTCGGCCATGAAAAAGGCGCGTTTACCGGCGCCCTCAGCGCCAAGGCCGGCTGGTTCGAAGAGGCCGATGGTGGCACCTTGTTCCTCGATGAAATCGGCGATTTGCCGATGCCCATCCAGGTCAAGCTGCTGCGCGTCCTACAGGAGCGCGAAGTGGTGCGCCTGGGCTCGCGCAAGAGCATTCCGATCGATGTGCGGGTACTGGCTGCGACCAACGTGCAACTGGAAAAGGCCATCAACGCCGGACATTTCCGCGAAGACCTCTACTACCGCCTCGACGTCGTCAGCCTCGAGCTCAGCCCGCTGCGCGAGCGCCCCGGCGATATCCTGCCGCTGACCCGGCATTTTATCGAAGCCTACAGCCAGCGCCTGGGCTACGGCCCGATCACCATCAGCCGCGAGGCCGAACACAAGCTAAAGAGCTACAGCTGGCCGGGCAACATCCGCGAATTGGAAAACGTGATTCACCACACCCTGCTGATCTGCCGTAACGGCGTGATCGAACGCGACGACCTGCGCCTGTCGAACATGCGCATCGAGCGCCAGGACGACAGCCAGCACGGCACCGACAACAGCGCCGAAGCCTTGCTGGAGCGCGCGTTTCAAAAGCTCTTCGAAGAACAGGCCGGTGCCCTGCACGAAAAGGTTGAAGACGCGCTATTGCGCGCCGCCTACCGCTTCAGCCATTACAACCAGGTGCACACCGCCAACTTGCTGGGCCTGAGCCGCAACGTCACGCGCACGCGCCTGATCAAGATCGGCGAGTTGGCGGTGAACAAGCGTCGCCCTGGAGAAAACGTGCAGGGCGAGCGCATGCTGCACCTATCCATTTAGGCGACAGTGCAACGCGTTGTCATGGCTGCGTTCGAAACTGCGCAGTACCTGGAACGAACCAAAGGTCACGGCCGTGGCCTGATGGGCGCGAATCAGCGTCCAGAAATCTTCCTCGCCGTGCTCAAAGCATTGGAACGCCGCTTCGCCGTCCTCGCGGGAGCGCCATTGCAGGTAATTGAGCACCCGCCGCCCGTCTTCGCTGACCTGCACACTCGCGTTGATAAAGCCGCCATGGCCCTGGGCCAGGCGTTCACTTTGGGTGGACAAGGCCGCCACCAGCGCCACTTGTTGCTGGGGCTCGATGTGAAACTCGATCAGTTGAGTGAAACTGCGATTTTTCTCTGATACCTGCATGAACACTCCCCTTTCTCTGTAGGCAGAATCTTGTGATTCGATACCACGCAGGGTAAAACCTCTAGTTAAGTCAAGGTCAAGCGCTTAATTGGAGTATTCATGGTTACCAAAGAGCTCACCGTCGGCCAACTGGCAGCCCGTAGCGGTGTAGCTGTTACGGCCCTGCACTTCTACGAAACCAAGGGGCTGATCAAGAGTCATCGCAATGCCGGCAATCAACGACGCTATCCACGGGATGTACTGCGCCGGGTGGTGGTGATCAAGATCGCCCAACGCCTGGGAATTCCACTGGCAACGATTGGCGAGGCGTTGCAGACGTTGCCGGAAGGACGCACGCCCAACGCTCAGGATTGGGAGCGGTTGTCCGCGCTGTGGCGGGAAGACCTCGATGAGCGCATCCATAAGCTGATGCTGCTGCGGGACAAACTCACCGGCTGTATTGGGTGTGGATGCTTGTCGCTGGACGCGTGCCCGTTGCGCAACCCGGATGACCAGCTCGGTGGGCGCGGGCCGGGGGCGCAATTGCTGGAGCCCGGCTGCCCCCCCTCGTCGGGGCCCTCGGAGCCCTTGATGGGCGTGGCCTATAGTGAAGAGGCCGTGCCTCCACAACCACAATCAAGGAGAACGAAATGAGCGTTAAACCCATTCCCGAGGGTTATCACAGTGTCACGCCCTATATGGGCATCGACAAAGCCTCAGAGGCTATCGAGTTTTACAAAAAGGCCTTCGGCGCCACCCAGATCATGCGCCTGGACATGCCCGATGGCAGGGTCGGCCATGCCGAGCTGCGCATTGGTGACTCGGCGATCATGCTGGGCACGCCCTGCGATCAGATGTCCCTGAGCAATCCGGCTGAAAGCACCAGTGTCGCCTTGCATCTGTACGTGAACGACGTAGACGCACAGTTCAAACAAGCCGTCGCAGCGGGCGCCAGCGTGGTGTCCGAACCCGAGAACCGATTCTATGGCGACCGTTCGGGCAGCGTGAAGGATCCATACGGTCATCTTTGGTACCTCGCCACCCGCAAGGAAGACCTCAGCGAAGAACAGATCCGTCAGCGCGCCATGGAAATGTTCAAGCAAGGCTGAGCACCGGGGCCGGTCCGCCGGCTCCAACCCCACTTCATGAATACCCCCACGCTGTAAAAAACCGCTGGATGTGAACCTGAAACATTTTCTTTCATATCCACCTTGGGGATTTCTCATTCTCATCCGTCTTAACTTAGATACAGCCAGTCGCGTCAGCAAAAGCTACGACTGGCCTTTTCCGGGCCTCCCTCGCCCTCTCCTGATCAAGACCCTCTTTCACATGTCGAAGAAGTCACGCTCAAAACTCTGGTTTCTCGTCCATAGCTGGCTGGCCTTGCCCATCTGGTTCTTTGTACTGATTGTCTGCGTCACCGGCACCCTGGCGGTGGTCAGCCAGGAAATCGTGTGGCTGGCCAATCCGGACATCCGTGCGAGCAAGCCGTCGGATGATGCCGAGCCGCTGAGCTACGACCAGGTGATCAGCGCCATCAAGCGGGCCGAACCCCAGGTCATCGTGCAGTCTCTCAGTCGTCCGGATGAATCGCACTTTGCCCTGAGTGTCGACCTCAGCTACCCGGACGGGCGCTCGGTAGAGGTCTACGTCAATCCGTACACCGGGGCGATCCAAGGCATCAGCCCGTCGTTCAACTTCCGTCAGTTCACCCGCGCCCTGCACGGCTGGTGGCTGGTGCCGTTTACCAATGGCTTCAGCTGGGGCTGGTACCTGGTGTCGCTGCTCGGCTTGCCGTTGCTGGCCTCACTGGTCACCGGCCTGGTGGTGTACAAGCGCTTCTGGAAAGGCTTTTTCAAGCCGACCCTGCGTATCCGCCACGGTGCGCGGATTTTCTGGGGCGACTTCCACCGCCTGAGCGGTATCTGGTCGATCTGGTTTATTGCGGTGATTTCCATCACTGGCACTTGGTTCCTGATCCAGGCAATCCTGGGTGACAACCAGATCTCCATCTCCAGCGAGCCCATCGTCCCGGTGATCGCCCGCGAAAAAGTCCCAACCTCAGCCCCCGGCGTGCCTGCGCCGATGATTCCGGTGGATGAGGCGATCGCGATCGCCACCCAACGGATCCCGGGGCTGGAGGCGAGTTTCGTGAGCCTGCCGCTCAATGCCTACAGCCACCTGCAAATCGGCGGGCGGGGCTGGTACCCGCTGATGTTCCAGACCGCTCAGATCAACCCGTATGACGGTGAAATCGCCTCGTCGCACCTGCTGTCCGACCGCACCAAGCTGGAGTTCGTCACCGAGTCCATGCGCCCCCTGCACACCGGCGACTTCGGTGGCCTCTGGATCAAGCTGATCTGGGCGTTCTTCGGCCTGGTGCTGAGCATGATGGTCTTGAGCGGCCTGTTGATCTGGACCAAGCGCACGGCCCTGGCCACCCTCAACGCTCTCAAGCGCGAAGCCAAGACACAACGTGCGCCGGCACCCACTCCGGCCATGCAGGCTGAAACCTCGGAGGCCAACCCATGAGCAAGTCCGCCAACGCTACCCCGCCTTCACCGTTGCGGGCCTTCTGGCTGAAATGGCGTTTTCACATCAATGTCCTGCTGTTGCTGGTACCGCTGGGTTTCATGCCCAAGTACTTCGCCGATGCCGCGCTGTTTCGCGGCGACACCGGCATCGGCGAGCGGGTGGCCGGCGACGTACAGGTCGGACCCTGGAGCCTCACGCTGGCCGAATTCCGCAACGAAGGCCCACGCCCCGACCCGGCCGGCCCGATGAAGTTCTTCAACGCCGCCCTCTGCGCCACCTGCGCCGACCAGGTCAAGGCCACCTACCTGCGCATCGGCAAGCCGCGCAGCCTGCGCGCCGCCGGGGTGATCTTCTTCGGCACCCCGTACCGCATGGGTGCCGGCCTGCCCGTGCCGGAACGTACCCCCGTCGATGCCGAACTGTGGGTCACCATGGAAGGCTGGGACGGCACCATGCACCAGGGTTCCATCCCGCTGAGCCAGGCCTCGCCTGCCACCATTGCCTGGCTGAACAAGCAAGGAGTCAAACCATGACGTTCAAGCGCCTGTCCCGCGCCGCGCTGTTGCTGTGCGCCGCTTTCAGTACCACCGTCCTTGCCCACAACCCGATGTGCGAATGCAAGGAAATCCCCGGCGAGCAGATCCAGTGCAAAGGCGGTTTCTCCGACGGCAGCGGTGCCCCCGGCGTGACACTGGATGTGATCGGCTATGACGAAACCATCCTGGTGCCCGGCAAGCTCGGCCAGGACTCCACCCTGACCTTCAAGAAGCCGTCCGCCGAGTTCTACGTGCTGTTTGATGCAGGCCCCGGTCACGTGGTGGAAATCGACCAAGCGGATATCCAGCCTCAATGAGTACGACACAGGTTGTTCGCCCCGCCGGTGCCGGCCACGAAACCCTCTACGTCCTGCTGCTGTGCCTGATCATCCTCGCGGTGGCGGGAACCGTGGTGGCGCTGCACGGTGAAACCCAAGCAGTCGCGGCGCTGCCCCGCCATCAACTGGATGCCCGTCGCGACCTGAGCGCCGCCGAACAAGGCATCTACGCCGACCTGCGGGTCACGCTGGATGAAATCCACTTGCTGCAGCAGGAGCAAAGCGCCCTGCCCACCCCCGAGCAACTGGCCGAAGAAGGCTTCGCGCCGTTTGCCCAGGACGCCAGTTCGGTCAGCCGCGGCGACCATCGCTGGCAGTTGTTGGCGAATTCGGCCTACTTGGGACTGAGCCAGACCCCGACCACCAGCGGTTCACTGCTGATGCGCGTGCAGGGCAGCGAGCCGGATATCTGGCTCAACCGCAGCACACACCTGGCCGCCCCCTCCGACCTCACTGACCAGGCGCTGATCGCAGCCGGCTGGCAGCAGGTGGTCGCGCAATTCGATGCCGGCGTCACCCGCCAGCACCGTCACTGAACGAGAAGACCGATTGCCCATGTCTATTTCATCGCCCCTGTTGCGCGTGTTTCTGGTTGGCCTGTTCAGCCTGATACTCGCTCCCCTCGCGAATGCCGAAGCGGCCAAGCGCCTGCGTATCGGCATCACCCTGCACCCTTATTACAGCTACGTGGCCAATATCGTCGGCGACAAAGCCGACGTCGTGCCGCTGATCCCGGCCGGCTTCAATCCCCACGCCTACGAGCCACGTGCCGAAGACATCAAGCGCATCGGCACCCTGGATGTGATCGTGCTCAACGGCGTCGGCCATGACGATTTCGCCGACCGCATGATCGCCACCAGCGAGCGCCCGGACATCCCGGTGATCGAAGCCAACGCCAACGTGCCGCTGCTGGCGGCCACCGGCAACGCCGCGCGCGGTGCCGGCAAGGTGGTCAACCCGCACACCTTCCTGTCGATCAGTGCGTCGATTGCCCAGGTCAACAACATCGCCCGCGAACTGGGCAAGCTCGACCCGGACAACGCCAAGACCTACACCCAGAACGCCCGCGCCTACGGCAAACGCCTGCGGCAGATGCGTGCCGATGCCCTGGCCAAGTTGACCGGCGCCCCCAACCCGGACCTGCGTGTCGCCACCGTGCACGCGGCCTACGATTACCTGCTGCGCGAGTTCGGCCTGGAAGTCACGGCCGTGGTCGAGCCGGCCCACGGGATCGAGCCGAGCCCCAGCCAGCTGAAGAAGACCATCGACGAACTGCGCGCCCTGGACGTCAAGGTGATCTTCTCGGAGATGGATTTCCCGTCCACTTACGTCGACACCATCCAGCGTGAATCCGGGGTCAAGCTGTACCCGCTGTCGCATATTTCCTACGGCGAATACAGCGCTGAAAAATACGAAGTGGAAATGACCGGCAACCTCAACACCGTGGTACGGGCGATTCAGGAGTCGGGGGCATGACCGCAGCGCAGCAACTTAAGGTCGCGAGCGTCGGCCCGACCCTCGACTTCGACCAGGTGTCCCTCACCCTGGGCCGCACCGTGATCCTCGACGGCGTGAGCTTCCAGGTGCAGCCGGGCAGCATCCATGCGCTGGTGGGGCCGAATGGCGGCGGCAAAAGCTCGCTGATCAAGACCCTGCTGGGGCAAACACCGCACCAGGGGCAACTGAGCCTGCAGTGGCCGGGCACGCCCGGCACCATCGGTTATGTGCCCCAGGCGCTGGAGTTCGACCGGGGCCTGCCGATGACGGTCGACGATTTCATGGCCGCCATGTGCCAGCGGCGCCCGGCGTTCCTGGGGTTGTCCAAACATTACGCCGCCGCGATTGGCGAGGCGCTGGAACGGGTCGGCATGCAGGACAAGCGCAAGCGGCGAATGGGCGCGCTGTCCGGCGGTGAGCGCCAGCGGGTGTTGTTGGCCCAGGGACTGATCCCGGCGCCGCAGTTGCTGGTACTGGATGAACCGATGTCGGCCCTCGATGAAGCGGGTATCCAGGTGTTCGAACGCCTGCTCAATGACTGGCGCCTGGCCGGGATCACCGTGCTGTGGATCGAGCACGACCTGGAAGCCGTGGGCCGCCTGGCCGACCGCGTCACCGGCCTGAACCGCCGCCTGCTGTTTGACGCCACGCCGAAAGAGGCGCTGACCCCGGAGCGCCTGCTGACCCTGTTCTCTACCCACCCTCGGAGCCCGGCGCCATGAGTTATGAAGCGTTTCGCCTGATGGTCCAGGGCTGGGCCTCATCCGGTTACCTGCCGGAGGCACTGGCCTATGGTTTTGTGGTCAACGCCCTGCTCGCCGGTCTGCTGATCGGCCCGGTACTGGGCGGGCTGGGCACGCTGGTGGTGGTCAAGCGCTTTGCGTTTTTCTCCGAAGCGGTCGGCCATGCCGCACTGACCGGCGTGGCCGTGGGCATCCTGCTGGGTGAGCCCTACACCGGGCCCTATGGCAGCCTGTTCGGTTACTGCCTGTTGTTCGGCATCCTGCTCAACTACCTGCGCAACAGTACGGGCCTGGCGCCGGATACCTTGATCGGCGTGTTCCTGTCGGTGTCCCTGGCATTGGGCGCCAGCCTGCTGCTGATCCTGGCGGGCAAGATCAACGTGCACATCCTCGAAAACGTGCTGTTCGGTTCGGTGCTCACGGTCAACGGCAACGACCTGCTGGTACTGGCGATTGTCGGCGCCCTGGTGATGGCCCTGGCGCTGCCGCTGTACAACCGCATCATGCTCGCCAGCTTCAACCCGCAATTGGCGGCAGTGCGTGGTGTGGCGGTGAAGACCCTGGACTACCTGTTCGTGATCCTGGTGACGCTGATCACCGTGGCGGCAGTCAAGGTCATCGGCGCCATCCTGGTGGGCGCGCTGCTGGTGATTCCGGCGGCGGCGGCACGCTTGCTGAGCCAGTCGCTCAAAGGCTTCTTCTGGATCTCGGTGGTGATCGCCACCGTCAGCACCCTGTGCGGGATCCTGTTGCCGATCATCTTCGACCTGCCCATCCCCTCCGGTGCCGCGATCATCCTGATGGCCGGTATCGCTTTCGCCCTTGCCGCCGTCGCGCGGGGCACCGTGCCCAGCCTTAAAGGGAACCTTGGATAATGCGCTCCGTTCTTCAACCTCTGGCCCTGGCCATCGCTTGCCTGATCACCACGCCGCTGATGGCGGCCGACGTGGGCAAACCTGCTGCTCACGCGGCCAAACCGGTGAAAGTCCTGGCCTCGCTGCCGATCACCTATGGCCTGGCGCAGGTGCTGCTCAAGGGCACCGATGTGCAGCTCGAGCGCGCGGCGCCGGCCAACCTGCCGGGCTCGCGGCAGGTGTCGTACTTCACCGGCCGTGGCGCGCCGGCACTGAACACCCTGGCCCAGGACGCCGACGCCGCCATCGGCGTGCGCTCGCTGTGGGCCGATGACCCGCTCTACCCCGTGGCACGGCGCAGCAATATCCGCATCGTCGAAATCGATGCGGCACGCCCGGTGGATGGCGGCCTGCCGGGCATCGCCGTGCAACCTGGCGTCGCCGATGGCTTGAACAGCCAGCCGTGGCAATCGAGCAACAACCTGGGGCGCATGGCCGATGTCCTGGCCGCCGACCTGAGCCGCCTGGCACCGGGCGCCAAGGCGAAGATCGACGCCAACCTGGCCGCCCTCAAGCAACGCCTGCTCAAGCTCAGCGCCGACAGCGAGGCGCGACTGGCCAAGGCGGACAACCTGAGTGTGGTCAGTTTGAGCGATCACTTTGCCTATCTGATCAGCAGTTTGAATCTGGAACTGCTCAGCACCGATGCCCGGCCCGACGCCGATTGGACACCTGAGGCGTTACAGAAGCTCAGTGCCGAGCTGAAGGACAACGACGTGGCCGTGGTGCTGCATCATCGCCAGCCGAGTGACGCAGTGAAAGCCGCCATCACGGCAGGCGGTTCAACGCTGCTGGTGTTGAACGTCGACGGCGCGGACCCGGTATCGGAGCTGGAGAGTAATGTGGACCAGGTGATCAAGGCACTCACGCCGGATAGCTGAGTGACAGAGCCTTGGTGGGTTAAACCACATCCACGCCGACATGAATCGCATCATGCCGCCAGAATTCCAGGTCGCAGTCGATCAAGCGCTGGTGCTGGTCATAATTGACCCGGGCGATCCGCAAGCCCGGGCTGCCCACCGACACGCGCAATGCCGCCGCCGCTTCCACCGGCAATGAGGTCGGCACGATCTCGAAGCGCACCCGCCCGTAGTGCAAGTCGTACTTGCGCGCATACAACTCGGTCATCGACTGATTCAGGTCGCACTCGAGAATCCCCGGGAAATACTGCGGGTTCAGGTAGTGCTCCACATACAACACCAGCCGCCCGTCAATCCGCCGCCCCCGACAGATCTGGATCACCCTGGACAACGCCGGCAGCTGCAACCACGCACACACTGCAGCCGAAGCCGGCTGCAGCCGCGCACTGATCACTTCGGTGGATGCCACCCGCCCCTGGTCGTTGACCATCGCGTGAAAGTGGCTGCGCTGCATCAGGTTGTAGGCCAGCCGAGGCGGCGAGACAAACCAGCCACGACGCTCCTCGCGATAAATCTGCCCTTGGGCCTCCAGTTGTAACAAGGCTTCCCGCACGGTAATTCGAGTGGTACCAAACAACTCGCTGAGCTTGCGCTCGGCGGGCAGCTTGCTTGCAGGCGCCAACAGGCCGTGGTCGATCTGCTCTTGCAGCGCCAGGCCGATGGATGTCACCGCCTTGATTGCCTCATCACGCATCAACGTTACCTATCTGGACTAGACCAGCACTGTTCAGGTGCACAAACCGCTGCATAAATGGGCTTGCACGACTGCTTGCCAGCCTAGGCACTCCTGATGACCGACAGATGACAGTCCCTGCCGCGTCCCTGCACCACACCCTGCAATACATCGGCCAAGTCCAGTCTCTGCGGGCACTTGAGCATGGTCTACGCTAAGTCTGCGCCGAGCGACATCAAGGCTATGAAAACGACATCGACATGAAACTGTCATCCATCGCGTCTAGATTGGCTCAGGTATTGCTCTGACCTAGACCAACAACACCGTAGAAAACACCGCCGCGTTGAAAACGCCCAAAGGAGCTTCGGATGAAACAGCTTTTCCTGGCATCACTGTTAGGCTCGACCATTGCCATGTGCACCGCCGCCATGGCCGCTGATACCGATCTAAAAACCTTGGAGGCCGCCGCGAAGGCGGAAGGTGCCGTCAACAGCGTCGGCATGCCCGATGACTGGGCCAACTGGAAAGGCACCTGGGAAGACCTGGCCAAGACCTACGGCCTCAAGCACATCGACACCGACATGAGCTCGGCCCAGGAAATCGCCAAGTTCAAGGCCGAAAAAGACAACGCCAGCGCCGACATCGGCGACGTAGGCGCCGCCTTCGGCCCGATCGCGGTGAAGCAGGAAGTCACCCAGCCGTACAAGCCGTCCAACTGGGCTTCGGTGCCGGATTGGGCGAAAGACAAGGACGGTCACTGGGCCCTGGCCTACACCGGCACCATCGCGTTCATCGTCAACAAGAAGCTGCTGCACGGCTCCGAAGTCCCTACCAGTTGGGCTGACCTGCAAACCGGCAAATACAAAGTCTCGGTGGGTGACGTGAGCACTGCGGCCCAGGCCTCCAACGCCGTACTCGCCGCCGCCATCGCCAATAAAGGCGATGAAAAGAACATCGCCCCGGGCCTGCAATTCTTCACCAAGATCGCCCAGCAAGGTCGCCTCGGCCTGTCCAACCCGACCATCGCCACCATGGAAAAAGGCGAAGTCGAAGTGGGTATCGTCTGGGATTTCAACGGCCTGAGCTACAAAGCCAAGATGGCCAACCCGGATGACTACGTGGTGCTGATCCCATCGGACGGTTCGGTGAAATCCGGCTACACCACCATCATCAACAAATACGCCAAGCACCCGAACGCCGCCAAGCTGACCCGCGAATACATCTTCAGCGACGCCGGCCAACTCAACCTGGCGCGTGGCAACGCACGTCCGATCCGTGCCGAAACCGACCTGAAACTGCCGGCCGACATCGCCAAGAACCTGATCCCGGGCGAGCAGTACACCAAGGCCAACCCGCAGCCGATCAAGGATGCCGATGCCTGGGAAGCGACCTCCAAGAAGCTGCCGCAACTGTGGAACGAGCAGGTCATCGTAGAGATGAAGTAAGGGTTTATCCCACATTGGAGCTCCAGTGGAGATCCAATGTGGGAGGGGGCTTGCCCCCGATGACGGTGGATCAGCTAACAAATTCGTTGAATGACACACCGCTATCGGGGGCAAGCCCCTTCCCACATTTTTGACCCCGTTCCTCCAGAGGAATTGAGCCAAGTCAATCATTGCGGAGCGTCGCCCCCCATGAAGCACCCCGTCATCCTTGTCGTGCTCGACGGCCTTAACTTCGAGGTTGCCCGGCACGCCATGGGACACTTGCAGGCCTATGTCGGCGCAGGACGCGCAGCCCTCTACAAGCTGGAATGTGAACTGCCCGCCCTGTCCCGCCCGCTGTACGAATGCATCCTTACCGGTGTGCCACCGATCCACAGCGGCATCGTCCACAACAACGTCTCGCGCCTGTCCAACCAGCGCAGCATTTTCCATTACGCCACCGACGCCGGCCTTACCACCGCAGCGGCGGCTTACCATTGGGTCAGCGAGTTGTATAACCGCACGCCCTTTCTCGCCGCACGGGATCGTCATACCGACGACAAGACGCTGGCGATCCAGCACGGGCATTTCTACTGGAATGACCACTACCCCGATTCCCACCTGTTCGCCGACGCCGACAGCCTGCGGCTCAAGCACGCGCCGGACTTCATGGTGGTGCACCCGATGAACATCGACGACGCCGGCCACAAGCACGGCCTCGACACACCGCAGTACCGCAACAGTGCACGCTCGGCCGACATCATCCTGGCCGACTACCTGCAAGCCTGGCTCGATGCCGGTTACCAGGTGCTGGTGACCGCCGACCACGGCATGAACAACGACCGCTCCCACAACGGCCTGCTGCCGGAAGAACGGGAGGTGCCGCTGTTCGTCCTCGGCGATGCCTTCAGCCTGGACACCCACGCCGCACCGAAACAGACCGAGCTGTGCGGCACCGTCTGCGAACTGCTGGGCGTACCCCACGACAAACCTGTGTGCCGGGAGTTACTGAAGTGAGTTCAATATCCCGCGGCAAATGGCTGGCACTCCTGTGCCTGGTGCCTTTCGCGCTGTTCTTTATCGTGTTCGAAATCGCCCCGCTGGTATGGGTGCTGATCAATAGCCTGCAGACCGAAGACACCGGCTGGGGGTTGGACAACTTCACGCGCATCTTCAGTTCGAAGTTCTACCTGCAGGCCATCCAGTTCAGCCTGGAGATCAGCTTCTACTCGAGCATCTTCGGCATCATCATCGCCACGCTGGGCAGTTACTCCCTGCGCCGGGTGGATTCGCCGCTGCGCAACTTCGTCACCGCCTTCGCCAACATGACCAGCAACTTTGCCGGCGTGCCCCTGGCCTTCGCGTTCATCATCCTGCTGGGGTTCAACGGCAGCATCACCATCATGCTCAAGCAAGCCGGGATCATCCAGGACTTCAACCTGTACTCCAAGACCGGCCTGATCATCCTCTATACCTACTTCCAGATCCCCCTCGGCGTGCTGCTGCTCTACCCAGCCTTCGACGCACTGCGTGAAGACTGGCGCGAGTCCGCTGCGTTACTGGGCGCCAATAGCTGGCAGTTCTGGCGGCACATCGGCCTGCCGGTGCTCACGCCGGCGCTGCTGGGCACGTTCGTGATCCTGCTGGCCAATGCCCTGGGTGCCTACGCGACGGTCTACGCCCTGACCACCGGGAACTTCAACGTGCTGCCGATTCGTATCGCCGGCCTGGTGTCGGGGGATGTGTCCCTCGATCCAAACATGGCCAGCGCCCTGGCCGTGGTGCTGGTGGCGCTGATGACCGTGGTCACCGTGGTCCATCAACTGCTGCTCAAGAGGAGCTACCATGTCTCGCGCTGAAGCCGGCCCGGCCTCCCTCTACCACCGCGTGGTGGTGTACCTGTTGTTCGCGATCCTGGTGCTGCCGCTGATTGGCACCTTCGTCTACTCCATTGCCAGCAGTTGGTCAGCAACCATTCTGCCGGCGGGCTTCACGGTGAAGTGGTATGTGCAGCTGTGGAGCGACCCACGCTTCCTGATGGCCTTCGGGCAATCCTTGCTGGTGTGCGTGGGTGCGTTGATCCTGTCGGTGGTGTTGATTCTGCCGCTGTTGTTCGTGGTGCATTACCACTTTCCCAGGCTCGACGCCTTGATGAACATCCTGATCCTGCTGCCCTTCGCGGTACCGCCGGTGGTGTCGTCGGTGGGCCTGCTGCAACTGTACGGCTCCGGGCCGTTGGCGATGGTGGGCACGCCGTGGATCCTGATCGGCTGCTATTTCACCGTGGCGCTGCCATTCATGTACCGGGCGATCACCAACAACCTGCAAGCCATCAACCTGCGCGACTTGATGGACGCCTCGCAACTGCTTGGCGCCAGCACCTGGCAGGCCGCGATCTTCGTGGTGCTGCCCAACCTGCGCAAAGGCCTGATGGTGGCGCTGCTGCTGTCGTTCTCGTTCCTGTTCGGTGAGTTCGTGTTCGCCAATATCCTCGTGGGCACCCGCTACGAAACCCTGCAGGTGTACCTGAACAACATGCGCAACAGTAGCGGCCACTTCACCAGCGCCGTCGTGATTTCCTATTTCTTCTTTGTGCTGGTGCTGACCTGGGCCGCCAATATCTTGAACAAGGACAAAAGCCAATGAGCTTCGTCAGCGTCCAACACCTGCAAAAAGGCTACGCCGGCACCCCGGTGTTCAGTGATATCAACTGCGAAATCGCCAAGGGTGAGTTCGTCACCCTGCTCGGCCCATCCGGTTGCGGCAAGTCCACCCTGCTGCGCTGCATCGCCGGCCTGACCGCGGTGGACAGTGGGAAAATCCTGCTGGACGGCCAGGACATCGTTCCGCTGAGCCCACAGAAACGCAACATCGGCATGGTGTTCCAGAGCTATGCGCTGTTCCCCAACATGACCGTGGAACAGAACGTCGCCTTCGGCCTGCGCATGCAAAAGGTCAACGCCGATGACAGCCACAAGCGCGTGCAGGAAGTGCTGCAACTGGTGGAACTCAAGGACCTGGCCGGCCGCTACCCGCACCAGATGTCCGGCGGCCAGTGCCAGCGGGTGGCCCTGGCCCGCTCCCTGGTCACCCGCCCGCGCCTGTTGCTGCTGGATGAGCCGCTGTCGGCGCTGGATGCACGGATTCGCAAGCACCTGCGCGAACAGATCCGCCAGATCCAGCGCGAACTGGGCCTGACCACGATTTTCGTAACCCATGACCAGGAAGAAGCCCTGACCATGTCGGACCGGATCTTCCTGATGAACCAGGGCAAGATCGTGCAAAGCGGCGATGCCGAGACCCTCTACACCGCACCGGTGGATGTATTCGCTGCCGGTTTCATCGGCAACTACAACCTGCTGGACGCCGACAAGGCCAGCCAACTGTTGCAACGTCCGATCAGCGGGCGCATCGCGATTCGCCCGGAGGCCATCGAGCTGAGCCGCCACGGCGAACTCGACGCGCTGGTACGTAGCCACAGCCTGCTGGGCAACGTGATTCGCTACCGCATCGAAGCCCGTGGCGTGGAATTGGTGGTGGACGTGCTCAACCGCTCGGCGGACGATCTGCACCCGGACGGCCAGCGCCTGGCACTTTCCATCGACCCCAGTGCGCTATGTGAAGTAGCCTGAGCCGCAGTGAATCTTGAGAGAGCGTAACGGATGGCATTGGTAATTTTTGATTTGGACGACACCCTGATCCACGGCGACTGCGCCACCCTCTGGAGCGAACAGATGGGCCGCCTGGGCTGGGTCGACCCGACGTCGTTCATGGGCAGGAACAACGAGCTGATGGACGCCTACAGCCGGGGCGAGCTGGCCATGGAAGACTTCATGGACTTCAGCCTGGAACCGATGATCGGCCGCACCCCGGAGGAAATCGAGCATTTGGTGGAGCCATGGGTCGAGGACGTGATTGAACCGCTGATCTACAGCGACGCCACCAGGACCATCGCCCGCCACCGCGCCAACGGCGACCGGATCCTGGTGATCTCCGCCTCGGGGACTCACCTGGTGAAACCGATCGCCGCGCGCATCGGTATCGATGAAGTGCTGGGGATTGAGCTGGAGGTCAGCCATGGCGTGTACAGCGGCCGTACCGTCGGTGTACTGACCTACCGCGAAGGCAAGATCACACGCTTGCTGGAATGGCTGGAACAGGAAGGTGAATCGCTGGACGGCGCGTATTTCTATTCGGATTCGCGCAATGACTTGCCGTTGTTGCTGAAGGTGGAACACCCGCAGGTGGTGAACCCCGACCCGGTATTGCGCGCCCACGCCGAAAAATCCGGCTGGCCAATCCACCACTGGGTCTGACACCGCCTATCCCGACTTGAAATCCAATCAAAGGTGGGAGGGGTAAGTCGAAGCGTCGCACCGCCCCTCCCACATCGACCCTATTCCAATCCGGGATCAGGTCAGGCTTTCGTCAATCACCAACACCAGCTTCCCGGCAATCTGGTTAGTCGCCAACTCGGCAAACGCCGCCTCGGCATCCTTGATCGGGAACGTCCTGGCCAATTGCGGGCTCAGGCGACCTTCGGCAAACAACGGCCATACATGCTGGCTCAGCTCGCTGAACAGGTCGGCCTTGAACTGATCGTCACGGCTGCGCAGGGTCGAACCCAGCAGTTGCACACGCTTAGCCAGCACCTGGGCCAGGTCCAGTTGCGCCTCGCGGCCGCCCATCAAGCCGATCAACACCCAGCGACCGTCCAGCGCCAGCAGCTTGAGGTCCAGCGCGGCGTAGTTGCCGCCGACCGGATCGAGGATCACATCGAATGGCCCGAAATCCCGCAGCCCTTCGATACCGTCAGTGCGTACTACGCCGCCCTGGGCGCCCAGGTCTTCACAGTAGGCCAGGCGCTGCGCCGAGCCGACGCTGACCCAGCACGGGCTGCCAAATGCCTTGCACAGCTGGATGGCCGCCGAGCCCACGCCACTGGCGCCGGCGTGCAGCAACACTTTCTCACCGGGCTTGAGGCCCGCCAGTTGGAACAGATTGAGCCACGCGGTGCTGTACACCTCCGGCAGCGCCGCCGCTTCGACCAGCGACAGACCTTCCGGTACCGGCAGCACATGACGTGCATCCACCACCACTTCTTCGGCCATGCCGCCACCGGCCAGCAGTGCACAGACGCGATCGCCCACCTGCCAGGACGAACCCGGGCCCACTTCGCTGATCACCCCGGAACACTCCAGGCCCAGCACAGCACTGGCGCCAGGCGGTGGCGGATAGAGCCCTGCACGCTGCAATAAATCGGCGCGATTAAGGCCCGCAGCCGCCACGCGAATGCGAACTTGGCCTACATCACATGTAGGACTGGGTTCGTCCAACCACGCCACATGACCTTCAACGCCTTGCAATGCTTTCACAGTGCCTCCATAGTGAGTCTGGACTGAGCCCGTAGCAGTAGCGCCGGGCTTTTTGCATTATGCGACCGGCCCCTATGGAACCGGCAACTTCAAAGACGGCCTAATATGCGTTATCAATTGCCCCCGCGTCGAATCAGCATGAAGCATCTGTTCCCCAGCACCGCCCTCGCTCTTTTCATTGGTATCGGCTTCGCGTCGATGTCGACCAATACGCTCGCAGCCAACAGCTGGGACAACCTTCAGCCGGACCGCGATGAGGTGATTGCCAGCCTTAACGTCGTCGAGTTGCTCAAGCGTCATCACTACAGCAAGCCGCCGCTGGACGACGCGCGCTCGGTGATCATCTACGACAGCTACCTCAAGCTGCTGGATCCGTCGCGCAGCTACTTCCTGGCCAGCGATATCGCTGAGTTCGACAAGTGGAAGACGCAGTTCGACGACTTCCTCAAGAGCGGCGACCTGCAGCCCGGCTTCACCATCTACAAGCGCTATCTGGATCGCGTGAAAGCGCGTCTGGACTTCGCCTTGGGTGAGTTGGACAAGGGTGTCGACAAGCTCGACTTCACCCAGAAGGAAACCCTTCTGGTGGACCGCAAGGACGCGCCTTGGCTGACCAGCACCGCCGCCCTCGACGACCTCTGGCGCAAACGCGTCAAGGACGAAGTGCTGCGCCTGAAGATCGCCGGCAAAGAGCCCAAGGCCATCCAGGAGCTGTTGACCAAGCGCTACAAGAATCAACTGGCGCGCCTGGACCAGACCCGTGCCGAAGATATCTTCCAGGCCTACATCAACACCTTTGCGATGTCCTACGATCCGCACACCAATTATCTGTCTCCAGATAACGCGGAAAATTTCGATATCAACATGAGTCTGTCCCTGGAAGGCATCGGTGCCGTCCTGCAAAGCGACAATGACCAGGTGAAGATCGTGCGTCTGGTGCCGGCCGGTCCGGCAGACAAGACCAAGCAGGTGGCGCCTGCCGACAAGATCATCGGTGTGGCCCAGGCCGACAAAGAGATGGTCGATGTGGTCGGCTGGCGCCTGGACGAAGTGGTCAAGCTGATCCGCGGGCCGAAAGGCAGCGTGGTGCGCCTGGAAGTGATTCCGCACACCAATGCACCGAACGACCAGACCAGCAAGATCGTGTCCATCACCCGTGAAGCGGTGAAGCTCGAAGACCAGGCCGTGCAGAAGAAAGTCCTCAACCTCAAGCAGGATGGCAAGGACTACAAGCTGGGCGTGATTGAAATCCCGGCCTTCTACCTGGACTTCAAGGCCTTCCGTGCCGGTGACCCGGACTACAAGTCCACCACCCGCGACGTGAAGAAAATCCTTACCGAGCTGCAGAAGGAAAAAGTCGACGGCGTGGTCATCGACCTGCGCAACAACGGCGGCGGTTCCCTGCAGGAAGCCACCGAGCTGACCAGCCTGTTTATCGACAAGGGCCCGACCGTGTTGGTACGCAACGCTGACGGCCGTGTCGACGTGCTCGAAGACGAGAACCCGGGTGCCTTCTACAAAGGCCCGATGGCGTTGCTGGTCAACCGCCTGTCGGCTTCGGCTTCGGAGATTTTCGCCGGCGCCATGCAGGACTATCACCGTGCATTGATCATCGGCGGCCAGACCTTCGGCAAAGGCACCGTGCAGACCATCCAGCCGCTGAACCATGGCGAGCTCAAGCTGACGCTGGCCAAGTTCTACCGGGTGTCCGGGCAGAGCACCCAGCATCAGGGCGTACTGCCGGACATCGATTTCCCGTCGATCATCGACACCAAGGAAATCGGCGAAAGCGCCCTGCCGGAAGCCATGCCGTGGGACACCATCCGTCCTGCAATCAAGCCGGCCTCGGACCCGTTCAAGCCATTCCTCGCGCAGTTGAAGGCTGACCACGATACCCGCTCCGCCAAGGATGCCGAGTTTGTGTTCATCCGCGACAAGCTGGCCCTGGCCAAGAAGTTGATGGAAGAAAAAACCGTCAGCCTCAATGAAGTGGACCGTCGTGCACAGCACTCCGACATCGAAAACAAGCAACTCGCCTTGGAAAACATCCGCCGCAAGGCCAAGGGCGAAGAACCCCTCAAGGAGCTGAAGAAAGAAGACGAGGATGCGCTGCCGACCGAAGCGGATAAAACCAAGCCGGAAGACGACGCTTACCTGGCCGAGAGCGGCCGGATCCTGCTGGACTACCTGAAAATCACCAAACAGGTGGCCAAGCAGTAAATGATGGCGATTTAATGTGATCGCTCCCTGGAGTGTCATCATATAGACATCATTCTGTCGTGAAATGAAGGACCGTCGGCGTAACGCCCACGGTCCTTTTTTTTCGATCGAGATCGCCATGACCATGACCGAACAGCTGAGTGCATTGGGCTCTATCCTGGCTCAAGGCAGTTTGCACAGCCTGTTCCAACCGATCATCTGTCTGTCGGAACGGCGCATCCTCGGCTACGAGGCCCTCAGCCGCGGCCCGTCGAACAGCCCGCTGCACTCCCCCATCGCGCTGTTCTCGGTGGCGCGCCATGCCGGACGCCTCAGCGAACTGGAAATGGCCTGCCGCGAAAGCGCATGCCGCCGCTTCAGCGAGCAAAAGCTGCCGGGCAAGCTGTTCCTGAATGTCTCGCCCGAATCCTTGATGGAGACCGCTCATCAACCGGGCCGCACCCTGCAATTGCTGCGCGACTTCGGCATTCCGCCGAGCCAGGTGGTGATCGAACTCACCGAGCAGACCCCCACCGACGATTTCGACCTGCTGCAAACCGCCCTGCACCATTACCGCAACATGGGCTTTTCGATTGCCTTGGATGACTTGGGTGCCGGCTATTCCAGCCTGCGCTTGTGGTCGGAGCTGCGCCCGGATTACGTGAAGATCGACCGGCACTTTATCGACGGTATCCATCAGGATGCGCTCAAGCGTGAGTTTGTCGGCTCTATCCTGCAGATCGCCAGGGCCTCACGGGCCCAGGTGATCGCCGAGGGCATCGAATTGCCGGAAGAGCTGGCGGTATTGACCGAGATGGGCGTCGACCTGGTCCAGGGTTACCTGCTCTGCCGTCCACAGGAGCAGCCGCCACAGGAAGCGCGCCAGATGCTGCCCAAGCCCGACCAGGCCAATGTGGCCCTCAGCGAAGAAGCCGGCGACCTCAGCGCCCTGCTCAGCGAACAACCGGCGGTCGATCAGGACACCGCCACCGCCCAGGTGTTGGAGGCGTTCCGCCGCCAGGCTAACCTTAACTCCCTGGCGGTGCTGGATGGACGCGGCCACCCGGTAGGGATCGTGCACCGGCATTCACTCTCCGATGCGCTGCTCAAGCCGTTTGCCACCGACCTGTTTGCGCGCAAGCCCATCAGCCGGCTGATGAGTACGGATTTTCTGGCGGTGGAGTTGAGCCAGTCGCTGCAACAGGTCAGCCGCCTGCTGACCAGCCGCGCACGGCAACGTATCGAAGAAGATTTCATCATCACCCTCAATGGCGATTACCTCGGCCTGGGCCGGGTAATCGATGTACTCAAGCTGATCACCGAACTGAAAATCCAGCAGGCGCGCTATGCCAACCCGCTGACCCTGCTGCCCGGCAACGTGCCGATCCAGCAGTGCCTGACGCGACTGTTGCAGCAACAGCGGGAATCGGTGATTTGCTACGTGGATATCGACAGCTTCAAGCCGTTCAACGACATCTACGGCTACGGACGTGGGGATGAGGTGTTGCTGTGCCTGGCGCAGTGCCTGAACGACCGGGTCGACCCCAGCCGCGACTTTGTCGGGCACATCGGTGGCGATGACTTCCTGCTGGTATTGGGGCCACAGGATTGGCGCAAGCGGCTCAACCAGCTGCTGGACGATTTCCATACCCAGTGCCGGCGCTTCTACCGCGCCGAGCACCTCGACGCCGGCTGCTTCGTGGCGCTGAACCGCCAGGGCGTACGCCAGGAGTTTGCGTTGCTGTCATTGTCGATCGGGGTGGTGCATTTGTATCCACAGGCCTGTGGACAACTCGATGCCAGCCAGTTGGCGGAACTGGCCTCGCAGGCCAAGCACCATGCCAAGGATATGACCGGCTACAGTATCCACGTGATCGACAGCATGGACATGTTGCCCCAGGCACTTTAAGCCTCGGCAGACTCCGGATACTCGTATTCGAACACCCGCACCACTTCCGAGGCATGCCAGGAGGCGGCGGCCACACCATCGGACGGCCCGCTGAAACGCCCCAGGCGCTCCACACATTCAAAGAACCCGGTACGCGGCAGGCGACTGGCGCCCTGGCTGATCACCAGGGAGCTGCGCAACGGTTGCTCGGCCTTGGCGTCCAGCGCCGCCAGGTGCTCCAGGGCAGCGGCCAGGGTTTGCATCGCCGGCGTCGGAAACTGCAGGCGCTCCAACAGTGCCCGGTAGGTCAGCAGATGGCGCTGGCGGCGCGCCTGGTCCAGTTCGTTAAGTAACCCATCCCAATGTTGACGACTGATACGTAGGCTCAAGATTCATCCCTCCACCCTGTAACGCCCAATTCCCAGGCCAGGCTGCGGCGGATTGCGGCATCCGGCTGACGTTCACCACTTTCGATCAATCCGAGATACGAGGGGCTGATGCCCACGGTGCGGGCCAACGCTTCAATCGCCAGGCCCTTGGCTTCACGCAAGCCGCGCAGGTCTGCGAGCGGGCGCAAATCCTGGTCAGGTGCGGCGTGTGCAGTAGGAGAAGGCGTCGGTGAAGGCTGTTGCTGACCGGCGGCTTTTAGCAGCGCCTGGTACTGATCCCATGGCAACACCGCGTACTCGGGTTCGCCATTGCGTGAAATTATCTGAATATCCATGACCGCCCCGTAGGATAACTGCACTTACTGAGTAAGCTCTTTCCTTAGGAGTGTAATCCTAACAGCCACAAAGGTCGCAGGGGGATAGCCACGTCATCCGTTTTTTTGCGGGTTTTCCTTGGCCAGCAAGGCCGGGGTGGCAGGCAAACGCTCAACCACCGCGAGTTTTTCCGGGCGCTGTGCGTCACGCCAGGCGCGAAACGCGCTCAGTTCGCCTTCCAGGGTCTTCATGACCCACGCCAGTACCGCGATGTCGTCGAGCATGCCGAACATGGGGATAAAGTCCGGGATCGCATCAATCGGGCTGAGGAAATACATCAACCCCGCCACCACAGAGATCAGTGCCTTGGGGCTGATGGCCCGGTACTCGCCACGCCAGTAGGCCAGGCACAGGGATTGAAGCAACTTGAGATCATCCTTGAGCTTACCCAGGCGGTTGCCCTGGCTGGAGCCTTTGGCGGCGACAGCGAACAGCAGGGTCGGCAAACGTCCACGGCCCAGCAAGCGTGCAGCCATGGGCAGGAAACGGGTGAAATTGAAGGGTGGTTTCATCTGTCACTCCAGTTCCATCAAACAGAAAGGTTATCCACACAAATTGTGGATAACCTTGTGAACAGAGCCTGTTTTACCGGCTGAAAGCCACGTTCTACAAGGCTTCCAGTCAGATCGGGCGTTTTTTGCGCACATCAAAAAAACCCAAGAATTCATTGACTTGGCGCAGATGTGCCGATACCCGTACTCGAGCCTTACATCAGACTGTTACAGCGTACGGGCGTTCGATCGGATGTCTACAGGTACTGATTTTGAAAACCCCGAAAACAACAACGCCCCGTCAAGACGGGGCGTTGTGTGTTCAAGCGCCGATTACTTCTTGGCGGCAGGTGCAGCAGGGGCTTCAGCCTTGGCTGGGTCCTTGATGGCCAGCAGTTCCAGGTCGAATACCAGCACGGAGTTGGCCGGGATTGCCGGGCTCGGGCTCTGGGCGCCATAGGCCAGGTCGGACGGGATGTACAACTCGACCTTCTCGCCTACGTGCATCAGTTGCAGGCCTTCGACCCAGCCAGGAATCACGCCGCTGACCGGCAGGTCAATCGGGCTGCCGCGATCCACGGAGCTGTCAAAGGTGGTGCCGTTGGTGAGCTTGCCGGTGTAGTGAACAGTCACCACGTCAGTCGGCTTAGGCTGTGGGCCGTCGGCTTTCTTGGTGATCTTGTACTGCAGGCCGGAAGCGGTGGTGACTACGCCGTCTTTCTTGGCGTTGTCTTCGAGGAATTTCTTGCCGGCGGCTGCCGACTCTTCGCTCATTTTGGTCATGCGTTCTTCAGCACGCTTCTGCAGTGCGGCAAACGCTTCAACCAGTTCGTCGTCTTTGAGCTTCTGCTCTTTCTTGCCGACGGCATCTTCGATGCCCTGGGCTACCGCTTTGGAATCCAGGTCATCCATGCCTTCCTGGGCAAGGCTTTTGCCCATGTTCAGGCCGATGCCGTAGGAAGCTTTCTGCGCCGGGGTTTTCAGCTCTACGCTGGTCTGCGAATCACAACCCGCAAGTACCAGGCTAACCAGGGCCACCGCCGCCGCCAACCGATGCTGTTTCATGCTATTTCCTTGTTCATGCGCCAAAAGGGCATTCGAATAAAGTCGCGAGCTTATCAGGCGGCCACGACCAATGGCTACCGGCATGTGAGCAGGAAACTTCCGATAAGTTCACGTGTTTAAAAGCATTTTCATTCATTATGGGAGCCCGCGACGGATCGCGGGACCGCCTCTCATCTGACTCATGGCCACTTGCCGCACCCGTGGCGTAGTGGCATAACAACGCGACCACTCGACAAGGCCGAGACAAGGATAGCCATCTTGCGCATTTTTTCCCGTGTTTTACTGCTGATACTCATCGCGCTGGGCCTGATCCTGGCCGTGGTGCTGTACTACACCGTCAACCCCAGGCTGCCCGACTACGTGCCGGTGGAACAGGTGCACTACCAGGACCAATGGAGCGCCGCCGACCGCCAGACCTATTACTTCACGCCCCAGGGCACCCAAGTAAAAGGCCTGCACTACAACTGGTTCACCGCCCTGGAACTGCCGTTCTCCGAGCGGCGTTTTGCCACGCCGGAGTACCTGGCGCGCTTCGGTTTCCTGGTGGACCCCAAGCAGGTACCCACCACGCAAAACCCCGGCAACCTGCCCGTGGGCTTCGCCCGGCACAAAAACGCCGACAGCAACGTCGAGTACCTGGATATTACCTGTGCCGCCTGCCATACCGGCGAATTGCACTTCAAGGGCCAGGCCCTGCGTATCGACGGCGGCTCGGCCCAACACGTACTGCCTTCCAGCGTACCCACCTTGCGCGGTGGCAGTTTCGGCCAGGCCCTGGTCGCCAGCCTCGCCGCCACCTACTACAACCCCTGGAAATTCGAGCGGTTTGCCCGCCAGGTGCTGGGGGATCGCTACGACGCCGAGCACAGCCAGTTGCGCGAGGACTTCAAACAGTCGCTGAACCAGTTCCTCAAGGTCGCCTGGAACGACACCCACCGCGGCCTCTACCCCACCGAAGAAGGCCCGGGCCGCACCGACGCCTTTGGCCGGATCGCCAATGCCAGCTTTGGCGATGCCATTTCGCCAGACAACTACCGCGTCGCCAATGCGCCGGTGGACTACCCGCAGCTGTGGGACATCTGGACCTTCGACTGGGTGCAATGGAACGGCTCGGCCCAGCAACCCATGGCGCGTAATATCGGTGAAGCCCTCGGTGTAGGCGCGACGTTGAGCTTTTTCGACGCCGCCGGCCAACCGCTTCAGGGCGATGCGCGCTACCCGTCGAGCGTCAGGGTGCGTGACCTCAACCGGATCGAAGAAACCCTGCAACGCCTCAAACCACCGACCTGGCCCGAGGACTTGTTCGGCCCCGTCGACAAGCCCCTCGCCGCCCAGGGCCGCGCGCTGTTCGCCGAGAACTGCGCCGGCTGCCATGTGCCGGCCGTCACCGAGGAAAATGGCCGCCCGGTGCAGCAGCTGAAAATGCTGCCGGTGGCGTACATCGGCACCGACCCCGGTACCGCCAGCAACATTGCCGACCAGCGCTATGACCTCAGCGCCCTGCAGTGGGACCCGGCGGAACTGGCCAAGCTCAATGTCGAACTGCACCCCACCCCCACCGAGCCGCTGGACCTGAAGAAAATGTCCGTGGCCAAGGGCCTGGCCTACGTCACCGCCTTCGTCGAAGACCACGCCTACCGCGCCGCCGGCGTCACCCCGGCCGAGCGCCCGCGCCTGGATGGCTACGGCCTGCCCATTGGCGTGCGCGAGTTGCGTGCCTACAAGGCCCGCCCGCTGGCCGGTGTGTGGGCGACCCCGCCGTTCCTGCACAACGGCTCGGTGCCGACGATCTACCAGTTGCTCTCGCCTCAGGATGAACGCAGCACCACCTTCTATAAAGGCACCTTCAACTACGACCCGCGTCACCTGGGCTTTGAGACCGCAGCGTTCAAGAATGCCTTCCTGTTCGATACCAAACTCACCGGCAACCACAACAGCGGCCACGAATTCCGTGCAGGCAAGCGTGGCAATGGCGTTATCGGCCGCAGCTTGCTGCCGCAGGAACGCTGGGCACTGCTGGAATACCTCAAAGTGCTGGGCGGCCCGCTGGAGCAACAACTGCCATGATGATCCGATCTCGATACGACCAACCTTCCCTGCTCGCCCGCCTGTGGCTGCGCCTTGGCCGGTTTCTCGGCAAGACCCTGTTGTGGCTGGTGGGCCTGGGCCTGCTCGGCTGGCTGGCGAGCACGGCGTGGTTTGCCTGGCAGCACAGCGGACCGGTGTCGCCGGACGAGCAGATCCCTGCGGGTGAAGCGGCAATGACCCAGGGCATTATCCAGACCGCCGTGCGCATCGTTGACCAGCATCGCGAAGGCACGCGCTACCTGCGCGATGCCCACGCCAAGGCCCATGGTTGCGTGAAAGCGGAAGTCAGTGTGCTGGCCGATCTCGACCCGGCGTTGCGCCAGGGTGTATTTGCCGAACCAGGCAAGACCTGGCAGGCCATGATGCGCTTGTCCAACGGCAACGCCTACCCGCAGTTCGACAGCATCCGCGATGCCCGGGGCATGGCGCTCAAGTTGCTGGACGTGCCGGGCAAACAATTGCTCGCCGACCAGCAGGCCCGCACGGAACAGGACTTCGTGATGTTCAGCCACCCGAATTTCTTTGTCAGCGATGTGGCGGAGTACGCGCAGAACATCGGCGCCCAGGCGGATGGCAAGAAAGTCCTGGCGTTCTTCCCCAAGGCCGACCCGCGCAGCTGGCAGGTGCGTCACCTGTTTATCGCCCTGGCAACCCTGGCACCCGCACCGGCCAGCCCGACGCAGACCACCTATTTTTCGGTATCGCCCTACAAGTTCGGCGCGGCCAATGCCAAGTTCCGTGTGGCGCCCGACCCACAGGGCTGCCCGGAATACGCCCTGCCCAAGCAGAACCAGGACCTGCCGAACTTCCTGCGCAGCGCCTTGAGCCAGCAGCTGTCCACCGACCGCGTGCCGGCATGTTTCGTGTTGCAGATCCAGCGGCAGAACCCGCAGAAATTCATGCCGATCGAAGACACCAGCATCGAGTGGAAGGAGAGCGATGCGCCCTACGAGAGCGTAGCCAAGGTGCGGATCCCGGCCCAGGATTTCGATACGCCCGAGCAGAACCTGGCGTGCGACAACCAGTCGTTCAACCCATGGTTTGGCGTAGCCGAGCATCGGCCCATCGGTGGCATCAATCGCTTGCGCAAGGCGGTGTATGAAGCGGTCAGCGATTACCGCCACAGCCGCAACGCCCCGTAAAGACTGCGTAACAACGGGCCCGGCGTCGTAAGGATTGCGTCGGGTCTATTGAGGCGCTTTCGTCGTAACTCTACCGTGGACGCCTACTCCATCACGTAGGAAGCCCATCGTGGAAAGCTCAACCCTAGGCATGATCGTCCTGACCATAATCGCCGTGTTCGGCACTGCGTCTTTTTGCTTCGAGCACTTGGCCACGCGCCAGCCACGCAAGAAAAAGGTCAGGTAGCGTCAGCGCAAAGGCAAGGCGTAGAAAGATCAAATCGCAGGCCAAAAAAAGCCCGCTCAATGAGCGGGCTTTCTGTGGTGACCTGGCGTTCAGTGGGCCAGGTGACCGAATATGGCGCAGCGGACGGGATCATGACTCATCCTCTAACCAGTTGATTTGAAGCAGCTTCAAGCTGAAAAACCATAACATGTGTACTTGAATATGTACTTATTTTCCTTGGCTGACAAGCGCCATTATTCATCGGTTCGAGTCGCTATGGAAGACGGTTTGATCAGGCCAAGCAGTCAGATCAATCGCCTGACCCAGTCGTTTTAAAACGTTTCGTCAATGATCAGATCTAGGTTAGACCATTTGAGCCAAGAGCCGTCTGGAACCACTCTCGAATAGTAGCGATGTCAGCGCGCATCTCGACGCCTACCGCACAGACGAAATGGTAGGCGTCGCCCGCGAGTTGCTCGGAAAATGGCGCTACTAACAAGCCGGCAGCCAGTGCATCGGCTAACAGCACTCGGCTCGCAATAACCACACCCTGTCCCGCAATGGCTGCCTGAACAGCCAATAGGCTATCGGGAAACCGAGGGCCGGCATTGGTATTGATACCCGCTAGCCCAGCTCGCGCACACCATTGGGACCAATCTGGTTCAGGGGTCGGCCGATTGAGTCCCTCGATATGAATGAGGTTCGCATGCTGCAAATCATCAAGGAGAGAAAGGCCTAACCTCGGACTACAAACCGGCATCATCACATCGGCGCAAAGAAATGTAGTGACGACGCCTGGAAAGGGACCACGTCCGTAACGTATAGCAGCCTCGATGCCACCCGGCCGCAAGTCTTCCGTGATATTCGAGGTATGCAGCCGTAAATCGATCATCGGAATAGCTCGACGCATTGTGTCCAGTCGCGGCACCAGCCAATGGCTCAAAAATGCGGTCGTGGACGAGAGAGTAACCGTCCTAGGGGCCATATCCGCCAGTAGCCGCGCGGCAACCCTTTCGATCTCTCCGAAACCAGCGGCTACGGCTTCGTAGAGAGCCTTGCCCTGCGGCGTTAACGCCACCGCTCTGGGAGACCGGTCGAGAACACGCAGCCCCATATATGCCTCAAGTAGCTTTATCTGGTGGCTGATAGCTGTCGGCGTCACTGACAGATCTTCCGCCGCCGCCTTGAAGCTCGCCCGCCGGGCCACAGCTTCGAACGCCCGAAGAGCGGACAGAGGTGGTAAACGCGAACGACTCATGCTGAATCCTTCTCATCTTTAAGCTTAGAATTTAGAATTTTTCCCTTTAAAAAAAGGGGAATAGAATATTTCGACACGACCCTATCAAGATAAACTCATTTAGGTCAGGTGGGAAAAATGGTCGAGCTAGCAGCAGGCCTCATAGACGTATTTGCAGACTCAGCCTTGACGGGCAATCCGCTGGCCGTGGTGCAGGGCGCTGATGACCTGAGTGATGATGAAATGCGGCGTATCGCTGGTGAATTTAATCAGGCAGAAACCACTTTCATAATCCGCAGTACTTGCGCCGATTGGAAATTGCGGTCATTCACCGCTAGCGGCGCTGAGGTGTTTGGTGCCGGGCACAATGCGCTTGGCGCCTGGCTCTGGCTTGGAGAGCTTGGGAAGCTTGGCTCACTGGCAATCGCGCGAACTTTTCAGCAGGAAATTGGCCAGGAGGTTCTGCCGATTGAGCTTGAGCTAATCGAAGGTCGTGTCCATGGCCGTATGCGGCAGACGTCATTGCGCTTGTCAGACGCGCTGATTGATGTCGCTCCTCTAGCCGACGCGCTTGGACTCCTTCTCAACGACATCCTGTGTGAGCCACCTCCGCGTCCCGCTGACACAGGCGCAGCCCATCTTATGGTGCGCGTGCGTAATCCCGCTACGGTCGATGCAGCGCTCCCAGACGCTGGCAAGCTGCTTGCTGTTCTGGGGAAAACAGTGGCCGAAGGGTGCTACGTCTACGCCTTCGAGGCTGACACACCAAGTGTAGCCTACGCTCGATTTTTCAATCCCACCGTAGGCTTGTGGGAAGATTCTGCAACTGGAACTGCTGCTGGACCGCTGGCAGCTTATCTCGCAGCCACAGGAAATCTGCAGAACAATGAACTCGCGATTGAACAGGGGACAAAGATGGGCCGGCGCAGTTTTTTGCACATCCGATTGACACCCGAGCCGGAACTTTCTGGGGCAGGGATCATAGTTTTGCGTGGCGTGATCCGGCTTTGACACTGATCACGAGGACGCTGCAAGGGGTTCTTCAGCGACCGCGATAGCGCGGCGAGTTTCAACCGCCCCCATCTTGGAAAAGTACCAATGACTTCATCCGTGACAGGGTTGTGCATCTTGATGGTCTATCCGCTATCTGCAGCGATTCACTCTCCGTCAACGTACGCCTCATTGCGGAGCAACGAAGTCGCTTTAAGCTGCATTTTTGTTCCCCTTATTTGCTCCAATGATATTCTGAACCAATCGCTCTCTAGGCATATGAAAAAAATTATCGACAACGAACGCATCAGCTCAAACTCGGAACTGATCGATCAACTTCATTTGTTGTGACGACAGGGCGTTGAGCTGACTGCTCACCTGGGCCGACTCGGCTGCTTGTCCTGTCAGGGTTTCAGTGACGCTACGGATTGCTGAGACATTGCGGTTGACCTCCTCGGCCACTGTGCTTTGTTGCTCGGCGGCACTGGCGATCTGCAGGTTCATGTCACTAATAACCGTGATCGCGTCGCTGATGCGGTCCAGTGCCTGCACGGCATGATTGATCTGCCCAGCATTTTCCTGCGCCTTGCCGTGACTGGAATGCATCGTCGTAACCACGCCACGGGTATTGCTCTGTATGCAGTCGATGACTTGGCGAATTTCCTCAACTGAGTCCTGGGTACGTCGGGCGAGGTTGCGTACTTCGTCTGCAACCACCGCGAAACCGCGACCACTTTCGCCGGCACGGGCCGCTTCGATGGCAGCGTTAAGGGCTAACAGATTGGTCTGTTCGGCAATGCTTCGGATCACTTCCAACACCGAACCAATCTGCTCGCTGTTGACCGCTAGAGCTTCGACTTCACCAACAGCCTTACTCACCTCTTCAGCTAGCGAGTTGATATCCCGAGTACTGCGCTGAATGATGGCCATTCCGTCCCTGGCCGACTGGCCCGCACCACGGGCTGCTCTGGCGGCGCTCGACGCATTGTTCGCAACATCGTGGGCCGTGGCGCTCATTTCGTTAGACGCTGTGGCGACCTGGTCGATTTCGCGGAACTGGATCTGCATACCCTCACTGGTCTGGCGGGCAATTGCCGACGACTGGTCGGCGGTAGCCCGTGCTTCAGTGATGCTTTGCTTGATCTGAGCGATGATTGGCTGCAGCTTGTCTAGGAAGCGGTTAAACCAACTGACCAGTTCGCCCAGCTCATCCTGCTTGTGGTACTTCAGACGCTGGGTCAAGTCGCCATCGCCACTCGCGATATCCTTGAGCATGGCGGCAACCTGGTTGATCGGGCGAGTGACGCTAGAGGCCGCCAACCACATCAAAAGCAGCCCACCCAGCCCAGCAAGGCTTGCGACTAGAAGGGCCTTGAGGGCTCCAGTGTTCTTCGCGTCATCCAGAATGACCTGCAGTTTTTCAGAGTCGGCCAGCAGTACCTGCTCCGGCAAGTCGATGATCACTGCCCAAGGTTTAGCATCGGGAATCGGTGCGACAGGAAAGACCGCGCGTATTATGTGCCCTTGTTGGAGCACCTGCGATTCTCCGGTGGCAAGCTGCTGTTTCACCTGGCGAGCATCGTCGCCCAAGGCTTCATCAAGGTTTTTGCCAATCATGGCAGCGTCATTACTGTGGGCCGCAAGTAAGCCAGCATGGGAGGCGATTAGCATGTGGCCGGCGCCCTTGAACAGCTCGCGCTGGGACTCTGCTGCCGAAGCCTGCAATGAGTCCAGCGCGACGTCGACCCCCAGCACACCAAGCACCTTGCCCTCGACCGTGACTGGGACGGTGACAGTAGTCATCATCACCATCTGTTTGCTGGTACCCACAGTGTCGGAATACGGCTCTAGCAAACAGGTGCGCCCACTGTCTTTCGTACAGGTATACCAAATGTTGTTCGGCGTCCCGCTGAGGTTAAGATCAGTTCTCTTCAACGATTTTTCAGCAATGAGGGTGTGTACCGCCGGCCCATTGGCGCGACTCCAATAGCTTGAGAATCGTCCACTGTCATTACCACCACGTGCTAGATCGTTAACGAAGTCGCTATCTCTGCCATCCAGCGCATTGGGCTCGAAGGACAGCCAAATGCCGAAAGCCTTAGTGTTACGATCAAAGGTAGTTTTCAGAGCCCGGTCGATTTCTTCACGTATGCTAGCGGCATTCATCGAGCGTGCCTGGCCCATGCTCCGTAGATCCCGAACCTGGTCGTTCAACGCATTGAGCACCAATAAGCTTTCGCCAAAGTTCTTCTGTATTGATATGGCTTTTTCGACGGCAATGGCCCGCAGCAGGTTTTGCACACTCTGAGTCAGCATGCGTGAGCTGGCATCGCCGACCACCTGATTACTCTGGCGCGATTGATACAGGTTCATGCCAACAACTATCGCCACTACAGCGAGCAGGCACAGCCCGGACAACAGGACAATTTTCAGACGAATTGAAAGCTTGTCGAACATGAGGATTCTCGCGAAAGATGACAAATTTTGGACACCAGGGGCATCACACGTAGAGGGAGGACTAAAGATCTTCCAGATAACGACTCAACTCACGTGAGGCTTGATTGCGCCGCCGATTGCGGTCGATAAGCAGCAGAGACTCACTGGCACCTGCTAGGCCTAGGTGGTCACCACAAGCCTCATCGCCCACATCCGTTGCGCAATATCATTCAGTGCCTCATCCCATAAAATGGGTGCTGCCCTTTTTGGGTTCGTCCGACACATAAGCTGTCAAGTCAGCCCGGGTGATCGACCGGTTCTGCGACCTTCTTCAATAGCTTAGTGCTTGAACATCACATGCCGAACGACGGTGTAGTCCTCCAACCCGTACATGGACATGTCCTTGCCATACCCGGACAGTTTCTGACCTCCGTGGGGCATTTCGCTGACCAGCATGAAGTGCGTATTCACCCACGTGCAGCCGTACTGCAAACGTGCGGACAAGCGATGCGCGCGACCGACGTCCGACGTCCAGACCGAAGAGGCCAGGCCGTAGTCCGAATCGTTGGCCCAACCCAGCACCTGCGCTTCATCGGTGAATTGGGTCACCGAGACCACCGGCCCGAACACCTCACGACGAACAATCTCGTCGTCCTGCTGAGCGTCGGCCAACACCGTCGGTTCGAAGAAGAAGCCTTTGCCTTCCACGGCCTTGCCGCCAGTGATCAAACGGATGTGCGATTGCGCCACGGCACGCTCGACTAACCCGGCCACGCGGTCGCGGTGTTGCGCGGTGATCAACGGACCGAGCTCGGTCGACGGATCATCCTGCAAGCCGTATTTGATGCTGCTGACCGCTTTGCCGAGTTTCTCGACGAACCTGTCGTAGATGCCTTCCTGCGCGTAGATGCGACATGCGGCAGTGCAATCTTGCCCGGCGTTGTAGAAGCCGAACGTGCGAATGCCTTCCACGGCGGCGTCGATGTCGGCGTCATCGAAGATGATCACCGGGGCCTTGCCGCCCAGTTCCATGTGCATGCGTTTGACGCTGTCGGCGGTGCTGGAAATGATGTTCGAACCGGTGGCGATCGAACCAGTCAACGAAACCATGCGCACTTTCGGGTGCGTGACCAGCGGGCTGCCGACGCTAGGACCACGGCCGAATACCAGGTTGAGCACACCAGCCGGGAATATCTCCGACGCCAACTCAGCCAGACGCAGCGCGGTCAGCGGAGTTTGTTCCGACGGCTTGAGCACCACGGTATTACCGGCAGCCAATGCTGGGGCGATTTTCCAGGCGACCATCATTAGCGGGTAGTTCCACGGCGCGATGGAGGCGATCACGCCGACCGGGTCGCGCCGGATCATCGAGGTGTGGCCGTGCAGGTATTCACCACCCGCCGAGCCGCTCATGCAACGGCTGGCGCCGGCGAAGAAACGGAACACGTCGGCAATCGCCGGGATCTCGTCGTTCAGCGCAGCGTTGTAAGGCTTGCCGCAGTTGTCCGACTCCAGTTTGGCCAGCCCTTCGCCATGGGCTTCGATGGCGTCGGCGAGTTTGAGCAGCAGCAGCGAGCGTTCTTTCGGGGTGGTTTGCGACCAGCTTTCAAAGGCGCTATCGGCGGCGCGCACCGCCGCATCTACCTGGGCTTCGCTGGCTTCGTTGATTTCCGTTAAGACACGTCCCAGCGCAGGGTTGAACACTGGTTGGGCGGGGCCTTCGCCGTCGACCAATTGGCCGTTGATCAAGAGTTTGGTTTGCATGGCTTTATCCTCATCGACGCAATTCTTGTTTTCCGCGCGGGCGTGCTTGCCCGCGATGGCGTCTCTGAAAACGCCAAACGCATCGCAAGCAAGCTCGCACAAAGGGGATAGTTGTTATCAGTTACTGTTCTATTTACCGCCACTACCCGCAACACTTTCGCCGCCACGGGTCAGGTAATAGGCGCCGAGAATCGGCAACATGGTCACCATCATCACCAGCATCGCGACGACGTTGGTCACCGGCACGTCGCGTGGGCGGCTGAGCTGGTTGAGCAGCCACAGTGGCAGGGTACGTTCGTGGCCAGCGGTGAAGGTGGTGACGATGATCTCGTCGAACGAAAGCGCAAACGCCAGCATGCCGCCGGCCAGCAAGGCCGAACCAAGACTCGGCAGGACGATGTAGCGGAAAGTCTGCCAACCGTCGGCACCGAGGTCCATCGAGGCTTCGATCAAACTGTGCGAGGTGCGACGCAACCGGGCGATGACGTTGTTGTAAACGATCACCACACAAAAGGTCGCGTGGCCGACGATGATGGTGAACATCCCGGGCTCGATCCCCAGTGTCTTAAAGGTCGCCAGCAACGCGATCCCGGTAATGATCCCCGGCAGGGCAATTGGCAAAATCAGCATCAGCGAGATGCCTTGCTTGCCGAAGAACTCCCGACGGTACAACGCCGCCGATGCGAGTGTGCCGAGGACCATCGCAATCAATGTCGCAATGGCGGCGATTTGCGCCGAGAGCTTGATCGCCTCCAGTACATCGGGGCGCGAAAACGCCACGCTGAACCAGTGCAGGGTGAAGCCCTTGGGCGGAAAGCTGAACGCCGCTTCTTCGGTGTTGAAGGCGTAGAGGAAGATGATCAGGATCGGGAAGTGCAGAAACACCAACCCGCCCCACGCGGCGATTTTTAGGCCCAGGGAGGCCTGGTCGCCCTGTTTGATTGGCTTAGAGCGCATCGAAGGCCCCCATGCGTTTAACGATGGTCAGGTAAATGGCGATCAGCACAATCGGCACCAGCGTGAACGCGGCGGCCATCGGCATGTTGCCGATCGCGCCTTGCTGGGCGTAGACCATGCTGCCGACGAAGTAGCCCGGCGGGCCCACCAGTTGCGGCACGATGAAGTCGCCCAAGGTCAGCGAGAACGTGAAGATCGAACCGGCCGCAATGCCCGGTATCGACAGCGGCAAAATCACCTGCATAAACGTCTGGCGCGGCTTGGCGCCCAAGTCGGCCGAGGCTTGCAACAGCGACGGCGGCAGACGTTCCAGCGAGGCCTGGATCGGCAGGATCATGAACGGAAGCCAGATGTAGACGAACACCATGAACCTGCCCAGGTGCGAGGTCGACAAGGTGCTACCACCCACGCCTGGAATGCCAAGGACAAATTGCAGCACAGGCTCCAGTCCCAAGTGCTGAACGAACCACTGCGCCACGCCACCCTTGGCCAGCAGTAAGGTCCAGGCATACGCCTTGACGATGTAACTGGCCCACATCGGCATCATCACCGCGATGTAGAAAAAAGCCTTGGTCTTGCCAGTGGTGTAACGCGCCATGTAGTAGGCAATCGGGAACGCGACGATGGCGCTGGCGATCGACACGACAATCGCCATGCTAAGCGTGCGCAGGATGATGTCGAAGTTCGAAGGCTGAAACAGTGCGGCGAAGTTCGCCAGGGTCAGGTCAGGGGTGACCGCCATGGTGAAGTCATCGAAGGTGTAGAAACCTTGCCACAACAATACCAACAACGAGCCGAGGTAGATCGCGCCGAACCACAACAGCGGCGGCACCAGCAGCAGCGACAAATAGAAGTTGGGCCGGCGATACAGCAGGTTGGAAAACCGGCGCAACGGCGAGCCGATGGCTGACGATTGAGAGATAGCCAAGGTGTTCATGTCACACCCCGCCTGCAACATTGTCGTGCAGCGGGATCATCGCCTCGCGCGCCCAGCGTGCGCTGATGCGCTGCCCGGTCTGATGCTGGGCGCTGGTGTCCAACCACTGACTGTTAGCCTGGCTGATGCTCAGGGTCTGGCCGTTTTCCAGTTTCACTTCATAGCGCGTGGCGCTGCCTTGGTATTGGATGTCATGCAGCAAGCCGCTGACTTCGATCTCATGGCTGGCCAACGAACCTTCGGCGAAACGCACGTGTTCCGGGCGAATCGAAAACGGCTGAGGATTGCCGCTCAACTGCTTCGCCAGATCGCCGCGAATCACGTTGGAGGTGCCGACGAACTCGGCAACAAACGTGGTCGCTGGCTTCATGTACAGGTTGCGCGGGGTGTCGACCTGTTCGATTCGACCCTTATTGAACACCGCCACACGGTCGGACATCGACAGCGCTTCGGTCTGGTCGTGGGTCACGAAGATAAAGGTGATGCCGAGTTGGCGTTGCAGCTTTTTCAGCTCACTTTGCATCTGCTCGCGCAGCTTCAGGTCCAGTGCGCCGAGGGGTTCGTCGAGCAGCAGTACACGTGGACGGTTGACCAAGGCGCGGGCCAAGGCCACACGCTGGCGCTGACCGCCGGAGAGTTGCACTGGCTTGCGCTCGCCATAGCCGCCGAGGGCGACCATGTCTAGGGCTTCTTCGGCGCGCTTCAGGCGTTCAGCCTTGCCGACGCCTTTGACTTTCAAACCGTAGGCGACGTTGTCGCGAACGTTCATGTGCGGGAACAGCGCGTAATCCTGGAACACGGTGTTCACGTCACGTTGATACGGCGGCAGCCCGGCGGCTTCTTCGCCATGAATGCGGATCGAGCCTGCACTCGGTTGTTCAAAACCGGCGATCAGACGCAGACAGGTGGTTTTGCCCGAGCCGGAAGGGCCGAGCATGGAAAAAAACTCACCGTCCTGGATGTCGATGGAAACCCGGTCAACGGCTTTCACTTCGCCGAACTGACGGGAAACGTGAGTGAATTGGACTGCAAGCGTCATGGTGCGGTGCTCCAAAAAGGCGCGGGCCGTCGCAGCGGCCCTGCCTGGACTTCTGAAAAATCTGTAATCGAGATCGTGTATGTGTGGCTGGAATACTTATTGTGGCGAGGAGGATTTCCCCCTCAGGACAAAAGCTCCTTTGCCACAGAGACTCTGTGTTAACGACCGCCCATAATCGCGATGTAGTCCTTAGTCCAGCGGCTGTACGGCACGAAATTGCCGCCTTCTGCCTGCGGGGTTTTCCAGAAGGCGATTTTTTCGAACTGGTCGAAACCGTTGGTCTTGCAGCCTTCGGCGCCAAGCAGTTCGCTCTCCTTGCACGCCGCCGGAACCGCTGGCAACGAGCCGAACCATGCGGCGACGTCACCCTGGACTTTCGGTTGCAGTGACCAATCCATCCACTTGTAAGCGCAGTTCGGGTGCTTGGCCTCAGCGTGCAGCATGGTGGTGTCAGCCCAGCCGGTGGCACCCTCTTTCGGGATGGTCGAAGCGATCGGTTGCTTCTCGTTCATCAGGCCGTTTACCTGATACGGCCAGGCGCTGGACGCGACCACGCCTTCGTTTTTGAAGTCACTCATCTGCACGGTGGTGTCGTGCCAGTAGCGGTGAATCAGCGGCTGCTGGGCGCGTAACAGATCGAGCACGGCCTTGTATTGGGTTTCGGTCAGCTCGTACGGGCTCTGGATGCCCAATTCCGGCTTAGTAGTTTTCAGGTAAAGCGCGGCGTCAGCGATGTAGATCGGACCGTCATACGCCTGCACGCGCCCCTTGTTCGGCTTGCCGTCCGACAGGTTTTGCGCGTCGAACACCACGTTCCAGCTGGTCGGCGCGGTTTTGAACACGTTGGTGTTATACATCAGCACGTTCGGCCCCCATTGATACGGGGTGCCGTAAGTCTGTTTGTTGACCACGTACCACGGCGCATCTTTGAGCCGCGGGTCGATGCTTTTCCAGTTCGGGATCAACGCGGTATTGATCGGCTGAACACGCTTGCCGACGATCAATCGTAACGACGCATCGCCCGACGCGGTGACCAAATCGTACCCACCCTTGGCCATCAGGCTGACCATTTCATCGGAGGTGGCGGCGGTTTTCACGTTGACCTTGCAGCCGGTTTCTTTCTCGAAACCGGTCACCCAGTCATAGGCCTTGTCGCTCTCGCCACGTTCGATGTAGCCCGGCCAGGCGACGATATCCAACTGGCCTTCGCCGGCACCGACGGCTTTCAGCGGTTCGGCGGCCTGGATACTGGCACTGGCCAGCAGCGCGGTGGTGATTGCACTGAACAGTGCAGTTTTGTGCACAAACATGGTTTTCCCTCTTCTTTAATTATGGTCGGGGCAGTTTTTGAACATGGCGAAGCTGGCCTTGTCGGCTTGTTGTTAGGGTATTGCGGTTATTTCAGGTCGTTGCCGTGGCGGGCCATGATGTGCCGTACCACGCTGTAGTCTTGGAGCGAATCACTGGATAAATCTTTGCCGTAACCTGAGCGCTTTAAGCCGCCGTGGGGCATCTCGCTGACCAGCATGAAATGGCTGTTGATCCAGGTGCAGCCGTACTGCAGCCGCGCTGCCACCTGCATCGCCTTGTCCAGGTTCTGGGTCCACACGGACGACGCTAGGCCGTACTCCGAGTCATTGGCCCAGCCCACCGCTTGCTCTAGCTCGTCGAAGCGGGTCACGGTGACCACCGGCCCGAATACTTCGCGCTGAACGATTTCATCGCTCTGCTTGCACCCGGCCAGCAGGGTCGGCTGGTAATAGAAGCCGGCACCGGAGTGAGCTGCCGCACCAGTGATGCGTTCGATGTGCGGTTCGGCCAAGGCACGCTCAACAAAACTGGCCACACGATCCCTCTGGCGAGTGCTGATCAGCGGCCCCATTTCATTATCGACATCGCGCTTACCGGCAAAGCGCAAGCTACTGACCGCCGCACCGAGGTCAGCCACCAGATTGTCGTGAATGCCGGCCTGGGCATAGATCCGACAAGCAGCGGTGCAGTCCTGCCCAGCATTGTAGTAACCATAGTTGCGTACCCCCTCGATCACGGCTTGAAGGTCCGCGTCATTGCAGACAATCACCGGAGCCTTGCCGCCGAGTTCGAGATGGGTGCGCTTGAGGGTTTTTGCAGCGGCTTGCAGGATTTTCTGTCCCGTGACGATGTCACCAGTCAGGGAAACCATGCGCACTTTCGGGTGACAGACCAAATGACTCCCGACGTCCTCACCGCCCCCGCAGATAACGTTGATCACGCCCCGCGGCAACAACTCAGCCAGCACTGGGGCTAAGGCTAAAATCGATAATGGCGTATGTTCTGAAGGCTTAAACAACAGGGTATTGCCGGCGGCCAGGGCCGGGGCGATTTTCCATGCGGCCATCATGATTGGGTAATTCCACGGCGCAATGGATGCCACAACACCAATCGGATCGCGTCGGACCATGCTCGTGTAGCCCGGCAAGTATTCGCCACTGAGCTGACCAGTCTGGCAACGCACGGCGCCTGCGAAAAAGCGGAATACATCAATGGTGGCGCTTAAATCGTCCTGCCGCGCCAGGTGTAATGGCTTTCCACAGTTCAGGGACTCCAGCCTTGCCAGACCATCAGCCTGCGTTTCAATGGCATCGGCAATCGCCAATAACACACTGGCCCGTTGTTGCGGCGTGGTTCGCGACCAACTGGAGAAAGCCCGGTATGCGGCGAAGATAGCCGATTCGACCTGCTCAGTGCTTGCGCCAGCGATATGAGTCAACACCTCGCCGGTCGCTGGATTGACGATGGGTTCGACGAAGCCTTCTCCTGCGACTAACTGGCCGTCAATTAACAAGGTGGTAATTAGTGGCGCCATCACTGGAAGACCTCATAAGTTACCGCTCCGCTCGAGGCTTGGTGAGCGCGGTTATGAAGAGCGAGGGTATGGAAATCGTTCCCTCTTGCCTAATTCGAAATACACAAGGGTGCCTTCTGGAAAACTGATAGCTAACGTCCGTAAGGCTTCTCCCGAACGACCTCTAGGAACAAATCGACTAACTCTGATCGAGCACTGCCTCGACGCCAGGCAAGGCCGACATCTAAAGTCTGGGTCAAGTCTGCCAATGGACGGCCTTCAACAATGTCCCCTTCCAGCGACCAGGGGCGATAGGTCATGTCCGGCTGAATGGCAACTCCGAGGCCCGCTGCCACTAGGTTTCTTACAGCTTCAGTCGAAGCCGTACGCAGGGTTACGAGAGGCTGCAGTTGGGCGCTCGACCACATGCGCCTGGCATTTATCTCCATCTCGTCAATGCACAGCTGAATCAACGGCTCCTTGGCGACATCGGCCATATGGAGGCTATCGCGCTCGAGGAGCGGGTGCCGGGGGGGGAGCCATAAACGGAAGGGCGATTGCGTGAGCACCTCGCACTGCAGCGCCTGGCGATCTTCGAGATTCGACACAATGAGGACCCCAACGTCGACCTCACCGCTGACTAATAGATGCTCAATGTAAGGCCTCTCATCTTCCATGACGCTGATACCAACGTTGGGGAAGGCGCGCTGAAAACGGGTGAGAAGATCTGCCAGGTAGTAGCCTGCTACTAAGCTGGTCACGCCAATGATCAAGTGCCCCCCGACTTGTTCGGTGCTTTGCTGCAGGCTGCGTTTGGCATTTTCCACTGTGGCAAGAATAAGGTGCGACTGACGCAAAAATTGATGCCCCTGATGGGTCAGCGTCATACCTTTGGCATGACGGCTAAATAGGCTTACGCCTATTTCCTCTTCAAGTTTTTGCACCGCGAGCGTAAGAGTGGATTGAGAGATGAATACTGCTTGGGCTGCTGCGGAAATCGAACCCGTCTCCGCGACGGCGATGAAATACCGAATCTGCCGCAAACTCATCATAGGCAAGCCTCAACCAAAGGTAGTTCAACGAAACCTATCCCCCTGCTATAGATTTTCTCTAGGGCACATAGGAACTTGCTCAACGCGCGCAAACTTTCGATAGGTTGGCCGTGAGTCTCGAAGGTAAGGCCCCAATCTCATCTGAGCATCTGGGATGGGTTTCGGGAGACCGGATCAAAGGGGCTAATTCGAGAGCCGACTTGCTCTGCCTCGCGCTTGAGGATCTCAACCACTGCCGGTAGTCGATCCGGTCCAAGACGATCACTAATGGTCGATGCACTTATGGCCGCCACAACCCGCCCGCTACGATCAAAGATCGGCACCCCTACCGCCGCCATCCCGGGTAATGCTCCAGTCAGGCGTGAGGCGTATCCCGCCCTACGCACATTCTCAATCTCAGATCGCAAAAAGACCTCGTCGTAATGATGAAAATCCTTGAGCCGAGGCATGTTGTAACTGATCACGGCATCGCGCTCCTCATCCGGAAGAAACGCAAGAATCGCCAAGCTACCCTGGCCCACGCCCAATGCCACGCGACCACCAATATCTCCGGTAAAGGTGCGTATCGGGTAAGGACCGTCTGTGCGATCGAGGCATATGGCGTCAAATCCAGACCGAGCCAAAAGAATTAGCGATTCCCCCAGCGTCGCCGACAGCCTCAGCAATGCAGGACGGACTAAATCGCGCAGATTCCCGGCGTTCTGCGCTCGTGCGGCCAGAGCAAATAGATCTAGGCTTAGGCGATAGCGTTTAGTGTTTACGTCCTGCTCCACCATGCCCTCATCGATAAGACTCCTTAGCAATCGGTGCGTAGTGGGTTGAGACAAACCAATGCGGACGGCCAGTTGAGTGACCCGCTCCCCTCCCTCTGGCGTATCAGCGAGTGCACGCAGAACCGCAAACAATCTCGAAGCAGCCGTCAAGCCTGCTTCTGGAGACTGATTATTCTGATGAATGGAATTGCTCATGAATACGTCAGCCATATATTTCACTCAGTGAATAAATCTAAAAGTAATTAATATTTAAGCGGAATATACCATCAAAACCCAATAGGATGGATTTTAATCAGCCACCTGGGTGGAGATGGATAGCGAAACGTCCCCATCCGTACGCACCCCGGCACTGAGAGTTTTTTACAGACGTTGATGACCGAGCTGTCGAGGGGATCGAACGATCTCAGCTGACAGGCCGCCTGACGCGACAAGGAACCCAAGACACCACTCTCCGATCAGTGGGGAAAAACCGTTGAGGGGTAGATACCAGATGAAAAACAGCTATTGATTAATGCGAAGGCTACTTTCTCAATTTGGTATTTGTTGGACGTGGGACTGATTAGTAGGCTTAAACGGCGACTCCGCGATAGCGGACGCAAGGGCATAGACCCAACAAAATAAATAGATCCTCAGCCGTACATGCTCGGCTTCTTCGCTCCCTGGGAGCTACCCAGGACGTACTGCCGCCTATGTACAAAATGGAGACTTACAGATGAATATCCGCCTCAGCGTTTTCCGGAAACTTCGTACACATCAGATAGCGATGGCCGGAATGATGGCTACTTCGTTACTTCTAATCGGTATCCCTTCGACCCAGGCAGCCGAATCAGCCGCGCCCAAGCTTGCTGTGAACCAAGAGGCGATCAATCTGCTCCCAGACTCGGTCAAAGCTCAGAAAGTGCTTCGAATAGCTATGCCTACCAACGAGCCTCCTACTCAGTACTACGAGCCTGGTACCGAGCGCATGACCGGGATCAACCCTGACATTGCCCGCTTGATCGGCCAAGCATTGGGAATGGAAGTAGAAATCAAAGTGGCGACGTTTGATACCCTCATACCAGGGTTGGCAGCTGGCAAATACGATATGGCGGTAGCGTCGATGACTCCGACTGCCACTCGAATGAAAGTTCTAGATTTCGTTGATTACCTGCTGGTCGGAGAAGATATTGTAGTTCCAAAAGGTAATCCTCAAGCAATTAGCCATACGACTCTATGCGGAAAAAGGGTCGCTGTTCTTACTGGAGGCTACCAGCTTACTGTTGAGGTCCCACAATTCAACAAAAAATGCGTAGCTGATGGCAAAGACGAAATCAAAGTCAGCACGTTCCAAGAAACCAGGCAAGCCATTGGGGCGCTTACTAGCGGCCGACAAGACGCTGTCTGGGCTGATGCCCCTATTCTCGACTTGGCCGTTAAACAAATCCCCGAGATTGAAGTTGGTGACGCATTCAACTTCGAACCTGTCGGTGTTGGCATGTCGAAGGATTCAGGTTTGCTGAAAGCAACCGCAGCAGCAGTCGCTCATGTAATTAAAAGCCCAGAGTACATGGCAGTACTCGATAAGTATGGCGTCAAGTCAAGCGCGATCACCGATGCTCGTGTTAACTTCGCTCAGTAAGTAGGTCACTCAAATGCCATCAATCGACGTTCGTAACGCTGCAGGTGATCAGGCCTCAACTTCAACCAGGGATGAACCATCCGTTGTTCCCCTGAAGCACCCAGTCCGGTTAGCCTTTGGCGTTTTACTGGTCCTGGTGGCATTTGGGGTCACCTGGAATGTAACTACAAACCCGCGTTTTCATTGGGATGTGGTTATTGACTACATCTTTGCTCCGCAAATACTTAGAGGGGCGGTTCTAACAATAATTCTTACCTTCGTATCTATGGTGATCGGAATTATCCTCGGGACAATTCTTGCTGTCATGCGGCTGTCCGATAATCCGGTCGTTAGTGCTACGAGCAGATTATATATTTGGTTTTTCCGTGGTACTCCGCTGTTGGTCCAACTGATCTTTTGGTACAACATCGCGGCGCTGTATCCAGTTCTCTCTATTGGTCTTCCCTTCGGTGGTCCGACGTGGCTGCTCGGCTCTGCGAACGATTTCATTTCCCCGCTAGGTGCGGCTCTTCTGGGTCTAGCGCTTAACGAGGCGGCTTATATGGCAGAAATCATACGGGGAGGTATCGCGTCCGTCGACAAGGGGCAACATGAGGCTGCGAGAGCTCTCGGAATGAATGGAGGCAAGGCTTTACGAAGAATCATCCTTCCTCAAGCGATGCGTGTTGTGATACCGCCTACCGGTAATCAAATTATCGGGATGTTGAAAGGCACTTCCTTGGTAAGTGTTCTGGCGATTTCGGATCTTTTGTATTCAGCACAGATTATTTACTCCTCTAACTATCAGACTATACCGCTGCTTATTGTGGCAAGCGGATGGTACTTGGTTATGACATCGGTATTGAACGTATTCCAAAACAAGCTGGAGCGACGCTACGGTCGTGGCTTTGACAATTCCACTCAGTCTGCTGACCGTAGCCTGGCGGGGGACGCGCAATGAATAATTTAATGGTTGAAGCTCGAGGTGTGAAAAAAAGCTTTGGTTCCCTGGAGATCCTGAAGGGCATTGACCTACAGGTCGAGCGGGGCTCCGTCACGTGCCTTATCGGACCCTCCGGGTCAGGCAAGACGACCTTCCTGCGATGCATTAATCACCTCGAAAAAATCAATGCTGGGCGCCTCTATGTGGCCGGGAAACTGGTTGGTTATGAAGAGCGTAACGGACGTCTTTATGAAATGAGGGAGCGGGATACTGCTCGCTCGCGACTGGCGGCAGGGATGGTCTTCCAACGTTTCAATCTTTTTCCGCATATGACAGTACTAGAGAATATCATTGAGGCTCCAATCCAAGTGCTGCGCAGACCTCGAAAAGAGGTGATTGAAGAAGCCAGAGCACTTCTGGATCGAGTAGGACTGGGCCATAAGGGAGGGGCATTTCCCTCGGAGCTGTCGGGCGGTCAGCAGCAGCGGGTGGCTATCGCCCGAGCTTTAGCAATGAAGCCAAAGCTTATGCTGTTTGACGAACCGACCTCGGCGCTCGATCCAGAGCTTGTCGGTGAGGTGCTGGATGTCATGCAGAAGCTAGCCGAGCAGGGCATGACTATGGTCGTAGTTACCCACGAGCTTGGCTTCGCCCGCCAAGTAAGTGACCAGGTTGTATTTATGGACCAAGGCGTGGTGGTTGAGAATGGGCCACCAGCGCAAGTTCTTGGCGCGCCAAGGCACGAAAGGACCCAGGCTTTTCTCTCAAAAGTGCTTTAACTGATTTATCGCGGAACTCAGACAGTCGTCCGTTCTGCCAGAATAACTCAGCGGGGTGTTGTCACTTTTCTGCGGCCTAGAAATGGGCCGCCTAGCACCTGGCACTAGTATGCCGGGCGATAGTAGCCTTCAGGAAGTTGTTTATGAACCAGAACCTCGATACGGTGATGGACGATATTGTTTTGCCCGAAAAAGTGGATGTAGTTGTGATCGGGGGCGGGATCATCGGCGCCTCTACGGCTCTATCGTTAAGCCTCAAGGGCTTGACTGTCGCACTGTGCGAAAAAGGGCTGATTGCAGGTGAACAATCCAGCCGCAACTGGGGTTGGTGCCGGATAACTAAGCGAGACCCCCGGGAACTTGAACTAAGCATCAAAAGCGTAGAAATGTGGCGTGAATTCGAAGCGATTTACGGAATCGATACCGGTTTCCGTCAGTGCGGGATTCTGTATGCGGCGGAAACTGACGCAGCTATGGAAGCTCATACAAGTTGGCTAGAGCGCGCTAGAAGAGTTGCTGGAGATACTTTTGACACGCGCGTTCTAAGCTCAGACCAAGTCGCAAGGGTCTTACCAACAGCTTCGCGTCGATTCAAAGGTGGTATTTATACTCCGACAGACGGCCGAGCCGAACCCGAAAAAGCCGTGACAGCACTGGTTGCGCTATTACGGTCCCGCGGCGTCAAGGTTCTCACTCCATGTGCTGCGCGAGGAGTAGAAACAAGTGCAGGGCGGGTTAGTGCTGTTGTTACAGAGCATGGCGTAATCCGGTGCCAAAGTGTCGTCGTAGCAGGCGGAGCCTGGTCCCGCCATTTCTGCGGAAATCTTGGGATTAACGTACCTCAACTCCTGTTAAGAGCTTCGGTCGTCCAGACTACCCCAATTGAAGGTGGGCCGGATGTCTGTACGAGTACGGGCCCATTTGCGTTTCGCAAGCGTGTCGATGGGGGCTATACGATAGCTAATGGATTCAGCTCAATCAGCGAACTGACACCGGATAGTTTTCGGCTGTTTTTCCTGTACCTCAAAGCACTTAAAACCGAGTCGGGCCAGCTAAAGATAAGATTTGGTAAGCGATTCTTTGAAGAACTGTTGCGCCGCCGAAGCTGGCCGCTCGGCGAGAAAACAGTTTTCGAAAAAGTTCGCACGCTCGACCCCGAGCCAGCTGGGTCGGATGCGGATACCGCATTCGAGCAGTTCATCGAACTCTTCCCGCAGCTTAAAACCGCGCGTATCGCTCAGCGCTGGGGCGGGTACATGGACGTTACTCCGGATGCTTTGCCGGTGATTTCAGGTGTCGAGAGCATTCCAGGATTTTTTATTGGCACAGGCTTCTCCGGTCACGGATTTGGAATCGGTCCTGCCGCAGGTCGACTTTTAGCAGACTTGGTAACGAACGATCAGCCGCTGGTGAACCCACACGTATTTAGGCTTGGTCGATTCTTCGACGGATCAGAAATCATACTTGATTAACTTACTGGTCTGACCGACCGTCCCATTATGAATATTGTTACGCGGTAATGCGGAGAAGGCTAGTTGTCAGTCCAAGCGAGCCCCGCTGGAGTACTTCAATGAATTTAGATAGCACGCATGTGATAAATGAACTCGCAGCCTTTGCTAGCGAGTACCCCGAGGGCACATTGAGTGACCAAGCGCGCAAGACCTGTGCGTTACTCGTCGCAGATTTGCTGAGTGCTACTGCAGCGGGATTTGATTCGAAGCTGGCTGTCGCTGCCCGCATCACTGCGGAAAAAATGTATGGCACGGGAAACTCAGGCTTATGGCTCAGTGATAAAAAGCTCAGTATTGCAGGAGCCGCGATGGCTAACTCGGCAGTCGCAAGCGCTTTAGATCTTGACGACGGGCACCGAGGCGCTGCGGGCCATCCTGGGGCCGGTATTATTGCAGCGGTGTTTTCTGTGGCGCAGGACGTCTGTGCTACAGACGACTGCATCTTTGACGCTATTGCCATCGGTTATGATATTGGATTGCGGGTGGCTACAGCACGTCCGCCATCAACCGTCGATACCTATGCCAGCGGTCGTTGGGTCAGTTACGGCGTGGCTGCTGCCGTTGGACGGCTGCTGAAACTGAATGCATTGGAAATGGCCCATGCCATGGGTATTGCGGGCGCGGAAGGCCCCATCGGGTTCGTGAGTTCGATCTATGAAGGAAGCACGGTTAAGGAGTTCATTCCGCCTGCAGTCATTGCAGGATTGACAGGAGCTTATAGGGCTCAAGCCGGCGCTACGGGCATTCTCGATCTTCTGGATGATGAACGACTGTTCAGCCGTCAGGTCATTCTCGGACAGCTGGGAGAGCACTGGTGGATGGAGGACTGCTACCTGAAACCCTATGCATGCTGCCGGTATATGCACGCGGCTATCGATGCGATTTCGGTCTTACGCCGTCCTGGGCTTCCAATTCTGAGTCTTCGAATTGAGACATTCCCGGATGGACTTAAGCTTCCTAATGAACGGACTCCTAGGACGCTGGAAGGCGGCCAATACAGTTACTATTTCAACGCCGCTTTGGCTGCACTTCGCGGTGTAGCTGCCCTGCAACCAGTAGATCCTGCCTCATTAGAGGACAGAGAGGTCTTGGCTTTGGCAGGAATCATTGAACTCGTTGCTCACGATGATTTTGTAGATTCTTTTCCAAAGGGTACGCCTTGTCGAGTAACTTTGGATCAGGGAAATGGCCCCGAAAGCTTGACGGTCCTTTACCCCTTGGGCGACGTAGAAAATCCGATGAGTTGGGAGCAGGTGATCGAAAAATTCCACCGACTTTCGGCGGGGATTATTTCCTCTGATGAGCAGTCCAAGGTTGTACTAGCAGTTGAGCAAATAGCGACCAATGGTTTTAGTCCACTTTTTGAGGCGATTAATGTGCGGCTACGAGATGAAACTTTTAGCTCGTGACTGCTTCTCCTGCCTCAGAAGTGTGGTTTAGCGAGACATGCGAGGTAGTCGCGCATTGGCGTAGCGGTGTCCATAAGCTCGGAAAATAAACGCTCTCATTGACACCGGACTGCTCGTAAGTTTCTAAATCAATGGGCAGCAACATCGCAACGAGTGGTACTGCCCTACGTAGGGGGCGGTGAGGCGTCAATAGCGAGACCGTTGAAGCCTATTACGACAAGCTCGGTGTTTAGAAAACAGTTAAACACGCGACAAAGATAGACAACCGGCGGTTACGACACGGAGTCTTCATGGAAGAAAATATTCCTAAACACCTTGGCACTAAGATATTTTACCGCCCTATCGAAGTAGCGGTGCGCTGGTGTGGCCTTGAAGAATTTGAATCTAAAATACTGCGCGAGGCGTCCTCCTCTGTTTATCAGCCAGAGAAGCATGTAGTCCCCGCATGCATCCAGGAAAAACTTGATATTCTCTGGGATGCCATCCTTCATGGAGAACTATTTACTGAAGAAAAAACGCGCGTTAATAGCTACGGCGGCGGCCCATACCCTGATCGAGGCGGTACCCGCTGCAGTTGCGGATCCTGGCATGACCGCGATCTGGGAGCAGGCGCTTGACGAAATCGAAGCGGGGCGCCTGTCCTTGGAGGCGTTCGTTGCCAAGCAGGCGAACTGGATTGCTAAGTTGGTCGAACACTATGGAGCGCTCAACTTGTCGATACCGGTCGAAGCCGGCCCGGCCTGCCCCATTTGCAATGCCTCAATGATTGCGGATTCCACGCCATCCGGCCACCCAGCCCACCAACATCCGGCCACCTGTTCCACGGTCATCCGGCCGGGCAGTCGGAGCGCAGCGACGCAGGTTTGCATTGTTAGTCTGAAGTCCCTGCCGTCGTCAATTTCGTTGCGCGTCTGCGCATCGATTCGCCCTTCAGTTCGATCCGATAAGCGTTGTGCACCAGCCGGTCGAGGATCGCGTCGCCCAAGGTCGGATCGCCGATCAGCGCATGCCATTTGTCCACCGGCATCTGGCTGGTCACCAGCGTCGAGCGGTTGCCGTAGCGGTCGTCCAGCAGCTCAAGCATGTCGCGCCGTTGCGCGGCGGTAAAAGGCGCCAGGCCCCAGTCGTCCAGGATCAGTAAGTCGGTCTTGGCATAACCAGCCATCAGTTTGGCGAAGCGGCCGTCGCCGTGGGCCAGGCCCAGTTCCTCCAACAAGCGTGGCAGGCGCAGGTAGCGCACGCTGTAGCCGTCGCGGCAGGCCTTGTGGGCCAGCGCGCAGGCGAGCCAGGTTTTGCCTACGCCGGTTGGGCCGCCGATGATCAGGTTCAGGCCGTCGCGCAGCCACTGGCCGCTGCCCAGTTGCAGGATCAGCGCCTTGTCCAGCCCGCGCGGGCTGCGGTAATCGATGTCTTCCAGGCAGGCGTTATGGCGCAGTCGTGCGGCTTTGAGGCGAGTCGTCAGGCGTGCATCTTCGCGCTCGGTCAGCTCGCGGTCGACCATCAGGCCGAGGCGTTCGTCGAAGCTGAGATCGTTGATGTCAGGCGTTGCGTGTTGTTCGCCAAGCGCCTTGATCATGCCGTGCAGGCGTAGGGTTTGTAGCTTGTCGAGTGTCGGATTTGGCAGCATGTTCGTGCTCCTTTTTCAGGTCAGTGGTAGTAGCCGGGGCCACGCAGGTTGATGTGCTCGTCGGGCAGTAACGGCAGGTTTTGCTGGGCCAGCGGTAGCCGTTCCAGTCCTTGGCGCAGTATCGATTCGAGGCTTTTGTAGCTACATGCACCCAGTGCCAGCGCACGCTGGCAAGCGGCTTCCAGCCGCTCTTCGCCGTGCTGTTTGCTCAGGCGCAGGATGCCCAGGCAGGCGCGGAAGCCGTGCTGCGGATGGATTCGGCGTTCGAGGATGTAGGCGATAACGCCAGCGGTGTTCGGCCCTGTCTGCTCGGCCCAGCGGATCAGCCGTTGCGGCGTCCACTCGGCATGTTCGCGGTGGCTCTTGGGCATGTGCTCGATCTGGGTGGTGTGGCGGCCTTTATGTGGCGAGCGCAGATGGCTGGCCACACGTTGGTTGGCGTGGAAGCACTCGACGGTCTGCGCGGTCAGGCGTACTTCGAGTTGGTGTTTCACCAGTTGGTACGGCACGGAGTAAAAATGGCCGTCGACTTCGACGTGGTAGTCGATGTGCACCCGTACCTTTTTCCACTCGGCGTAGACGTAAGGGTGTTCCGGCAGCGCTTGCAGCGCCGGTTGGTCGATGCTCTCGAAGGCTGACCGGCGTGAGCCGGGCAGTTTCTTGAAGGGCTTCTGATTGAGGCGATCCAGCAGCAGCGCGATGGCTGTGTTGAGTTCGCCCAACGAGAAGAACTGGCGGTTGCGCAGCACCGCCAGGATCCACCGCTCGACCACTTGCACGCCGACTTCAACCTTGGATTTGTCCTTGGGTTTGCGCGAGCGAGCGGGCAGCACGGCCACGCCGTAATGCTCGGCCAGATCGCGGTAACTGGGGTTGATGTCGGGCTCGTAGCGATGTGCCTTGGTCACGCCGCTGCGCAGATTATCCGGCACCAGGATCTATGCGGTGCCGCCGAAAAAAGCAAAACAGCGGGCGTGTGAGCCCAGCCAGTCGGGCAGTTTCTGCGACCAGGTGGCTTCGGCGAAGGTGTAGCTGGAGGCGCCGAGGACGGCGACGAAAATCTGGGCCTGGCGGATCTCTGCGGTTCGCCGGTCGATGATCGGCACGGTCTGACCCGCGTAATCGACGAACAGTTTTTCGCCGGCGCGATGCTCCTGGCGCATGACCACGTCGACCTTGGCCGCCCAGAGGCGGTAGTGCTCGCAGAACCAGCTGTATTGGAAGCCTTGCGGATGGGTGAGCCGATACTCTTGCCAAAGCAGGGCCAGGGTTACGCCGGGACGGCGTAGCTCGGCGTGGACATGAACCCAGTCCGGTACCGGACGTTCATCACTGGGGACAGCGGGCGGCGGCGGAAAAAGATGCCGTTGCAACTCGGCGTCAGTCAGCGCAGACGGCCAGGTAAGACCGCTGGCAGCAAAGCGATTGAGGTACTCACCGACGCTAGCTCGACCTACTTGCAAGCTGATAGCGACCTGGCGGGCAGATAGGCCGACCTCGAATTTGAGACGTAGCACTTCTCGAATCTTACGCATGGATAACCGCTCCACGACGACCTCTCTGCTTCGATAAAAGAGGTCGATGGTAGTGAATTAATCCTGCGTTGCTGCCTGCCTTAAGGGTGGCCGGATGACCGTGGAATGGGTGGCCGGATCATCGTGGAATCAGTGGCCGGATGTTCATGGAATAGGTGGCCGGATGGCTGTGGAATCCGCAGATAACCAGTAAGTATCACCGCCGGTTGGTGGAACCTCAACCGCCCGCAAAAGGGCACCAGCTGGGGGACGTTCATAGAACCAGGTATCCGTATGCCAACCCGCTTCACTGTTCCCCAT
>NZ_QCWA01000021.1:0-75138 GCF_003058245.1 Pseudomonas sp. GV047 | reverse complement strand
CTGGATGCGAGTACCAGCAATATCCTCACCGTGGAAGACCCGGTGGAATACGACCTGCCGGGCATCAGCCAGATCCAGGTCAATGCCAAGATCGACATGACCTTCGGCCTGGCCCTGCGGGCGATCCTGCGCCAGGACCCGGACATCATCATGATCGGTGAAATCCGCGATTTGGAGACCGCGCAAATCGCGGTGCAGGCCTCGCTCACGGGGCATTTGGTACTCGCTACGTTGCACACCAACGATGCGGTGTCGGCGGTCAACCGCCTGATCGATATGGGCGTCGAACCGTTCCTGCTGGCCTCGTCACTGCTGGGCGTGCTGGCGCAACGCCTGGTCCGCCGCCTGTGCCCGCATTGCAAGCAGGAAGACCCGGCCGCGCCCGGCACCTGGCGCCCGGTGGGCTGCGCGCAGTGCAACCAGATCGGCTACAGCGGGCGTACCGGTATCCATGAATTGTTTTGCGTCGACGACGAGGTGCGCAGCCTGATCCACCAGGGCGCCGGCGAGCAGGATCTGCGCGTGGCGGCGCGCCGCGCGGGGATGTTCAGCATGCGTGAAGACGGCGAGCGCTGGGTACGCAGCGGCGCCACCGCGCCGGAAGAGATCCTGCGCGTGACACGGGACGCCTGATGAATCGCTATCGCTATGAAGCCGCCGATGCCAGCGGCAAAGTCGAGGCCGGGCACCTGGAGGCCGACAGCCAGAGCGGGGCGTTTGCCGTGCTGCGCAGCCGTGGCCTGACCGCGTTGCTGGTGCAGGTCGAAGGCGGCCAGCAAAGCGCCGCCGGCAGCAGCCTGTTCAGCGCCAAGCTGTCGGACAACGACCTGGCCTGGGCCACGCGGCAACTGGCGAGCCTGCTCGGCGCCAGCCTGCCCCTGGAGGCGGCATTAAGCGCCACGGTGGAACAGGCGGAGAAAAAACACATCGCCCAGACCCTGGCCGCCGTGCGTGCCGACGTGCGCGGCGGCATGCGTCTGGCGGATGCGCTGGCGGCGCGGCCACGGGACTTTCCGTCGATCTACCGCGCACTGATCGCGGCGGGGGAGGAGTCCGGCGACCTCGCCCAGGTGATGGAACGCCTGGCCGACTACATCGAGGAGCGCAACAACCTGCGCGGCAAGATCCTCACCGCGTTTATCTACCCCGGTGTGGTCGGGCTGGTGTCCATCGGTATCGTGATTTTCCTGCTCAGCTACGTGGTGCCCCAGGTGGTCAGCGCGTTTTCCCAGGCGCGCCAGGACCTGCCCGGGCTGACATTGGCGATGCTCAACGCCAGCGACTTTATCCGCGCGTGGGGCTGGCTGTGTTTCGGCGGGATTGTCGGTGGGTTTTGGGGCTGGCGCCTGTACCTGCGCAACCCGGTGGCGCGCTTGAACTGGCACAGCCGCGTGCTGCGCCTGCCGCTGATCGGGCGTTTTGTGCTGGGCCTGAACACCGCGCGCTTTGCCTCGACCCTGGCGATCCTCGGCGGTGCCGGCGTGCCGCTGTTACGTGCGCTGGAAGCGGCGCGGCAAACCCTGTCCAACGAGCGCCTGAGCCAGTGCGTCAACGATGCCACGGCCAAGGTGCGCGAAGGCGTCAACCTGGCCCCGGCACTGGCGGTGGAAAAGGTCTTCCCGCCGGTGCTGATCCACCTGATTGCCAGCGGCGAAAAAACCGGCTCGCTGCCACCGATGCTGGAGCGGGCGGCGCAGACCTTGTCGCGGGATATTGAACGGCGGGCCATGGGCATGACCGCGTTGCTGGAGCCGCTGATGATTGTGGTGATGGGCGCGGTGGTGCTGGTGATCGTGATGGCGGTGCTGTTGCCGATCATCGAGATCAACCAACTCGTTACCTGAATGCATGCGGTTAAAAAATGTGGGAGGGGCGGTGCGACAATTCGACTTGCTCCCGATAGCGGTGGGTCAGTCACCTCAGTTGTTGCTGACATACCGCAATCGGGGGCAAGCCCCCTCCCACATTGAACCCTGTCTGTTCAGTTGATGTTGGGGTGGGCCGATATCGCCAGACCCCAACCTCGGGTTCCTCATTCCGTCACATCCAGGCCCCGCGTCACAGCCCGCGCCGCCTTGGCGAAACCCACGCTGAAACCTCGCTGTCACCTGCCGCCAAACCGCTCAAAACCATGACCAAAACACCCGAGAATCTTTTTAAAATCAAGCCCTTCCTCCCGAGGTTTTTTCCTTTTGCTGTCATCGGAAGCTGCGAAATTTCCTACCCATGGCCTCACCCCTCGCCACCCCCGAGACACGGCCTGGGACCGAAGCCATGGCGTCATGCAAGAGCCATCTACCCCCAACGTACAAACACGACGAAAGGAGATTCTTCATGTTTAAGCGCAACGTTCTCGCGGTATCCATGACCCTCGCCGCACTGTGCTCGGCACAGGCTGCAATGGCTGACATCAACGGTGGCGGTGCCACCCTGCCACAAGCGCTGTACCAGACCTCCGGCGTGCTGACGGCCGGTTTCGCCCAGTACATCGGTGTCGGCAGCGGCAACGGCAAGGCAGCCTTCCTGAACAACGACTACACCAAGTTCCAGGCGGGCGTGACGAACAAGAACGTGCACTGGGCCGGCAGCGACTCCAAGCTGAGCGCCACTGAGTTGTCGACCTACGCCTCTGCCAAGCAACCGACCTGGGGCAAGTTGATCCAGGTGCCATCGGTGGGGACTTCGGTTGCCATTCCTTTCAATAAAAGCGGTTCCGCCGCTGTAGACCTGAGCGTTCAAGAGTTGTGCGGCGTGTTCTCGGGCCGTATCAATACCTGGGACGGGATTTCCGGTTCTGGCCGTACCGGTCCGATCGTTGTGGTTTATCGCAGCGAAAGCAGTGGTACCACTGAGCTGTTCACCCGTTTCCTGAATGCCAAGTGCAACGCAGAAACAGGCAACTTCGCCGTCACCACCACCTTCGGCACCAGCTTCTCCGGCGGCTTGCCTGCCGGCGCCGTTGCTGCTACTGGCAGCCAAGGCGTAATGACTGCCCTGGCCGCCGGCGATGGCCGCATCACCTACATGAGCCCGGACTTCGCCGCCCCGACATTGGCCGGCCTGGACGACGCCACCAAAGTGGCTCGCGTGGGCAAAAACGTCGCCACCAACACCCAGGGCGTTTCGCCTGCCGCCGCCAACGTGTCTGCCGCCATCGGCGCAGTACCGGTACCGGCTGCCGCTGATCGTTCCAACCCGGACGCCTGGGTTCCAGTCTTCGGTCCGGACAACACCGCCGGTGTACAGCCTTACCCAACCTCGGGCTACCCGATCCTGGGCTTTACCAACCTGATCTTCAGCCAGTGCTACGCCGACGCGACCCAGACCAGCCAAGTGCGTGATTTCTTCACCAAGCACTACGGCGCCTCCAACAACAACGATGCAGCCATCACCGCCAACGCTTTCGTTCCGCTGCCAACCGCCTGGAAAGCCACCGTTCGCGCCAGCTTCCTGACCGCGAGCAACGCCCTGAGCATCGGCAACACCAACGTCTGCAACGGTATCGGTCGTCCGCTGTAACCCTCGCTTTCAACGATCTGCACGACCTGATCAGCAACGGCCTGTGCCGTTGCTGATTTTTGCGTTTGTGCGGTTTTTCGAGCCGTTAACAGCCCTCTATGAACTTTGCGTGACAGAAGTTCAGTCCCGTCCCTCGCCAACCGCCTAACCCTCATACGTGAGCCTGTCTTGCTCCCTGCGTGATAACAAAGAAGGAAGATCCCCGATGGTCCGCTGCAAATCGCCGGTTAACCTGAAAGCCCAAGAAACTGTGCTGCGCCTCAAGCCCCTGGCCCAGGCCATCGCCTTGTTGATGGTGGCGGGCAATGCCCATGCGGCCACGGCGTTCAGTTCCAGCTGGTTTGCCGATAAAGGTGCGACCCAGGCGGCGACGGCGGCGCGGATCAGTGCCGGGCAGGTGCAGGGGATTCCTTCGCTGAACCAGCAGGCGCGGGTCAACCAGCAGTTGGCGCGTTCCATCAGCACTTTGAACACCAGTGTGGCGGCGATTGCCGCGCAGCAGGCGGCGCAGGCCGCCGGGCGCCAGGCTGCGTTCGGCCAGGTCTCGACCATTCCCGATGGCCTGGGCAAGGGTGGCCTGCAGGTGGATAACAGCCTGACCCAGGGTTGGACCAACGCCAAGGGCCCGGTGCAGACCCAGGCCGGCGGCAAGACCACGGTGACCATCGAACAGACCGCCGACAAGGCCATCCTCAATTGGGAAACCTTCAACGTCGGGCGCAACACCAGCGTCGACTTCCAGCAGCAGTCGAGCTGGGCCGTGCTCAACCGCGTCAACGACCCGAATGCGCGCCCGAGCGAAATCCAGGGCCAGATCAACGGCGCCGGTACGGTGATGATCGTGAACCGCAACGGCGTGGTGTTCAGTGGCACCAGCCAGGTCAACGTGCGCAATCTGGTGGCGGCGGCGGCGAACATCACCGATGAGCAGTTCACCCAGCGCGGTATCTACGTGGACGCCACCGGCACCCAGCCGACCTTCACTGACGCGGCCGGCAAGGTCGAGGTGCAGCGCGGCGCATTGATCCAGACCCACAACCCCGCCACCTCCACCGACGCCGGCGGCTATGCCTTGCTGCTGGGCTCGGAAATGGAAAACGCCGGTACCCTCACTACCGCCAAGGGCCAGACCACCCTGGCCGCCGGCGACAGCTTTTACATCCGCAAGGGTGTCGGCACCACCGGCAATGACCGCTCCACCACCCGTGGCAATGAAGTGGCCACCAGCCTCAAGGCCGGCAGCAGCGCAGGCAAGGTCAGCAACACGGGCCTGATCATGGCGTCCACCGGTGACATCACCCTGACCGGGCACCAGGTGCAGCAAAATGGCGTGGCCTTGGCCAGCACGTCAGTGGACGCCCGTGGCACCATCCATTTGCTAAATTCCGCTACCGACACCACCGGCAGCGTGACCCTGGGGGAGGGCAGCACCACCGCGATCCTGCTCGACAGCAGCGGCAGCACCGCGCTCAACGGCCAGAAGGACAACGGCCTGATCAAGCTCGACGGCACGCCCGCCAACCTGATCACCGGCCAGTTCAACAACCTCAGCGCCGTGGCCGACCGCACCGACCAATCACGCATCGAGATCGTCAGCGGCGGCACGGTGGACTTCCAGAAAGGCTCGATCACCCTGGCTACCGGTGGGCAGGTCGCGGTCAGTGCCACCGGGCGCAGCCTGGTACGCGACGGGGCGATGATCGATGTCTCCGGGGCGGTCGGTGTCAAGGTGTCGATGGAATCCAACAACATCAAGATCAACGTACAGGGCAACGAGCAGCGCGACGCACCGGTCAACCGTGACGATGGGCAGTTGATCAATAACGATGTGTGGGTCGACCTGCGCGAGCTGGTGTTTGTGCCCGCAGGCACCAACGGCTATGCGACGGATCGCTGGTACACCGCTGGCGGCTTGCTGGAAGTGGGCGGCTACCTGGGCACTCAAGGCCACTCGGTGGGCGAGTGGATGGCCCAGGGCGGTACCGTGACGTTTACCGGCAAGGACGTGGTGACCCAGAAGGACGCGCAGATCAACCTGTCGGGCGGCACCGTGGATGTGCAGGCTGGCTACATTCAGCAGACCTGGCTCAAGGGCCCGGATGGGCGCTTGTATGAGCTGTCCAACGCGCCGGGGGACATTCTCTATTCCGGGTTCTACAAGGGGTATGAAGACACCAGCAAGCGCTGGGGCCAGACCGATTACTACTACAACCCGATGATCGCCAAGCAGCGTCGTTATGAGAGCGGTTACACGGTGGGCCGCGATTCCGGCAAGCTGGTGATCGGTACCACCAGCGCGGTGCTCGAGGGCCAGGTGATCAGTGACGTGTTCCAGGGCGATCGCCAGACCCAGGCGCCGAACATCAACCTCGACGGTTACCAGCAGTCGCAGAAGGCCATGGCCCAGCGCGCGCAATTGATCATTGGCGGCTACACGCCTATCTACAACAAGACCACCGGCACCCTGCGCTATGCCTTGGGCGCAAACGCGGACGAGGTATTGATCGAGGGCGGTACGCAAAAAATCGCCGATGGCCTGGACCTCACCACCGCGCTGCCCGCGGACCGCCAGGGCAAGATGGTACTCGACAGCGACCAGCTCAATGGCTATCAGTTGGGCGCGATCAAGGTCGCGGCCAAGCAGCAGGTCACCGTCAACGGAGCGCTCAAGGTGGCCGATGGTGGCGATATCACCCTGTTCGGGCCAAGGGTCGACATCAACGCCAACCTCACGGCCCACGGCGGCAGCCTCAACGCGGGCAATATCCTCAGCCAGGTCGACCCGCTTAAAGGCGGTGCGGTAGGCGACAGCATCCTCAACGGCAGCGGCACGCTGAACGTGGCCAGCGGGGTCACGCTGGATGCCACCGGGCGCTGGAACAATCTGCTGCTGGATCCGGCCAACAGCAGCGGCTTGGCCTATGTGAACGGCGGCAAGGTGTCGCTGCGCAGCACTGGCGGTGTGAACCTGGCGGCCGGCAGCGTGGTGGACACCTCCTCCGGTGGCACCCTCGGCTTGGATGGCAAGCTCAACGGTGGCAAGGGCGGCGACGTGACCTTGGCGTCTCTCGGTACCCTGGGTTTGGACGGCGAGATTCGCGGTTATGGCGTGAGCGGTGGCGGCACCCTGGCGTTGCAGGCGCGCAAAGTACAGATCGGCGACAGCGCCACGGCGCCCGATGTTGGCACCGTGCAACTGGCGGGGGATTTTTTCAACAAGGGCTTCTCGGCCTATGACATCACCGGCAATGAAGGGCTGCTGGTCACGGACGGTACCCAGGTCGACGTCACGACGCCGGTCTACCGTATTGGCGAGCGGACCTCGGCCGCTCCCACGGGCAGCGACCCGGCCACCGCCCTTGAACGCTGGACGCCGGCGCTGTACCAGGAAGACGCCGCCAAAGGCGTACTGACCCAGCGCCGTGGCGCCAGCCTGACCTTGACCGCCGGCAATCTAAATTCCACGGCGGCTGAACTGGCCACCACGGCCTTGAGCGTGGGGCAGGGCGCGGTGATCACTGTCGACCCAGGCCAGGCCATCAACCTGCGCAGCGTCGGCCAGTTGACCATGAACGGCCGCCTCAACGCCTGGGGCGGCAGTGTCAGCCTGGGCGGCCTGACGGCGACGGGCTCGGAAGCGGCCAACGCCGCCGGCCATAGCCGTTCGATCTGGGTGGGTGAAAACGCGCTGATCGACGTGGCGTCGCGTGCGGTCACGGCGGTGAGCAACCGTGGCAATGTCTACGGCCAGGTGCGCAATGGTGGCACCATCAGCATCGGCGGCGACATCAACCTGGCCACCGGCATTGCCAAGGCCAGTGACCTGTTTGTGGTGGTGCGCGACGGCGCGCGCCTGGACGCGTCCGGTGCCCAGGCGATGCTGGATGTTCCCGGCCAGGGCCGCGTGCCGGTGGCCAGCAATGGCGGCAGCATCAGCTTTGCGTCGAACAACGGCCTGTACCTGGACGGCAGCTTCGTTGCCCGCGCGGGTGGCGCAGGTGCTGCGGGCGGTAGCCTGGCCCTGGCCCTGGAAAGCCCGTATTACCTCAAGGCCGGCGTCAACGACAGTGTGCTCAAGGTGCGTGAACTGGTGCTCAGCCAGACCCATCAAGCCAGTCCGACTTCCAGCCTCGAGTACGGCCATGGCCGCCTCGGCGTGGACCAGATCAGCGCCGGCGGGTTTGACAACCTGGCGCTGCTCAGCAACGGCTTGCTGAGTTTCGACGGTGACGTGTCGTTGAACATGGGCCAGAGCCTGCGCCTGTACGGTGGCAGCTATAACCTCAGTGAAAACGCGGCGGCCAGTTCGCGGGTCAACCTGTCGGCGCCATACCTGCTGTTGGCCGGCATCCTCGCGCCGGCAGAATCCGGCAAGGAAGCCTATACCCGCGCGGTGCCGGTGTTGCCCAATCCCTCCGCGCTGGTCACCACGGCGCAGTTCAACGCCAACGCCAACCTGATCGACGTGCGTGGCAATGTGGTGTTCGGCAACAAGAGCTATCTGTTGCGGCCCGACAACAGCCAGGCCAGCCTTGAGCGGCGGGGGTTTGATGATGTGCAACTGACCAGCCTGGGCGACTTGCGCTTCCTCGCGGGGGCGGGGGCAGATGTGATTGCCCAGGGCATCAGCACGCAATTAGTGACCAGTGGTGACATGACCCTGCGTGCGGCGCAGTTGTACCCGGCGACTGAAGTCGGCGCCCGGGTACTGGCGGGCTATCTGAATAATGCTGCCAGCAATGACACAGGCTTCAATTACGATCCGACACGCACCCTGACCATCGCACGCACCGCCAATAGCAATGCCGCCATGCCTTACTCGGCCTTTGGTCGTCTGCAATTGGGCGGGCCCACCATCAGGCAGGGCGGCGTGGTGCGTGCGCCACTGGGGCTGATCGAGATTGGCAACCTGGGCTCTACCCACGTGCAACTGCTGCCGGGCAGCCTCACGTCGGTGAGTGGCAAGGGCCTGGTATTGCCTTACGGCGGTACCGTGGATGGCCAGATCTACAAGTACAACGGCAAGACAGTGACGTTTATCGGCCAGGGTGGCGGCAACAGTGCGGGCAGCCTGAACGTTGGGGTGATTCTCGGTGGCCAGCAGTTGACGGTGCTGCCGCAGGCGACGGTAGATCTGTCCGGCGGTGGCGAACTGCTCGGCGCCGGGTTTATTTCCGGGCGCGGGGGCTCTACCGATGCACGTTACAACCCACTGGTTCAGTTCGGTGCGAACGGCGGGTTTGTACTGCCGGGTCTGAGCACCAACCCGATCTATGCGATTGTGCCGGGCGTGCAACCGGGCTATGCACCGGTGGCGCCGGAAGGTGGCGCGGTCGATCCGATGATCGGCCAGCAGATCACGATCGGCGCCGGCGTGCCGGGCCTGGCGGCCGGCACCTATACCCTGATGCCGTCCACCTATGCGTTGATGCCTGGGGCTTTCCGGCTCGAGATCAACGGCCTGGCCGGGTTGGGCACCGACGGTGCGACCCAGGCGTTGCGTAATGGCTCATGGGCCACGGCAGGGCGCTTGTCCATCGCCAATACCGGTATCAACAACAGTACGGCCAGCCAGGTAATTCTCACGTCGGCCGATATGTTGCGTCGTTACTCCCAATACAACGAAACCGGCTACGCACAGTTCGCCGTGGCCGACGCCACCAGGCTTGGTGTACCTCGGGCACTGCTGCCGGTGGATGCCAAGACCCTGCAACTGGCCCTGCGGCCAGGCGCAGGTGCGGATGCCTTTTCGTTCCAGGGGATCGGCCGCTTCGAGGCCGCTGACGGCGGTTACGGCGGTACCGTATCGCTGATCAACGAAGAAAAGGGCAGCTTGGGAAGGGGCATCGAAATTGTCGCGGCAGGCAACGCGGCTACCGCCAATTTCAAAGGCATTACGGTGGAGGCGGACAGCCTGAATGCAATGGGCGCGGCTCGCCTGCTGATCGGTGGAATGACCTATGTCACGTACGGCCAGGGTGGCAACTACATCAACCTCCCCAGCAGCATCATCAGTTCCATCATCCTGCGCGACGGCGCGAAACTGGCGGCACCGGAGGTATTACTGGTGACCTCCACCGGAAAAATTACGCTCGAACAAGGCGCCTCGATCAACACGATAGGCCAGGGCAAGGCCAGCTACGACGCACGTGACGGTTTTATCTACAACCTGAGCAATGTGCTGGCGGTGTCCAACGGTTTGCTCAACGTAATCGCCGCGCCGTCATTGGGCGAAGTCATCAGTGGGGGCATCCAGTTAGGCGTGTGCAACAGCGCGCCCTGCAGCGGCCAGACAGCCCTGTATTCCGAAGGCAGCATCGTTACCTTGACCGACAGCTCCCTGCAGATGGGCGATGAGGTGCGCTATGGCACCCGCCACCTGAACCTGGGCGTGTCCAGCATCAACGTCGGCAGCCCCGAAGCCCTGGCCGCTGCAGCCGCCAACAATCGCCTGCCGGTGGGTATGACCCTCAACCAGCAAGTGCTGGAACGCCTGCTGCGCGGCGACACCCAATTCGGCGCCCCGGCCCTGGAAACCCTGCAGCTGTCGGCGCGTGACAGCTTTAACTTCTACGGCACCACCACCCTGGACACTTATGACGCCGTGACCGGCAAGTCGTTGCTGAGCAACCTGATGCTGTCCGCGCCGGCGATCTACGGCTCTGGCGGCTTGAACGACGTGGCGACTATCCACACCGCCAACCTGATCTGGCAAGGTGCCGTCGCGCCGCCTGTGGCGGCGGTGACTGGCGGTGCCGGCAGCGGCAGCGGGCGCCTGGACATCAATGCCGAGCGTATCGAATTCGGCTATGGGGATTTTGCCCAGCCGAGCACGACCAATACCTTCGACCGCCTCGCCCTGGGCTTTGCCAACGTCAACCTCAATGCCAGTGAACGCATCACCGCCAACCACAAGGGCAGCCTCTCGGTGTACCAGAGCCAGGGCGCGTTTGATGCGATCAAGGGCTTTGCCTACAGCGGCGGCAACCTGAATATCCTCACGCCGCTGATGACCGGTGAGGCCGGTTCGGTCAACCGTATTACCGCCGGTGGCGCGATTGATGTCAGCGCCTCGGCTGGCGCAGTAGGCAAGGTGGACGGCATCGGCGGCGAATGGTCATTGCAAGGCGATAGCCTTCGCCTGGCCACTGCCGTGGTACTGCCCAGCGGCAAGGTCACCTTGGGCGCGCGGGGCGACGTGGTGTTGACCGATGCCGCTTCGATTGATGTGTCCGGCCGGGCCATTGCCTTCAATGACTTGACGAAATACAGCGCAGGCGGCGAGGTTTTGCTGGAGAGCCGTGCCGGCAATGTGCAGCAGGCCGCCGCTTCGACCATCAACCTGTCGGCGCAGCACAACCAGGCGGGCAAGTTGCGCGCGGTGGCGGTGGACGGCGCTGCGGGGATCGTCGACCTGGCAGGCAAGATCATCGCCGGCAGCAGCGGTGACTACGATGCCGGTGGTACGCGGGTGCCATACCTCGCGGGTGCGGTGGAGATCCAGGCCCAGCGCCTGGGCGGCAGCGGTACGCTCAGCGACCAGTTCGCAGCGCTCAACCAACGCCTCAACCAAGGCCAGGTCTACGGTGCACGCAGCTTCCAGCTCAAGCAGGGCGACCTGACCATCGGCAATGACGTCAAGGCCAACAGCGTCAACGTCTCGATCGACAATGGCAGCCTGCGCGTGACCGGCCTGGTGGATGCCAGCGGCGAGCGCGTGGGCAGCATAAACCTGGCCGCCAAGCAGGGCCTGAGCCTGGACGGCACGGCGGTGCTCGATGCCCATGGCAGCCAACTTCGGGTGGACAGCTACGGCAAGATCATCGATTCGCCTAACCGCGCCATCGTGGTCCTCGGCTCTGGCCAGGGCCAGTTGACCCTGGCCGAGGGGGCGCGCATCGACCTGCGTCACGGTACTGCTGCCGCGACCGGCAATGACGGCCGCAACCGTGGCACGCTGGAACTCAACGCGCCGCGCGTGGGCGGCAATGACATCGCCATTGATGCCAGTGGGCAGTTGACTATCCAGGGCGCGCGTTCGATTGCGCTCAATGGCATGAGAACCTACGACGATGCCCCGACCAACACCGATGAAACGCCCAATGGGCGCCCGTACCAAGTGATTGATCAGGACTACCTCACGAAAGTCGTCGATCCAGCAAATACGAATTTCATCAACGCCGCGCGTGTTAACAGCAACTTGCTGCGCAAGCTCGCCGGCTTGAACAACGCCACGTACGGCGATGTGTTCCACCTGCGCCCCGGCGTAGAGATCATCAGCAAAACCCCGGATGGCGACCTGGTGGTGCAGGGCGACCTGGACCTCTCCGGCTATCGCTATGCCAGCCTCAAATCAACGGCCAAGACCGAGTCCGGCAGCCTGACCCTGCGCGCCGGTGGCGACCTGAATATCTATGGCAGCATCAACGACGGCTTTGCCGCGCCACCGGCCACCGACGATGACAATGGCTGGGTGCTGCGCGCCGGTATCGACTACACCGGCGGCACCGTGGTGGTACCGGGCAGCGGTGTGACCCTGGAGGTGGGCACCGTGTTCCCCGCGGGCGCTGCGCTTAATTTCGATGTACTGACCAACCCCCTGTTTCTGCCGCCGGGCACCCGATTGCCCGTCGCGGCTACGCTCAAACAACCGTTGGTACTCCCGGCGGGTACTGTGTTGGCGGCGGCTGTTCGGGATGCCTCGGGCAATGTGCTGTTCGCGGCGGGCACGTTGCTGACTCAGAGCCAGACCCTCGCCATCGGCAGTGTCCTGGATGCCGGCAGCCTGTTGAGCACGTCAGCCAGTGTCGACGGCTTGATCTGGCCCAAGGGCGTGCCATTGGCCACCAAGGTGACGTTGACCGCCAGCCAAGTGCTGCCCCGGGGCGCCCTGTTGCCGTCGGGAACAGACGTGAAGCTGCCGGGCGGCGTGGAGTCGGTGACGTTGCGTGACGCCGGCCACCCAGGCAAGAACTGGGCCATTGCACCCATGCTGGAGGAGGGTGCGCAGTCGTGGTCGATTCGCCTGGTTGCGGGGGCCGACACCGAGGCAGCCGACAGTCGCCTGCTGCAACCGCATCCGGTAAGCGGCAATCTGCGCTTGGCGGACAGTCACTATGGGACGTTCGGGAAAGGCGCCCAGGTCTGGACCGAGGAGGGCTCCATGGGGTGGTTCGGTGATGACAGCATGGTAGGCCAACCGGTTGATTTCGACGCAATACAATACCCAGGCGTATGTGACGACTTCCCGGAATACTGCGTTATCAGTGGTGAGGCCTACACGCTGCTGGTGGGCGGCAGTGCTCGCTTCAGCGTAATCCGCACCGGCGCCGCAGACCTTGACCTGCTGGCCGCCGGCAACCTGAGCATGGAGTCGCTGTTCGGCGTATACACGGCAGGCAGCTCGTCCACCGGCACTTCGACCAACGATCCGTATAACCTCAAGCGAGCCCTGGGCAGCAATGGCAAGGTATTGGCTAACGCCGGGGGCAACGAAAAGCTGGTCAACGCAGACACCGGCAGCCTGTACCGTGCCTGGTACCCGGATACGGGCGGCAACTTGCTGCTTAAAGTGGGCGGCAACCTGACGGGCAATATCACCAGCCCGGCGCAGAATGGCGTTGGTCGTCCGGTACCCAGCGACCAGGGTCAGGATTCAGCCAACGTCGGCAACTGGCTGTGGCGTCAGGGCAATGGGCTCAGTGGGAGCCAGGCGCAAGCTACCGCCTGGTGGATCAATTTTGGTTCCTACGTCGCCAGCGACCGTTCGGACCAGATGGTCGGGTTCACCGGGTTTGGCACCCTGGGAGGCGGCAACCTGAATGTTGATGTGGGTGGCGATGCAGGACTCATCAGCCCTGTCTCGTCAACAGCTCTGAACGTCAGTCGCCGCAGCCAAGGCCTGGTACTGGCAGTCGGCAGCACCGGTCGGGTCGGGGCCGATGGCAGTGTGCAACTGACGGGGGGCGGTGATCTGAACCTGCGGGTCGGCGGAGCGGTGAACCCCGCCAGCCAGACCTTCGCAGACCACCTCAATGGTGCGCTGGTGAACCTGCGTGGGCACGTGCAATTGACCGGTGGCGCCCTGGGCAGCCTGACGCTGCGTTATGGCAACCGGTTCACAGACCAGAGCCCCAGCGAAGTGCGCGCCTACGATCCTTTACGTTCCACTTCGGCCATGGCCTCGGGTGGTTTGAGCCTGTTGCCGGGCGATGCCACTTTCAGCCTGTCCACCCGTGGCGACCTGGTGTTGCAGGACGTCGCCGACCCTGGGCGCGCGCCGCAGATGAACGCCTTGACCTTCGTCAATAAGGGGGTCAACGGGATCGGACAAAGCTGGTTCAGCTTGTGGACCGACCGCACAGCAGTGGACCTGTTCTCTGCCGGGGGCAACCTCACGCCGCTGACCCAGACCCTGGAAACCGATATGGCGGCGGTCTATCCCGCGACATTGCGTGCGGTTGCCGCTAACGGCAGTCTCTATTACGGCAGCGCCTCGACCAGTAATCCTGGCGACGTGCAGCCGCTCAGGGCGTTGGTACTCGCACCTTCGTCCAATGGGCAACTGGAATTGCTGGCCGGCGATTCGATCTCCGGCGGCGATCTGACGATCAGCCGCTCCAGTGCGGCACCCAACAGCCTGGCGACTATTCTGCGTCCGGCCTTCGCCGGTTTCCTGACGGATCAAAAAACGGCAATAGTGGGCAGTGGCAATCTTTCCAGCGATGGAAACCTTGCCACCTTGACGGTTTCCCCGCTGTTTGCCTTTGGCCCCAACACCGCCAGCATGGCCTGGGGTGACGCCCTGGAACCTGCGCGTTTCTATGCGCTGAGCGGGGACCTGCTGGGCGTCAATAGTGGGCGCGCCCTCACGATCACGGGGGTGGGTGACGCTCGGTTCGGGCAAACCTTTTACGAAGGCGCAGGCCCGGTATGGATGCAAGCCGGACGCGATATTGTTGGCAGCGGCACGCGCTTGAGCGGTGCCAGCGCAGGTGTCATCGTTACGGGGCAATACACCTTTACCGGCAACCTGTTCGTGCACAACAGCCCCACCGATATCTCCATCGCCAGCGCCGGCCGCGACATCCTCTACAGCAGCTTTAACGTTGCCGGCCCCGGTACCCTGGAACTGACGGCGGGGCGCAACATCCAGATGGAAGACAAAGTCGCTGTGAACAGCCTGGGTGCTGTGGCGGCGGGCGACAGCCGCCCTGGCGCAAGCATCGTCATGCAAGCCGGCATGGGCCCCAATGGCCCGGATTACCGCCGCTTCGTCGAGGCCTACCTGAATCCCGCCAACCTGGCTCAACCGGGTGAATCCCTGCAAGGCGCCAAGGTGGCCAAGACTTACGAAAACGAGCTGGTTACCTGGCTCACCGAACGCTTCGGCTTTGCCGGCGACAGCGAACAGGCCCGGACCTACTACGCCACACTGCCCGCCGAACAACAACGGATCTTCGCCCGCGACGTGTACTTTGCCGAACTCAAGGCCGCCGGCCGTGAGTACAACCAGGACGGCAGTGTGCGCCAGGGCAGCTATGTGCGTGGTCGTGCCGCGATTGCCCGGTTGTTCCCCGAGACCGACGTGGCCGGCAACCCGATCACCTACAAGGGCGATATCACGATGTTCGGCGGTGCCGGCGTGCACACCAACTTCGGTGGCTCGATCCAGATGCTCACGCCGGGCGGCCGCCAGACGTTCGGCATCGAAGGTTTCGCACCGCCGTCCACGGCTGGGGTGATCACCCAGGGCGCGGGAGATATCCAGCTGTACTCCCTGGGCAGTATCCTGCTTGGCCAGAGCCGCATCATGACCACCTTCGGCGGCTCGATCATGGCCTGGACCAGCGAGGGCGACATCAACGCCGGGCGCGGCTCCAAGACCACCGTGGTGTACACGCCGCCCAAGCGTGTCTATGACAACTGGGGCAACGTGAGCCTGTCGCCATCGGTGCCGAGCACCGGTGCGGGGATCGCCACGCTGAACCCGATCCCGGAAGTGCCGGCGGGGGATATCGACCTGATCGCGCCGCTGGGCACCATCGATGCGGGCGAGGCGGGCATTCGGGTGTCGGGTAACGTCAACATCGCCGCCCTGCGGGTGGTGAACGCGGCGAACATCCAGACCCAGGGCAAGTCGTCCGGGGTGCCGGTGTCGGCCACCGTCAACACCGGCGCCATGAGCTCGGCCAGCGCAGCAGGAGCGGCGGCGTCCCAGGCCGCAGAAGACGCGGCGCGCAGCCAGCAGGCGGCGGCCAGGCAGGGCCGGCCGTCGATCATGACCGTGGAGGTGCTGAGCCTGGGCACCGAGCCGTTGCCGCGTGAACCGGAACCTCGGAAAACCTCGGGCTACAACCCCGACAGCCCGGTGCAGGTGCTGGGCGCGGGGCCGCTGAGTGATCAGGCGCGGGCGCGGTTGACGGATGAGGAGCGTAAGCAGATCAGTTTGTAGAACTTCAGAAGGACCTCTCGATGTACCGTTCGGGGCGATCAGTGATCGCCCCATTTTTTTGCGCAAGCAGAAGGGTGGCGAGCTTCTTATTAGCCGACCGGTATGGTGGGGGAGACTCGGTTAAAACTGTGGGTGCGACGATTCGACTTGCTCCCGATGGCGGCCTTTGGGTCGACCATTTGTTGGAGTTGGAATGAGTACATATCCGTTGCTGCGGTAACGGCTGCCTATGGTTCCGCTCTTACAGCGGGTCACTTTTGGCAAACGCCCCAAAAGTAACCAAAAGGTCTTGCCCCACCACTTGGTGCCTCGCCTAGGCTCGGCATGCCCTCACTCCGGCTTGAATCCGTGGGCCGCCGTCATGGGCCATCCCTGGCCCAGGACGGCTAACCCGGCGTCCTGCCGGGTTACCCACGGATTCAAGCCTGCGTTCGGCCAGCGTGTTTGACGGGGCGCCTAGGATCAAGATCAAAAGCCAGAGCAAAAGCAGAGCAAAAGCAGACCGAGGTCCATCTGATATATGGAGATCCAAATGTGGGAGGGGGCTTGCCCCCGATGAGGGAGTGTCAGTTGATGGATTTGGTACTGACCCACTGCAATCGGGGGCAAGCCCCCTCCCACATTTACCCAGTACACCAGACCCAACTCCGGTCGGCTCCAGGGCCGCACATGCCGACCCGGAAAAATTGCCCCCCTCACAATCCCAAATGAAGCTTTCATGACAAAAGTTCGGTAGCTCATCGCCACTTCCGTCTTGCCTATGTAACGCGCTGGAGGCCGCCACGAGCCGCCTCCCCAGCCGTCAGCGGGACGCCAGGAGTGGGGCAATGGGAACTATGGAACGTTACTCGAAAGTTGGCATGCAGGAGCTCGACCAGCGCCTGTCGAAGATCGTCGAGGCTGCGCGCAAGAAGCCGGTTTCGGTGTACCGCTACGGCGCGCCGTGGGTGTGGATCGTCTCCCAGGACGACTGGCAGGGCGCCTTGAAGGAAGTGTCCAGCTACATCCCGGCGGGGCATTCGCTGGTGTTGTTGCGCCCGCAGATCGACGAGGTGCTCGAGCAGCATCGCGACCTGCTCCAGGCCGCGCCGGGCATGGCGATCGCGCCGCAGACCGTGGTGCAGATCCTGCTGCTGCAACTGCTGTATTCGGTGCCCAGCGAACAGCAGCTGCACGAGCAACTGAACTACAACCTGCTGTTCCGCTGGTTCGTCGGCCTGGAGCTGAACCAGAAGGTGTGGAGCATCCACGCTTTGCAGCGCGACATCGCCAGCCTGTTGAACAACCCGCAGGCCGTGCAGTTGATCCAGACCATCATCGGTGACGTGTTCTGTGGCGCCTTGCTGCACATGCCGGAGTTCTCTCTGAACTTCGCCTTGCTGCACACCTGGCTGGCGCGGCACAGCCATCTTTCGACCAGCAGCAATTGAGCAGGCCAGACGCCGTGCAATCGGCGACGGCGCAAAATCTTAGACAGTTAGGGGGCGGTGTGGAGCATCTGTTCAAATCAACGCTGGCGTTGTGCTGCCTGACGCTGGGCGTCCTGGCGCAAGCGGTGTGGGCCGAGGAGGGCGATGAGGCCCCGGCGCGCAAGGTGGACGTCAACGAGTACTTCGTGCGCGGCAATACCGTGCTCGATGCGGCGACGATCGAGGAGGCGGTGTACCCGTTCCTTGGCCCGCAAAAGACCCTGGACGATATCGAAGGCGCGCGCGATGCGTTGCAGAAGATCTACCAGGCGCGTGGCTACCAGTCGGTGTTTGTCGAGCTGCCGGAACAGAAGGTCGATGACGGCATCGTCTATCTGCAGGTCAGCGAAACCAAGGTCGGCCGCGTGCGTGTGGTCGGCGCCAAGCACTACTCGCCGGTGGAGATCCGCGAGGAAGTGCCGGGGCTCAAGGAAGGCGCGGTGCCGGATTTCACCACGGTGCAAACCCAGCTGGCCGGGCTCAACCGCAGTGCCGGCCGGCAGGTCACGCCACTGGTCCGCGAAGGCCAGCGCCCGGGCACCATGGACGTGGATCTGCAGGTCGAAGACCAGAACCCCTGGCACGCCAGCCTCGGCCTGAACAACGACTACAGCGCCGACACCGAAAAGCTGCGCTCGGTCGCCACCCTGGGCTACGACAACCTCTGGCAACTGGGCCACAGCATTTCCCTGACCTACTTCACCGCGCCCCAGGACACCGAGAATGCCAAGGTCTGGTCGGGCTCCTACAGTGCGCCGCTGAACGAACGCTGGACCTTGCAGTTCTCCGGTTACCAGTCCGACAGCAACATCGCCACCATCGGCGGCAGCAACGTGTTGGGCAAGGGCCATTCCTACGGCGTATCCGCCATCTACAGCTTGCCGGCGGCGGGCAACTGGGCCAATTCGTTTTCGTTCGGTGTGGACTTCAAGGATTTCGACGAGCAGATGAAGTTCGGCGCCAGCAGCGACCAGGTGCCGCTCAAGTACGCGCCGTTCACCCTGGGCTACAACGGCTATCGCTACACCGAGCAATCCCAGCTGGGGCTGGGCTTGAACCTGGTGGTCGGCACCCGTGCATTTTTTGGCTACGGCAGCGACGCCGAGGAGTTCGATTACAAGCGCTACAAGGCCAGTGCCAGTTTCGCCGTGCTCAAGGGCGACCTGAATTACACCTACACCTTCGCCAACGATTGGCAGTCGGCCTCCAAGGGCGCTTTCCAGCTGGCCTCCGGGCCGCTGGTGTCCAACGAGCAGTATTCCGCCGGCGGCGCCACCTCGGTGCGTGGCTACCTGGCGGCCGAGCGCACCGGGGACGAGGGCTATTTGCTCTCCCAGGAACTGCGCACGCCGTCCCTGGCCAAGTTCCTCGGCAGTTATGTGCAGGAGTGGCGCTTCTATGCGTTCGCCGAAGGCGCGCGCATGCGCCTGCACGACCCGCTGCCCGAGCAGGAAGACGAATACAGCCTGGCCAGTGTCGGCCTGGGCACCCGCGCCAGTTTGAGCAAGTGGTTGTCCGGCAGCCTGGATTGGGGTTACCCGCTGCTCGATGGACCGAACACCCAGAAACAGGACTCGCGACTGCACTTCAGTGTGCAGGCGACTTTCTGACTTTTTCTTCCGGAGACTTCACCCATGCAACGCCTATTCCTGAGCCTGTTGATCTGCCTGGGCTTCGCGCTCCCGGCCACTGCCCACGCCTGGTGGCAGGACGATTGGCACTACCGCAAACAGATTTCGGTGGACACCACCGCCCAGGGCGCCGCGATCAGCCAGGCCCTGGGCCGCACCGCGTTGCTGGTGCGCCTGCACACCGGCAACTTCACCTTTGACGGGGTCAAGGACGACGGCGCCGACCTGCGCTTTGTGAGTGCCGATGACAAGACCGTGTTCAATCACCAGATCGAAAGCTTCGACCCGTTGATGGGCATGGCGTTGATCTGGGTCGATGTGCCCAAGGTCGAAGGCGGCCAGCGCCAGGACTTCTGGATGTACTACGGCAACCAGAAGGCCCCGGCCACCGCCAATGGCCAGCTGACGTTCGATCCGAATTACACCGCGCTCTATCACTTCGATGGCGCCAACGCGACGCCGCCACGGGACACCACGGCCTACGCCAACACCGCGTTGAACGCCACCGGCGCGAGCATCGACGGCGTGATCGGCCGCGCCTTGCAGTTCGGCGGCCAGCCGCTGCTGTTGCCGGCCAGCCCGTCGCTGCAACACGCCGCCGGCGCTGCCTTCACGTTCAGCGCCTGGCTGCGCCTGGACCAGGCCAGCGGTGAGCAAATCGTGCTGGCCCGACGTGACGGTGCCCACAGCCTGTTGCTGGGCCTGAACCAGGGCTCGCCGTTTGTGGAGATCGACGGCCAGCGCGCGGTGTCGACCCAACCGCTGAACCCGGGCCAATGGCAGCACCTGGCTTTCACCGCCGAGGGCGACAAGGTCACGCTGTATGTGAATGGCCGTGAAAGCGCCACGCTCGCCGTGGCCATGCCTGGGTTCAACACGCAGCTGGCGGTCGGCGCCGACCTGCCGGAAGCCGGCAGCACGCACCTGCCGTTCGCCGGGGCCATGGATGAGCTGCGCCTGTCCAAGGTGGCGCGCCCGGCTGCGCTGTTGCTGGCTGACGCGAGCGCCCAGGGCGCCGAGTCGAAACTGGTGGCCTACGGCGTGGATGAAGAACAGTCCGGCTTCGGCTTCGGCAGCCTGGGCTTTTTGCTCAACGCCGTACCGGTGGACGCCTGGGTGATCATCCTGGTGCTGGTGGCGATGATGTTCCAGTCGTGGGTCATCATGCTGCGCAAGAACCGTCAGGTCGGCCGCCTCAGCAGTGCCAACGAAGTGTTCCGCGAGCACTTCGCCCAGATCGGCACGCGCCTGGAGATGTATGCCGACGACGCGCAGTTGGCTGAGCGCCTGAGCCACTCTTCGCTGTGGCGCCTGTACCTGGTGGCGGTCAAGGAGATCCGTACCCGGCGTGCCCAGGGCGCCGACACCTCGTCGGTGTCGGCGGCCACCATCGAAGCGATCCGCTGCTCCATGGACGGCGTGCGCACCCGTGAGAACCAGGCCCTGAGTTCCAAATTGTCGACCCTGTCCAACGCCATCGCCGGCGGCCCGTATATCGGCCTGCTCGGTACGGTGCTGGGGATCATGGTGGTGTTCCTCGGCACGGCCATGGCCGGCGACGTGAACATCAACGCCATCGCTCCGGGCATGGCGGCGGCCTTGCTGGCCACGGCCATGGGCCTGTTCGTCGCGATCCCCGCGTTGTTTGGCTACAACCGCCTGATCACGCGCAACAAGGAAGTCAGCGCCGACATGCGCGTGTTCGTCGACGAGTTCATCACCCGCCTGGCGGAGATGCACGGCGAGAGCCAGCACAGTGAAACCGCGCACCGCCGCGACCATCACGCATCGGTTCCGGCCTGAGGAGAATCGCCATGGCTTCCGTAAATGCCTCCCACGACGATGACGATGATGCCGCCGTCGACAGCATCAACATCACGCCCCTGGTGGACGTGCTGATGGTGGTGCTGGTGATGTTTATCCTCACCGCCACCGCCCAGGTCTCGGGGATCCAGATCCACCTGCCCAAGGCCAGCGCCTCGGTGTCGCTGTCGGAGGCCAAGACCAAGGCCATCTCCGTGAATGACGGAGGCCAGGTGTTCCTCGACGCGTACCCGGTGACCCTCGGCGAACTGGAGGAGCGCCTGCGCATCGAGAAAGCGCTGAACCCGGACTTCCCGGTGATCGTGCGCGGCGATGCGATGGTGCAGTACCAGAAAGTCATCGAGGTGCTCGACCTGTTGCGCCGGCTGGAGCTGTCCCAGGTCGGGCTGGTCACCGGCAAACCGAGCCAGGGCTGAGTGATGACCGCACAGATCCCGATCGCGCCATTGCCGGTGAAGAACAAACCGCCGTTGCGCCCGTTGAAGTGGGGCGCCGGCCTGTTGCTGGGCGCCGTGGCGGCCTGGTTTCTCTGGCAGTGGGCCAATGACATGAGTGGCGTACGCCGTGAAGCGCCGAAGGTGCCGACGATTATTCCGTTGCCGCCACCGCCGCCGCCACCCCCGGAAAAACCCAAGGAACCCGAGCCCCAGGTTGAAGAGAAGGTCCCGGAACCGGTGCCCAGTCCCGAACCCGAAGAGGTCAAGCCGGCCGAGGAAGCACCGCCTTCACCGAATGAAGACCTGGCCAACCCGATGCAGATCGACGGGGATGCGCAGTCCGGTAACGACGGCTTCAACATCGGCGCCGGCAAGGGCGGCGGCATGGCCGGCAGTGGCGGCGGCGGGCTGGGGACCGGCACGTACAAGCAGTACCTGGCCGGTACCTATCAACGGCTGATGCGTGAAGACCCGGAGCTGCGCAAGAAGGCCTTTGCGATACAGATCGACCTGTGGCTGGGCACCGACGGCCAGGTGACGAAGGCGCTGGTGGCCAAGTCCAGCGGGGATGCCGACACCGACGCCCAGATGCTGGCGCTGATCCGTGCGCCTCGCGCCACCCAGAAACCTCCGGCGTCGCTGACGCTGCCCATGCGCCTGTCCCTCAAGGGCCGGCGCCCGGATTGATTGCACGAAACCTCTTACCTACGGTTTTTTACAGGAGTTGCGTACACATGATTTCCCCCGTGAATCGACTGACCCTGGCGGTTGGCATGGTCATCGCGACCCTGGTCGGGCAGGCGGCGGCCGCCCCGGTTGCGCCTTCGGAAAACGTCACCATCAACCTGATTCGCCTGCTGGTGCAGCAGGGTGTGCTGACCCAGGACACCGCCAATGGGCTGATCGCCCAGGCCGAAAAAGAAGCCCAGCAGGCCCGCCAGGCCAACGCTGCGCCGGTGGTCGCCAGTGGCCCGGCGACCGCGCCCGGCGATGTGCGCGTGCAGTACGTGCCGCAGGCGGTGCGCGACCAGATCCGTGACCAGGTCAAGGCCGAAGTCATGTCCACCGCCAAGAAGGAAAACTGGGCGCAGCCCAATACCTTCCCCGACTGGATCTCGCGCATCAGCTTTGATGGCGATATTCGTCTGCGCGACGAGTCGCGCTACTTCTCGGGCAATAACAGCAACAACATCACCGATTTTGCCAAGCTCAATGACACCGGCCCGTACGACGTCAACAAGAACTCCAACACCAAGTTCCCACCGCTGATCAACACCCGCGAGGACCGCGAGAACCTGTTCCGCCTGCGGGCACGCCTGGGCATGAAAGCGGTGATCTCGCCGGAATGGACCGCCGGCATTCGTATCGCCACCGGCTCCGACAATAACCCGGTGTCCACCACCCAGACCCTGGGCGGCGGCTTTGGCAAAAAGGACATCTGGCTCGACCAGGGTTACCTGAGCTGGAAAACCACCGACTACATGACGTTGACCGCCGGGCGCATCGGCAACCCGTTCTATTCCACCGACATGATGTATTCCAACGACCTCAACTTCGACGGCGTGGCGGCGATCTTCAACCATAGCCTCAACAGCGAGTGGGGCCTGTTCGGTACCCTTGGCGCCTTCCCGGTGGAGTACACCTCCGACACCGCCAGCACCAATGGTATCGACAAGGAAGACAGCGACACCAAATGGCTGTTTGGCGGGCAGATCGGCGCGGATTGGAAGATCAACCGCAGCAACCGCCTCAAACTCGCCGCGGCTTATTACCAGTTCCAGGACATCGAAGGCGAGCGCTCCAGCCCTTGCTCCACCTGGCAGGGCGCGGCAGGTTGCGACACCGACGGCACGCGCGTGGCCTTCATGCAGAAAGGCAACACGGTGTTCAACCTGCGCAACAACACCACCAACCCGGCGGATCCTGCGCGCACACCCGACCCGCAGTACGTAGGCCTGGCGTCCAAGTTCGATGTGCTGGACCTCAACCTGGTCTGGGACAGCGAACTGCCCAGCGACTTCAAGCTGCGCAGCCAGGCCAACTTCATTCACAACCTGGCCTACGACAAGGGCGAGATGCTCAAGCGCAGCGAAGGCGAGATCGTCAACAACATCAACAGCAACGGCCAGTTTGAAAGTGGCGGTAATGCGCTGATGGTCTCGTTCACCCTCGGCAGCGCCCTGGAGATGCGCAAGCGCGGCGACTGGAACCTGTTGGCCGGCTACAAGTACATCCAGCCCGACGCCTTGCCCGACGGCTTCAACGACTCGTCGTTCCACCTGGGCGGCACCAACGCCAAGGGCTATTTCATTGGCGGCAACTACGGTATCGACAAGAACATCTACGCCAGTGCGCGTTGGTTGAGCGCCTCCGAAGTGTATGGCCAGCCGTTCGAAGTCGATGTGATGCAACTGGAACTCAACACGCGCTTTTGATGCGCAGGGAGATGCCACATGAACACACGAATCTGCGCGCTGTTACTGCTGCTGGTGAGCACCGGCGCGTCGGCCGAAGGCATGGAGGAGCGCCTGCGTACGCAACTGCGCAGCACCACCCAGCAATTGCAGGCGCTGCAAAGCGAACAGGCCCAGGCCAGTGCCGCACGGCTGGCCGCCGAAAACCAGGCCAAACAGGCCCAGGCGCAAATCAAGCAATTGACCGCTGAGCTGGAAAAGGCCCGTGGCACCGCCGAGCAACTGGCCGGCCAGCAACAGAGCCTGCACAGCCAGGCGCAGGCCCAGGTGGCGGCGAGCAACGAGCAGATCGGCAAGTTCAAGAAGGCCTATGACGAACTGCTGGTGCTGGCCAAGGGCAAGGAAGCCGAGCGCGCGCGCCTGCAGGCGGCCTTAAGCGAACGTGACACACAAGTGCAGCAATGTTCAGTCAAGAATCAACAGATGTACGGCGTGGCCCAGCAACTGCTCGCGGCCTACGAAAAAATCGATGTGGCCGAGGTGATGAGCATTCGCCAGCCGTTCGCCAGCAGCGCACGGGTCAAGTTCGAGGAACTGGCCCAGGGTTTTGGCGACGATCTGTACAAGAGCCGTTTTGATGCGCCCCAGGCAGCCGCCAATCACTGATAGACAAGGAAGAGATCACCATGAGCGAATTGATCACCAGCGTCACCGTCCAGAGCCTCACCGACCTGTTGCAGGACGCCGGCTACCGGGTTAACCAGAGCGAACAGAACGGCATCGTTCAGTTGCTCAGCGCCAGCCAGGGCATCGGCTTTGCCGTGCGCTTCGGCAACCCGGCGGCGGAGCAGGGCAGCTATGTTGACTTCACCTACAGCTGCGCGCTGCGGGTACAGGGCGAGTTGCCCGAAGGCCTGGCCCCGGTATGGAACGCCTCGCGGCGCTTTGCGCGGTTGTCGGTGCAGGGCGAGTTCCTGTTGATGGAAATGGACGTGGTGGTGGCCGGGGTTGGCGTCACGCACCTGCGCAGCCAGTTGGAATTGTGGGATCGCCTGTTGCAGGAGTTTATCGTCTACCTGCGTGAGTACAGCCAGCAGGCCGCGCAGTTGCAGGCTGCCGCGGTGGGTGAAGAGGTGGCGGTGCTGTGAAAAAGCCAACCCTGATGCTCGGCGCGGGGGCGCTGGCTGTGCTGGTGGTGGCCGTGGCGTTGAGCCTGCGACCGGGCAGCGACCCGGTGGCGGCGCAGCAATCGGCGCCGGTGATCACTCCCGCGCCTAGCGGGCCAGCGGTGGCGCGCCTGGGCAACCAGCAGATCGACCTGGCGGAGCTGAAAAGCGTGCTGGCCAGCCTGCCGGCCGAATCCCGCGAGCAATTGCGCGGCAACCGTGGCGCCCTGGAAACCTGGATTCGCTCGAGGCTGGCGCAAAAAGCCGTGCTTGAACAGGCCGATGCCCAGGGCTGGCGCCAGCGCCCGGAGGTGGAGCAGCAGACCCGCGCCGCCGCCGAGCAGATCGTGTTTCGCGACTACATGCTCTCGGTCAGCCAGGTACCGGCCGACTACCCCAGCGCCGCCGAGTTGCAACAGGCCTACGACAGCGGCAAGGCGCAATGGGTGACGCCGCCGTTGTACCAGGTGAGCCAGATTTTCCTCGCGGTGAATGACCCGCAAAACCTCGACGCCGTACGACGCCAGGCCCAGGAACTGAGCCGCAAGGCCCAGGCCGCGCCGGCTGATTTTGCCGCCCTGGCCACGCAGTTTTCCCAGGACCCCGACAGCGCCGCGCGCGGCGGCGATTCGGGGATGCAGCCGTTGCAGCAACTGGTGCCGGAGGTGCGCGGCGCGGTGGCGCGGCTCAAGGTCGGTGCGGTCTCGGACGTGGTGCAGAGCCCGGCCGGGTTTCATGTGCTCAAGCTCATCGGCCAGCAGCCGGCGCGCACCGCCACCCTGGACGAGCTGCGTGAACGCCTGACCCAGGCCCTGCGCGCCCAGCGCCAGGAACAGATCGCCAAGGCCTACCTGGAAGGCATGCTCAACACCGCGACCTTGAGTATCGACGGCGCCGAGTTGAACAAAGTGCTGGAGTAACACGCCTCAACCCGCATTGGATGCACAGACCAACCAGACAGGGAGTCTCCCATGGCATTTCTCGAACCGTCTGCCCCACAGGGGCCCACTGCTTACCGTGCACCTACCGAGCCACGCAGTGCCTGGCTGGCCCTGGCCAGCGAGATCGACCCGGAGGTGGCCCGCTACTTTCTGGTGAGTGCGCGCTGCGGCTGTTTCATGCAGGCCGCGCGCAGCCTGAATATCAAGGCAACCCTGTTGCGCAAGCGCCTGGCCCAGCTGGAAGAACACCTGCGCCATGCGCTGTTCAGCTACCAGGGCAACGGCCTGGTGCTCAGCCGCGACGGCCAGCAGTTGCAGGCCCAACTGATCGCCCTGGCCCATGAACGGCGCCTGCCGGTACTGGAACAGCCGCTGATTCGCCTGGCGGTGGCCGAGCCGATCCTGCACGACATCCTCGGCCGCGACCTGATCGCCTTGCTGCGCCGCAATGCCAGCGTGCGCCTGGAGATCATCTCCCTCGACAGCCACCTGTCCCTGCAAGCGGTGGACGTGGATGTGGTGCTGTGGCTGGCGGACACCGACGGTCCGGTGCCCGGCCCGAGCTTCGTCACCGAACCGCCGCGGGCGCTGGCGCGATTGCGGTACCTGCCGCATATCGCCAAGCGCTATTCACGCCTGACCACGCGCCCGGACAGCGTGGAAGACCTGGCTGACTACATGCTGGTGCAATGGCAGCCGGACGCCCAGGTCGAGGCCCTGCAGCCGTGGAACCAGGTGGTGCAACAGCGCCTGGCGGCGGTGGTGCAGGTGCATGCCTATTCGCTGATGCTGGAGATGATCCGCTGCGGCGCCTGCATCGGTTTGCTGCCGCACTACATGAGCAGCTTCGACCGGGGGCTGGTGGCGTTGCCGGGGTTGTTGGCCGAGGACAGCATGCAGCGCCAGGTGTGGCTGGCGGTGAATGCGCAGGTGCGCCACCCCGAGGCGGTGCAGATGATCGTCGAGTTGATCATCAGCACCTTTGAGGGGCGGCGGGAGTGGTTTGACTAGCGCAGCAATGCGAGGCTAACGGTGTCGTTAGCTTGCCTTGGTATCAACCTTGAGTGTTTCGAGGTATACCAGTCTGGTTTTACCTTCCTCGACCTTGTAGGTAAAGACAGGATATGACTTCCCATCGAACTCGGGGCCGGCTCGGTTAATGGCTCTCTGAAACTGTGGCTTGGCGGCCTCCCAGGTCTGACCGTTTGAACCATAGAAAACCAGGCCGGCCAGTGCGTCGGGTGGCACGCCCACTGTCTGGATTTCGCTGTTTTCAAGTGGGTTGTCGGGATGCTCGCCTTGTTGGGTTTTCAGTTCCGTCAATAAGTCTTGCATGCCTTTGCGGGCGTTCTCCTGCCCCATGTAACGCGTGTCGGCCTGGATGTTCCCAGAGAAGGCATCTTTTTCATGTATGGCGGTGATGTTGTTCTGGAGTTTTTCCGGAAACGCCAAGATGGCCATGTTTCGCGGCAGGGCTCCAGCGTTGTCACCCATTTTGTAGTAGTTGGGCAGCAAGTCTGCTTGAGCCAGGCTCCATTTGCGCAGCCCTCCATGTCCTCTGTTGGCATCGCCCTGTGCGCGAATGTTGTCAAGGGTCTCACCGGTGTTATGAAACTCCAGATGCGCGTTTCTGAGCTGAAGGGTTCTGATCAGTAATCCGTCTTTTTCGAAGGCTTCAATGACGGGGCGATATTGCGTTCCATCTGTTGCAGTCGAGGTTGTTACTTCGGTGGTGGGCACACGATTGTTTTCAACGACCGTTGTTGGTGGTTCGATGCGGCCTCCTGACACGAAGGCATTGTCAGTTAGTGGCGGTCGCCCACTATTTTCGGGCAGCATGCCGACGGCACTGCTTGAGTTTGAACGTGCAGCAGATCTTGATCCTGCAGCACGATGAAGAAACAGCAACATTGCGAAGTTGACCAACAGATCGGCTGCGGCGGTTAGTTTATCGCCCTTTTTACCTTCTTCTTCATTAGTCAGAGTTTCGAGATCGCCAAGGACGCCGTAAAGCTGCATTGCCATGCCGAGGACGGCAGCGGGTCCGCGAAGAACGGGCAATACTGCGGAGAGGACCATAAATCCACCTTCTTTCAGTGTCGCCCACCGACTTTCCGAATCCGAAACCGTGTGCTGTTCTTGCAACGAGATCATGGCCTTGGCATTGGCCTCGTACAGATAGTTCATCAATTGACCGGATTGCAGTTTTGTTTGCAGGTCATCCATCGCAGTTCCGGCGGTGGCGATCGTCGGCGCATCCGGCTTTCGCAATGCATTGAAGTCACTAAAAAAAACTCGGTTAGCTGGCAGGTGAGGTTCGCTGAACCCTCCATGGCGATAAACCGTGCGGCTGGACTCATCCGGTAGCCAGGCAATAATATCGGTTTGCAACTTTCCGGGCTTCTGGATGGCTTCCATCAATGCCTGCCGCGAAGGAAACTGCAGCAAAGGTGCATCGTTCATCAGTGGGCGATAGAGAATATGAGGGCCTTGGGTGCTGTCCTTGGGTTCGATCAGGAACATATTCTCAACAACGTCAGGGCTGCTGCCGGGCTGACGTACGAACGCCAATGGACGCATTGTGATCTCTTTGCCGTCAACCGTTTTATTGCCTGGCGTGGGATCAAGAATTGCCTGGAGATAGCGAAACCCCATTGCGTTATCGAAGCCGGACTCGCCTTTGGCGGTCAGTTCCAGGGCTTTGATTTTTAATTCAATGGGCACTTGCTGCCCATAACGTTGTTGGCGCTCTGTCTTTTTAGTTGGGTCGTCAAGCAATTCCTTTTTAAGTAACTCAGGATAGTTCTTGCCGACATCGATGCCCGCAATAAGCGTGTCGAAAGCATCTCTATTGCTTAGGGCGGGTATAAGCGCTCCCGTTGTTTTGTTTCGTACTTCTACTTCGGTGAACATGAACTGTGCAAGGTTCTGCATGAACGCTTCGGTGAGGGACATTTTACCGGACTTTTGGCGCACTAACGGGGTTGTAAGGTAGGCAAGATTCGTGGAGTAGTGCACTTCCACATCATCGATATCACAGGTGAAGGGGGGCGGTGAGAGGGCTTTTACTTGGTCCTGTATATACGTGTGGAGGTCAGGGATCCCGCTGTTATAGGTTTGTTCTTTGTTGCGATGCATGTAGCCCGCCAATTCCGTGGTGAGCTCATACAGCATGAAACGGTTGACATCGGTGGTGTTTTTTATCCAGTCGGACACCTTTTCCGCGGCTGCGTCAGAGGGCTGGGAGGAGAGCAGTGCAGGGTAGGTGGTGACTGCATCCGCGTTGTTTCTGTTGATAAGATTGCTTGCCTGGATATAGAACGCATCGGCATCCACTTTGGTCACTTCAGTGCTGAACGTTGCGTTCGGTTGTTGTATTTTCAGGTTCCCTTCCCACGCCTGTTTGGCTGCATTCAACGAGTTGTAGGGGGTCACCTTGCCGCTCGGCTCGCACACCAGCACGAGCGTACGCCCCGGGTACATACGTTCTATGACCAGGTTGGGGGTCAGGGATTGCGGGGTATCGGGGCGGGCATTGTCGGTGCTGGAGAAAGCGAACACGGTTACGGAGCTATCCGCCAATTTGGGGCGTGTCGAGCCGTGGGGGTACCTGGCCACCAGGTCGAGGGTTTCCCGTTGCATGTCATTCAACCCAGGGTGTTTCATACTGGCCAGGAGCAGGTTGCTGCGCATCAGTTCACCGAGCATCAATCGGCGATCTCCGCCGAAAATGGACGCGTCGGCACCGACACCAGGGGCGGGTTCATTGAAAGGTGGCTTGCCCCAATAATCGAGCCTGGCTGCTTGCATGGCTTCGTCCAGCTTGCCTGGCAACTGACTGATAGCCGTTTGCAGCGCCGATCTATCGATGTTCAGCGCGGTGCCCGGCGGATTGCCCGTAAGTGCCTGCGCGTTCGCACGCGTGTCGACAAACTTGCCGTCATGGCTGAACACCGGTGCATCGGCACCGGCAATATGGTTAAGGGCGAGTTCCATAAGGGGTGTTTCCAGGAACTGGCCCGGATTCTGCGGGTCCGGGGCGGCGAAGGCCAACTGCTGGACATCGACGTTCAGAGAGGGAGATGCCGTGCTGATGGCATCCTTTAGCAATCCGGCTACCACTGTTTGACGGTTCGGTTCGCCCCCAAACAGACGCTGTCCGATGATATCCGCTGGCGTTACAGGCTGGGCGGATGGCATGGCCGGCGTAGGTATGGCCGCGTCGATCTGGTTGCGTCTGAACGGCGTTGTGGGAACGGGGAAGCTTGGCGGGGGGAGTCCTTCCGTATGCGCCAGGCGCTGTTTGGCTGCCTGTTGGTGTTCGCGCACAGCAAGGGAGAGTGGGTCGTTTGGAGGATTGTCTTTGTCCAGGGCAGGGAACCCATCGCGAATGAGTGCTGCGCTTTGTTCGAGCCACTGCGGTGAGCCGTAATGCTCGCGGACTCCGTAAAAATCCAGAATGCCCGCCATGGGGAGATTTTCCCTAACGTAGTTATAGTTCTGCAATCTCTGCGAACTGCTACCCCTTATCTCGCGCGCCGCTTTCAAAATGTCATCTTGAATGGGTTTCCAATGTCGATTTTTAACCGGGAAATGGATCCATTTGAAGCTGCCGTCCGAGCTCCTTATCTTGCAAAACAGAGTCCCTTTATTATCGATTTCTACAGTTCTTGGATCTACGCAGTGTGTTTGCATGAACTTCTTGAAAGTATCGCTGGAGAGAGCCTCTTTATAGGCTTGCACTGCCTGCATATAGGATGAATCCTTAGGAAGGTCGGAGACCGTCAATTCAGTCGCTTCGTTCTGGCCGCCTGTGGCTTTGACTCCCACCCATCTGCTGACATCACGGGCAAGTTCCCGGTCGGCCTCCTCGACACGTTGCGAGATTGTCGGCGTGCGGTTGGCATCTGCTACACCCCTGGTTTCGTTGTAGGTCGCCGTGGCGATGGCGTTCTCGACTTCGCCTTGTGCCTTCCTGACGCGCATGAATTGCGGCGCCAACGGACCGTTGTGGGGCATCAGGGATTTGAAGGTGCCGCCCTGGAGGCTGCGGATTGAACTGAGCAGGTTGATCTGACGGCTCGCGGGCTCTTCGCCATAGAAGTTACCCACTACGTCAATCGGGGCACTGTGTTCGCCGGTGTACTGGAACGATTCAACTCGACCGGCAGCCACCTCTTTTGCCGCGGCTGCGACAGCGGCGCTGGCTTCTCGCCAGCCAGGTGTCGCGTGGGAGAAAAGTTGAGTCTTGCCATTGATAGTGCATTCCATCGAGTCCGCATGGGGGAACCACCTGAGGCTGGAAATATCGATGTTGTGGTTCTTGGCATAGCTTGCGAACGGCTCTTGTTTGAGCGCCAGTGTGAAGAGTGCCCAAGCCTGGCCGAAGGTGGAAAACGGTGGAATGTCAGTGACCGTGGGAGGCTGGTCGGCGGTTTTCGGAACAGAACCTTTGCGACTTTCCAGCAGCATCAATGCGGCGCAATACTGGAACGCCATTTCCTTATCGCTCTTGTGCAGCAGTTGCTTGCTTTGTTCCAGGGTGTGTTGAAAATGGGGATCCCTGGGGCTGGGCGGTGGATTCACAGGCCACTGTGTGACGGTTTGAATCAGTGACCGTTTGGTCCTGCCCTGTACTGACGGTTCGCCGTCCTGAGCGCTCGCCGATGATCGGGTTGTGGCTGGCTGTGGTTGTACGGTTACCGGCTGGGACATGATGGTCATAGGATTTTCTCGTAATGGTCAGGGAAAAGACGACACCGTAATCGCGTTTTGTTGCCTGCGACCTGTGGCTTGTAGGGAGTGGCATGTCTAAACTCGGCAGTTCCGCCCATGTGTTTCTGGTGTATACGGAGCCCTATCCCGATGCAGAGCGAGCAGTGATGCAGGCCACCCGCTTGACCCTCATTTGCCACGCCGCCACGCCTGCTCAACAGTACGGGCGTTTTCCCGATAACGAGTCCGTGGCGATGGATTGGCAAGCCGCCGCGCTGTCCCTGGCCGGGCGCTATAAGAAAACCCCGCGCCTGGTGTGTGCGCCCGAGGCACGCGCCAGGCAGACTGCAGGACTGTTCGGCAGTGACGCGGTGATTGAGGATGCCCTGCGCGATGGCGATTTCGGACGATGGAAAGGTGTGGACATTGGTCGCCTGCACGGCGATGAGTTGCAGGCCTGGCTCGCTGACAGCGCCAGCGCGCCCCATGGCGGCGAGTCGGTCGATCAGGTGTGCAGGCGGGTGGCGCAGTGGATGCAAACCCTGGAGGCCCAGCCCGGGCACATCGTGGCCATCACCCATCCCTTTGTCGTCCGCGCCGCGTTGCTGCATGTCATGCAGTGCCCGGTGTCGATGTTCTACCGGATCGACGTCGAGCCGCTGTCCGCCACCGAGCTGCGCTTCAACACGGTGTGGCGCCTGCGCCTGGAAACTCACGCCTGAGGGCGTGAACATGGCAAAATCCACGCCCCGCAATGAGAGCACCCCATGAAACGCATCCAGATCATCGGCATTGGCGCCGGCAACCCTGACTACATCACGATGCAGGCCGTGAAGGCGCTGAACCGCACCGACGTGTTTTTCCTGATGGACAAGGGCCAGAGCAAGGACAAGCTGATCGACCTGCGCCGTGAGATCTGCGAGACCTATATCACCGAACCCGGCTACCGCTTTGTCGAGGCCGAATGCCCCGAGCGCGTACGCGGCGACGTCGACTACACCACCGCCGTGCAGGACCTCAACCGCGACAAGCAGGCCACCTTCGAGCGCATGATCAACGAAGAAATGGCCGACGGTGAAGTGGGCGCCTTCCTGGCCTGGGGCGACCCGGCACTGTACGACAGCACCATCCGGATCCTGCAGGCGATCCTGGCCAGTGGCCGCTGCGCCTTTGAATTCGAGGTGATTCCCGGCATCACCAGTGTGCAGGCCCTGGCGGCCCAGCATAAGGTGCCCTTGAACCGTATCGGCAAGTCCATCGAGATCACCACGGGGCGTCGCCTGGCGGCGGGGCAGGCCAGCGAGGCCGATACCCTGGTGGTCATGCTCGACGCAGAAGATTCCTACCGCACGGTGGCTGATCAGGACCTGGAGATTTACTGGGGCGCCTACCTGGGCACGCCGGATGAGATATTGATCAGCGGCAAGGTCAGTGACGTGGCGGAACAGATCGAACGGGTGCGCAAGGCGGCGCGCCTTGAGAATGGCTGGATCATGGACACCTATTTATTGCGCAAACCCTGAGGTCATTTCCCATGCTCAAACTGTTTGCCTTGGCGCTGACCCTGATGGCCGGCGTTGCCCACGCCGATTCCGAGTTGCACACCGATTTGCCGCTGGCGTACCTGGAACAGACCCAGGGCGATGCGCGCAACGAGCCGCTGGTGATTTTCCTGCACGGGTTCGGCAGCAATGAGGAAGACCTGTTCGGCATCAAGGACGCACTGCCGTCCACCTGGACCTACCTCTCGGCCCGTGCGCCGACGCCGGTGCAACCGAATGGCTTTCGCTGGTTTACCAAGACCCCAGGTGACGGCGATTACGATGGTGTGACCGCCGATTTGCACAGCAGCGCCCAACTGATCAAGGATTTTGTCGGCCAAGCCACCGCGAAGTATCACACCCAGCCTGACCGCGTATTCCTGGTGGGGTTCAGCCAGGGCGCGATCATGGCGTATGAGGTGGCTTTACGTGACCCGCAGCTGGTGCGTGGCATTGCGGCGCTGAGTGGCAGCGTGCTGCCGGTGCTCAAGGCTGAGCTCAAGCCGGATCAACGCTTGAACAACCTGGCGATCTTTATTGGCCATGGCACCCTGGACCAGGCACTGCCCTATGCCTCGGCGACGCGGGCGAATGAGGTGTTGGTGGGGCTTGGGTTGAAGCCGGAGTTTCATGGCTATCCGGGGATGAACCACACGGTCAGTGAGGCGGAGGTGCAGGATCTAAAGGCCTGGCTGGAAACGAGTTTGAAGTGAGCGCGCTGAACAAAGGTGGGAGGGGGCAAGCTCCCTCCCACCTTTGATGGGTGTTGTCAGGACTCTTTGTTATTTGCCGCCGGTAATCTGCTTCACCAGCTCTGCATGCCCCTTCGCATCATCGGCCCGCGAGATCGCCTGGATTACCAGCAAGTGGTTGCCGGAGCCGCCGAGGAACGTGGAGTTCAAGGTCTTGCCGCCGCCCTGGGTGGCGGTGCTGTCCACCTGGCGCAGGCCGAGGCCCTTGAAGGTCAGTTTCTTCTCGCTCAGCTTCTTGAAGTCGGGCAGGGCAGCACTCTGGTCCTTGACGAAACCGGCCACGGCACCATCGAGGAACTGCGGGTCGTTGTCCTTGATGCTCACCCCGTCGTTACGCACGGTTTCGGCGACGATCACCACGCTTTTCGTGCTCTGGTTGGCGTACATCGTGCCTTGGGTATTGGCGCTGCCGTCCTCGGCCTTGCCGGCCGGGAGGGTGTCGGCGGCATATCCCTTGGGCAGGTTGAAGTTGAACTTACCGCCCAGGGTGGAGATGGTTTGCGTGGCCGGCTTGGCGGCGGCGAAGACGCTGCCGGCGGTCAGCGCGAGGGCCAGCAGGATAGCGGTCTTGGTGAACGTGGCCATGAAGCGCTCCAGGGGTGAACGAGATTGCGGCACATTCTGTCAGAAAATTCGCAATATCGTTCGCCCTTAGCCTCACACCTTGTCGGACTCTTCCTCAAGCCGATCCATTTCAAACAGTCGCGCCAGTTCCGCCCGGGCTTCCTGGGCGGTCTGCATCACCTTGGCCGCATCGTCGTACACCGCGTGCTGGGCGGCGAGCACTTGCAGGTCGTGGTTCTTGAAGCGGGTGATGCGGGCATCGGCCTGGGCCTGGGTCAACCCGAGGCCCACCAGGGTACGGCGGCTCATTTCCAGGCTGGAGTAGAAGGTCTCGCGAACCGGCGAGGCGTCGAGGTCCACCAGGCGGTGCACGTGCTGGCGGTTACGCGCACGGGCGATGATCTGCATGTGCGGGTAGAGGTTGCGCACCAGTTCGGCGGTCTTGATGTTGATCTCCGGGTCGTCCATGGCGATCACGAAGAACTCGGCCTGGTCGACCTTGGCGGCGTGCAGGATCTCCGGACGTTGCGGATCACCGTAGAACACCGGCATGCCGCCGAAACTGCGGGTCAGTTCGATGGTTTCCACCGAGGTGTCGAGGGCGATGAAGGAGATGTTCTGCGCGCGCAGGATCCGCGCGACGATCTGGCCCATACGGCCCATGCCGGCGATCACCACGCGCGGCGCATCGCTTTCGATGGTGCGGTATTCCTCCGGTACTTCCACCGGCTTGACCTTGGGCTTGAACAGCTTGGGGCAGACCAGCAGCAACAGCGGGGTGACGGCCATGGACAGGGTGATGGTCAGCACCAGCACGTCGTAGAGGTGCGGTTCGAACAGGCCCTGGTCGCGGCCGATCTTGAACACCACAAAGGCGAACTCACCGCCCGCCGCCAGCACCACACCCAGGCGCAGGGCGCTTTCGCGGTTGAGATCACCTACCATGCGGCCCACGGCGTACAGCAGCGGCAGCTTCAAACCGATCAACAGCAGGGTCAGGCCGATCACCACCAGCGGCGAGCTGAGCAGCAGGCTGAGGTTGGCGCCCATGCCCACGCTGATAAAGAACAGCCCCAGCAGCAGGCCCTTGAACGGCTCGATCTGGGATTCCAGTTCGTGGCGGTACTCCGAGTCCGCCAGCAGCAGGCCGGCGAGGAAGGCGCCGAGGGCCATGGACACGCCCACCAGTTCCATCAGCCAGGCGGTACCGATCACCACCAGCAGGGCGGTGGCGGTGGACACTTCGCGCAGGCCGGTCTTGGCGACGATGCGAAACACCGGCCGCAGCAGGTAGCGCCCGCCGATGATCACCACGGCAATACTGCCGAGGATCTGCAGGACGTGTTGCAGGCCCTGGGCTTCGGTGGCCGGATGATCGCTGCCGGCCAGCAGCGGCACCATGGCAATCAACGGGATCGCGGCGATGTCCTGGAACAGCAGGATCGCAAACGCCAGGCGCCCGTGGGGCTGGTTCAGCTCCTTGCGCTCGGCCAGGCTTTGCAGGCCGAACGCGGTGGACGACAGCGCCAGGCCAAGGCCGAGCACGATGGCGCTGTTCCACGACTGGCCAAACAGCCACAACGCCACCGCGCCCATGACCAGGCCGGTGAGCAGCACCTGGGCCAGGCCGACGCCAAATACCGCCTTGCGCATCACCCATAAACGCTTGGGCGACAGCTCCAGGCCGATGATAAACAGCAGCAACACCACGCCCAGTTCGGAGAACTGCGCGACGCTTTGCGGGTTACCGATCAGGCCCAATACCGACGGGCCGATGATCACACCGGCAAACAGATAGCCCAGCACCGCGCCCAATTGCAGGCGCTTGGCCAGGGGCACGGTCAGCACGGCGGCGAGCAGGAACACCACGGCTGCTTGTAACAGATTGCCTTCATGGGGCATTGCGAACTCCAGGATCTTTAAAACCAATCGACAGGAGGGTATTAGAGCGCTTTTTACCTTTCGAAAATTGTGTTTTTGCTGCGTTTGAGGGGACAACACGCCAGTGTGTGTCTGGCGGCGGGCGGTTCACGCCGGCTTGCGGTACAAACCCACGGCCAGGCCGACGACGATGATCGCAATCGAGATCAGGTCTGGCGCGGGAACGCGCTCGCCAATCAGCAGCATCGAACTGCTGATCCCGAACACCGGAATCAACAACGACAGTGGCGCCACCATGGACACCGGGTACAGCTTGAGCAGCGAGTTCCAGCCCCAGTAGGCAAAGTGCGTCGCCAGGTACACCTGAAACAGAATGGACAGGATCGCAATAATGTCGAGGCTGGATTGCAAGCCTTCGAACGGCGCGCTGCCATGCATCAGCCACGCCATGAGAAATAACGGGATCGGCGGAAACAGGCTGGCCCACACCATGAACGAGAAGACCTCAGTGACCCCCGACTTCTTGACGATGACGTTACCCACGCTCCAGGCCAGCGCACTGAGTACGATCAACATCACACCCAGCACTGCGTGGCTGCCTTCTCGGGTGGAGATGATAGCTGCCAGGCCGATCAGGGCCATAAATGCACCCGCCATTTGCGTCCCGCGGAGTGTTTCCCTGAACAACACGCAACCCCAGCCCATGGTGAAAAATACGCTGAGTTGAATGATCAATGACGCGATGCCGGGGCTCACACCCCTCTCGATGCCATAGTTGATCACGCCCCACATGCCCAGCCCGAAGATGACGCCGTAGGCGGCCACGTAGCTGAATTTGACGGCGGGGCGCTTGATGAAGAACACCAGCGGCAGGGCGGCGAGGGAAAAGCGGATGCCCGTGAGGACAAAAGGGTCGACCGAGCGCAGGCCGAGTTTGGTGATGGGGAAATTCACCCCCCATACCAGGGTGACGAGCACGGCTAACGCCAGGTGTTTTTTCAGCATGGAATGTTCCCTTGGTCATGACGCTTTTCGAGGGCGTTGATGTTAGGGAGGGGCGGGTTGGCCCGCTTGCTATACAAGGCCATCTTTTGACAGAATCGGGCCATGATTCCGACCTTTGATTCCGCCAGCCCAGAAGCCGTGGTAACGCTGCGCGAATACCCTTGCGGCACCGTCTTTGAGCGGCACACGCACTCACGTGGGCAGTTCGCCTATGCCTCCACCGGCGCGCTGAAAATGTTCACCGATCTCGGCAACTGGGTGGTACCGCCGCAACGGGCGATCTGGGTGCCGGGTGGTGTGCCCCATGAAATGCATATGCGCGGGGATGTGGTGATGCTCAATACCTACCTGGACGCCGATGCCGCTAAGCGGGCGCGGTTGCAGGAGCGCTGCCAGGTGTTTGAAGTGTCGCCCCTGCTCAGGCATTTACTGGAGGCGGCGCTGGCTATCGACTCCTCGGCATTACCCAGCGTGAGGCATCACTGCGTGCTGACGCTGTTGATTGATGAAATCGCAGCCATGCCCGAGCTGCCACTCAGCGCGCCATTGCCGCGCGAGCCGCGGCTGGCGCGAGCATGTCAGCGCTTCCTGGATGCGCCCACGCAGAAAATCACCCTCGATGAGATGGCTGATTGGTCGAACATGAGCCGGCGCACCTTCACCCGCCATTTCTACGAGGGCACGGGGATGACGTTCGTGTCCTGGCGCCAACAGGTGTGCCTATTGGAAGCCACCGCACGGCTAAGCCATGGCACGTCCATCACCGATGTCGCGTTCGAATTGGGGTTCAGCAGTTCCAGTGCATTCACCTCCGTGTTCCGGCGCAACCTGGGGGATTCGCCGGCGCGCTACCTGGCCAAATCAAAGGCTGCGGCGCAGTTCTGAGCCTTCGCGACCGCCACGCCGGTCAGGATTCACCGTTCTGCAGGCCTCCCTTTGTTATTATCGCCGTCCCTCGTCACCAGGAGTCACCGGCCCATGCAGCACCAGTGGGATGAAATGCACCGCACCCGCAAGCCCACGTTCGTATTGTGCGGCGAGCCTCAGGGCGATGTGCTCAATCTCTATGTTCACGGTTACTCGGCGTTCTTTAACCGGCAACAGCTGGGCAATTTCAAGCAACAGCTGGCGGGTATCGAGGGGTCGACCAACCTGATGCTGTTCTGGCCGGCGGGGCATTTCCTGGAAAACCTGTTTGCGCCCTTCAAGGAGGTGATCGCCGCGATGCTGGGGGGTGGCAGCATCGGTGCCGCGACCGTCGGCGTGGGCAAGGCGATTGCCTATTTTCTCGACCACTATAAAAGCGTCGAGGCGCGGGTGGACGAAGTGGCCAGGAGCTTGCTGCCGGAGCTGGCCAGCTACCTGCATGGCGAGGCGCTGGAGGTGCGGCGTATCAACCTGATCGGGCATTCCCTGGGGGCGCGGATTCTGGTCAAGAGCCTGCTGGCCAGCCCGGATACCGCCCGGGAACTGCCGTTGGACAACCTGCTGTTGATGGGCGGGGCGATCTGTACGTCCAGCCCTTGGGATGAGGTGTGTGCGCCGCTCAAGGGGCGGGTGATCAATTGCCACTCCAGCAAGGACTGGGCCCTGGCCATGAAGCCGGACACCGAGCGGTGCATCGGCCGGTATGCGATCCCGGTGACGCCGGCACTCAAGGCCAAGGTTACCAATGTGCACCTGGCTACTTTTGATCATGCCGCGTACTGGCCGCAGTTGCAGACCGTGGTGCAGTACACCGACCTGTTGCAGGAGCGGCGCGGCCTGATCCGCGCCGACCAGCGCAGCAGCGAGGTACGCTTTGCCGAAGAGGACACCGACTTGTTTGCGGCCCTGGTGCAGGCGCGGCCGGAGGAGCTGGCGTTCCTGGCCGAATTGATGGCGCAAAAGCGCAGTGCATCGATCGACGCCACGGTGCGCGAGCCGCTCAAGCTGGCCATCGAGTTGCAGCGCATGGGCGGCGACAGCTTTATGAACCTGGCCCGTGGCCATGGCGTGAACTATCGGCAGATTGCCGAAGAGGTGGCGCAGCGACTGGGAATCAAGTTTGCCGAGCCCGTTGAAACGGTGGCATTGGCTGACCTCGAAGCCCGGGTCGCGGAAAAGCTGCTCGAGCAGTACAAGGACAAACTCAGCCACGCCGACCGCCAGGTATTCGATGCTGAGCTCAAGGCGGCCGCGCAAAAGGAGCAGGGTCTGTTCAGCCGTTTCGATCTCGGCCGAACAGCCACTACGGCGTTGAGCGGCACGGCGCTGGCCGGGTTGACCGGGTTTATCCTGCGTCGGGGTGCGGCCTCCGCGATCCCGGTGGTCGGCCAGGCGTTGGCGGCGGCGATGCTGCTGGTGAGTGGTGTACGGGCGTTTTCCGGCCCGGCGTACTCGATCACCACCCTGGCCGTGCTGGTGATTGGGGGGATTCGCCAGCGCATGGAGCGTGAAGCCTTGAACCAGGAGATGGACCTGGTGGTGCAGGTCGTGGAGGCGTTTGACCTGCCTCGGAAGACGGTGATGCGCACGGTTGCTTCCGACTGATAAGCTGAGCCCCTGTCGAGTGTGTTTGCCTGGGATACCGCGTGAAATTCAGCCTGCCGAAAATCGCTACCGCTCCATTCTGCCCGCCGGAAGTGGCCGGCTCCGTTGCCGTTGACCCCAAGGCGTCCTTCTTCAAGCGCATCCTGATGTTCGCCGGCCCCGGCCTGCTGATCTCCATCGGCTACATGGACCCGGGCAACTGGGCCACGGCCATCGAAGCCGGGTCGCGCTACGGCTACAGCCTGTTGTTCGTGGTATTGCTCGCCAGCCTGGCGGGGATGGCGGTGCAGTGCCTGTGCTCGCGCTTGGGTATCGCTACCGGCAAGGACTTGGCGCAACTGTGCCGTGAGCGCTACAGCAAACGCTCGGCACGCACCCAGTGGGTGCTGGCGGAAATCTCCATCATCGCCACCGACCTCGCCGAAGTACTCGGCTGCGCCCTGGCGTTTCACCTGTTGCTGGGCGTTTCCCTGACCACCGGCATTGTCATCACCGCCTTCGATACGCTGTTGGTCCTGGCCCTGCAAAACCGGGGGTTCCGCCGCCTGGAAGCGATCATGCTGGCGCTGGTGGCGACCATCGGCGTGTGTTTCTTCATTGAGCTGGTGCTGATCAAACCGTATTGGCCGGATGTGTTCAGCGGCTTCACCCCATCACTGTCGGCCATCAGCGATGCCGCGCCGTTGTACCTGGCCATCGGTATTCTCGGCGCCACGGTGATGCCCCATAACCTCTACCTGCACAGCTCGGTCGTGCAAACCCGCCTGATCGGCAAAGACCTCGCCAGCAAACAGGACGCGGTCAAGCTGGCCCGGATCGACACCATTGGCTCCCTGGCCCTGGCACTGCTGGTCAACGCCGCCATCCTGATACTCGCGGCCTCCGCCTTCTACAAGACCGGGCACACTGGGGTGGTGGAGATCCAGGACGCCTACCGCTTGCTTGACCCGTTGGTGGGCGGCGCCTTTGCCAGCATCCTGTTCGGCATCGCCTTGCTGGCGTCCGGGCAAAGCTCGACCTTTACCGGCACCATCGCCGGGCAAGTGATCATGGAGGGGTATCTCAACCTGCGCATTCCCTGCTGGCAACGCCGCCTGATCACCCGTGGGCTGGCGCTGATCCCGGCGTTTCTCGGGGTGTGGTTGATGGGCGACCAGGCCATTGGCAAGCTGCTGATCCTCAGCCAGGTGGTGCTCAGCCTGCAGTTGCCGTTTGCGTTGTACCCGTTGATCCGCATGACCGGCGACAAGCAGCTGATGGGGCCGTTCGTCAATCGCCTGCACACCCGGGTGCTGGCATGGTTTCTGTTTGCGCTGATCAGTGGCGCCAATGCGTGGTTGATCGGGCAGTGGGTGTTCTGAGTTCCAGGCCGTAGGTGCGGGCTATACCAGGATTGCCAAGGATGTGTACTGGGCAATCTGCGTGTCGGCGGTCAATAGCCTCATCGGTTCACTGATGGCTGTCGCTACGATGAGCCGATCAAAAGGGTCTTTGTGATGAGGCTCAAGCTCCTTGACGGCGATCGCGTGTTCCGAGGTGATGGGCAGTTCGACGAAACCGCTTTCAAGGCAGTATCCCCGGATTTCGTCCAGGTCTGCATCGAGTTTTCCAAGGCCGACCTTGATCGCCATTTCCCAGAAGGTTGCCGCGCTGACGTAGATCTCTGCGGCATTCTCGATCAGTCGTCGGGCTTTGCTGGATAGCTTCGGGTCGTCACTCAGTGCCCAGAGCAGAACATGGGTATCCAGCAGCACCCTCATGGATGGCTGCTCTCAAACGCATCCAGCAGATCGCCTGGCAGGGGCGCATCAAAGTCCTCGGGGACAACGAGCTTTCCTTTCATCGCGCCAATTCGCTGACCGTTGGATTTCCCCACGGGAACAAGTTGTGCCATCGCACGCCCATGCTTGGCAATGGTGATAATTTTGCCGGCGGCGGCGTCATCCACCAGTTTTGACAGGTTATTTTTTGCTTCGCCCAAGGGTACGGTAATCATGAGGTGCTCCGCGTATTTTGGCCAAATATAGCCAAAACTGGGTGAGCTATCCAAGACGAGCCGACCGCTGGTTGCCGCCTCACGTTCAGCGCGTGACGGCTTTGGGTACATGAAAACCATGGCATCTCTCCAAAAAGGACATCGCCAAAGTCTGCCCCAATGCACCCGGTCCAAAATAGGGTGGCCCGTTAAATCAGACCGAACCTACTTTTACTACTCGGAAAATTCCTCAACCGTTTATCGATCCCAATACGGCACCGTCCCAAAACACTCCACGAAATAATCGATCACCGTGCGCACCTTCAGCGACAGCCTGCGGCTCCCCGGCCACAGCGCCGCGATCTGCTGCGGCTCCAGCGTGGTCGCCACTTCATATTCCGTCAGTACTGCTTGCAGGGTGCCAGCGCGCAGGCCTTCGCCGATCAGCCAGGACGGAAACACCACCAGGCCCAGGCCTTGTTCAGCGGCGTGGGTGAGGGTGTCGGCGTGGTTGCCGGTGATCGGGCCCTTGACGCTGTAGGGCGTCCAGTCGTCCTGGCCTTTGCGGAAGAACCAGCGTTGCTGGCCGGTGATGCCCTTGTAGGCCAGGCACTGATGATGGAGCAGTTCCTCGGGGTGCTGGGGCGTGCCCTGGCGGGCCAGGTAGGCTGGGCTGGCGGCGAGGCGAAAGCGCTGGGGGGCGAAGATGCGTGCCTGCATGCTGGAATCGTTGAGCACGCCGATACGGAACAGCAGGTCGGTGCCGTCTTGCAGCGGGTCGACGTATGTATCGGTTTGCTGGATGTCCAGTTGCAGCTTCGGGTAGCGCCGGCATAACTCGCCCAGCCACGGTGACAGGTGACGCTGGCCGAACACCATCGGCGCGTTGATGCGCACCAGGCCGCTGGGTTCGCTTTCCTGTTCCTGCAGGGCCTGGCCGGCGGCTTCCAGCTGTTCGAGCAGCAAGCGCGCGTGTCGCCCCAGCAGGCGCCCGGCCTCGGTGGGGCTCACTGCGCGGGTGTGGCGGTAGAGCAACTGCTGGCCGAGGGCCTGCTCCATCAGTTGGATCTGCCGGGAGATGGAGGAGGGCGCCAGGCCTTCGCGGCGGGCCACTTCGGAAAAGCTGCCGTGATCCAGCACCGCGACGAACAGGCGCAGCGCCTTGAAACTCAATTCATTCAAGCCCTGCATCAGGCCTCCGGGTTGTGCGTATTGCGCAAAGGTGTTGTCGGCATACTCCCATTTATCGCACAGGCAGGCCACCGGATAATGCGTGCCATGTTTCCTTTATTGACGCGCAGGTGATGTATGCAGGCCAGTTCTATCGAGGGTGTGGCGCAAGCCAGGCCAAAAAACAGCCTTTTACGGTTGCTGTTGTTGCCGCTGGTGATCCTGGCAGGCATGGGGCTGTCGGTGGAGGCCGGGTTGCTCGGGCCATTGGGCGTGCAGGTTGGGCATTTATGGGCAACCTTGAGCATCTTCGGTGTCGGCTCGGCGATTCTGTTTTTGCTGCTGCTGTTCAGCGGCCCGCAAAAGGGCCCGGCGTTGTCCGAGTTGCCGCGCTGGCAACTGATCGGTGGGTTCCTGGGGCCGATGTATGTGGTGGTGCTGACCCTGGCCACGCCGCACATCGGTATTGCCATGACCATGATCGCAATTTTGTCCGGCCAGGTGGGCAAGAGCGTGCTGATCGACCATTTCGGCTGGTTCGGCACCGCACGCAAACGGGTCAATGGCGAGCGCTGGATAGCCCTGGCGTTGATTGTGGCGGCACTTGTTCTGATTGCACGAGGGTAAGGCGATGAATCTGATTCTGTTATTGGTGCTGGTGATCGCGGCGGGCGCGGTGTTGAGTGTGCAGGCGGCGATCAATGGTCGCCTCGGCCAGGCGGTGGGCGTGTTGCGCAGCAGTCTGCTGACGTTTGCGGTGGGCGCGCTCACTACCGCGTTGTTGATTTTCTTCTTCGAGCCGGCCCAGTCCGTGAGCCTGCTCGACGTACCCAAATGGCAATTGACCGGCGCCCTGTTCGGCGTGGTGTACATGATGGTGATGGTCGGGGCCGTGCCGGTGGTCGGTACTGCAGTGGCGACCGTGGCCGTGATTACCGGGCAATTGGGCATGGGCATGCTGATCGATAACTTCGGGTGGCTGGGCAACCCGGCCGTCGAACTGTCGAGCAGCCGCATCCTGGCGATGGTATGCCTGGCTCTGGCCTTGGTGTTCATGTACCGCAGCAATACGCGCACCGACTGATGGTTTGAACCATCGCCGACGCCTGGCAGTCACTGCTTAAGGTGCCGGCAACCGCCGCACCGGACGACCATGAAGAAGGAGTCTGGCCATGCCTGATCAAACCTGTGCCTGCCCGCATTGCAAGTGTGTGCTGGGCGTCGATGCGGTAATGAAGGACGGTAAGGGCTATTGCTGCCAGGGCTGCGCCGAGCATCATGCCCATGGCGAGCCTTGTGCGGCGGCGACGGGGTGCGAGTGCGCCAAGTCGGCTAAAGGCTGAATACGTTCGCAGGGAGCGTCGATAGTGGGCTCCCTGCGTATCCCTTACTGGGGTTCCAGCTCCAGGCGCAGGCTGTGGTCGGACAAGCGCCGGCTGTCTTTTACCACGCCGCTGGTTCGTCGACCTTCGAGGGCCAGCACCAGGGTCTGCGCATCATGCAAATCGTCCGGCAGCGGCTGGAACACCTTCAGCACCAGCCAGCCGGGCTTATGCTGCACGCTCACCTGGCACTCGACATGCTTGGCCAGTGGCCCGAACAATGTGTCCCGGGTGTAATCGATGCGTGCCTTGCCGTTGATTGAATCCATGCTCATTTCTCCTTGATCAAGCCTGGGCGCGCGCATCCGAGCGGCGCCATTGCACGTTTTTTATGCCGAATTTCTCGGCCTGTTCCTGGCTGGTTTTCTTCACCCGCTCGCGGGCGAAACGGCCGATACGGCCCACGCCAGCGTCACAGCTTGCCCAATGCCAGGCCTCCAAGGTATCGAGCTTTTCCAGACGAATAATGAAGGACTTGGCTTCGCCATGAAGGGTGTAGTCGATCACAAACAGTTTTGCGTTATTCATTGGCCCCTCAACCCTGGTGGTGTAAGCAAGTGATCGCCCTCGGCGGCAAAAATTCACTCGGATTGTCCGGCGGTGGTCATTACCATGGCGGCTGACTCCCGATAGATGTGCTCCCCATGGCCCTGGCCGCACCCCCTGACCTCAGTGATCACGCCGTCCCCGTGCAACCCTTGGCGCGTACTTACCCGCGTGGTCTGTACGTGGAGCCCCATCGCCACGACTGGGGCCAATTGCTCTATGCCATGAGCGGCGTGATGTGGGTCGAGACCCCTCGTGAAGCCCTGGTGGTGCCGCCCCAGCGTGCGGTCTGGCTGCCGCCGGGTGTGGAGCATGGCATCCGGGTGGTGTCGGATTTACAGATGCGCAATATCTACTTGCGCCCGGCCTTGGCGGCGACATTGGACCGCCAGGTGCAGGTGATTGAAGTCGGTGGGCTGCTGCGTGAGTTGATCGTCACGCTGGTGGAACAGGGCGACAGCGGTGACGCGGGGTATTACGCCGCCTTGGTCGGCCTGGCCCTGCTGGAGTTGCAACGGGCGCGGCGCTCGCAGATTCGTATCGCCATGCCGGTGGAAGCTGACCGCCGGTTGATCAGCGCTTGCCAGGCGGTGATGGCCGCACCTTCGCTGGACATCCCTTTCGAGCAGCATGCCGAAGCGGCGGGTGCCAGCGTGCGCACCTTGGCGCGACTGTTCCAGCACCACCTGGGCATGGGCTTTGCCGAATGGCGCCGCCAGGTGCAATTGGCCACGGCGGTGGCCGAGTTGATCCAGGGCCAGTCGGTCAGTGCTGTCGCGCGTTCCCTGGGCTATTCGCCGAGCAGTTTCAGCGACATGTTCCGGCGTGAACTGGGGATGGCGCCTTCCCAGTACGTGAGTTGGCCGAAATCCTGAAGCCCTTGGCCGATGCTGCCGGGATGGGCTCCCTACACTAAGCCCATCAACCCAACAGGCGTCGCCCCCATGAGTTACCTGATCTCCCTTGGCATTGGCCTTTTTGTCGGCGTGATCTACGGCGCGCTGGACTTCCGTTCGCCCGCACCGCCTGCCATTGCGCTGGTGGGCCTGATGGGCATGCTGCTCGGCGAAAAACTCTGGCCCATGGGGCGGCAGTTGCTCAGCGGTTGGTGGTCCTGATTCCTTTTCTCCCTTCGATGGATACTGGCAATGAAAGCACTGCAATTTTCCGCTACTGGCGACCTCGGCGCCCTGAGCTTCGTCGACGTCGCCACGCCGGTACCGGCCGCCGATGAAGTGCTGGTACAGATCAAGGCGGCGGGCCTCAACCCCAGCGACGTGAAGAACGTACTCGGGCGTTTCCCCTACACCACCGTGCCGCGCATACCTGGCCGCGACTTCGCCGGCGTGGTCGTGCAGGGGCCCCAGGCGCTGGTGGGGCAGGAGGTCTGGGGCACCGGTCGCGACCTGGGCTTTTTCGCCGACGGTTCCCACGCCCAATACCTCACCGTGTCGGCCAAAGGCGTGGCGCATAAACCTGCCCACCTGAGTTTTGCCCAGGCCGCCAGCCTGGGTGTGCCCTACACCACGGCCTGGGATGCGCTGCAGCGCAGTGGCGTGGGCAAAGGCACGCGCTTGCTGGTGATCGGCGCCAATGGGGCGGTGGGCAGCGCGGCATTAGCCTTGGGGAGGGTCCTGGGTGCCCAGGTGTTGGCGGCGGTGCGCAAGGCTGACCAGGTCGAGGTATTGCAGGCGCAAGGGTTCGACGCGATTGCGTTGGGCAAGCCCGAAGCGCTGGGCGCGCAGGTGAATGCGGTGTTCAAGGGCGGCGCCGATGTGATCTTCGACACCACCGGTTTCTGGCTGCCGGCGGCCGTGGCAGGCCTGGCGCCGTTCGGTCGCATCGCGATCATTGCCGCGCCGGTGGACGGTCACGTACAACTGCCGGCCCTGGCCCTGTATCGCAAGGGCGGCTCGGTGGTGGGGATCAATTCATTGCTCTACAACTGTGAGCAGTGCGCGGTGATGCTGGAGCAGTTCGGACGTTTTTTCGACGAAGGCTTGTTGCCGCTGCCCACCGGCCTGCGCGAGGTGGCGCTGGCCGATGGCGTGCAGTGCTATGAGGACGTGAATCAAGGCTGTGCGGACAAGATCATCTTGCTGCCTTGACCCATGTCGCTCCGCACTAGGCTTCTGGGACGCCTTTTTCCCACGCCTGCCAGTTCTTGAGGATCGCCTGTACCAGCGGGTTCCCCGTGCGGTACAGGTTTTCCAGCGCCGGTACGAACCCGCCCTGGTCGGCGTACTTGAGCAGGTTGTCGACTTCGCTGTAGCCGGGGTATGGGCGGTCGAAGTCCGAACCGGCACGTACGACGGCCAGGCGCTGGATGTCCACCAACCCCTCGCGGCTGGCGCGCAGCAAGGCTTCGTAGGTGGAGTTGTCTTCCTGTTGGGTGGTGCAGTACTCGCCTTTGTTATCCGTGAGCAGCTTGGTCCACACCTCGGCGCGTTCGCTCAGGCGCGTACCGGAGAACCAGGTGTTGCCCGCCAGGGTGTCGCAGCGGGTGACTCGCGGCGGCTGGTTGGCGGGGGCGGCGGGGTAGTGTTTGCGCCAGGCGGCGGACTCTTTGCTTTCCGTAAGTTCGACGGTGTGCGACAGGGCGAACGCCTTGGCCTGCAGCTTGGGGTTCAGCTCAAACACTTCGGTCTTGTAGTCCAGCGGCGGCTTTTCGTTGGGCCCCTTGGTGTTGATGCCAAGGTAGCCGGTCGGCCAATCCTTGGGCGCATCCCGCGAATCCAGCTCCCACTGGGTGCCGAACTCCACCAGGTAGTGGGCCCAGGCGGCAGTGCCGATGGTGCCGTGTTTCGGGCTGATCCCGGCAATCCCGGCGATCAGGAAATAGCTCTGGCGCAGGTCGAACTTGGGCGACAACGCCAGGGCCAGGGTGGACGCGGCGGCGTTGGTCTGGCCCATGCCGGTCACCAGCAGGCACACGTCCCGGGTGTTGCAGCGGATCACCGGGTATTCGGCAGACAGGCCCGGCACGCGCACTTCCTGCTTGAGTTCCAGGCGGTCGATCCAGGTTTGCGCCTCGGGGGCGAACATGGTGATCAGCATCACCTTGGGCTTGATGGGGGCAGCAGAATCAGCCAGCACCACATGGGGCAGCAGGGCAAGGCCGACGGCCAGCGAAAGACGGGTAAATGTATTCATCTAATACTCCTTGATCAGAATTGGTAGCCCACGCCAGCGTAATAACCCCAGCCGTCGGAGCGGGCGCGGAAGTTACCCTCGCCGAAGTTCAACTCACTGCCATCTTCCCAGTTGCCGCCGTTATGAAAATAACGACCGACCAGGGTGAAGCGCAGGTGGGTGAAGGAATACAGCAGCACGTTGGTCGCCACCAGGGCGTTGGCGGTGCGCGCCGGGTTGTCCTTGTGCAGGTCCGAGCCGAAATCGTAGTTGGTGAAACCGATATAGGTCAGCGACGCACCGTTATCGAACTTGCCGATGGGCACGATGTATTTCATCTGTGCGCGGTAGCCATCCCAGGAATACTCATTGCTGGCGCCGTAGTTTTCCCACTGGTAACGCCCGTAGAAGTTCGCCGACAAGTTGACCCGCGAGTGGGTGTCGATATCGGTGCCGAGGCCGCTGTACAGGGTGTTGGCACGGTTGGCTTTGTTGCTGCCGTGGTCGTAGATCCAGTCGAACGCCACATACCATTCCTTGAACGGGCCGATGGCCAGGCTGCGTCCGGCCAGGTAGTCGATGGAGATACGCGGCTCGTGCTCCATGAACACCGGCGAGCCATGGTCCCACGCGCCTTTGTCGTTACTGTTGCCGATGCCGAGGATCTTCGGCACGTCGATGTAGCCGTACAACTCGAAGGGCCCCTTGCGGCCGAAGTACTCGTATTCCAGGTACACATCATCCTGGGGCTTGGGGCCGAAGCTGATGTCTTTACTGCCGATCAGCGTCAGGTCCTGGTTGAACCATTCCGACAGATAGACGCCTTTTTTTGCCGGGCTGGCCTCAGGGCTCAGGGTTTCGCCCTGTGCTGAGTCATCCACGGGTTTTTCCTGCGCCAAAATGGGCGCGCTGAGTACTCCCGTTACGGCGGCCAGTAGCAAGGAAACACCAAAGCAGGCACGGGGCCTTGAGGTGGGGTGCATTGAAAGTCCCTATTCGTACGCGGTTTGAACCCGATTCATCGGGTCGTGGTGAACTTGGCGGTCAAGTTCGTACCGCAAACGGTTGCACAGGCTGTACCAACTTTTCTTAATGGCTTGAATGTCATGGAAAAAAGCAGAATTACTCGACCTTTTGATCAGAAATGACTGGGTGTCATTTTCTCGATGGGGTTGAACAGGTGTATCGGCGGTTCGCGGCGATATTCACTGGGCGTCTGGTGCATCTCGATCCGGAAGTGCCGGTTGAAGTTGGACAGGTTGGCGTAGCCCACTTCAAAACAGATATCCGCCACCGACATCTCGCTTTGCAGCAATAACCGACAGGCGCGTTGCACGCGGAATTTGCGCATCAGGTCGATAAACCCATGGCCCGTGTTGCGCTTGAAGAAACGTGAGAAGCCCGGTTCGCTCATGTCCAACTGTTGGGCGATGACCGAGAGGCGCACGTCGCCGGTGAGTTCGCGCATCAGGTAGTCGAAGGCCTTGTTGATGCGCTCGGCGCTGCGTGCGTCCAGGGTCGGGGCGTAACAGGGGCTGGCCAGGGCCTTTACCTGCTGGGCCGGGGCGTTTTTCAGGCTGTCGAGCAGTTGCAGGAACAGGGTCAGCCGTTGCAGGCCGTGGGCGTTGCCGATAGCTTCCATCAACCTCGCAGCCTGTACGGCGGTGTCGCCGCTGAACTCCAGGCCGCGCCGGGCCTGTTCGAACAACGGCTGCAAGTCGCCGAGTTCCGGCAGGGTGTTGCGCAGGGCGAGGAGGGCGGCGCCGTCGAATTGCAGCACCACGTCGCGGCCGGCCAGGTGTTCGCCGGGGGCCAGTTCGCCGATCCAGTCATGGGGCAGGTCCGGGCCGATCAGCGCCACATGCCCGGCACTGAACGCACCGATATAGTCGCCCGCCACCAACTTGCCGCTGCCTTGGCGGATCAGGTGGATTTCAAATTCGGGATGGTGATTCCAGCGCGCCAGATCGTAAGGGTAGTCGTGCTCAAACCAGCGAAAGCAGTGCTGCGGCTCGGGCAGGATCACCTCAAGCTCGGCGGGGCGATGTTCGAACAGCTTGGCGCGACTGACGGGCATGGTGCTGCCTCTTCTATGGGTGCAGTCGCCTCAAAATACGCGGGTGGCACTACCTGCGCTACCCCCGGTTTCGCCCGGCACTGATACTTTTTTGCGCCCTATTCAGCGGTTAAAAAAGTATCAGCCAGGCATGCGTCAGGCGTTTGTGAGGGCCTGGCCCAAGCTGCTGTAATCGGCCCTCAACAACAAAAACAACAGGTGGAAACCGCTATGTCCAAGATTCCGCAAGCGTTGTTCCTGCTTTCCGGCCTGGCCTTGGCTATGCCCAGCCAGGCAGCCGACACCGTGACCATCGCCACGGTCAATAACAGCGACATGATCCGCATGCAGCGCCTGTCCAAAGTGTTCGAGCAGCAGCATCCGGACATCCAGCTCAACTGGGTGGTGCTGGAAGAAAACGTGCTGCGCCAGCGCCTCACCACCGATATCGCCACCCAGGGCGGCCAGTTCGATGTGCTCACCATCGGCACCTACGAAACCCCGCTGTGGGGCGCCAAGCACTGGCTGGAACCGCTGACCCAATTGCCGGCCGATTACGACGCCGACGATATCTTCCCCTCGGTCCGCCAGGGCCTGTCGGTCAACGACACCCTGTATGCCTTGCCGTTCTACGGGGAAAGCACCGTCACCTACTACCGCACCGACCTGTTCAAGCAGGCCGGTCTGAGCATGCCTGCGCACCCGACCTGGACCCAGCTGGGTGAATTCGCCGCCAAGCTCACGGACAAGAACAACGGCCAATACGGCATGTGCCTGCGCGGCAAGGCCGGTTGGGGCGAGAACATCGCGCTGCTGAGCACCATGGCCAACGCCTTCGGTGCGCGTTGGTTCGATGAGCAGTGGAAGCCTGAGCTGACCAGTCCCGAATGGACCGCCGCCGCCAACTTCTACGTCAACACCCTCAAGCAATACGGCCCGCCCGGCGTGTCCAGCAACGGTTTCAACGAAACCCTGGCGCTGTTCAACAGCGGCAAGTGCGCGATCTGGGTCGATGCCAGCGTCGCCGGCTCCTTCACCACCGACAAGAGCCAGAGCAAAGTCGCCGACAGCGTAGGCTTCGCCGCGGCCCCCACCGAAGTCACCGACAAGGGATCCTCCTGGCTGTACGCCTGGTCGCTGGCCATCCCGGCCACGTCCAAGCACAAGGACGCCGCCAAGGCCTTTATCGCCTGGGCCACGTCCAAGGACTACATCCAGCTGGTCGCCGATAAAGAAGGCATCACCAACGTACCGCCTGGCACCCGCCAGTCCACCTACAACGCGGGGTACCTCCAGGCCGCACCGTTTGCCCAGGTGACCCTGGAGATGATGCGGCATGCCGACCCCGCGCACCCGTCGGCCAAACCCGTGCCGTACGTGGGCATCCAGTACGTGACCATTCCCGAGTTCCAGGCCATCGGCACGTCCGTCGGCAAGCTGTTCTCGGCGGCGCTGACGGGGGGCATGTCGGTCGAGCAGGCGTTGCTCCAGGCGCAGTCCACCACCGAGCGCGAAATGAAACGCGCCGGCTATCCCAAATAATGTTCAAAGGACAGATGCCTTATGAAACGACTCGAAGGTAAGAGCGCGCTGATCACCGGCTCGGCGCGCGGGATTGGCCGCGCGTTTGCCCAGGCCTATATCGCTGAAGGCGCGACCGTCGCCATCGCCGACATCAACCTGCAGCGGGCCCGGGACACCGCCGCCGAACTTGGTCCGCAGGCCTACGCGGTAGCGATGGACGTCACCGACCAGGCTTCCATCGACAGCGCGATTGCCGCCGTGGTCGCCCAGGCCGGCAAGCTCGACATCCTGGTCAACAACGCGGCGCTGTTCGACCTGGCGCCTATCGTCGATATCACCCGCGACAGCTTTGATCGGCTGTTCTCGATCAACGTCGCCGGCACGCTGTTCACCTTGCAGGCCGCTGCCCGGCAGATGATCCGCCAGGGCCATGGCGGCAAGATAATCAACATGGCCAGCCAGGCCGGGCGGCGTGGCGAGCCGTTGGTGGCGATCTACTGCGCGACCAAGGCGGCAGTGATCAGCCTCACGCAATCGGCGGGGCTCAACCTGATCAAGCAGGGCATCAACGTCAACGCCATCGCCCCGGGCGTGGTGGATGGCGAGCATTGGGACGGGGTGGATGCGTTGTTCGCCAGGCATGAAGGGCTGGCGCCTGGCGAGAAGAAGCGGCGGGTGGGGGCCGAGGTGCCGTTCGGGCGGATGGGGACGGCCGAGGATTTGACCGGGATGGCGATCTTCCTGGCGTCCAAAGAGGCTGACTACGTAGTGGCGCAAACCTATAACGTGGATGGCGGTAATTGGATGAACTAAGCCATACACCGCTCAAAATGTGGGAGGGAGCAAGCCCCCTCCCACATTTGAAGGTCATCGTTCTTGAAAAGGGTGCCTAGTCGGCAAAACTGCGATCAAAGAAGTAAACCGCCCCAGGCTTCAGGTTCTCCACCGTCGCCTGGGGCCTGCCGCCTTCACCCTGTTTCTTGCGCCCCGTCTCGCGCAAATATCCCGCCTCCGTCAGCTTCAACAGGCGCTGGCGAATACTGGTCTTGAGCACCGGCCGTTCCAGCACCAGGGAAAAGATCGTGGTCGCCTCCGGCGCGCTGAATTCATTGCCCAGGAACATCAGCGGCAGGTTGCTGTACAGCGACTTGGAGAACAACCGCTCCTGCACGGCCGCGGCGATGCTGTTGTGATCGAACGGCAACTTGATGCTGCCATCAGCCACCGCCTTCAGCGCGAACCAGCCTTGATGCGCACTCGGCGCCACCTCATCCGCGACGATCGCCAGGTAGTACGTGGACGACGACCAGCAACGCGGATCGCGAAACGCATCGCCCACCGTGCCCACTTGCTCGCTCCAGGCCAGCTCCAGGCCGACCTTGCTGCTGGCGCGCAAGCGTTCCACCGCATCCTGGAGGCTCAGATCTTGCACGCCGCCATTCACCACCACCCCCGGCAACGCCCAATGCCCGGCGAAGGGTTCGGCTTCGCGCTTGTTCAGCAACAACTTGAGTTCCCCGGCGGCGCGGCAGTAGCACAGCACGCATAGGTCGACGGTATGGAGGTAGGGGCTAAGGGGCATGTGACGTCCTTCTGAACAGCGGTGGGGCACAGTCTAACGGATCGAACAGATATGTCATGTACTTGGTTCAGGATAGATAAATAAATGTTTCTTGCAATGAAAGTACATGACGTGTACTTTTGTTTCCAGGCCACAGGAGAACCGCCATGACCCTTGCGAAAACTGCCATTGCTTCATTCGACGTCGATGCCCAGAAGAGCTTCACGCCGTTGTGCCCCAACGAGTTGCCGGTGGCCGGCGGTGACCGGATCGGTGCCGAACTCAACTACATGGCCAGCCTTGCCGGCCACCGCGTCGGCAGCAAGGACGCCCACACCCCGCACGCACCCTGGGTGGTCGCCCAGCACAGCGAGATGCTCCAGCCCACTGGCCTGGTACACGCCGACGTGACCTGGGTCAGCCACTGCGTACCGGGCACCGAAGGCTTTACCTTGCTCGACGAGTTGCCCACGCCCTATGACTACGACTACTTCATCTGGAAGGGCGTCGAACCTGACCTGCACCCCTATGGCGCCTGCTACCACGACCTGCACGACAAACTCTCCACCGGCGTGATCGAGTACCTCAGGGCCCAGGGCGTCACTCGCGTGATCGTCGGCGGCCTGGCCCTGGACTACTGCGTCAAGACCACCGCCTTGCAACTGCTCAAGGCCGGCCTGGAGGTGGTCCTGCACCTGCCGGCGTGCCGGGGGATCAGCGAGGAGGGCGGCGTACAGGCCGTCAATGAGTTGCTCAAGGCCGGTGCCGTCATCAGCAGCACCCGCGAAGAACTGGCCGCGATGGCCACGCGTTAAGGAGATACACCATGGAAAGTGCCTACGACTACGAAGCCCCGGTGATCCAGGGCTTGCTCGACACCGACTACTACACCTTCACCATGATGCAGGCGGTGTTGCACCAGCACCCGAATGTCGATGTGGAATACAACTTCATCGTGCGCGCCAAGGAAAAGCTCGGCCACCTGATCCCCGAGTTACGCGCCGAGCTTGAGAACATGGCTGGCCTGCAGATGCGTGAGGGCGAGCTGCGCTTTCTGTTCAACCCACGCTTTCGCGAATACCTGACCCCCGACTACGAACGCTTCCTCGGCCTGTTCCGCTTCAACCTGCGCTACATCCACGTCAGTGAAGTCGACGGCCAACTGAACATCCGCGTGGTCGGGCCGATGCTGCACTGCATCATGTTCGAACAACCGCTACTGGCGCTGGTCAGCGAGCTGCGCAACCGCGCCAAATACCCCGACGTGACCCTGGAAGACGTCACCCGCAAGCTCTACCAGAAGTTCGACTGGCTGGAGAGAAACCTCAGTCGCGACGAGTTGGCCGACCTGCGGGTCTCCGATTTCTCCACGCGCCGGCGCCTGTCGTTCAAGGCCCAGCGCGAAGTGGTGGACATCATGCGCCGCGACTTTCCCGGCCAGTTCGTCGGCACCAGCAATGCGCACCTGGCTTACGAATTCGACCTGCCACTGATCGGCACCATGGCTCACCAGTGGATGATGGTGCACCAGCAACTGGGGCGGTTGCGCGAAAGCCAGAACGCCGGCCTGGAAAACTGGGTGCGTGAATACCGCGGCCGCCTCGGCATTGCCTTGACCGACACCATCAGCACCGACTTTTTCCTCAAGGATTTCGACCTGTACTTCGCCAAGCTCTACGACGGCCTGCGCCAGGACTCCGGTGACCCCATCGCCTGGGCCGACAAGGTGCTGGCCCGCTACAAACAGCTGGGTATCGACCCGATGACCAAGGACCTGATGTTCTCCGACGGCCTGAACTTCGAAAAATGCCTGCCGATCCTGCGGCACGTGCGTGGCAAGGCCAAGTTCGGTTTCGGCATGGGCACCAGCCTGGCTTGCGATGTGGAAGGCGTCGAGCCGCTGAGCATCGTCATGAAACTGGTGCGCGTGCACGGCGAACCGGTGGTGAAGTTCTCCGATGACCCGGTGAAGAACGTCTGCGAAGACCCCTCGTTTTTGCAGTACGCAGCGAAGGTATTCAATGTCGGCAACGTGGAGGTGTGACATGCAGGAACGTATCGCGCAGGAACTCAATATCGATCGCACATTGGTGAAGGGCGGTGAAGCCCAGGAAATCCAACGGCGTCTCGACTTCATCAAGACCACCTTGCGCCATTCAGGCTGCAAGGCCCTGGTACTGGGCATCAGCGGTGGCGTCGACTCCCTCACCGCTGGGCGCCTGTGCCAATTGGCGGCGGAGCAATTACGCAGCGAGGGCTACGCCGCGCGCTTTATCGCCATGCGCCTGCCCTACAAGACCCAGGCCGATGAGAGCGATGCCCAGGCCTCGCTGGATTTCATCACCCCGGACCACATCGACACCCTGAACATCGCCGCCAGCGTCGACGGCCTGATGGCCAGCCTCGGCGCCACCGAAGCCAGTGCCTCGCAGGTGGATTTCATCAAGGGCAACGTCAAGGCCCGCACCCGCATGATCGCCCAGTACGCCGTGGCCAACCTGCACAACGGCCTGGTGGTCGGCACCGACCATGGCGCCGAAGCATTGATGGGCTTCTTCACCAAATTCGGCGACGGCGCGTGCGACCTGGCGCCATTGTCGGGCCTGACCAAGACCCAGGTGCGCCTGTTGGCCAGTGCCCTTGGGGCCCCGGCGAAGCTGGTGCACAAGCAGCCCACTGCCGACCTCGAAGAGTTGGCGCCGGGCAAGCTGGATGAGCACGCCTATGGCTGCACGTACGAGGAGATCGATGCGTACCTGATGGGTGAGCCAGTGAGTGAGCGGGTACGGGCGATTGTCGAGGGGGCGTATAGCAAGACAGCGCACAAGCGCGCGCTGCCTGTCGTGCCTACACCTTGATATTTTCGCGAATGTTCCAGCCGAACCGGATGGCCCCGCCATCCTTGCCGCCATCGGCTTTCTGTGGCTGGTAACTGACTTCCACCTTGGCGAAGTTAAGGCTGATTTCTTCCGTCAGTACGTCATTGGTTGCCGCTGCACGCGTGTCGTAAGTGGCAACCATGACCTCCTTCAACGTGATCACCAGATACTCCACGCTGCTGTCGCCTCCAGCCTTGCGCACCACAATGCGTGCTTCGGGGTAATGCTTGCCGGTGGCACAGGCCATCATCAGGTTTGGGGTGGATTTATCCAGTGTCTTCTCAATCGCGATATTCGCCATATTGACCTTGCCCGCGCCGCCGCCCGTACCGCTATGCATGGAGCCGGATTGGGACAGGCTCCAACCCCAACGGGTGATATCGATTTCATCACGATGCACCTGGTCCCTGGACTCGCCCTTGATGTCTCCCAGCTTCAAAAACATATCGGTCGCCATATTCGCTCCTTGTCTGATCGTTCGCCGGTGGTGGCGCGGGGCGTACTTTTCCTATTCCCAGGATTGACTACAAGACGCTGAGGCCAGATCGGGAAGTGCCTGTCTTAAAAAAGGAAACCTTCCTACATTCCTGGCAGATATTGATTCTTTACGCTCTGCGCTCTTGTGGATTCAGGAGTAAAGGAATGGCCACCAGCTTATTGAAGGACGGTTTCCCGAAGGCTCACCTCACCACCCGTGAGCGGGTAGAAAGCAGCATTGACCTGCGTCGACTGTTTGCTGTGATCGACGCCGATCCTGCAATTGCCGGGGCAGGGGTGGTTTACCTCGACGCCCAACTGTGGCCGGTGACGTTGCGTGAGTTTCAGCCGATTTGCAGTGTGTTGCCCAAGCGCGTGATCTTGCGGGAGATGCCGAGGTCGGTGGCGCGGTTGGATTTTGTGCGGCGGTTGGAGCATGAGCCGGTGGAATCGCAACTCGTGTTTGAGGCGCTCGGGATGGGGCTTGCATGCGGCAGTGCGATTTTAGGTTGGCTTGTGGCAGTCAGTGGTACTGCTGCAATCCCATTTACTGGCGGTATCGGCTCAGTGGTTGCAGTTGTTGGCTATACGTCTGCTACGGCCAGTTTCGCTCAGTGCATTGTTGGCGGGTATCGTGTGTACAACGAATTGACCGATCCCTCGAAAAATCAACTGCTGGACAGTGATCCTTGGTATCAACATGCAACCGCTGCTCTGGACGCTGTTGCGCTTGTGGGGGCCGGCACCTCCTTCCTAACGACTGTAAAGCTAGTCAGTTTGACGAAGGCAACCACCGGCAAGGGTTGGTACCCAGTACTCAAGGGGCTTACTCGACAGGAAAGAGCAAAATTGACGAAGGAGTTGTTGAGTATTCAACATCCGCGGTTGACTTCGAAAATGATCAAGTTGAAACAGCTGGCAGGTGATTTACCTAAGCGACTGACCCCTGCGAAGCTTCGTCATGCCACGGTTACTCAGATCAAGGATGTCGTAGGCGCTTCAATGACTGTGGGAGGTAGCGTTGTAAATGGCAATTTTCGAACGATTGCCGTGGGGTTATATGAGGCGTTTGAAGAATGATATTTCTGATGACTTACAAGGAACTTCTGCGTTATTTGAAACGCTATTTTCCTGTTTCTACGGGGGCACTTTTTGCTCAAGGTTTTACGATTGCCATCGGTGTTCCGATGATGATTGGCAGTTACTTTGAAGTGCTACCCGCCGGTGAGAACCTCAGGTATTCCTATTTTTCGGTACTCGGTGCGTCTTTTCTTATTGCCCACTGCAATTTCATGGTTGTCCGTGGCTATCCAGGATGGATATGGGTCCCAGTTATCTTGATGTTCTTGTGCTTGGTTGGTGTTCTACCCACCATCGCCTATCGCCCTCATAAGGTTTTCTATGTGTCAGGCATTCTGTTTCCATTGCTTGCCCTATTACTGCTCAACAGCAAGCGCCACCGCGAAGCTCGCAATGAGTGGGTAAAACTGCGCGAAAAGCGCCAGCGCATCGGCAGAATAATCCGCACCCAGCGCCAACGAGTCCGGCGCTAGGCGCGGTTATAAGGCCCTACCGCTCAATCGACCGACTCACCGCGCCTTTCTTGGACTGTGCATATTCCATCGGCACGCCGAGCCGTTTCTGAACGGCGACCTGAGTCGGGGTGACGCTGAAGATCCAATGTGGGCATCGGAACCAGCGAGTGTTGGCGATCCATCCATCATGCAAAGCACAGGAAGATCGGATCCAATTACGGTATAACCCTCGGACGCTTTAGTTTTCCGAGGCCCCGTTTTTCATGCAAAGCCCTTTGCAACGCCCGCTGTGGCAGGTCTACCTGATCTTTCTGGCACCGATGGTGCTGTCCAATTTCCTGCAAAGTTTTTCCGGCACCCTCAACGGTATTTATGTCGGGCAGATGCTCGGTACCCAGGCGCTGGCGGCGGTGTCGGGGATGTTCCCCATCGTGTTCTTCTTCATTGCCCTGGTGATCGGCCTGGGGGCGGGCGCTTCGGTGCTGATTGGCCAGGCCTGGGGTGCCCAGGAAACCGGGATGGTCAAGGCGATTACCGGTGCCACCCTGACCCTCGGTGCACTGGTGGGCCTGATCGCAGCGGTGCTGGGCAGCCTGTTTGCGCGCCCGGCGTTGCAGGCATTGGGTACGCCTGCGGATGTGCTCGACGATGCCGTGGGCTATGCCCAGATGATGATGCTGATCATGCCGCTGCTGCTGGTATTTATCCTCTACACCCAGCTGTTGCGCGGGGTCAGCGACACGATCTCGCCGCTGCTGGCGCTGATGGTCTCGACCCTGGTCGGCCTGCTGTTGACCCCGGCGCTGATTCGCGGCTGGATCGGCCTGCCGCCCCTGGGGATCCAGAGCGCGGTGTACGCAGGCCTGGTGGGGAATGCCTCGGCGATGCTGTTTCTGATCCTGCGCCTGCGCCATAAAAACCATGTGATGGCGCCGGACCGCGAACTGCTCGCGGCCTTGCGCCTGGACCGCGTCATTCTCGGCAAAGTCCTGCGCATCGGCTTGCCTACAGGCTTGCAGATGGTGGTGTTGTCGCTGTCGGAGTTGGTCATCCTCGCCTTGGTCAATGGCCATGGGTCCCAGGCCACGGCGGCCTATGGGGCGGTGACGCAGATCGTCAACTACGTGCAGTTTCCGGCCCTGTCGATTGCCATCACTGCTTCGATCCTTGGGGCCCAGGCGATTGGGGCAGGGCGGCTGGAGCGTATCGGGCCGATCCTGCGTACCGGGCTGTTGATCAATACGTGCCTGACCGGTGGCCTGATCGTGCTGGGCTATCTGTTGTCGCACTGGTTGCTCGGGTTGTTCATCACCGATGACGCCGCACGCGTGAATGCCGAGCACCTGCTGCACATCATGCTGTGGAGCATCCTCGTGTTCGGCTTCCAGGCCGTGATCGGCGGGATCATGCGCGCCAGCGGCGTGGTGCTGATGCCGGTGGCGATCTCGATCTTCTGCGTGCTGTGTGTCGAGCTACCGATGGCGTACCTGCTGAATGCGCACTTCGGCCTGGAAGGCGTCTGGATGGCGTTCCCGGTGACGTACCTGGCGATGCTGGGGTTGCAGGCCGCGTACTACCGGCTGGTGTGGCGGCATAAGCAGATCAAGCGGTTGGTATGAGTTTCAGGCCGCGCAGCAGGATTTCCAGGCCCTGCAAACCTTGCTCCAGACGCTCCTGCGGATGTTCTGACCGGGCGATCCACAGGGCGGTGTTGACCAGGCTGCCATTGATCAACTGCGCCAGCGCCAGGCTCGGTGCGTCAGGGACGACGCCCGCGTGCATCAGGGCTTCCAGCTGTTGGCGCAACGACTCGACACAGTGTTGCTGGGAGCCGGTATCGCCCAATACAGCCGGCGCATCCTGCAGCACAACGCGTTGGATTTCGCCGTCCTGGGCCATGCGCAAATAAGCGCGGCAGCGTTCGCAAAAACCGCTCCAGGGGTCTTGGGCTTCGTCTGAGATACGCTGCAAACATGCGTCCATCTCACGATCGAGTTGAGCAACCACGGCGGCCAGCAGCCCCTTTTTGTCACCAAAGTGATGGTACAGCGCGCCGCGTGTCAGGCCGGCGTGGGCCGTGAAATCGTCCATCGATGTGTTGGCATAGCCTTGCGTGGCGAAGGCCTGCCGTGCACTGGCAAGCAGCCGGGCGCGGGTGTCTTCGATCATTTCGGCACGGGCTCGGCTCATGGGCAGGACTCACAATGGGCAAGTGAAAGATTGACATACGCCGCGTATGTTACGCATGATTCGCCACATACGCACCGTATGTATTTTGCCTTGATCACTGCGGATAGCAAGTTCCAGGGCATCAGGAAGAGGTTGAGCAGGATGGCAAACCCTTACGCCGAGTTGTTCCAGGTTCCCGGCTCGCGGGCCTTCGTATTGGCCGGCATGCTGGCACGCATGCCGGTGTCCATGGCCGGTATTGGCTTGATCACCATGCTTTCCCAGGTGCACGGCGGCTATGGCCTGGCCGGTTCGGTGGCGGCGGTGTTCGCCCTGGCCACGGCGTTTTGCGCGCCGCAGGTGTCACGCTTGGTGGACCGGTACAGCCAGGGCCGGGTGCTGCCGATTGCCGCCCTGATCGGCGGCGGGGCGCTGTTGCTGCTGTTGCTGTGCACGCGGTTGCAGGCGCCGACCTGGACGCTGTTCCTGTTTGCTGCCCTGGCGGGCTGCATGCCGAATATGTCCGCCATGGTGCGGGCGCGCTGGACCGAGCTGTACCGCGGCCAGCCCAGGCTGCAAACCGCATTCGCCCTGGAATCGGTGCTGGATGAGGTGTGCTTTATCATCGGTCCACCGATTTCGGTGGGCTTGAGCGTGGTGCTGTTCCCCGAAGCCGGGCCGCTGGTGGCCGCGCTGCTGCTGGCGGTTGGGGTTACCACGTTTGTGCTGCAACGCGCGACCGAACCCCCTGTGCATGAACACCACGCTCACCATCGGGGCTGGCTGATCGCCTCACCGTCGGTGCTGATCCTGATGATCCTGCTGCTGGCCATGGGGGTGATCGTGGGTGTGGTGGATGTGGTCAGCGTGGCCTTTGCCCAGCAGCAGGGCCAGCCGGCGGCGGCAAGCATCGTGCTCTCGGTGTACGCCATCGGCTCGTGCCTGGCGGGGTTGGCCTTTGGCACCCTAAAACTCAAGGCGCCGCTGCCCCGGCAGTTCCTGTTCTGCGGCGCGGCGACGGCGTTGACCACCTTGCCGTTGCTGCTGGTCACCCACATTCCGGGCCTGGCAGTAGCCATCTTCATTTCCGGACTGTTCTTCGCCCCTACCCTGATCGTGTCCATGGCCCTGGTGGAAAAGAGCGTGCCCGCGAGCCGCCTGACCGAAGGCATGACCTGGCTGATCACCGGCCTGAGCATCGGCGTGGCCATCGGTGCCGCCAGCTCCGGCTGGATGATCGATCACTTCGGGGCAGCCAGCGGGTTCTGGGTGGCGCTGGCGGCGGGGGCGGTGGTGATGGGGTCAGCGGTGTTGGGGTATCGGCGGTTGGGTTGAGCATTACAACCCACAATGAAACGTCAGCCAGTCACGGGGCAGGAATCCCCTCGGTGGTGTTGCAGGAATTCGTTCAGCGCCTGGCGCGTCAGGTCATTCAGGGTCACCTTTTTACGTGTCGCTTCAAGGGCGGCGGCAAGATGAAGATCGTGGCCGACCCGCACGTTGAAAGAGCCTTTGCACGGCTTCTCCGGTGTTTGCCCAAGGGCCTTGCAGGTAGCGAGGTAGTCGTCCACAGCCTCGCGAAACGCGGCGTCCAGTTCCGCGACGGTTTTGCCTTCGTAACTCACCAGTGCCTTGATGAACAGGATCTTGCCGAACAGGCAATTGTCTTCGAGGCTGGCTTCGATAGAGCCGATGTAGCCATTGTGTTTCAGTTGGTTGTTCACTGAATCAGTTCTCCTGATTTCAATTGTTCGATGATCTGGCGTCGAATGTAGTGTTTCAGTTCGTTGCCGGGATGAGGCTTGTGCAAGGTGATCATTGCGCTCGGATCGCCGATGTCGAACTTGACCCGGCTTCCAGCCCCCTCAATCTGTGTGTAGCCGAGACGATGCAGCAGCGTGACGAGCTCTGGCCAGGTAAATGCCATCTGCTCGTTGAGCAATTTGGCGAGCAGCTTTTCATTTTTGGACACGGCGTTCCCTGCGTGTAACTAAATGTAGTTGCAAAAAGTGGTATTCGTCAATGCTAGCTGGGGTTCGTGGGTCTTTCCCGAGGATTGATGTAACCCCTGATGACAGCTCGCTCTACGCCTCCCATCCCCCGCTAATTTTTCCCTGTCCGGTTCGTTTTATAGGGACGACGTGCCTTTGTGCTTCCTGCCTATTGCTCCGGACTCCAACAAATGAATGCTGAAGACTCCTTGAAACTTGCTCGCCGGTTTATCGGGTTGCCCCTGGAAAAGCGCCAGCTGTTCCTGCAGGCACTGCAGAAAGAAGGGGTGGATTTTTCGCGGTTTCCGATTCCGGCCGGCGTGGAGGCAGAGGACCGCCAGGCGCTGTCCTATGCGCAACAGCGCATGTGGTTTCTCTGGCAACTGGACCCGAGCAGTGGCGCCTACAACCTGCCGGGCGCGGTGCGCCTCAAGGGTGCGCTGAACCTGGGCGCCATGGAGCAGGCGTTTGCCAGCCTGGTGGACCGGCACGAAACCCTGCGCACGGTGTTCCAGCGCCAGGCCGATGAGCGCCTGATGCAGGTGGCCGTACAGCCGTCGCTGGCCATTGAGCAACTGGACCTGACGGCGTTGGCCGCGGCCGAACGCGAACACGCCGTCAACGATGCGGCCACCCGCCAATCGCTGCTGCCGTTCGACCTGGAACACGGCCCGCTGTTGCGTGTGCAACTGCTCAAGCTCGATGCCCAGGAGCACGTACTGCTGCTGACCCTGCACCATATCGTCTCCGATGGCTGGTCGATGAACGTGTTGATCGACGAGTTCATTCGTTTCTACGACGCCCATGAGCGCAACGAAGCGCCGCCATTGCCAGCGCTGTCGATCCAGTACAGCGACTACGCCCTGTGGCAGCGCCGCTGGCTGGAAGCCGGGGAACAGGCCCGTCAATTGGAATACTGGCAGGCGCGCCTGGGTGATGAGCACCCGGTGCTGGAACTGCCGACGGACCGCCCGCGCCCGGCCATGCCCAGCTATCAGGGCACCCGCCACACCTTCGCGATTGAGCCGGCGCTGGCCGCGCAGTTGCGCACCTGCGCGCAACAGCACAACGCCACCCTGTTCATGCTGCTGCTCGGCGCCTTCAATGTGTTGCTGCATCGCTACACCGGCCAGGGCGATATCCGCGTCGGGGTGCCTATCGCCAACCGCAACCGTACGGAAGTCGAAGGGTTGATCGGCTTCTTCGTCAACACACAAGTCCTGCGCACTGAGCTGAGCGGGCAAACCCGGGTCGCCGAGTTGCTGCAAGGTATCAAGGAGCACGCCCTTGGCGCCCAGGCGCACCAGGAATTGCCCTTCGAGCGCCTGGTGGAAGCCCTGAAGGTCGAGCGCAGCCTCAGCCATACGCCGCTGTTCCAGGTGATGTACAACCATCAGCCGGTGGTGGCCGACATCGCTTCGGTCAGCACCGCCTCCGGCCTGGAACTGGCCCTGGTGGAGTGGCAAGGCCGCACCACCCAGTTCGACCTGACCCTCGACACCTATGAAAAGTCCGGCACCCTGCACGCTGCGCTGACCTACGCCAATGACCTGTTCGACGCGCCGTCCATCGCGCGGATGGCACGCCACTGGATCAGCCTGTTGCAGGCCATGGTGGCCGATGGCGAACAGCGCATCGGCGAGTTGCCGATGCTGGCCGTCGATGAGCAACAGAGGCAGGTGCACGCCTGGAACCAGACCGCACAAGCGTATCCCACCGAACGTGGCATTCATCACCTGATCGAAGACCAGGTACAGCGCACGCCGGATGCGCCGGCGCTGGTGTTCGGCGCGACCACGCTGACCTACGCGCAACTCGACGCCCGTGCCAACCAACTGGCACATGCCTTGCGCGACCACGGGATCGGTCCTGATGCGCTGGTGGGTATCTGCGTTGAGCGTTCCATCGAGATGGTCATCGGCCTGCTGGCTGTGCTCAAGGCCGGCGGCGCCTACGTCCCCCTCGATCCCGAATATCCCCAGGAACGCCTGGCCTACATGATCGAAGACAGCGGCATCCAGCTGCTGCTCAGCCAGCACAGCCTGCTGCCACTGCTGCCTGTCGAAGGCATTCGGGTGATGCGCCTCGACCAGGCGCCCGGCTGGCTCGACGCTTACAGCGTCGCAGCGCCCGCCGTCGACATCCACGCGCTGAACCTGGCCTATGTGATCTACACTTCCGGTTCCACCGGCAAGCCCAAGGGCGCCGGCAACAGCCATCGCGCACTGGTCAACCGCCTGTGCTGGATGCAGCAGGCCTACGGCCTGGATGCCAGTGACGCGGTGCTGCAGAAAACCCCGTTCAGCTTTGATGTGTCGGTGTGGGAGTTCTTCTGGCCGCTGATGACCGGCGCCCGCCTGGTGGTCGCCGCCCCTGGCGAACACCGCGAGCCGGCGCGCCTGATCGAGACCATCGGCGAGCACGGGATCACCACCTTGCACTTCGTGCCGTCCATGCTCCAGGCGTTTATCCATGAGCCGGGCGTGCAGGCCTGCATAAGCCTCAAGCGCATTGTCTGCAGCGGCGAAGCCTTGCCCCTGGACGCGCAACTGCAGGTGTTCGCCAAGCTGCCCCAGGCCGGTTTGTTCAACCTCTATGGTCCGACGGAAGCGGCCATCGACGTGACCCACTGGACCTGCATCGACGAAGGCCGTGACGCCGTGCCCATCGGCCGTCCGATTGCCAACCTCGGCACCTACGTGCTCGATGCGCAGCTCAACCCGGTGCCTGCCGGCGTGGCCGGCGAGCTGTACCTGGGCGGTACCGGCCTGGCGCGCAGCTACCACCGCCGTCCGGCGCTGACCGCCGAACGTTTTGTGCCCAGCCCCTTTGGTGACGGCGCGCGCCTGTACCGTACCGGCGACCGGGTGCGCCAGCGTGGCGACGGTGTGATCGAATACCTTGGCCGTCTCGACCACCAGGTCAAGCTGCGCGGCTTGCGCATCGAATTGGGTGAAATCGAGACACGCCTGATGCAACACCCGGCGGTGCGTGAGGCGGTGGTGCTGGTACACGGCGGCAAACAACTGGTGGCCTACCTGGTGCTGGAGGGCGAGACGCCCACCGACCTCAAGGCCTGGCTGCTCGGCAGCCTGCCGGAATACATGGTACCGACCCATATGGTGCCCCTGGCCAAGCTGCCGGTGACCGCCAACGGCAAGCTCGACCGCAAGGCCCTGCCGTTACCGGATGCAACACCACAACAGGCCTATATCGCGCCGCAAGACGACCTGCAAAAAGCTCTGGCGGCGATCTGGAGCGATGTGCTCGGCGTCGAGCAGGTGGGCCTGGACGACAACTTTTTCGAACTGGGCGGCGATTCGATCATCTCCATCCAGGTGGTCAGTCGCGCGCGTCAGGCGGGGATTCGCCTCAGCCCGCGCGACCTGTTCCAGTACCAGAGCGTGCGCAGCCTGGCGTTGGTGGCCGGCTTCGAGCACACCGCCGTGATCGACCAAGGTCCCGCCCGCGGCGAGGTGATCCTCACCCCGGTGCAGCAAGGCTTTTTCGCCCAGGCGATCCCCGCGCGTCACCACTGGAACCAATCGTTGTTGTTGACCCCGCGCGAGCGCTTGGAACCGGCGCGCCTGGAAGCCGCCCTGACCCAGGTGATCAACCATCACGACGCCTTGCGCCTGCGTTTTGTGCAACAGGCCGACACCTGGCAGCAAGCCTATGCCGCGCCGGTCACCGCGCCGGGCCTGTGGCAAGCACAAGCCAGCAGCGACGATGAGCTGTCGGCGCTGTGCGATGAGGCCCAGCGCAGCCTCGACCTGGCGCAAGGCCCGCTGCTGCGTGCCGCTTTGATGAGCATGGCCGATGGCAGCCAGCGCCTGCTGCTGGTGATCCATCACCTGGCGGTCGATGGCGTGTCCTGGCGCATCGTCCTGGAAGACCTGCAACAGGCTTACCGCCAGGCAGCGTTGCCGACCAAGACCAGCGCCTACCAGCTGTGGGCCGAACAGTTGCAAGCCCATGCCCGCACGCTGGACGACCAACTGCCGTACTGGCAGGCGCAGTCGGCGGACGCGGACTTGCCGTGCGACAACCCCCAGGGCGGCCTGCAAAACCGCTTGGGCAGCAAGCTCGAAATACGCCTTGACGCCGAACACACCCGTCAACTGCTCCAGGACGCGCCAGCGGCCTACCGTACTCAGGTCAACGACCTGTTGCTCACCGCCCTGGCGCGGGTGGTCAGCCGTTGGAGCGGCCAGGCCGCCGCACTGATCCAGCTGGAAGGCCATGGCCGCGAAGACCTGTTCGACAGTGTCGACCTGACCCGCACCGTGGGCTGGTTCACCAGCCTGTTCCCGGTACGCCTGCAAGCCGACGGCGAGCTGTCGGCCGCGATCAAGTCGGTCAAGGAGCAGCTGCGCGCCGTGCCCGCCAAAGGCATCGGCTACGGTCTGCTGCGCTACCTCGGCCCGCCTGCGGCCCGCGAAGCCCTGGCGAACCTGGCCGCGCCACGCATTACCTTCAACTACCTGGGCCAGTTCGACCGCCAGTTCAACGAATCCGCGTTGTTTGTACCGTCTACCCAGGGCAGCGGCCAGGCCCAGGATGCCGAGGCACCGTTGGCCAACTGGTTGACTGTGGAAGGGCAGGTGTACGGCGGTGAGCTGGCGCTGCAATGGGGGTTCAGTCGCGAGATGTTCGAGGTGTCGACTGTGCAGCAGTTGGCGGATGACTACGCGGCAGAGCTCAAGGCCTTGATCGAGCATTGCCGAGCCACCCCGGCAGGGCAGGTTACCCCTTCGGACTTCCCACTGGCGCGCTTGACCCAACAGCAACTGGACGCGTTGCCCGTGGCGGGGCCGGCGATTGCCGACCTTTATCCGCTGTCGCCGATGCAGCAGGGCATGTTGTTCCATACCCTCTACGCGCCAGAAGCCCAGGCGTACATCAACCAGTTGCGCGTGGATATCGACGGCCTCGACCTGCTGGCGTTCGGCCGCGCCTGGCAGGCGGCACTGGACCGCCATGACATTCTGCGCAGCAGCTTCCACTGGCTGGGCCTGGACAGTGCCCATCAAGTCATCCAGCGTCAGGTCGACGTGCAGTTGCACGTGATCGAAGACATCGATGCCGACTTCGATGCGCTTGCCGAGGCTGAACGCGAGAAGGGCTTCGCGCTTAATGCTGCGCCGCTGTTTCGCCTGATGCTGGTGCGGGGCGCCGGTAACGCCTGGCATCTGATCTTCACCAGCCACCACATCCTCATGGACGGTTGGAGTAACGCCCAGTTGCTGGGTGAAGTCATCGCCCACTATGCCGGCCAGGCCTTGCCCGCGCCGCTGGGGCAGTTCCGCGATTACCTCGGCTGGCTGCAACAGCAAGCGTCGGGTGAGACGTTCTGGAAAGCCGCCCTGGCGCCGTTGCAAACACCCACCTTGCTCGCGCAAGCGCTACGCGCGCCGGTCGATGGCCTGGGCACGGCTGAGCATCAATTGATCCTTGAGGGCGAGTTCACACAGGCCCTCGGCGAGTTCGCCCGTCGCCAGAAAATCACTCTCAATACGGTGCTGCAAGGAGCGTGGAGCCTGTTGCTGCAGCGCTACACCGGTCAGGATTGCGTGGCCTTTGGCGCGACTGTCGCCGGGCGTTCGGCACCGCTGCCGGGGATCGAGCAGCAACTGGGCCTGTTCATCAACACGCTGCCTATCGTCAGTACGCCTTCGCCAGCCCAACCGGCCGCCCAATGGCTCAACGAGTTGCAAACCCTGAATCTCAGCCTGCGTGACCACGAGCATGTGCCGCTGTACGACATACAAGGCTGGGCCGGCCAGCAGGGCGCATTGTTCGACACTTTGCTGGTGTTCGAAAACTTCCCTGTGGCCGAGGCCCTGAAGCAGGGCGCACCCGCAGGCCTGGCGTTTGGCCATATTCACAACCATGAACGCACCCATTACCCTTTGACCTTGGGCATTGAGTTGGGGGCCAGCCTGCGCCTGGAGTTCAGTTACGACCGGGCGCGGTTCAGCGCTGAACAGGTCGCACGCTTGAGCGCCAACCTGCACCACCTGCTGGTGCAGTTGCTCGCGGATGCCCAGGCGCCCCTTGGCAACCTGCAATTGCTTGACGCCACCGCACAGCGCGACGTGCTTGCCCTGAGCCAGTCGCCGGGCGCTGCCCAACGCCAGCTGCGCGTGCACGAACGCATTGCGGCCCAGGCTGCTGCCACACCGGACGCGCTGGCGGTACAGGCTGGCGAAGCGCGCTTGAGCTATGCCCAGCTCAATGCCCATGCCAACCGGCTCTCCCATCGCCTGCTGGAACTGGGCGCGGGCCCGGGCCAGCGCGTGGGCCTGGCGTCGCGGCGCGGCCCGCAACTGATCGTCAGCCTGCTGGCCGTGCTCAAAAGCGGTGCGGCCTATGTGCCCCTGGACCCGAACTATCCCGCCGACCGCCTGGCCTACATGCTGGCGGACAGCCGCCTGGACCTGTTGCTCAGCGAAGCCGGGTTGCTGGCCGACCTGCCGCTGCCGCAAGGGCTGGCCCGTCTGGACTTCACCGTCTCCGGTACCGAGCTGGCCGGCTACCCTGTCAGCAACCCACTCACCCACGCTGCCGCTGCCGATCTGGCGTACGTAATCTACACCTCGGGCTCCACCGGCCAACCCAAGGGCGTGGCCATCGACCATGCGGCCCTCGGCCAATTCTGCGACAGCGCCGAGGTCTACAGCCAACTGTGTGCAGAGGACCGCGTGCTGCAGTTCGCGACCTTCAGTTTCGACGGCTTTGTCGAACAGTGCTACCCGCCGCTGTGTGTGGGCGCCGCGCTGATCATGCGTGGCGATGAACTGTGGGATGCCGGGCAACTGGCACGGGAAATCGTCGAGCAGGGCGTGACCCTGGCTGACTTGCCGGCGGCCTACTGGTACCTGTTGGCCAAGGAGTGCGCGGCCGATGGTCGCGCCCTGGGTAACCTGCGCCAGGTGCATGTGGGCGGCGAGGCCATGTCGGTGGAAGGGCTGCGCGCCTGGCACGCGGCCGGCCTGGGCGGCGTGCGCCTGGTCAACACCTACGGGCCGACAGAGGCCACCGTGGTGTCCAGCGTGCATGAGTGCCAACTGGCGGATGCCAGTGATGCGTTCGGTGTGCCGATTGGCCGGGCGAGCGATGGTCGCTCGCTGTATGTACTCGACAGCGGTTTCGAGCTGTTGGCCACCGATGGCGTCGGCGAGCTGTGCATCGGTGCCGAGTTCGGCCTGGCCCAGCGTTACTTCGACCGCCCGGCGTTGACCGCCGAGCGCTTCCTCCCGGATCCGTTTTCGACGGTTCCCGGTGCGCGACTCTACCGCAGTGGCGACCTGGCCCGTTACAACGAGGCGGGCGCCTTGGAGTACGTGGGGCGTATCGACCATCAGGTGAAGATCCGCGGGTTCCGTATCGAAATGGGCGAAATCGAGGCCAGTCTGCAAGCCCTGCCGTGGGTGCGCGAAGCTGCCGTCGTTGCGCAGCCGAGTGCCACCGGTACGCAATTGGTCGCGTACGTTGTCGCGGCCCACGGCCAATCACTGGATACCCAGGCGCTGGCGGCGGTCTTGCGCCAGTCCTTGCCGGATTACATGGTGCCGGGGCATTGGCTGGTGCTCGATGCCCTGCCGTTGAACAACAACGGCAAGCTTGACCGCCGCGCACTGCCGCTGCCGGACCTGAGCCAGGCGCGACACGCCTACCGCGCTCCGCAAAGCCCGCTGCACATGCAATTGGCGGCGATCTGGCAAACGGTGTTGCACGTCGAGCAGGTGGGGCTCGATGACCATTTCTTCGAACGCGGTGGCCATTCGTTGCTGGCCACTCAGGTGATCTCCCGCGTGCGTCACGACCTCAAGCTGGACGTGCCGTTGCGAGCGTTGTTCGAGCAGCCGACGCTGGAAGCGTTCGCGGCGGCCTGCGCAGGGTTGCAGGCCGGCACTGCCAGCTCGATGGTGGCGCTGGGGCGCGACCGGCCGTTGGCACTGTCCTTCGCCCAGGAACGCCAATGGTTCCTTTGGCAACTGGATCCCTGCAGCACCGCCTACCACGTACCGACCGCATTGCACCTGCGCGGTGAGCTGGATATCCCGGCACTGGAGCACGCGTTCCAGGCCCTGGTGCAGCGTCATGAACCGCTGCGTACCACCTTCGTGGAAGAGGCTGAGCACACCTGGCAGGTCATCCAGCCCAACCTGGCGATGGTGATCCAACGCCAGCAGGTGCAAGACTCGGCCATCGAGCAGGCGGTCGCGCAAGAGATCCAACGCCCGTTCGACCTGCTCAACGGTCCGCTGATGCGCGTCATGCTGCTGGAGATCACGGCCGCGCACCATGTGCTGGTGATCACCCAGCACCACATCATCTCCGACGGCTGGTCGATGCAAGTGATGGTCGACGAACTGCTGGCGCTGTATCAAGGCCAGGCGCCGTTGCCGGCCTTACCGATCCAGTACGCCGACTATGCCGTGTGGCAGCGCGATTGGATGGCGGCCGGGGAGAAACAACGCCAACTCGATTACTGGCGTGCACGCCTGGGCACCGAACACGCGGTGCTGGAACTGCCCCTGGACCACCCGCGCCCGGCGGTGCAAAGCCATCGCGGTGCGCGTCGGCGGGTACATCTGGACAACGCCCTGGTGGCCGAGCTCAAGGCACTTGCCCAGCGCCAGGACGTGACTTTGTTCATGCTTCTGCTGGCGTCGTTCCAGACGTTGCTGCACCGCTACAGCGGCCAGGCCGAGATCCGTGTCGGGGTGCCGATCGCCAACCGCAATCGCCTGGAAACCGAGCGTCTGGTTGGCTTCTTCGTCAACACCCAGGTGCTCAAGGCCGACCTGCACGGGCAGATGGCCTTCGAGCAGTTGCTGGCCCAGGTCAAGCAACGTGCCCTGGAAGCCCAGGCCCATCAGGACTTGCCGTTCGAACAACTGGTAGAAGCGCTGCAACCGGAACGCAGCCTCAGCCATAACCCGTTGTTCCAGGTGATGTTCAATCACCAGGACAACCTGCGCGCCGGCCCGGTGCAACTGCCTGGCCTGGCTCTGCAGCCGGTGGATTGGGCCGGTCACACGACCCAGTTCGACCTCAATCTGGAAACCGAGGAGTCCGTCGACGGCCTTTGGGCATCCCTGACCTACGCCACCGACCTGTTCGACGCCGCCACCCTGGAGCGCCTGGCCGTGCACTGGCAGAACCTGCTGCGCGCAGTGGTCAACGATGCCTCCCAGGCCCTGGACGAACTGGCGATGCTCAGCCCATCGCAATGGCAGCAGATGGTCGAAGACTGGAACCACACGAGCGTCGACTACCCACGCGAGCGCTGTGTCCACCAGTTGTTCGAAGCACAAGCCCTGACACAGCCGCACGCCATCGCGCTGCAATTTAATGGCGAGGCCGTGAGCTACAGCGAACTCAACCGCCGCGCCAACCGCCTGGCCCATCGCCTGATCGCGGCGGGCGTCGGCCCGGACGTGCGGGTGGCGGTGCATGTGGAGCGTTCCCTGCACATGGTGGTCGGCCTGCTTGCGACCCTCAAGGCCGGTGGCGCCTATGTGCCGCTGGACCCGCAATTCCCGGCGGAGCGCCTGGCCTTCATGCTCGAAGACAGCCGCGCCCAGGTGCTGCTGACTCAGTCGCCGCTGATTGGGCGCCTGGTGCAACCGCAAGGCCTGCAGGTGCTTTTGGTCGAGGACGCCGGCGGTGACGAACACAACCCGCAGGTCAGCGTCACGCCACAACACCTGGCCTATGTGATCTACACCTCCGGCTCCACCGGCAAGCCCAAGGGCGTGATGGTGCCGCACCAGGCGCTGTGCAGCTTTACCTGCGGCATGGTCGGCACCCTGGACATCGGCGCGCAGGCGCGGGTGCTGTCGCTGACGACGTTCTCGTTCGACATCTTTGCCCTGGAGCTATACGTGCCGCTGACAGTCGGCGCCACGGTGCTGCTGAGCGGTCAGGAACTGGCGCTCGACCCGGAGGCGATAATCGATCTGGTCACCGCCCAATCCGCCAGCGTACTGCAAGCCACGCCGTCCACCTGGCGCATGCTGCTGGAAAGCCCACGTGCCGACGTGCTGCGCGGTATCAAGTGCCTGTGCGGCGGCGAAGCGCTGCCGGCCGATCTGGCCCAGCGCATGCTCGACCTGCAAGGCCCGGTATGGAACCTCTATGGTCCCACCGAAACCACCATTTGGTCGGCGGCCCATCGCCTGCTGGAGGCGCAACCTTTGGTCGGGCGCCCGATCGCCAACACCGCGTTGTTCATCCTCAATGCCGGACTCAGTCCATGCCCGGTGGGTGCGGCCGGCGAACTGCTGATCGGCGGCGTCGGCCTGGCACGCGGCTACCACGCGCGGCCAGCCCTCACCGCCGAACGTTTCGTGCCCAACCCGTACGGCGCGCCGGGCGAGCGCCTGTACCGCACCGGCGACCTGGCACGCTACCGTGCCGACGGCGTGGTGGAGTACATCGGCCGGGTCGACCATCAGGTCAAGGTACGCGGTTTTCGTATCGAACTGGGCGAAATCGAAGCTTGCCTGCGCGAGCATGAAGGCGTTCGCGAAGCCGTGGTGCTGGCCGACAACGACCGCTTGATCGCCTACCTGGTGACGTCTGCGGCACAGCCGGCGCAAGCCTACACAGCGGCATTGCGTGAGCGCCTGCCGGACTACATGGTGCCGGCGCACCTGATGTTCCTCGACAGCCTGCCCTTGACCCCCAACGGCAAGCTCGACCGCAAGGCCTTGCCCAAGGTCGATACCCGCCTGTTGCTGAAGAGCCATGTGGCCGCCGTCACCCCGCGCGAACAACAGGTCGCGGCGATCTGGGCCGAGGTGCTGGGCGTGCCCCAGGTCGGTCTTGACGACCATTTCTTCGAGCTGGGCGGGCATTCGCTGCTGGCCACGCGGGTGGTATCGCGGGTGCGCCAGGCACTGGCGCTGGAAGTGGCGCTCAAGACCCTGTTCGAACACCCGTTGCTGGGTGACTTCGTGATGGCCCTGGGTGAGGAGGGCGTGCTCGCGCCGGCGCTGCTCAAGGCCGATCGCAGCCAGCCGTTGCCGCTGTCGTATGCCCAGGAACGTCAATGGTTCCTCTGGCAACTCGACCCCGAAAGCGCCGCGTACCACATCCCCAGCGCCCTGCGTTTGACAGGCCCGTTGGACCTGGCGGCGCTGCAACGCAGCGTCGACACCTTGCTGGCACGCCATGAAAGCCTGCGCACCCATTTGCGCCAGGACGCCGCCGGTACGGTCCAAGTGATTGAAGACTCGGGCCTGATTGAAATCGATTTGGTCGACACCGATGAAGCCGGCCTCAAGGCACGGGTGGCTGACGTCGTTGCGCAGCCATTCGACCTGCTGCGCGGGCCGTTGCTGCGGGCCCGGTTGCTGCGCCTGGCCGAGGACGAACATGTGCTGGTGCTGGTGCAGCACCATATCGTCTCCGATGGCTGGTCGATGCAACTGATGGTCGAGGAGCTGGTGCAACTGTACGCCGCCTTCAGCCACGGGCAGACGCCAGCCCTGCCGGCCTTGCCGATCCAGTACGCCGACTATGCCGTGTGGCAGCGCCAATGGATGGAGGCGGGAGAGAAGGCCCGTCAACTGGCCTACTGGCATGAGCAGTTGGGCGGTGTGCAGCCTGTGCTGGAATTGCCTTTCGACTACCTGCGCCCGGCCGTGCAAAGCCATCGCGGCGCTCGCCTGGGCATCGAGTTGCAACCGCAGCTGCTGGCCGGTTTGCGTCGCCTGGCGCAGAGCGCCGGAGTGACGTTGCCGATGGTGCTGCTGGCGTCCTACCAGGCGTTGCTGCACCGCTACAGCGGCCAGGAAGACGTGCGTGTCGGGGTGCCGATCGCCAACCGCAATCGCCTGGAAACCGAGGGGCTGATCGGTTTCTTCGTCAATACCCAGGTGCTCAAGGCCGATATCCACGGGCAGATGAGCGTTGTGCAACTGCTGCAACAGGTACGCCAACGTTCCCTCGAAGCCCAGGCCCACCAGGACCTGCCGTTCGAGCAGCTGGTCGAAGCGCTGCAGCCCGAGCGCAGCATGAGCCTGAGCCCACTGTTCCAGGTGATGTTCAACCATCGCGTGACCTCGGCAGCCAATCACCTGCAACGCCTCACCGAACTGGACGTCGAAGTGCTGAGCTGGGATGAAGGCGTGGCCCAGTTCGACCTGGCACTGGACGTGGAGGAAAGCCAGGCGACCCTGCGTGCCTCCCTGAGCTACGCCACCGATCTGTTTGCCCCAGCGACCATCGAGCGAATGGCCGGCCACTGGCAGAACCTGTTGCAGGCGATGGTTGCCGATCAACAGCAATCCATCAGTCAACTCAACCTGCTGGGCCAGGATGAGCAACGACATATCCTGCAGCTGTGGAACCAGACCGACGCCGGCTTCTCGGCCGAGCGTCTGGTACACGAAATGGTTGCCGACCGCGCCGCCGAAAACCCCGCTGCGGTGGCGGTCAAGTTCGATGCGCAAACCCTGAGTTATGGCGAGCTGGACCGCCAGGCCAACCGCCTGGCCCATGCCCTGGTCGCCCGTGGCATCGGCCCCGAAGTGCGCGTGGCGATTGCCATGCCGCGCAGTGCCGAGAGCCTGGTGGCGTTCCTCGCGGTGATGAAAGCCGGCGGCGTCTACGTGCCGCTGGATATCGAGTACCCGCGTGATCGCCTGCTGTACATGATGCAGGACAGCCGCGCGCAACTGCTGCTGACCCATTCCAGTGCGTTGCCGCAACTGCCGATTCCCGACGGCATGCAGACGCTGGCCATCGATCGCACCGAGGCGTGGGCCGACTACAGCGACACCACGCCGGCGGTAAAACTGCACGGCGACAACCTCGCCTACGTGATCTACACCTCCGGCTCCACCGGCCTGCCCAAGGGCGTGGCGGTGTCCCATGGG
>NZ_QCWA01000020.1:0-79997 GCF_003058245.1 Pseudomonas sp. GV047 | reverse complement strand
AGGCCTTCGGCGACGTCGAGTTTGTCCAGGGCAGCCTTGGCGCGCACGATGGCGGCGGAGTCACTGGCGGTGACGGCGCGGGCTTCGATGGCGGCGGCGGCGCCGGCACCGTCGAGGCGGTCCATGTTGGCTTCGGTGGCGTGGCCGGCGTTGGCGCCTTTGGTGGCTACTTCGCCGTCTTCTTCTTTGTCGAATTCGTCCCAGCTCAGCATGACGTGTCGTCTCCTGCGTGAGGGCTCAAAGGTGCCCGTGTGAAACCGGATGGTTGGGTGTTCACACGGCCCTCGGGCCGCGGTGGATCTTAAGGAATCGTTTGTTGCAACAGCTCGCGCAGGCAAATAAACGGAATTGGGTAACGGTGCTCTGCTTGAGGCTTGAGGGGCGGAGCGACAGGTGCATGCTCCAGCGCAGGCTCAAGGTCTGGCTCTTCGTCCCTGTGTAAAGGGATATTGCAGGCCCGATTTACCCGCGCATTATAGGGAAAAATTCGGCTTTGTGTTGCGGCGGATGGTCTCGGATCAGAGACAAAAAGGCGGCTATTTGAGCCAGAGTGAGGGTTTGCGGGGGGTTGATGGGGGAGGAAATTTTTGACGGGCGGTGGGCTATTTATTGTGGGGAAGAGGGGAGGGCTTTTTGAGGGCGGGAAGGGAGGACCGGTTCTTTGCCGCAAGAACGATTTCTTGCGGCGAATAAGATCCGGGTCTGTTCCAACTAACGAAGTTGTTATCCGTTAGAGCAACCATTACCCATGACATGGTAATTAAGGATATGGCGCTGACCCTGGGAATCCTCATATTCCATCTTTACCGGTACAACTTCGCAGACTTCCGGGATCGTGCTCATGGACAATACTTTGGCCACGTCCAGCTTGGTGCTGTAGGTGTAATCTTCAACAATCGGGGCGTTCTGGCCGGCCAGCTCGGTCGGGGCCTCGTCGGCCAGGGCGGCGGTGGCGCACAAGCTGCTGAGGGCCATAACTACGAGAGCTTTCATTTCTTTACTTACCTTCTTCAGGGCGAAAGGGGTCACGGGGCCCTTGTGAGGCCACGTGTGTAACTTAGGATTGGTTAGTTCGGATTAACGTGCCTTCGTGGGGGCTGTTACGTTGTTAATCACTGTTGTGTTAATCACAATGCCTTGGTTGGCGGAAGTGATTCTAGGCCTGCGGGTTATATTCATATACCCGTGCTTTTGATAAAGACTGTTGGCGGTTTTTGTAACAATCCCGTGGTAAAGGTTTTTTCACCCACCCGCAAAGCCCCGCAGGCTGCGGGCCAGAGCGGCAAACGGGGATAGCAGGGTATTTTGTAGGGTCTTGTTACTACCATCGTCGAATGGTTCTATAGGCCCACCCCGGATACAACTGGGCCATACAACAACAACTATGTCACCGAGGTAAGAAAGATGAGTGCGGCTTCCCTGTACCCCGTTCGCCCCGAAGTAGCAGCCAACACGCTGACCGACGAGGCAACCTACAAGGCCATGTACCAGCAGTCGGTGGTCAACCCCGATGGCTTCTGGCGCGAGCAAGCCAAGCGCCTTGACTGGGTCAAGCCTTTCACCGCGGTGAAGCAGACCTCTTTCGACGATCACCATGTCGACATCAAGTGGTTCGCCGATGGCACCCTGAACGTGTCCTACAACTGCCTGGACCGTCACCTCGCCGAGCGCGGCGACCAGGCGGCGATCATCTGGGAGGGCGATGACCCGGCCGAGAGTCGCACCATCACCTACCGCGAGTTGCACGAAGAAGTCTGCAAGTTCGCTAACGCCCTGCGTGGCCAGGATGTGCACCGCGGCGACGTGGTGACCATCTATATGCCGATGATCCCCGAAGCCGTGGTCGCCATGCTGGCGTGTACCCGCATCGGTGCGATCCATTCGGTGGTGTTCGGCGGTTTCTCGCCGGAGGCCCTGGCCGGTCGCATCATCGACTGTAAGTCGAAGGTGGTGATCACGGCCGATGAAGGCATTCGCGCCGGTAAGAAGATTCCGCTGAAAGCCAACGTCGACGACGCGCTGACCAACCCGGAAACCAGCAGCATCCAGAAGGTCATCGTGTGCAAGCGCACCAATGGTTCGATCAAGTGGAACCAGCATCGCGACATCTGGTACGAAGACCTGATGAAAGTGGCGGGCACCGTGTGTGCGCCAAAAGAGATGGGCGCCGAAGAAGCGCTGTTCATCCTCTACACCTCCGGTTCCACCGGCAAGCCTAAAGGCGTGCAGCACACCACCGGCGGCTACCTGTTGTATGCGGCCCTGACCCACGAGCGCGTATTCGACTACCGCCCGGGCGAAATCTACTGGTGCACCGCCGACGTCGGTTGGGTCACTGGCCACACCTATATTGTCTACGGCCCGCTGGCCAATGGCGCGACCACCTTGCTGTTCGAAGGCGTGCCGAACTACCCGGACATTACCCGGGTGGGCAAGATCGTCGACAAGCACAAGGTCAATATCCTCTACACCGCCCCGACCGCGATCCGCGCAATGATGGCGTCCGGCACCGCTGCCTGCGAAGGCGTCGATGGCAGCAGTCTGCGCCTGTTGGGTTCGGTGGGTGAGCCGATCAACCCGGAAGCGTGGGACTGGTACTACAAGAACGTCGGCCAATCCCGTTGCCCGATCGTCGACACCTGGTGGCAGACCGAAACCGGCGCCACCCTGATGAGCCCGCTGCCGGGTGCCCATGCACTCAAGCCGGGTTCTGCCGCACGGCCGTTCTTCGGCGTGGTGCCGGCGCTGGTGGACAACCTGGGCAACATCATCGAAGGCGCCGCCGAAGGCAACCTGGTGATTCTCGACTCGTGGCCAGGCCAGGCCCGTACCCTGTACGGCGACCATGACCGTTTTGTCGACACGTACTTCAAGACCTTCCGTGGCATGTACTTCACCGGTGACGGCGCCCGTCGCGATGAAGATGGCTACTGGTGGATCACCGGCCGTGTGGATGACGTGTTGAACGTATCCGGCCACCGCATGGGTACCGCCGAGATCGAAAGTGCCATGGTTGCCCACCCTAAAGTCGCCGAAGCGGCGGTGGTGGGTGTGCCGCACGACATCAAGGGCCAGGGCATCTATGTGTATGTGACCCTGAAGAATGGCGAAGAACCCAGCGAAGCCCTGCGCCTGGAGCTGAAGAACTGGGTGCGCAAGGAAATCGGGCCGATTGCCTCGCCGGACGTGATCCAGTGGGCACCGGGCTTGCCGAAGACGCGCTCGGGGAAAATCATGCGCCGCATCCTGCGCAAGATTGCCACGGCCGAGTACGACGGGCTGGGCGATATTTCCACCCTGGCGGACCCAGGTGTAGTGGCGCATTTGATTGAGACCCACAAGACCATGAACGTCGCGTAAGGCGGGCTGGTCAGACAAAGCCCCATTCGGTGTGAGCCGGGTGGGGCTTTTTTGTGAGTGCTTGAAATCGGAGGAGATCCAATGTGGGAGGGGGCAAGCCCCCTACCACATTTGGATTGCATTCCAAGGTGGGTATGGAGGAGGAACTGACAGACCCGCATGACCACCAGTCAAATAAATATCGGTTTTTCGCGTAGGAGGTTTCTGAATGTTACCGAGTCGCGCAAATGTGTAACCGCCCGCCCAAACCTGAGGCAAAGGGCTACGCTTATGCCCCGAAAAACCGCGCTTTAGACACCCCGAGCCATAAGATTAAACGCCACACTTGCCGTGCTAGAAGGGTTTGCGAATAATAGGCCCGCAATTTGCAGCATCAACAGGTTTAATATCTTTTGTCTCTGCATAAAATTCAGAGGCTGTCAATGTGCTGGAACCGCTTTCTCAGTGCTTCTGTAAATTGTTGTCGCATTGAGGAAATATCGGCTTCCGGCCTGTCGTTAGAATGCCGATCACTCGCTCGTCGTCTCCACTGTTGAATTGGTGTAGGACGCAGCACCGCTATTCGGTTTCACTCAGTCGCATCGTGGGCCATGGCTCATACTGCTGTTTTGCCCTATACCGATGGAGTCCCAAGATGAAGAAACTCGTGCTGTTGGGCGCCCTGGCGCTGTCCGTGCTGTCCATGCAGGCTTTCGCTGAAGGCAAGCCTCTGAAAATTGGTATCGAAGCGGCTTACCCTCCGTTTGCCTCGAAGGCGCCGGATGGCAGCATCGTCGGTTTTGACTACGACATCGGCAACGCCCTGTGCGAAGAGATGAAGGTCAAGTGCACCTGGGTCGAGCAAGAGTTCGACGGCCTGATCCCGGCGCTCAAGGTGCGCAAGATCGACGCGATCCTGTCGTCCATGTCCATCACCGAAGACCGCAAGAAGTCCGTGGACTTCACCAACCGCTACTACCTGACCCCAGCGCGCCTGGTATTGAAGGAAGGCACCGCCGTCAGCGACAGCCTGGATGAACTCAAAGGCAAGAAGATCGGCGTACAGCGCGGTTCGATCCACGACCGTTTCGCCAAGGAAGTCCTGGCACCTAAAGGCGCCACCGTTGTGCCTTACAGCTCGCAGAACGAAATCTACCTCGACGTGGAAGCCGGTCGCCTCGACGGCACCGTGGCCGACGCCACCCTGTTGCAGGAAGGTTTCCTCGATACGCCAGCCGGTAAAGGCTATGCGTTCACCGGCCCGGCCTTCACCGACGTCAAGTACTTCGGCGACGGCGTAGGCATCGCCGTACGCAAGGGCGACAAGGAAAACCTGGACCGCATCAACGCTGCCATCGCCGCGATCCGTGCCAACGGTAAATACAAAGAAATCGAGAAAAAGTACTTCAACTTCGATATTTACGGCCCAGAAGCCAAGTAAGTATTCGCAGCTGTCTGTCCGAAATGGCGCAAGCAACAGAATTCCTGCGGTTTGCGCCATTTTTTCATCCCCCTTTTCGAGGACCTGAATCATGTTGAAAGGCTACGGGGCCGTCATCCTCGATGGCGCATGGTTGACGCTTCAGCTCGCCTTGTCGTCCATGGCCTTGGCCATTGTTCTGGGTCTGATCGGGGTCGCGTTACGCCTGTCGCCGGTGCGCTGGTTGGCCTGGCTGGGTGACTTGTACTCCACGGTGATCCGCGGGATCCCCGACCTGGTGCTGATCCTGCTGATTTTCTACGGTGGTCAGGACCTGCTTAACCGCGTCGCGCCGATGCTCGGCTATGACGACTATATCGACTTGAACCCCTTGGCCGCCGGTATCGGCACCCTGGGTTTCATCTTTGGCGCCTACCTGTCGGAAACCTTCCGTGGTGCCTTCATGGCCATCCCCAAGGGCCAGGCCGAAGCCGGCCTGGCGTATGGCATGAGCAGCTTCCAGGTGTTTTTCCGGGTGATGGTGCCGCAGATGATCCGGCTGGCGATCCCTGGGTTTACCAACAACTGGCTGGTACTCACCAAGGCCACCGCGCTGATCTCGGTGGTGGGCCTGCAAGACATGATGTTCAAGGCCAAGCAGGCGGCTGATGCCACCCGCGAGCCTTTTACCTTCTTCCTCGCAGTGGCGGCGATGTACCTGGTGATCACCAGCGTGTCGTTGCTGGCCCTGCGTCATCTTGAGAAGCGCTACTCGGTAGGCGTAAGGGCGGCTGATCTATGATCTTCGACTACAACGTCATCTGGGAGGCCATGCCGCTGTACCTTGGCGGCCTGCTGACCACCCTGAAACTGCTCGCCATCTCGCTGTTCTTCGGCCTGCTCGCCGCCTTGCCCCTGGGCTTGATGCGTGTGTCCAAGCAACCGGTCGTCAACGGCGTGGCCTGGCTCTACACCTATGTGATCCGCGGCACGCCGATGCTGGTGCAGCTGTTTTTGATCTACTACGGCCTGGCGCAGTTCGAAGCGGTGCGCGAGAGCGTCCTGTGGCCGCTGCTGTCCAGCGCGACCTTCTGCGCGTGCCTGGCCTTTGCGATCAACACCAGCGCCTACACCGCCGAGATCATTGCCGGTAGCCTCAAGGCCACCCCCAATGGCGAGATCGAAGCGGCCAAGGCCATGGGCATGTCGCGCTACAAGCTGTACCGCCGCATCCTGCTGCCGTCGGCCCTGCGCCGCGCGCTGCCGCAGTACAGCAACGAAGTGATCATGATGCTGCAGACCACCAGTCTCGCGTCCATCGTCACCCTGATCGACATCACCGGTGCCGCGCGCACGGTGAACGCGCAGTTCTACCTGCCGTTCGAAGCCTACATCACCGCCGGCGTGTTCTACCTGTGCCTGACCTTTATCCTGGTGCGCCTGTTCAAATTGGCCGAGCGCCGCTGGCTGAGCTACCTGGCTCCACGGAAGCACTGATATGGAACGTATCGATCACCTGTTGCCCTGGGGCCACCTGGGCTGCGAGCGCCAGCTGAGCGTGTTCCGTTTCGGCACCGGCGAGCGCAAGGCCTATATCCAGGCCAGCCTGCACGCCGATGAATTGCCGGGCATGCGCGCCGCGTGGGAGCTGAAAAAACGCCTCGCCGAACTTGAAGCGCAAGGCGCCCTCAACGGCGTGATCGAGTTGGTGCCGGTGGCCAACCCGATGGGCCTGGGCCAGTTGCTGCAAGGCAGCCACCAGGGCCGTTTCGAAGTGGGCAGCGGCAAGAATTTCAACCGCGATTTCGTTGAGTTGAGCGAGCCGGTGGCCGAGTTGCTCACAGGCAAGCTGGGGGATGATGCTCACGCCAACGTGCGCATGATTCGCCAGGCGATGGCCGATGCGCTCAACGCATTGCCCGAGCCGAGCAGCCAGTTGCAAGGCATGCAGCGCATCCTGCTGAGCCATGCGTGCAGCGCTGATATCGTCCTCGACCTGCACTGCGACGCCGAAGCCGCATTGCACATGTACGCGCTGCCCCAGCACTGGCCGCAGTGGCGTTCGCTGTCGGCGCACTTGAATGTGAAAGTCGGTCTGCTCGCGGAAGACTCCGGTGGCAGCTCGTTCGATGAGGCCTGTTCGTTGCCGTGGCTGCGGTTGTCCCGCGCCTTCCCCGACGCACAGATCCCGCTGGCCTGCCTGGCGACAACCCTGGAATTGGGCGGTCAGGCGGACACCGGCCGTGACGAAGCGATCTTCCACGCCGAAGGCATCCTCGCGTTTCTCGCCGAGCAAGGCCTGATCAAGGGCGAATGGCCGGCGCCGCAACACGAACCGTGTGAAGGCGTGCCCTTCGAAGGCACCGAATTGCTGTTCGCGCCCCACGCCGGGGTGATCAGTTACCTGCGTAAAGCCGGGGACTGGATCGAGAAGGGCGAGCCGATTTTTGAAGTGATTGATCCCCTGGAAGACCGCGTGAGCGTTATCTGCGCGGGCACCTCGGGGGTGTTGTTTGCCGTTGAACGGCTACGTTATGCCCAAGCGGGTTTCTGGCTGGCCAAGGTGGCGGGGCGCGAAGCGCTGCGTCACGGGCGCTTGCTCAACGACTGACCACCTGTTTTTGTGAGAACCGACCGCATGTACAAACTTGAAGTCCAAGACCTGCATAAACGCTATGGCAGTCATGAAGTGCTCAAAGGCGTGTCCCTGGCTGCCGCGGCCGGTGATGTGATCAGCATCATCGGTTCCAGTGGTTCGGGCAAAAGCACCTTTTTGCGCTGCATCAATCTGCTGGAGCAACCCCACGCCGGCAAGATCCTGCTCAATAACGAAGAGCTGAAACTGGTGGCCAACAAAGACGGCGCCATGAAGGCCGCCGACCCTAAGCAACTGCAACGCATGCGCTCGCGCCTGTCGATGGTGTTCCAGCATTTCAACCTGTGGTCGCACATGACCGCGCTGGAAAACGTGATGGAAGCGCCGGTGCACGTGCTGGGCATGTCGAAAAAAGACGCCCGTGAAAAGGCCGAGCACTACCTGGCCAAGGTCGGTGTGGGCCATCGCAAGGATGCGTTCCCCGGCCATATGTCCGGTGGCGAGCAGCAGCGCGTGGCGATTGCCCGAGCCCTGGCGATGGAGCCGGAGGTGATGCTGTTCGACGAACCCACCTCGGCCCTCGACCCCGAGTTGGTGGGCGAAGTGCTCAAGGTCATGCAGGACCTGGCCCAGGAAGGCCGCACCATGGTGGTGGTGACCCACGAAATGGGCTTTGCCCGTGAAGTGTCGAACCAGCTGGTGTTCTTGCACAAAGGCATCGTCGAAGAGCGTGGCAACCCTCGGGAAGTGCTGGTCAACCCGCAGTCCGAGCGGTTGCAGCAGTTCCTGTCCGGCAGCTTGAAATAATCCCTTACTGCTGAAGTTGCTTTTATGTGGGGGGCAAGCCCCCTCCCACATGGGATCTACAGTGGAGTTCTACCGTTGGAACTTCATTGTTTTTGAGCTTTGTGTTGGTTTACGGGCTAGCATTGGCCCTTGTCTTCATTACCGTTCTTCGCTTCGGATAGCACTCCATGACCGCCCACAAAATTGGTTTCCTGATTTGGCCCAGCACAAAAGCACTCACGCTTGCGCTGGCTGAGGAGGCCTTGCGCGTTGCTCAGCGGGTGCATCCGGAGGTGGTCTACGAGCTGTCGTTTTTGCTCGCAGAGCCGGCCACCGAAGGCGCCTGGCAACTGCCGGGCGAGCCGTGGGCGGGCAAGCTGGAAGGCTTCCAGAAACTGTTCCTGCTGGCGGACGAGCCGCCTGCCGTGATCGCCTCGCAACTGAGCACCGCCCTCAAGCAGCTGGTGCGCGCCGGTTGTGTGATCGGCGGCTTGTCGGCCGGTGTGTACCCGCTGGCCCAGCTCGGCCTGCTCGACGGCTACCGCGCCGCCGTGCACTGGCGTTGGCAGGATGATTTTGCCGAGCGTTTCCCCAAGGTCATCGCCACCAGCCATCTGTTCGACTGGGACCGTGATCGCTTGACCGCCTGCGGCGGCATGTCGGTACTCGACCTGTTGCTGGCGGTGCTGGCCCGTGACCACGGTGCCGAACTGGCCGGTGCGGTGTCGGAAGAGCTGGTGGTGGAGCGCATCCGCGAAGGCGGCGAGCGCCAGCGCATCCCGCTGCAGAACCGCCTGGGCTCCAGCCATCCGAAGCTGACCCAGGCAGTGTTGCTGATGGAAGCCAATATCGAAGAGCCGCTGACCACCGACGAAATCGCCCAGCATGTGTGCGTGTCGCGACGACAACTGGAGCGGATCTTCAAGCAATACCTCAATCGCGTCCCCAGCCAGTACTACCTGGAACTGCGCCTGAACAAGGCCCGCCAGATGCTCATGCAAACCAGCAAGTCGATCATCCAGATCGGCCTGTCCTGCGGCTTCTCCTCGGGGCCGCACTTCTCTAGCGCCTACCGCAACTTCTTTGGCGCCACCCCTCGCGAAGACCGCAACCAGCGCCGCAGCAGCAGCCCGTTCGAACTCTCGTCGGTGCCGTCCGAGCGTGGTTGACGTGGGGTGAATACGATTGGCGCGGTGTGTCGCGTCCATCGCGCAACTTCCCTGCATACTGCCGAAAACCCCTGCATCCGTTTAAACTGCGCCATTGCGACGCTATTTGTCGCATTGGCGTAAACCCGCGTAAAACGGGGGTTGGCGCTATAAGAAGTTGTCGCTTGGCGGCAAGGCCGCGCTGAAAACTGTCCTTACAATCCCTGCATCGCCCGCCAGTTCCAGGCAGGCGTTCCTCTTCAGGAGACTCCGATGTCCGTTGAGCAAGCCCCGGTGCAACGTGCCGATTTCGACCAGGTCATGGTTCCCAACTACGCACCTGCCGCATTCATCCCCGTGCGTGGCGCAGGTTCCCGTGTATGGGACCAGGCGGGTCGCGAGCTGATCGACTTTGCCGGCGGCATCGCGGTCAACGTGTTGGGCCACGCCCACCCGGCGCTGGTCGGTGCACTGACCGAACAGGCCAACAAGCTGTGGCACGTCTCCAACGTCTTCACCAACGAGCCGGCCCTGCGCTTGGCCCATAAGCTGATCGACGCCACGTTTGCCGAGCGCGTGTTCTTCTGCAACTCCGGTGCCGAAGCCAACGAGGCCGCATTCAAGCTGGCCCGTCGCGTGGCGTTCGACCGTTTCGGCAGCGAGAAGTACGAGATCATTGCCGCGCTGAACAGCTTCCACGGCCGTACCCTGTTCACCGTCAATGTCGGTGGCCAGTCGAAGTACTCCGACGGTTTCGGGCCTAAAATTACCGGCATCACCCACGTCCCTTATAACGACCTGGAAGCGCTGAAAGCCGCCGTGTCGGACAAGACCTGCGCCGTGGTGCTGGAGCCGATCCAGGGCGAAGGCGGCGTACTGCCGGCCGAGCTGGCTTACCTGCAAGGTGCCCGCGAACTGTGCGACGCCAACAATGCGCTGCTGGTGTTCGACGAAGTGCAGACCGGCATGGGCCGCAGCGGCCATCTGTTTGCCTACCAGCACTACGGCGTGGTGCCCGACATCCTCACCAGCGCCAAGAGCCTGGGCGGCGGTTTCCCGATTGCGGCGATGCTCACCCGTGAAGACCTGGCCAAGCACCTGGTGGTCGGTACCCACGGCACCACCTACGGCGGCAACCCGCTGGCGTGCGCAGTGGCCGAAGCGGTCATCGACGTGATCAACACCCCTGAGGTGCTGGCCGGCGTCAACGCCAAGCACGACCTGTTCAAGGCGCGCCTGGAGCAGATCGGCAAGCAGTACGGCATCTTCACCGAAGTGCGTGGCATGGGCCTGCTGATCGGTTGCGTACTGAGCGATGCGTTCAAAGGCAAGGCCAAGGACGTGTTCAACGCGGCCGAGAAAGAAAACCTTATGATCCTGCAAGCCGGCCCTGACGTGGTGCGTTTTGCGCCGAGCCTGGTGGTGGAAGACGCGGACATCAACGAAGGCCTGGATCGTTTCGAGCGTGCGGTAAAAACGCTGACCCAAGCCTGATACATATCTGTCTGTCGGACCGGATCAAATGTGGGAGGGGGCTTGCCCCCGATAGCAATCTTTCAGTTGATGCATCTGGTGACTGATACACCGCTATCGGGGGCAAGCCCCCTCCCACACTGGAATATGCCCCACATGAAGATATGGGGTGTTCCCGACCTGTTCGGTATTTTTTTCCTGTGAGTTCTAGAGTTAAGGAGTGACACCATGCTGGTGATGCGCCCCGCGCAAATGGCTGATCTGGGCGAGGTACAGCGTCTGGCTGCGGATAGCCCGATTGGTGTCACCTCCTTGCCGGATGATGTGGAACGCCTGAGCGACAAGATCGCCGCCAGCGAAGCGTCCTTCGCGGCCGAGGTGAGTTTCAACGGTGAAGAAAGCTATTTCTTCGTGCTCGAAGACACCGAGACCGGCAAGCTCGCCGGCTGCTCGGCCATCGTCGCCTCGGCCGGTTACTCGGAGCCGTTCTACAGTTTTCGTAACGAGACCTTCGTGCACGCCTCCCGCGAGCTGAAGATCCACAACAAGATCCACGTGCTTTCCCAGTGCCACGACCTCACCGGCAACAGCCTGCTCACCAGTTTCTACGTGGTGCCGGAGCTGGTCGGTTCGCCGTGGTCGGAACTCAATTCCCGCGGCCGCCTGTTGTTCGTCGCCAGCCACCCCGAGCGCTTTGCCGACTCGGTGGTGACCGAGATTGTCGGCTACAGCGACGAGAACGGTGATTCGCCGTTCTGGGATGCCATCGGCCGCAACTTCTTCGACCTCAACTACGCCGCCGCCGAGCGCCTGTGCGGGCTGAAAAGCCGTACGTTCCTCGCCGAGCTGATGCCGCATTACCCGATCTACGTGCCGCTGCTGCCGGACGAAGCCCAGGAAGCCATGGGCCAGGTGCACCCGCGTGCCCAGATCACCTTCGACATCCTGATGCGCGAAGGCTTCGAGACTGACCACTACATCGACATCTTCGACGGCGGCCCGACGCTGCACGCACGGGTCTCGGGCATTCGCTCGATTGCCCAGAGCCGCGTGGTGCCGGTGAAGATCGGCGAGATGGCCAAGGGTGTCGGCCGCCAGTACCTGGTGAGCAACGCGCAGTTGCAGGATTACCGCGCGGTGATGCTGGAGCTGGACTACGCGCCGGGCAAACCGGTGACCCTGGACCTGGCAGCCGCCGAAGCCCTGGGCGTTGGTGAAGGCGCGAGTGTGCGCCTGGTAGCGGTATAAACAGAGTGTCGCGGGTGGCTGGCAGCAGCGGCCCGTCTGAGGAGATAGCATGATCGTTCGTCCCGTACGCAGCAGCGATTTACCGGCCCTGATTGATCTGGCGCGCAGCACCGGCACCGGCCTCACCACCTTGCCGGCCAACGAAGAGCGCCTGACCCACCGGGTAGGCTGGGCGGAAAAAACCTTTCGCGGCGACGCCGGGCGCGGTGATGCCGACTACCTGTTCGTGCTGGAAAACGACGAAGGCCGCGTGGTGGGGATTTCCGCCATCGCCGGTGCCGTCGGCCTGCGCGAGCCGTGGTACAACTTCCGGGTCGGCCTGACGGTCAGCGCCTCCCAGGAACTGAATATCTACCGTGAGATTCCGACGCTGTTCCTGGCCAACGACCTCACCGGCAATTCCGAGCTGTGCTCGTTGTTCCTGCATGCTGATTACCGCAACGGCCTCAACGGCCGCATGCTGGCCAAGGCGCGCCTGCTGTTTATCGCCGAGTTCCCACAGCTGTTCGGCAACAAGATCATCGCCGAGATGCGCGGCGTGTCCAACGACGCCGGGCGTTCGCCGTTCTGGGAAAGCCTGGGCCGGCACTTCTTCAAGATGGAATTCAGCCAGGCCGATTACCTCACCGGCGTGGGCAACAAGGCGTTTATTGCTGAGCTGATGCCCAAGTTTCCGTTGTACAGCTGCTTCCTTTCCGAAGACGCGCGCAACGTGATCGGCAAGGTCCATCCGGACACCGAGCCGGCGCTGAGCATGCTCAAGAGCGAAGGCTTCAGCTACCAGGGCTACGTCGATATTTTCGACGCCGGCCCGGCGGTGGAGTGCGAGACCGCCAAGATCCGTGCGGTGCGCGACAGCCAATCATTGGTGTTGGCCATCGGCACACCGGGGGACGACGCCACGCCGTTCCTGATCCATAACCGCAAACGCGAAGATTGCCGCATCACCGCCGCACCGGCACGCCTGGCGGCCGGCACGCTGGTGGTCGATCCGCAAACCGCCAAGCGCCTGCAACTGGTGGTGGGTGATCAAGTGCGTGCCGTACCGTTGTCTGCTGCCCGGGAGTCGAAATAATGAATTCGCTGTATATCGCAGGTAGCTGGCTGGCTGGCCAGGGTGAACTGTTTGAATCCCGCAATCCGGTGACCCAGCAGGTGCTGTGGGCCGGTAATGGCGCCACTGTCGAGCAGGTCGAGTCGGCCGTGCAGGCCGCGCGCCAGGCGTTCCCGGCCTGGGCCCGGCGCCCGCTGGAAGAGCGCATCAGCGTGCTGGAAGCCTTCGCCGCGAGCCTGAAAAGTCGCGCCGATGAAATAGCGCGCTGCATCGGCGAGGAGACCGGCAAGCCGCTGTGGGAGTCGGCCACCGAAGTCACCAGCATGGCCAACAAGATCGCAATCTCGGTGCAAAGCTACCGCGAGCGTACCGGCGAGAAGAGCGGCCCCCTGGGCGACGCCACCGCCGTATTGCGCCACAAGCCCCACGGCGTGGTGGCGGTGTTCGGTCCTTACAACTTCCCCGGTCACCTGCCCAACGGGCATATCGTCCCGGCGTTGCTGGCGGGTAATACCGTGCTGTTCAAGCCCAGCGAGCTGACCCCGAAAGTTGCCGAGCTGACCGTGCAGTGCTGGATCGACGCCGGTTTGCCGGCGGGCGTGTTGAACCTGCTGCAAGGCGCGCGCGAGACCGGCATTGCGTTGGCCGCCAACCCCGGTATCGATGGGTTGTTCTTCACCGGTTCCAGCCGTACCGGCAATCATCTGCACCAGCAGTTCTCCGGGCGCCCGGACAAGATCCTGGCCCTGGAAATGGGCGGCAACAACCCGCTGGTGGTAGATGAAGTAGCCGACGTGGATGCGGCGGTCTACACCATCATCCAGTCGGCGTTTATCTCCGCCGGCCAGCGTTGCACCTGTGCCCGTCGCCTGCTGGTGCCGGAAGGCGCCTGGGGCGATGCGCTGCTGGCGCGGCTGGTGGCGGTGAGCGCGACGATTGAAGTCGGCGCGTTCGACCAGCAACCACCGCCGTTCATGGGCTCGGTGATTTCCCTGGCGGCGGCAAAAGCCCTGATGGACGCCCAGGAGCTGATGTTGGCCAATGGCGCCGTGGCGCTGTTGGAGATGACCCAGCCCCAGGATCAAGCTGCCTTGCTGACCCCAGGCATCATCGACGTGACCGGCGTGACCGAGCGCGAAGACGAAGAACTGTTCGGGCCGCTGTTGCAGGTGATCCGCTACGCCGATTTCGCGGCGGCGATTGCCGAAGCCAACAACACCCGGTACGGCCTGGCCGCTGGCCTGTTGTCCGATTCCGAAGCGCGTTACCAGCAATTCTGGCTGGAAAGCCGTGCCGGCATCGTCAACTGGAACAAACAGCTGACCGGCGCCGCCAGCACCGCGCCATTTGGTGGGGTAGGGGCCTCGGGCAACCATCGCGCCAGTGCGTATTACGCGGCGGATTATTGTGCGTACCCGGTGGCGTCGCTTGAAACGCCAAGCCTGGTGGTACCGGCCACGCTAACCCCCGGCATTACGCTGATCTAAATGTGGGAGGGGGCTTGCCCCCTCCCACAGGGGGTCAGTGGTGTATTCAAGTAATTTGAAGCCTATAAAAACAGATGTTCGTGGAGCCTCGCCGATGAAATCCTATGAAGTCAATTTTGACGGTCTAGTGGGGCCGACCCATAACTACGGCGGTTTGTCCTTCGGCAACGTCGCCTCCCAGAGCAACAGCCAGCAGCATTCCAACCCCAGGGAAGCGGCGTTGCAGGGCCTGCAGAAAATGAAAGCGCTGATGGACATGGGCTTTGTGCAAGGTGTGCTTGCGCCCCAGGAGCGTCCGGATGTAGCGGCGTTGCGCAACCTCGGTTTCAGCGGCACCGACGCCCAGGTCATCCAGCAGGCGGCCAAGCAGGCCATGCCGTTGTTGGTCGCCAGCTGCTCGGCATCGAGCATGTGGGTGGCCAACGCCGCCACCGTCAGCCCGAGCGCCGACACGGCAGATGGCCGCGTGCATTTCACCGCCGCCAACCTCAACTGCAAATACCACCGCAGCATCGAACACCCCACCACCAGCCGCGTGCTGGGGGCGATGTTTGCCGACCAGAAACACTTTGCCCACCACGCCGCGTTACCGGCGGTGGCGCAGTTCGGCGACGAAGGTGCGGCCAACCACACGCGTTTCTGCCGTGAGTATGGCGACGCGGGGGTGGAATTTTTCGTGTTCGGGCGCAGCGCGTTCGACCCCCGTTACCCGGCCCCGCAGAAGTACCCGGCGCGCCAGACCCTCGAAGCCTCCCAGGCCGTCGCCCGCCTGCATGGCCTGAAGGATGAAGGCGTGGTCTACGCCCAGCAGAACCCGGCGGTGATCGATGCCGGCGTGTTCCACAACGACGTGATCGCGGTGGGCAACGGCGAGGTGCTGTTCTATCACGAGGACGCGTTCCTCCATACCGAACAGATGCTGGCCGAGTTGCAGGGCAAGTTGGGCAAGCTGGGCGGCAACTTCCAGGCGGTGTGTGTGCCGCGTGCCCAGGTCAGCGTCGAGGACGCGGTGCGCTCCTACCTGTTCAACAGCCAGTTGCTGACCTGCGCCGACGGTTCGATGCTGCTGATCGTGCCGGAAGAATGCCGCGCCAACGAGCGCGTCTGGCAGTACCTGCAAGGCCTGACGGCGTCCGCGGGGCTGATCCGCGAAGTCAAAGTCTTCGACCTCAAGCAAAGCATGCAGAACGGCGGCGGCCCGGCGTGCCTGCGCCTGCGCGTGGCCCTCAATGAAACCGAGCTGGCAGCGGTGAACCCAGGGGTTATCATGACCGCGCCGTTGTACGACACACTGACCCAATGGGTCGACAAGCACTACCGCGACAGCCTGCGCGAAACCGACCTGGCTGACCCGCAATTACTGCTTGAGTGCCGGACGGCACTGGATGAACTGACGCAAATCCTTAAACTGGGCTCGGTTTATCCTTTCCAGATCAATTAACGCCACCTCTTTTTACACCCTATGGCTGAGAATTATTTATGAGCACCGACACCCTGCAACTGATCCTTGAAGACACCGACGGCACCCAGCTGGAAACCTCCTGCACCCGCGTCGCCGTGGTCTGGCAGGGCAAGGAAATCTGGATCCAGCACGACGGCCGTGGCCAACTGCTGATCGGCGTGGACGTGGAAGAAGGCGACGCCGAATACGCCAACCTGTTGATGCGCCCACTGGCCACCAACCTGATGAGCCTGCAACTGGAAATGGAACCGGCCGACGTTGAAGGTGATGATGACGATCACGTCCACGGCCCAGGCTGCAACCACTAAGGAAGCTGCGTATGCTCGCCCTTGGCAAACTGCTTGAACTGACCCTCGCCGGTCGCGAACCGGCGCAAAAAATTCAACTGACTGTCGACGGCGTGCAGATGCGCTGGCTCAGCGAGGGCGCACTCGAAGTGCGCCCGCCGCAGGCAACGGACAATGGCCGCGACCTGTTGCTGTCATCCGGCATCCATGGCAACGAAACCGCGCCGATCGAATTGCTCGACCGCCTGTTGCATGGCATCGCCCGTGGGGAGATCAAGCCCCGCACCCGTATTCTGTTCCTGTTCGGCAACCCCGAGGCCATGCGCCGCGGCGAGCGTTACCTTGAACTGGACGTCAACCGGCTGTTCAACGGCCGGCATGAAAAAAACATCGGCCCCGAAGCCATGCGCGCCGCCGAACTTGAACAGCTGGCCCGCAGCTTCTTCAGCCAGCCTGGCCGTTCGCGCCTGCATTACGACCTGCACACCGCCATCCGCGGCTCGAAGATCGAGCAGTTTGCGCTGTACCCCTGGAAGGAGGGGCGCCAGCATTCACGCCACGAACTGGCGCGCCTGAACGCCGCTGGCATGGAAGCGGTGCTGCTGCAGAACAAGAGCTCGATCACCTTCACCGCGTTTACCTACGAGCAGCTGGAGGCCGAGGCCTTCACCCTGGAACTGGGCAAGGCGCGACCGTTCGGGCACAACCAGGGCGTGAATGTCTCCCGCCTGGAGCTGCGCCTCAAGCAGATCATCGAAGGCACCGAGCCTGAGACTGACAGTCTGGACGGGTTGAAACTGTTCGCCGTGTCGCGGGAAGTCATCAAGCACAGCGATGCATTCCTGCTGCACTTGCCGGCGGACGTGGAAAACTTTTCGGAATTGGAAAAGGGTTATCTGCTGGCCGAAGACGTGGCCAAGACCCGTTGGGTGATCGAGGAGGAGGGTGCGCGCATCATCTTCCCCAACCCGAAGGTAAAGAATGGCTTGCGGGCAGGGATATTGATTGTGCCGACCACGGACGTGGGCCTGGTATAGGTCTCAAGGCGTATCCGGATCCAAATGTGGGAGGGGGCTTGCCCCCGATGGCGGTGTCTCAGCTCCAGATCAGCTGACTGACACACTGCTATCGGGGGCAAGCCCCCTCCCACATTTTGTTTTGCAGTGTTGCTTAGACCGCTAGCGCCCGTGGCTCGCTGCGACGGATCGCCCGCACCTTGTGCAGGGTGTCGGCGCATGTACGTGCAGCTTCCTGGCCCTTGTGCACGAAGTGCTCATGGAAGAACGCGGTATGTTCGCTGCCGGCGTGGAAGTGATGCGGCGTCAGGGACACCGAGAACACCGGCACTTCGGTTTCCAGCTGAACCTGCATCAGGCCGCTGACCACCGATTGGGCGACGAATTCGTGACGGTAGATCCCGCCGTCCACCACCAGCGCGGCGGCCACGATACCGGCGTAACGGCCGGTCTTGGCCAGCAGCTTGGCGTGCAGGGGCATTTCAAAGGCGCCGCCGACTTCGAAGAAATCGATGTCCGATTCCTGATAGCCCTGGGCGATCATTTCGGCGAGGAAGCCTTTGCGCGATTGGTCGACAATATCCTTGTGCCAGCAGGCCTGGATAAACGCGACGCGCTCGCCGTGATGGTTTTTGCTTTTGCTGTCGATTGCGGTGGGTTGCATGTTCTGACTCCTGTTTAAGAAAAAAACAGGGCGTTATGAATCGAATGGGATTTAAGGGTACGAACCGCCGAGTCATGCAGGCATGCGCTCAGCGTGCGGCCCTTAGGTGCCAATCCCGTTCTCTCTTCATCCGGACTATGACCGTCGGCCCCGGGATCACACCGGGTCTGCTGACCTTGTCGCCGTCCTGCGTGAGCAGTTCGAGGCGCCAAGCGCTCGCGGGCTATGCACATTGCGTGCAATTACCGCCGGTGGGGAATTGCACCCCGCCCTGAGAACGTTGCCACCAGAACCCTGGTGGCGGAGAGTTTTTAACATGGTTTTTCATAAACTGCACGAGCGTCGTATCGATAAGCTATATCGGTTTGTTTGGTTGGTATTCGATTGAGAGCGCGTGGGGCTTGATATTCCGCGGCTTTGCCCGCAGTAATCATCCTCATAAGAAGCTTAATGAACCCCTTCGAGGCTTGTTTCATGTCTGTGATCGACCTGCGCAGCGACACCGTGACCCAACCCACCGCCGGCATGCTCGACGCCATGGCCAATGCCGCCAGCGGCGATGACGTCTACGGCGAAGACCCCAGCGTCAACCATCTGGAAGCCGAGCTGGCCAAACGCCTGGGCTTTGCAGCCGCGCTGTTCGTGCCCACCGGCACCATGAGCAACTTGCTGGCGCTGATGGCCCACTGTGAGCGTGGCGAGGAGTACATCGTCGGCCAGCAGGCCCACACCTACAAATACGAGGGCGGCGGTGCGGCCGTGCTGGGTTCGATCCAGCCGCAGCCGCTGGACGTGCAGGCGGATGGCTCCCTCGACCTGAATCAGGTGCTCGAGGCTATCAAACCCGACGACTTCCACTTCGCCCGCACCCGCCTGCTGGCCCTGGAAAACACCATGCAGGGCAAGGTGCTGCCGCTGGACTACCTGGCGAAGGCGCGGGCGTTGACCCGCGAACATGGCCTGGCCCTGCACCTGGATGGCGCGCGACTCTACAACGCGGCGGTCAAGCTGGGGGTCGATGCACGGGAGATCGCCCAGCATTTCGACTCGGTGTCGGTGTGCCTGTCCAAGGGCCTTGGTGCACCGATTGGCTCGGTGCTGTGCGGCTCCACGGCATTGATCGCCAAGGCGCGCCGTTTGCGCAAGATGGTCGGCGGTGGCATGCGCCAGGCCGGTTCCCTGGCGGCAGCAGGGCTGTACGCCCTGGATCACCAGGTGCAGCGCCTGGCCGACGACCACGCCAATGCGCAATGGCTGGGCGATGAGCTGCGTAACGCCGGTTACGCGGTGGAGCCGGTGCAGACCAACATGGTCTATGTGCAGATCGGCGACCAGGCCCAGGCCTTGAAGACGTTTGCCGCCGAGCGTGGGATCAAGTTGAGTGCTGCGCCGCGCCTGCGCATGGTGACGCATCTGGATGTGAGCCGGGCGCAGATCGAGCAAGTGCTCGAGGCATTCGTCGATTTTTCGCGCAAATGAGTGTGCAGACCGTCTAATTGAGCCTCTCTATCGCATAAACACGCTGTACCACCGGCAAAGGGCCGATATAATGCGGCCTTTTGCCGTCGCTCCGTCTGATGATGTTGCGCACTGGCCTTTGGCCGCAGCCTCCGTGGAAGAACCTATGAAAAGCGCAGAAATCCGTGAAGCCTTCCTTCGCTTCTTCGAAGAGCAAGGTCACACCCGTGTCTCCTCCAGCTCCTTGATCCCAGGCAATGACCCCACCCTGCTGTTCACTAACGCGGGGATGAACCAGTTCAAGGACTGCTTCCTGGGCCAGGAAAAACGCGCCTACACCCGCGCCACCAGCAGCCAGAAGTGCGTGCGTGCCGGCGGCAAGAACAGTGACCTGGAAAACGTCGGCTACACCGCCCGCCACCACACGTTCTTCGAGATGCTGGGTAACTTCAGCTTTGGTGATTATTTCAAGAAAGACGCGATTACCTTCGCCTGGACCTTCCTGACCGGCGTGTTGAAGCTGCCCAAGGAAAAACTCTGGGTGACCGTCTACGCGACGGACGACGAAGCGTATGACATCTGGACCAAGGAAATCGGGGTGCCCGTCGAGCGCATGATTCGCATCGGCGACAACAAGGGCGCGCCTTATGCTTCCGACAACTTCTGGACCATGGGCGATACCGGCCCATGCGGCCCATGCACCGAGATTTTCTACGATCACGGCGCCGACATCTGGGGTGGCCCACCGGGCTCGCCGGAAGAAGACGGCGACCGTTACATCGAGATCTGGAACAACGTGTTCATGCAGTTCAACCGCACCGCCGATGGCGTGCTGCATCCGCTGCCAGCGCCGTCGGTGGACACCGGCATGGGCCTGGAGCGGATCAGTGCGGTGATGCAGCACGTTCACTCCAACTACGAGATCGACCTGTTCACCAACCTGCTGAGCGCGTCGGCCGCGGCCATTGGTTGTGCCAATGAAAGCCAGTCGTCCCTCAAGGTGGTGTCGGACCACATCCGTTCCTGCGGTTTCCTGATCGCCGACGGTGTACTGCCGTCCAATGAAGGCCGTGGCTACGTGCTGCGTCGCATCATCCGTCGCGCCTGCCGTCACGGTAACAAGCTGGGCGCCACCGGCAGCTTCTTCTACAAGATCGTCGCCGCACTGGTTGCCGAGATGGGCGATGCCTTCCCGGAACTCAAGCAACAGCAAAGCAACATCGAGCGCGTGCTCAAGGCGGAGGAGGAGCAGTTCTCCAAGACCCTGGAGCACGGCCTGAAGATTCTGGAACAGGACTTGGCCGAGCTCAAAGGCACCGTGGTGCCGGGCGATGTTGTGTTCAAGCTGTACGACACCTATGGCTTCCCGATGGACCTGACCGCCGACATTGCCCGTGAGCGCGAGCTGACCATCGACGAAGCCGGCTTTGAGCGTGAGATGGAAGCCCAGCGCGTGCGCGCCCGTTCCGCCAGTTCCTTTGGCCTGGACTACAACACCCTGGTCAAGGTTGACGTGCCCACCGAATTCACCGGTTACAAGGCGACCGTTGGCGCGGCCAGGATCGTTGCCATTTATAAAGACGGCAAGTCGGTCGACGTGTTGAGCGAAGGCGAAGAAGCGGTTGTGGTCCTGGACCAGACGCCGTTCTACGCCGAATCCGGTGGCCAGGTCGGTGACTGTGGTTTCCTGAGTTCGACCTCCGGTCGTTTCGAGGTGCGCGACACCACCAAGACCGGCGGTGCGTTCCTGCATCACGGCGTGCTGGTGCTGGGCAACCTGACGGTCGGTGCGCCGGTGGACACCCAGGTCGATGCTGAGGTGCGCCATGCCACCGCGCTGAACCACTCGGCCACGCACTTGCTGCACGCCGCGCTGCGCCAGGTGCTGGGCGAGCACGTCCAGCAGAAGGGGTCGTTGGTCGACAGCCAGCGCCTGCGTTTCGACTTCAGTCACTTCGAAGCGATCAAGCCTGAGCAGATCAAGGCCCTGGAAGACATCGTCAACGCTGAGATTCGCAAGAACTCCCCGGTAGAAACCGAAGAAACCGACATCGAGACGGCCAAGGCCAAGGGCGCCATGGCGCTGTTCGGCGAGAAATACGGCGACAGCGTGCGAGTGCTGAGCATGGGCGGCGACTTCTCGGTGGAACTGTGTGGCGGTATCCACGCCAACCGTACCGGCGACATCGCCCTGCTGAAGATCATCAGCGAAGGCGGCGTGGCGTCGGGTGTGCGTCGTATTGAGGCGGTGACCGGCGCTGCGGCCCTTGCCTACCTGAATGCCGCTGAAGAACAACTCAAGGAAGCGGCCAGCCTGGTCAAGGGCAGCCGCGACAACCTGATCGACAAGTTGTCCGCCGTTCTGGAGCGCAACCGTGCGCTGGAGAAACAGCTGGAGCAGTTGCAAGCCAAGGCGGCCAGCGCTGCGGGCGACGACCTGTCGGCTTCGGCCGTTGACGTCAAGGACGTGAAAGTCCTGGCTGCACGCCTGGACGGCCAGGACGGCAAGGCGCTGTTGGCCCTGGTCGATCAGTTGAAGAACAAGCTCGGCCGCGCAGTGATCCTGCTCGGCAGTGTCCATGAGGAGAAGGTCGTGCTGGTTGCCGGTGTAACCAAGGACCTGACTGGCCAACTCAAGGCCGGTGATTTGATGAAGCAGGCCGCTGCGGCAGTGGGCGGGAAGGGCGGCGGTCGTCCGGACATGGCGCAAGGCGGTGGTGTAGACGCCAGTGCCCTGGACGCGGCCCTGGCCCTGACCGTGCCATTTGTCGAGGCAGGTATTTAAGGCACTGTTAACCTGCCCGTGGTCTAGTCACGGGCTGTTCTGTGCTGGTTGATTGGATATTAGGCGCCCCTTTACGGGCTGAGGCGGCTTGGAAATGGCTTTGATCGTACAGAAATTTGGAGGCACCTCGGTCGGCTCTGTCGAAAGAATCGAGCAGGTGGCCGACAAGGTTAAGAAATTCCGCGATGCCGGGGATGACCTGGTCGTGGTGCTGTCGGCCATGAGCGGCGAGACCAATCGCCTGATCGAACTGGCCAAGGCCATCAGTGGCGAGCAACAGCCGCTGCCGCGTGAGCTGGATGTGATCGTGTCCACCGGCGAGCAGGTGACCATCGCCTTGCTGGCCATGGCCCTGAACAAGCGTGGCGTGCCTGCCGTGTCCTACACTGGCAGCCAGGTGCGCATCCTCACCGACAGCGCGCACACCAAGGCGCGGATCCTGCAGATTGACGACCAGAAAATTCGCACTGATCTGAAAGCAGGCCGCGTGGTAGTTGTAGCGGGCTTCCAGGGTGTGGACGAGCACGGCAACATCACCACCCTCGGGCGTGGCGGTTCTGACACCACCGGTGTGGCCCTGGCTGCGGCCCTCAAGGCTGACGAGTGCCAGATCTACACCGATGTGGATGGCGTCTACACCACTGACCCGCGTGTGGTGTCCGTGGCCCAGCGCCTGGACAAGATCACCTTTGAAGAGATGCTGGAAATGGCCAGCCTCGGTTCCAAGGTGTTGCAGATCCGCGCGGTGGAGTTCGCCGGCAAGTACAACGTTCCGCTGCGCGTATTGCACAGCTTCAAGGAGGGTCCGGGCACCCTCATTACTATTGATGAAGAGGAATCCATGGAACAGCCGATCATTTCCGGCATCGCTTTCAACCGCGATGAAGCCAAGCTGACGATCCGTGGCGTGCCAGACACCCCGGGCGTGGCCTTCAAGATTCTGGGCCCTATCAGCGATGCGAATGTTGAAGTCGACATGATCGTGCAGAACGTCTCGCACGATAACACCACCGATTTCACCTTCACCGTGCACCGCAACGAGTACGATGCGGCGTTGAAAATCCTGGAGAACACCGCGAGTGAAATTGGCGCCCGTGAAGTGGTCGGCGATACCAGGATTGCCAAGGTGTCGATCGTAGGTGTGGGCATGCGTTCCCATGCCGGCGTTGCCAGCCGCATGTTCGGGGCTTTGGCCAAGGAAAGCATCAATATCCAGATGATCTCTACCTCGGAAATCAAAGTCTCGGTGGTGATTGAAGAGAAGTACCTGGAACTGGCTGTACGCGCGCTGCATACCGCTTTTGAGCTGGATGCTCCGGCCCGACAGGGCGAGTGATGCAATGCCAGGAAGGCGCGGTTTACCGCGCCTTTCATTTTTTTGTAGGGCGCATGGTCTTTTGCGTGCGCTCGACAATACTTAGGCCGTTAGGGCTATGGCTCTCGAGTCGTAGGTCGAACGCCTTTTTTTTGCAGACTGTTGTTCCTGAAATGAAATGCGTGAGGAGAAAGGTATGCTGATTCTGACTCGTCGGTGCGCAGAAAGCCTGATTATCGGTGATGGCGAAATCACCGTGACCGTGCTCGGCGTCAAAGGCAATCAAGTGCGTATCGGGGTTAACGCTCCGAAAGAGGTGGCGGTCCATCGCGAGGAAATCTTCTTGCGGATCAGTAAAGAGAAGGACAGAGAGAAGGGTAAAGATCAGGACGCGCAAAACGACGAACAGAAGGACGAGGAAAAGGACTGAGAACCAAGCCTTTAATTTTTATCGTTTTTTATGTTTGCAAACGGGGATGAACGTGGTTAATATACGCCCCGTGTTGCGGAGAGCTGGCCGAGTGGCCGAAGGCGCTCCCCTGCTAAGGGAGTACACCTCAAAAGGGTGTCGGGGGTTCGAATCCCCCGTTCTCCGCCATTATTTGCTTAGTACGTTGCAATCTGGTTTTTTCGTTAAGTTGTTGAAATTAAACGAAAAAATAGCTTTACATAGAGATTGAACGGCCTATAATGCGCGGCAACAAATGCACTCGTAGCTCAGCTGGATAGAGTACTCGGCTACGAACCGAGCGGTCACAGGTTCGAATCCTGTCGAGTGCACCATTTAAGAGTTAGTTGCAGCAATGCGGGTAGCTCGGCTTCAACCAGTTGTGATCTGGTCTAAAAACACAATATGCACTCGTAGCTCAGCTGGATAGAGTACTCGGCTACGAACCGAGCGGTCACAGGTTCGAATCCTGTCGAGTGCACCATACAAACAAAAAGCCCGCCTAGTGCGGGCTTTTTGCCGTCTGGGGTTTGTGTGGATCCTTATCTTTTTCTCCTTCCTTATGTGTTTTCCATTCCGGTGATGGCGTCGCAGTTGAATAGGTGTGGCCAATACTCAACTTTGGCTCGCAAGCGCTTGTTCTTTCCAGTTTTTTGACGTTAAAACCGGACGCACGGTGTATCATTGCGCCCGTCAGCCCCGCCGGGGCTTATGGAATACCTCCATGGACTTACCCAGTAGTTACTCAGTACCCCGTTTTACCAATCATGAATTGACTGATTGATCCTTCCGGCGTGCCCCGCTGCTGGGAGTGGAGTTCGCCTATGACCGAAGTAGAAGTAAAGAAAACACAGGAAAGCCTGCAGGATCGCCTGGCTCAAGTCATCGAGCTGCTGCAGCGCCAGCGCGTGGTCGAAGATTTCACGCACCGCCAGGATGGTCCGAATAACGACCTCGTCGAAAACCTGGTCCACCGCCAGAACCTCGTCGAGTTGCAACGCAAGCTCGATGACCTGCACTCCGCCGACGTTGCCTACATTCTCGAAGCCTTGCCCCTGGATGATCGACTGACCCTCTGGCAGTTGGTCAAGGCCGACCGCGACGGCGATATCCTGCTCGAAGTATCCGACTCGGTCCGTGAAACCCTGATCGCCGACATGGACGATCACGAGCTCCTGGCGGCCGCCAGGGAGATGGACGCTGACGAACTGGCCGACCTGGCTCCAGAGTTGCCGCGTGATGTTGTCCATGAGTTGATGGAGGCCCTTGACGGCCAGCAGCGTGAGCGCGTGCGCTCCGCGTTATCCTATGACGAGGATCAGGTCGGCGCACTGATGGACTTCGAGATGGTCACCATCCGCGAAGACGTCAGCCTGGAAGTGGTCTTGCGTTACCTGCGCCGGCTGAAAGAGCTGCCGAGTCATACCGACAAACTGTTCGTGGTCGACTATGAAGGCATTCTCAAGGGCGTGCTGCCGATCAAGCGCCTGTTGGTCAACGATCCGGAGAAAAAGGTTGCTGACCTGATGGCCAGCGATACCGTGAGCTTTCACCCCGATGAGGATGCCTACGACGCAGCGCAGGCCTTTGAGCGTTACGACTTGATCTCTGCCCCGGTGGTCGACAAGAACGGCAAGCTGATCGGCCGTCTGACCATCGACGAAATCGTCGACTTGATTCGTGAAGAGAGTGAAACCGAAGTCCTCAACATGGCGGGTTTGCGTGAAGAGGAAGATATTTTTGCGTCAGTCTGGCGTTCCCTGCATAACCGCTGGGCCTGGCTGGCCGTTAACCTGATTACCGCGTTTATCGCCTCCCGTGTGATCGGGCTGTTCGAAGGTTCCATCGAGAAGCTGGTGGCCTTGGCAGCGTTGATGCCGATTGTGGCAGGCATTGGTGGTAACTCGGGCAACCAGACCATCACCATGATCGTACGCGCCATGGCGCTGGACCAGGTCAGTACCGCCAACTCTTCGCGCCTGCTGCGCAAGGAGTTGGCCGTGGGCCTGATCAACGGCCTGGTGTGGGGGGGGGTGATTGGCGTGGTGGCCTACTTGCTGTACGGCAGTTGGTCCCTGGGGGTGGTGATGACCGCTGCCATGACCCTCAACCTGCTGCTGGCGGCCCTGATGGGGGTGCTGATCCCCATGACCCTGGCACGCCTTGGGCGCGACCCGGCCATGGGCGCCAGCGTGATGATCACGGCCATGACCGACAGTGGTGGCTTCTTCATCTTCCTCGGTTTGGCGACGATCTTCCTGCTCTGATCTGTCTCGGGCGGGCGCCCTCTGCTACGTGATAAGAATGCCGAGCCCTGTGAATCCCAGGCAAAAAAAAGCCAGCACAGGGCTGGCTTCGGCTTTCAGTGGCGGATCAATTGGCTTCTGCGGCCGCCTCTACGTCGTGCGCGATAAGCGAGACGAGGGCATTTTGCTGGCGGTGGGAGAGCTGACGAAAACGCTGCAGCAGTTCGCGTTCGTGCAGCGACAGCTCGGGGCTGTCCAGGCGCATGCTCAGTTCTTCACCCAGCGCACCTTCCTGAATAAGGCTCTGCTCCAGGCGCGCGATGATTTCGGAGTTCATGCTGCGGTGATGATTGCGAGCCACCTCGGCAATGCGTTCCCGCATTCCGTCTGGCAGACGTACGACGAACTTGTCAGCCGTACGGCTGGAATAAATTGCCTGTTTCAATGGGCGCATATATTTAACCGGTTAGTTCAGGGGAGCGGTTATTGGAATTGGCCGCAAGATGAGTGTTAAGACAAGACTCACGACCAAAGTTCAACCCGAATTGCAAAGAGGCCGCATCATGCCTCAGATTTGCCAGTTCCTTGGCGTCAATTCTGTGACAAATATTGAACTGCCTAGAGGCTTTATGCCAGCACTCATTTGCATTTTTGCGGACTGGTTGGAAAACTTTTCCATGAGTGATTCCACGAGGGAACTTCCCGTAAGTCCAGGCCACCACAGGGTTTGAGGTCGCACATCCTATAGCAAAGTGGCCTTTTGCCCTTAGTTTTAAGACTAGTGGCAATTTGCCGATTTACTAGGACGAGGCGACATAAGGTAGGGGGAGGGCAGCGCAGGGAAGGGAGGGGTCAGCGTAAAACCGGGTCAAATTTGATTCGGCGACCCACGACGAGGGTCAACAGAAGCAGACCTGCGAAAACGCCGGCGGCGACGAATGCGCTGGTTTGCCCATCCTGGGAGCTTGCACTCAGGCCCATAAGGCCAGTGGCGATGGTCAGGCTCAGGAACAGCCAGGCAAATTTGCTCATGATCAGCGTCCTTAAAAAACCCAGTGTTCAGATGCCGGCGCGGCGTGGGTGCCTTGAGTCAGGCGTACTGGCGCTTGTGCATTCGGTGTCATCACGGCCAGTTGCGGACGTTGTTGCAAGTGGTGGGGGACTGCCTGCTGGCTGATCTGGGCGGGGTCGTTGCTGCCAGTCGATTGAAAGTGGAACATCACCAGTGCAGCCAGGGCGACGGTGTTGAGAGCTAACAGAATGGCACTGTTCATGGTCATGTTCTCCGTTTAATGCCTTGGCTGGATGGGGTTTGCAGGAGAACTGTTGCAGGTGTCGTGCCAATGTATTAATTCAATAAAATCAATGGCTTGAGTTTACTTTGAGGGGGTGAAGGATTGCAATTTGCAATGCTGGCATTTTGGGTGGTTGCATTTTGCACGATCAGGCCAGATGCCCGTATTCGCGGGGCGAAACCGCATTTGCTCGGGCAATGCTCCGCCTACACTTAAAAAGCCCACGGACGACATGACAAAACCCACCTCGGCCGTTAACATGCACGCCGTCCGTCGCAGTGCCCTTGGCCTGATGGCTGTCATTTGTCCCAGTAGCTCAATTGGATAGAGCATCCCCCTCCTAAGGGGAAGGTTGGCCGTTCGAACCGGCCCTGGGACACCAGATTCGTAGCCCATAGAGAAAGCCCCGTACAGAACCTCCTGGCGGGGCTTTTTTGTGCGTGCTCGATCTTTTTGCACGCAGGTCGAACCTTGCCGCCGATCAAGGTTCACAGCAGGTGCTGTGATGTATTTGTCGCAACCATGTACCTTGCGCGCCATCCGACAGCGTCTGAGCTGTTAAGCAAAATAATCCCCGGAAACAGCGCATGTTGCCTGTCCGGACCCGGTCACCCCGGACTATCATGCCGATAGCCCTGTCTCTCACCGCAAGGAGCCGCTCGGAACGCCGATGCGCCAGATCTGGAAATCTTTTCGAGCCCTTTATTTCGCCTCCTTGATGATGCTGATTGGCTCCGGCCTGCTCAGTACCTACCTGGCCTTGCGCCTGGCGGCCGACCATGTCGACAGCCTATGGGTGGGTGCACTGATGGCGGCCAACTACTTTGGCCTGGTACTGGGCGGCAAGATCGGGCATCGCCTGATTGCCCGGGTCGGGCATATCCGTGCCTATGCCACCTGTGCCGGGATTGTCGGTGCGGCGGTGCTGGGTCATGGCCTGGTCGATTGGCTGCCGGCCTGGATTGTGCTGCGGATAATCGTGGGCCTGGGGATGATGTGCCAGTACATGGTCATCGAGAGCTGGCTCAATGAGCAGGCCGATGCCAAGCAGCGTGGCGTAGTGTTCAGCGGTTATATGATCGCCTCCTACCTGGGTCTGGTATTGGGCCAGTTGATACTGGTGATGCATCCCCAGCTTGGCCTTGAGCTGCTGATGCTGGTGGCGCTGTGTTTCGCCCTGTGCCTGGTGCCGGTGGCCATGACCCGGCGCATTCACCCGGCGGCCTTGCATCCTGCGCCGATGGAGCCGCGCTTCTTTATCAAGCGTGTGCCGCAGTCGCTGAGTACGGTGTTGGGGGCGGGGTTGATCGTCGGTTCGTTCTACGGCCTGGCGCCGCTGTATGCCTCCCAGCAAGGGTTGAGCACCGAACAGGTGGGCCTGTTCATGGGTAGCTGCATTTTTGCCGGGTTGCTGGTGCAATGGCCCCTGGGCTGGTTGTCGGATCGTTATGATCGCGCGCTGCTGATCCGCTGCTTCGCCTTATGCCTGGCGGTGGCGGCACTGCCGTTGGCAATCATGACCCAGGTGCCGCTGGAGGTGCTGTTCGTGGCGGGCTTCCTGTGTTCTCTCGTGCAGTTTTGCCTGTATCCATTGGCGGTGGCGTTTTCAAACGACCATGTGGAGGGGGATCGCCGGGTATCGCTGACGGCCATGCTGCTGGTGACCTACGGTATCGGCGCCAGCGTCGGGCCGTTGCTGGCGGGTGTGGTGATGAAGCTGTTCGGCAGCCAGATGCTGTATGCGTTTTTCAGTCTGTGCGCGCTGATCCTGGTGTGGCGGATCCGGCCTAAGGCGGTGACCAATCTGCACCAGGTGGAAGATGCCCCCCTGCATCACGTGGCAATGCCCGACAGTATGTCGAGTTCACCGCTGGTGGCGGCGCTGGACCCGCGGGTCGACGAGCAGGTGGTGCAGGAGCAGATGCAGACTGTACCCGACCCCGAGCCGCAGGCCGATCCGGAGCCGCTGGTGGATGAGCCCGCCTTCGAAGGCCCACCTGAGCCCCTGGGGCCGGACGAGCATCCTCACGAATTGAGCAGGGCACGCCCCTGAAAGCAAAAACGGGCAGATCCCAAAGGGTCTGCCCGTTTTTTTGCTGCGATGGTTAAGGATCAAAAATCGTCGTCTTTGTCGAACCGTCGTGCTTCACGCTGCAGTTGGTACACAAAGCGCTCGACCTGGCGTTGCACCAAACCACTCATGTTGTGGAAGCGCACGCCGGCAAAGGTCGTGTTGATCCTTTCTTCGAAGTGCAGGTATCGCAGTTCGACGGCGGTGGTCATGCTGCCAAACGGCAGGGCTGCGATAAATCGGTCGTAGACCTGGCCCAGTTGCAGGCGCTCGGAAATATCGCCTTCAAAACGCAATTTGCAGCCGGTGGCGGAAATATCCAGCAGTTTGCCGTTGACCGGCAGCTGAAGCTTCTCGCCGCCCAGCTCGATATTCACCAGTTGCGCCAGCTTCAACGCGGCGCGGAAGGCATTGCGGCGCTGATGATAGACCACCTCATCCGGCAGGCTGCCGGTATAGATACGGTGGCCGCCTTTTTCGCTGATGGTCAGGGTGCCTTTGCTTTCCCAGGCGACGCGTACGCCATCATGGAAACCTTCGATGCGAAAGGGTTCGCCGTTTTCGAGGTGGCGCTCGCCGTCACGGGGGATCATTTCGTCCAGCGCCAGCGTGTTGCTGTCGCGGTTGACGTCCACCAGGTAGCTCTGGAAGCGCTGGCTGCGTTCATGGAAAGTGATGATCAGCGGATCATGGCTGTCTTGCAGCATCCGCAAGGTGCCGGCGATTTCCAGAGGCGTGGTGAGGACCTTGGGTGGCTGCGGGGCATCTTCCGCATTAAGGGCGTTGAACACGGTTCTTCCATCTCCAGACAAAATACGACTACACGCAAGAACCGGCATTTTGCCAGCATGTGGCGCGCCTTGGATAGGGCGCGCTGTAAACCGGTGTCAGGCTTGGCTGCGGGTGCTTGGCTTGACCAGGCGCGAGGTGGAGCCCTGGGCGTTATAGAGTGCCGGAGGCTCTCCGCCGTGGAGTATACGCAACTGGTTGGCGGTCGTGGCTTGCTGAAGCTGGATCGACTGACCGTTAAGCAGGTTGGCTTCCTGGCATTGGGCGAGCAATTGGTTGAGTTCTTTGCTCTGGGCCAGCAATTGATCGCCGACCGAGGAGTGGCTGGCCAACTGCGCCAGGCCGTCGTGGTCTGCCGGCAGGCCGAGGCTGATGAGGATCTGGCTGCGTTTTTTGCCGTGCTGTTCCAGCAGGACGATCAACGACTGCTTGCGTGCCAGAATTTCTTCCAGCAGCGGCATGTCCCGGCCATAGAGGGCCAGTGATTCTTCTTTGAGCAGCTCGAGCAATTGTTGCGTCGGCGCTAGATCATCAATGATCAGTTGAAGCAAATGTTCGTCGTGATGCATGGCTGGCCTTGGGTTTTAAGCGTCCAAAAGCCCTGCGCAGGCCTTTGCCTAGCGCTCGGCTTCGAAGTTAAGCAGCTTGCTGGCTACACGGTTGCTGTCGACTTTATAGCTGCCATCGGCGATCGCCTGTTTCAATTCGGCCACGCGGGCTTTATTGACTACCGGTTGGTCGCGCAGCGAGTCAGTGACCTTCTGCAACTGTTGAGCCTCATTGCTCAGGTGTACGGATTCCCCGCTCTGGCTGGCGCTGGCCTGTTCTGCCTTGGCGGGCAGCGCCGGGGCCTTGGCTTCTACGTTGTCCTTGGGACTGGTGGTGCGCGTAGTGCCTGACGTCGTCGGGGTGTTATTCAAACGGCTGAAATCGATGACCATGATAAAAAAACCTCTGGGTATTTGGACGCTTGCCATGTTTTCGGCCATACCCGGACAAACTTTAGGCGCGAATGACAATAAATCTCCGCACGGGGCTTCTCGTGCACAGTGTAGGAAAACCCAGCGTCCTGTACCAGTAATCTATAAAGCGACCTCGACTTGCCCTGGGGCTGTTACCCGCGCCTTGATCACGCGGTTGGAGTTGAGGTTCTTGACGCGAATCTGTTCGCTCATGCCGCCGTTGGACAGCGCTTCGCCCGGCATTTTCACATTCAAGCCGCCGCTGCTCGCGGAAATCACCACCTGGTCGCCCTTGCGGATGACCTCGGCCTGTTCCAGGTGCACCAGGGTAATCACCTGATCGGTGACCACTGGTCGGGTCAATCTCTGCCCGATGGCCTGGTCCAGGGATGTCAGGTAGCCCTGGCTGATCTGGCTGATGTCGCGCTCACGCAGTACGACGTCCTCGAAATCGATGATGCCCGTGCGCTTCAGTGGGCGGGCAACCACCACCACATCACGGAACAATTTGACCTGGGCCGGTACGAACACGGTCCAGGGCGAGGCGCCTTCGCAGCGTACCTTGACCGTTACGCGCCCGATGGGTTGGGCGGGACTTTCCAGGGTTGCTGTCAATTCCTTGTCGCACATCGGCATGCGCAGGCGCGGGTCCAACTGGTTGACCTGGATTTCATAACGCCCCGGCGTCTGTGTGGTTGCCAGATAATCTTCTACAGTGAACTCAAGAAAGCCTTGGGTGACGCCGATAAGTAGATCAGGCAAGGTGACGTTCTCTGCACGGGCCGTGGTGCCCAGGCTGAAGGCAAGCAGCGCCAACGGTACGCAGAGCAATCTGCAAAACCGTGTCAGGTGAAGGCGTCGGGAAACTGTCGTTGTAATGTCCATAATTGAACAAATAGCAAAGCTCGTGCCGTTTTAGTGTTGGGGCGCGCCGCCCTTGTAGGTATAGCCAAAGGTTTTAGCGTAGGAGTCATGGCATGGCAGGAGTAATGGATTCAGTAAACCAGCGCACACAGCTGGTAGGGCAGAATCGCCTGGAGTTGCTGCTGTTTCGCCTGGATGGCAAGCAGCTGTATGGCATCAACGTATTCAAGGTGCGGGAAGTGCTGCAATGTCCCAAGCTGACGATCATGCCCAAGTCCAGTCCGGTGGTGTGCGGTGTGGCGAATATTCGTGGTGCGACTATCCCGATTCTTGACCTGGCCCTGGCCACCGGTTCGGCCGGCCTGCAGGATCGCGAGAACCCGTTCGTGATCATTACCGAGTACAACACCAAGACCCAGGGTTTCCTGGTGCGCTCGGTGGAGCGCATCGTCAACATGAACTGGGAAGAGATCCATCCGCCGCCCAAGGGCACCGGTCGCGATCACTACCTCACGGCGGTGACGCGGGTCGATAACCAGTTGGTCGAGATCATCGACGTGGAGAAGATCCTCGCCGAAGTGGCGCCCACCTCGGAGTCGATTTCCGTGGGAGTGGTCGACGCCGAAACGGCGCACAAGGCGGTCTCGCTGCGTGTGCTGACGGTGGATGACTCCTCGGTAGCGCGCAAACAGGTGACTCGTTGCCTGCAAACCGTCGGCGTGGACGTTGTCGCCCTCAATGACGGGCGCCAAGCGTTGGATTACCTGCGCAAGCTGGTGGATGAAGGTAAGAAGCCGGAAGAAGAATTCTTGATGATGATCTCTGACATCGAGATGCCGGAAATGGACGGCTATACCCTCACTGCTGAGATACGCAGCGATCCACGCATGCAAAAACTGCATATCATCCTGCATACTTCGTTGTCGGGCGTATTCAATCAGGCGATGGTCAAGAAAGTCGGTGCCGATGACTTCCTGGCCAAATTCCGCCCTGATGACCTGGCATCCCGGGTAGTCGACCGGATCAAGGCAGCAGATCACGGCTAGGGTTTTCCCCTGGCGGTCATACGATTTTAGAGGCGGTATCAGTGTCTACGGGTAATTTGGATTTTGAACAGTTCCGGGTCTTCCTGGAAAAAGCCTGTGGCATATTGCTCGGTGAAAACAAGCAATACCTGGTATCCAGCCGTCTTAACAAACTGATGGAGCAGCAGGGTATCAAGTCCCTGGGCGAGTTGGTTCAGCGGATCCAGGGGCAGCCGCGCAGTGGCCTCAAGGAGATGGTGGTCGATGCCATGACCACCAACGAAACCCTGTGGTTTCGCGATACCTACCCCTTTGAAGTGCTCAAGAGCAAAGTGCTGCCGGAGGCCATCAAGGCCAGCCCGGGCCAGCGCCTGCGTATCTGGTCGGCCGCCTGCTCTTCGGGTCAGGAACCGTACTCGATTTCGATGTCCATCGATGAGTTCGAGCGGACCAACATGGGCCAGTTGAAAGCCGGGGCGCAGATTGTCGCCACCGACCTGTCCGGCACCATGCTCACCAACTGCAAGACCGGCGAGTACGACAGCCTGGCCCTGGGTCGTGGCTTGTCCCAGGAACGCCTGCAACGTTACTTCGACCCTAAAGGGGCAGGGCGTTGGGCGGTCAAGGCGCCGATCAAGAACCGTGTGGAGTTTCGCTCGTTCAACCTGCTCGACAGCTACGCCAGCCTGGGCAAGTTCGACATGGTGTTCTGCCGCAACGTGCTGATCTACTTCTCGGCCGAGGTGAAGAAAGACATCCTGTTGCGCATCCACGGCACCCTCAAGCGTGGCGGCTACCTGTTTCTCGGTGCATCCGAGGCGCTCAATGGTTTGCCGGATCACTTCCAGATGGTGCAATGCAGCCCTGGGATCATCTACCAGGCCAAATAATCAGGCCTGATAATAATGTGGGAGCGGGCTGGCTCCCGATAGCGGTGTATCAGTGATAGAGACATCAACTGATCAGCCGCTATCGGGGGCAAGCCTCCTCCCACATTTGTTTCTGCGGCAAAAAAGTTGAAGAAAGCGGCAACTCCCCATTGCCGCTTTACTGGCGCCACGCGGAAACCCGTTGCCGCTTTTCTGGCATTGCCGCCGGCAAGCTCCTCGCAACCCCTTGATTTACGGGGGTATCAGATATTGGCATGCGCCTTGCTATAACCCTGTTAACAGCAGGTCAGCCTAAAGGTTTCCGCCATGAGCATCAGCTTCGATAAAGCGCTCGGTATCCACGAACAAGCCCTGGGCTTTCGCGCCCAGCGTGCCGAAGTCCTGGCCAACAACATTGCCAACGCCGACACCCCGAACTACAAGGCTCGGGACCTGGATTTCTCCGCCGTGCTCGCCGCACAGCAGGACAAGACCAAGAACGGCACCTTCGCCTTGAACATGACCAACAACCGTCATATCGAAGCACAAGGCCTGAGCAGTGGTGACGAGTCGCTGCTGTATCGCACGCCGATGCAGCCGTCGATCGACCAGAACACCGTCGACGCCCAGCTGGAGCAATCGGCCTATGCCGAGAACTCGGTGAACTTTCAGGCCAGCTTTACCCTGCTCAACAGTAAATTCAAAGGGCTGATGTCAGCCCTGCGTGGAGAGTAAGCCATGTCCCTGTCCAGTGTTTTCAATATTGCCGGCAGTGGCATGAGCGCGCAGACCACGCGCTTGAACACCGTCGCCAGTAACATCGCCAACGCCGAGACCGTGTCTTCGAGCATCGACCAGACCTACCGCGCCCGTCACCCGGTGTTCGCCACCATGTTCCAGGGTGGCCAGAGCGGTGGCAGCGATTCGCTGTTCCAGAACCAGGATGCTGCCGGCCAGGGCGTGCAGGTCCTCGGTGTGGTCGAAGACCAGAGCAACCTCGAGGCCCGTTACGAGCCGAACCATCCTGCCGCGAACGAAAAGGGTTATGTCTATTACCCCAACGTCAACGTGGTCGAGGAAATGGCAGACATGATCTCCGCCAGCCGCTCGTTCCAGACCAACGCGGAAATGATGAACACCGCCAAAACCATGATGCAGAAGGTCCTGACCCTGGGTCAGTGATAAGGGGCGCCAAATAATGGCCATCGTTGATACCACGACCAACACGGCAGTCCAGGACCTTTTCAACTCCAAGGTCAAGACCGCCACCGACAACACCACCGTCGCCGATGCTACCAAGACGGCGACCGGCAGCCAGTCCCTGGGCAAGGATGCGTTCCTGCAACTGCTGGTGACCCAACTGAAAAACCAGAACCCGCTGTCGCCTCAGGACAACGGTGCGTTCGTGGCCCAGCTGGCGCAATTCAGCAGCCTGGAAGGCATCAACACCCTGAACGACTCGGTCAATGCGATCTCCAGCAACTTCAGCTCGTCGCAGGCGTTGCAGGCTTCGTCGCTGGTGGGGCGCTCGATCATTACCCAGACCAACAAGGCCTTGGTAGACACGAGCAAGAGCATGACCGGTTCGGTGGCGGTGACTGCGGCGACGGGCAACGTCTCGATCAAGATCTCCGATAAAGACGGCAACGTGGTGCGCACTATCGATATGGGTGCCCAAAGCGCGGGTTCGTCCGACTTCATCTGGGATGGCAAGAACGACAAGGGCGAGGTCGCCCCAGCCGGCACCTACACCTTCGCGGCGACGACCAAGAACGACAAGGGTGAATCGGTGGCCATGGCGACTTCGTTGCCGGCAACGGTGACCAGTGTGACGTTGAGCAAGACCGGCGGCGAAATGCTGCTGAACCTTGCAGGTGGCATGGGCAGCGTCAAGCTGTCGCAAATTCAGACTATCGGTACATAGAGCCGGCTAAATACGGCAGAGGGAGAGAAACATGTCTTTTAATATCGGCCTTAGCGGCCTCTATGCGGCCAACAAACAACTGGACGTAACCGGCAACAACATCGCCAACGTTGCGACCACTGGCTTCAAGTCGTCCCGTGCGGAGTTCGCGGATATCTACGCCGCGTCCAAACTGGGCACCGGCCAGAACAGCATCGGCAACGGTGTGAACCTGGCAGCGGTGTCCCAGCAGTTCACCCAGGGTGACGTCAACAACAGCGGCGGCGTGCTGGACATGGCGATCCAGGGCGGTGGCTTCTTCGTGCAGAAGGGCAGCGATGGCTCGCTGGAATACACCCGTAGCGGTGCCTTCCGTGCCGACAAAGACGGCTACATCACCAACAACACCGGTACCTCGCGCCTGCAGGGCTACGCGGCAGATGACGACGGCAAGATCATCAAAGGCGGCTTGACCGACCTGCAATTGAACCTGTCGTACCTGCCACCGAAGGCGTCCACCAAAGTGGACTCCACCAGTAACCTGAACTCGTCGGAGCCGGTGATCAACCAGACCACCAAGCCGTTCGACCCGACTGACACCACCACTTTCACCACCCAGTACAGCACCACCCTGTACGACTCCCAGGGCAACTCCCACGAGATGGTGCAGTACATGGTGAAAACCGACGCCAACAAGTGGAGCGCCTACACGCTGATCGATGGCCGTAACCTGGATGGTTCCAAGCCTACAACGACGGGTACCACTGCTCCCGTGCCGTCGGTATTGAGCTTTGACGGTGCCGGTAAACTGACGGATATCACCACAGCAGGCGTGTCCGGCACGACCCTGACGCTCACCGGCTGGATCCCGGGCTCGGTGACCAATGGCGTATGGACGCCTAACAAGGCTACAGCGCCAAACATTGCCGTCAACATGGCCAATATCACCCAGTACAACTCCGCCAGTTACCGCAACCCGCCGACCACCGACGGTTACGCCACTGGCCAGATCACCGGCCTGAAAATCGACGGCAATGGCGTAATGTTCGCCACGTTCAGCAACCAGCAGAGCAAGGCCATCGGCCAGATATCCCTGGCCAGCTTCAACAACGAGCAAGGCTTGCAGCCATCGGGCGGCACCACCTGGAGAGAAACCTTCGCTTCGGGCCAGCCAGGTTATGACTCCCCGCAATCCGGCACCCTGGGTTCGATCGTGGCCAACTCCCTGGAGAACTCCAACGTCAACCTGACCAACGAACTGGTGGACCTGATCAAGGCCCAGAGCAACTACCAGGCGAACGCCAAGACCATTTCCACCCAGAGCACCATCATGCAGACCATCATTCAGATGACCTGATGCGGTAGTGCTCCACAAGAAGCCCCTCGTAAGAGGGGCTTTTTTGTGGATGTGGGAAAATACCTCTAGACGCGGCAGGTTACGCGTTGAAATGTATGGAGAGGAACACTCCATTCCTACCTTGCCACTGATTGGTCTAGGGCCTGCAGGCTCATCAATCTATGGAGAGGTGAAGATGTGCAGTTCAATAGTGTCCGTGTCAGGCGCTGGGCACGTAACATTCGTGCCCGGTATCGCTTCAGGAGCATCGACTCGCACTCAGCCCGTGGCTGGCGGGTCGGCGGTCAAGCAGTTGCTCAACCAGCTGTTTTACGCAGAGCAAGGCTCAAAAAAACAATTGGCTCAGGACTTGCGCGATAAGCTGAACGATCTTCGCGAGGAACTGGGTGCTGAACAATTCAAAAACATACTTGGCGAGCTGGCTGCGGGCTCGGAGTCCCCGCAGTTTCGCCAGCTTCTTCAGCCGTTGCTCGGTCCAAGGCTTGCTGGGGGTCTAGGAGTAGGAGGAGGTGCGGCTGGCGGTGGACCTTCAAGCGGCAGGGTATATGGGTTTGGCGAGAAAATGAGCAACAAGCCCATTTTGAGTGGGGCGAATTATTTTAACTATCGACCGGATCGATCCAACCCTGGCAAGAAACCCAATGATATTTGGAGTGGATTCAGCCAGGGGCCTGATGGCAATTGCGTCACCGTTTCAGCGATAAAGGCTGCAATGATGCAGTTTGGCCAGAAACCCACCGATGTCTTCAAGGAGGTGAAAGAAACGGACGATGGCTATTACGTGAAGATGCGGGATGGATTTGAGCTTCATTTAACCAAGGACGAGTTAAGGCAGGCTGCCCTTGCGTCTAAGTTTAAAGGGACCGATCCGGAGATGCTGGCCGACGCCATTTTCATGTTTGCCGTGAGCGGCAAGCGCATTGAAATGGAGGGTAATGGTATCGACGACGATATCAATAAATCAAAAAGGAGCTATGCCGATGCGTTGGAAAGCATGAACAACGGCGAGGCGGCCCATGAGGCCTTGGATCGTCTGGGGTTGAGGGGGCTCTACAGGCCTTCTACGAGCAGTGAACTCGCGAATGGCAGGTTGGGGATCGTGGCCTATGACGGCCATTCAATGGCTGTGATTGGCGGGCTGGTGGAGATGTGGGGGACCCGTGGCGGTCATCCCAAAGCGGGTATTGCATACACATTTCTCTAGAGGTTGGAGTGGCAAACGCCTTGCCGGAAAACGAAAAAAGCCCGATAAACCCTATACAGTCGGGGTCTATCGGGCTTTTTCAGTTCCGGGCGTTCAAGCCCGGGAACCGCTCAGCTTATTGACAAGCTTCGCAATCCGGCTCGTCGATCGCGCAGGCCTTTGGCACTGGCGCCGGGCCGGCCGGGGCGGCGAGCACCGAATCATCACCGTGGTTACCGCTGGACACAGCGTTCAGCTTACCGGTGTTGATGGTCGACTTCTCGGTGCTGGTCGCGGCCAGGGCACGGAGGTAGTAAGTGGTTTTCAGGCCACGGTACCAGGCCATGCGGTAGGTCACGTCGAGCTTCTTGCCCGATGCGCCGGCGATGTACAGGTTCAGGGACTGAGCCTGGTCGATCCACTTCTGGCGACGGCTGGCGGCGTCGACGATCCACTTGGTGTCCACTTCGAAGGCGGTCGCGTAGAGCTCTTTGAGTTCCTGCGGGATGCGTTCGATCTGCTGCACGGAACCGTCGTAGTACTTCAGGTCGTTGATCATGACCGAGTCCCACAGGCCGCGGGCTTTCAGGTCGCGGACCAGATACGGGTTGATCACGGTGAATTCGCCCGACAGGTTCGATTTCACATACAGGTTCTGGTAGGTCGGTTCGATCGACTGCGATACGCCAGTGATGTTGGCGATGGTCGCGGTCGGTGCGATGGCCATGATGTTGGAGTTACGGATGCCTTTCTGCACACGGGCACGTACCGGCGCCCAGTCCAGGGATTCGTTCAGGTCAACGTCGATGTACTTCTGGCCACGCTGTTCGATCAGGATCTGTTGCGAATCCAGCGGCAGGATGCCCTTGGACCACAGCGAACCCTGGAATGTCTCGTAGGCGCCGCGCTCGTCGGCCAGGTCGCAGGAAGCCTGGATCGCGTAGTAGCTGACCGCTTCCATGGACTTGTCGGCGAACTCGACCGCAGCGTCCGAACCGTAGGGAATGTGCTGCAGGTACAGTGCGTCCTGGAAGCCCATGATGCCGAGGCCGACCGGACGGTGCTTGAAGTTGGAGTTCTGCGCCTGTGGCACCGAGTAGTAGTTGATGTCGATCACGTTATCGAGCATGCGTACGGCGGTGTTGACGGTGCGTTCCAGCTTGGCGGTGTCCAACTTGCCGTTGACGATGTGGTTCGGCAGGTTGATCGAGCCCAGGTTGCAAACGGCGATCTCGTCCTTGTTGGTGTTCAAGGTGATCTCGGTGCACAGGTTCGAGCTGTGGACCACGCCCACGTGCTGCTGCGGGCTGCGCAGGTTGCACGGGTCCTTGAAGGTCAGCCATGGGTGGCCGGTTTCGAACAGCATCGACAGCATTTTGCGCCACAGGTCTTTGGCCTGGATGGTCTTGAACAGCTTGACCTTGCCTGGGTATTCGGTGAGGGCTTCGTAGTACTCGTAGCGCTCTTCGAAGGCCTTGCCGGTCAGGTCGTGCAGGTCCGGTACTTCGGATGGCGAGAACAGGGTCCACTTGCCGTCATCGAAGACGCGCTTCATGAACAGGTCAGGGATCCAGTTGGCGGTGTTCATGTCGTGGGTACGACGACGGTCATCACCGGTGTTCTTGCGCAGCTCGATGAACTCTTCAATGTCCATGTGCCAGGTTTCCAGGTAGGCACACACAGCGCCTTTGCGCTTGCCACCCTGGTTAACCGCTACGGCGGTGTCGTTCACGACTTTCAGGAAGGGTACGACGCCCTGGGACTTGCCGTTGGTGCCCTTGATGTACGAACCCAGTGCGCGCACTGGTGTCCAGTCGTTGCCCAGGCCACCGGCGAATTTGGACAACATGGCGTTGTCGTGGATCGCGTGGTAGATGCCCGACAGGTCATCCGGCACGGTGGTCAGGTAGCAGCTCGACAGCTGTGGACGCAGGGTACCGGCGTTGAACAGGGTCGGAGTGGACGACATGTAGTCGAAGGACGACAGCAGGTTGTAGAACTCGATCGCACGGTCTTCCTTGTGCTTCTCTTCGATCGCCAGGCCCATGGCCACGCGCATGAAGAACACTTGCGGCAGTTCGAAGCGGATCCCGTCCTTGTGGATGAAGTAACGGTCGTACAGGGTTTGCAGGCCCAGGTAAGTGAACTGCTGGTCGCGCTCGTGGTTGATCGCCTTGCCGAGTTTTTCCAGGTCGAAGGTGGCCAGGACCGGGTTCAGCAATTCGAATTCGATACCCTTGGCGATATAGGCAGGCAGCGCCTTGGCGTACAGGTCGGCCATTTCGTGGTGGGTGGCGCTGTCGGCCACGCCCAGGAAACCCAGGCCTTCGGCACGCAGGGTGTCCATCAGCAGGCGCGCGGTCACGAACGAGTAGTTCGGCTCGCGTTCAACCAGGGTACGGGCGGTCATCACCAGGGCGGTGTTGACGTCGGTCAGGGCCACACCGTCGTACAGGTTCTTCAGGGTTTCGCGCTGGATCAGGTCACCGTCGACTTCTTCCAGGCCTTCGCAGGCCTCGGTGATGATGGTATTCAGGCGGCCCAGGTCCAGCGGCGCGAAGCTGCCGTCGGCCAGGGTGATGCGGATCGACGGGTGCGCTTGCACGGCGGCTTCTTCGGCCGGGGTGCGGACGGCACGTTCCTTGGCGCGCGAATCGCGGTAGATCACGTAGTCGCGGGCCACTTTCTGCTCGCCGGCACGCATCAGGGCCAGTTCGACCTGGTCCTGGATTTCTTCGATGTGGATGGTGCCGCCCGACGGCATGCGACGCTTGAAGGTCGCGGTGACCTGTTCGGTCAGGCGGGCAACGGTGTCGTGGATGCGCGACGAGGCAGCAGCGGTGCCGCCTTCAACTGCAAGAAACGCTTTGGTGATGGCGACGGTGATTTTGTCATCGGTGTAAGGAACGACAGTGCCGTTACGCTTGATCACGCGCAATTGGCCAGGTGCAGTGGCGGACAGATCCATAGTCGAATCGGCGGCCTGCGGCACGGAGCCTTGCGGGTTCTCGCGAGTTGTGTCGGTTTGCATGGGGGGTTGTCTCCACATTTCTATATTTATTTGGGCACCATCACGGTGCCCACCGTTCCGTCCTGAAGCACTTACAGCAGGCCTGGGCCTGGCATAACAACTTCGGGACAGGAGGAAGGGAGCTGAACGCGCCGCTTCCATGCCGAAGTCTTCGGTTCGGGGCTCAAACGCCCTTGGCCGTATTCCTGGTGGGTGACAGTTGCCAGGTTCAAGCACTGCAACACCCGTACCGTTTTCCGCTGTTGGAGCTGGAAAACGGCTGCCATCCGCTTGAGCGGTTTGGGCTTTCAAAAAATGCTTGGATTAGACCCAACAGAAGCAAGAAAGGGCTTGAGTTTCTTGTCTGATTTGTGTTGGGTCTTTTCGCTGAAAACCCTACATGTAGGGTTTTTTTTGCGCCGAGCTACAAGATAATGCGTTTTGGGGGGCTTAGCAACGCACTACCTGTGGATAACGTTGTGGGTAAAATGTGTATGAAACGTGGAACACCCGTGTAGGCCGCAGCACTGCTGGATTAGGCCGTTTGTCACTGAATATTCCAAGTTGAAAACAGCCGGTTGGATTTTTGAGGGCGCGAACCCTATCACAGAAAAGCGCGATCACCGAATGGATTTCCCGGCTTGTGCGAGAGGGCTTGGGCATGGCTACAATCGGCCTCTGTTATGCCCTCAAAACATTACAAATAAGGTGTGGCCTGCTCGGCCAACGCATCCCTTTATAACAACGAGGATCACCCGTGGAGCAAGAAGCCTGGCACATCCTGATCGTCGAGGACGACGAGCGACTCGCCGAGTTGACCCGCGATTACCTGGAGAGCAACGGCCTGCGGGTTTCTGTGGAAGGTGATGGCGCCCTGGCTGCGGCGCGGATCATCGCCGAGCAGCCGGACCTGGTGATTCTCGACCTGATGCTGCCCGGCGAAGACGGCCTGAGCATTTGCCGCAAAGTGCGCGAACGCTACGACGGCGTGATCCTGATGCTCACCGCCCGCACCGACGACATGGACCAGGTGCTCGGCCTGGACATGGGCGCCGACGACTACGTGTGCAAACCCGTGCGCCCGCGCCTGTTGCTCGCGCGTATCCAGGCCCTGTTGCGCCGCAGTGAGCCGGCGGAACCCACCAGCGTGGAAAGCCAGCGCCGCCTGCAATTCGGCCCGCTGCTGGTGGACAACGCCCTGCGCGAAGCCTGGCTGCAGGGTGAAGGTATCGAGTTGACCAGTGCCGAGTTCGACCTGCTGTGGCTGCTGGTGGCGAATGCCGGGCGCATCCTGTCCCGCGAAGAAATCTTTATCGCCCTGCGCGGCATCGGCTATGACGGCCAGGACCGCTCCATTGATGTGCGCATCTCACGGATTCGCCCGAAAATCGGCGATGACCCGATCCACCCACGGCTGATCAAGACCATCCGCAGCAAAGGCTATCTGTTCGTCCCTGAAGCCGCTGCCGATATGCCGTTGTGAACTCGATCTTCCTGCGAATCTATGGCGGCATGTGCGCGGCGCTGATTCTGGTGGCACTGCTCGGCGTGCTGGCCCTGCACCTGCTCAACGAGGTGCGCAGCGGCCAATACCGCGAGCGCCTGGCCCATGGCACCTTCGCCTTGATGGGCGATAACCTGCAGCCCATGAGCGCCATCGAACGCCAGCGCGCCCTGGCCGTGTGGGAACGTTTGCTCGGCATCCCCCTGGAATTGCGCAGCCTTACCGATGCCCAACTGGACCTCAGCCAGCGAACCCGCCTGCAACGCGGCCAGGTGTTGGTGGAACAGACCGGCCCCCACGCCGCCCGGGTGCTGCGCCTGGTCAGCGATAAGGAACAGTGGGTTTTGACGGGGGAGGTGCAGCAGATCAGCGAGCAACTGGCCCGCGCGACCATTTACCTGCTGGCCGATGAACTGGTGCGTTTCCCCGTGGCCGAGCAGCCGCAACGGCTGGCGGATATAAAGGAAGCCAAGGGCTTTGGTTTCGAAATGCACCTGATGACCCTGGATCAGGCCGATATGGACGACGACCAGCGCCGCCGCGTATCGGAGGGCGATACGGTCATGGCCCTGGGCAAGGGCGGCGATTCGATCCGCGTGTTTGCCGGCATGGTCGGCACGCCCTGGGTGCTGGAGCTTGGCCCGCTGTATCAGATGAACCCGTATCCGGCGCAATGGCTGGTCCTGATCGCGTTGATCGGCCTGACCCTGATCGGCCTGATTGTCTATCTATTGGTGCGTCAGCTTGAGCGCCGGCTCCGAGGCCTGGAAGCCGCCGCCACGCGCATCGCCAAAGGCAATCTCGAGGTGCGTGTGCCGGCCCGGGGTGCCGACTCGGTGGGGCGCCTGGCGGCGGCCTTTAATGGCATGGCCGAGCACCTGCAGCAACTGCTGGCGATCCAGCGTGAACTGGTGCGCGCGGTGTCCCATGAATTGCGCACACCGGTGGCACGCCTGCGCTTCGGCCTGGAGATGATCGGCGACGCCGCCACGCCTGAAGCCCGGCGCAAGTACCTGGAAGGCATGGACAGTGATATCCAGGACCTCGACGGCCTGGTGGATGAAATGCTCACCTACGCAAGGCTGGAGCAGGGTGCGCCGGCGTTGATTTTCCAGCGGGTCGACCTCGATGCGCTACTTGACCAGGTGATCGGCGAATTATCGCCACTGCGCCCGCAGGTGAGCGTGGCCAGGGGGATTTGCCTGTCGTCGGCACATTGGGACGACGCTTGGGTCGATGCCGAGCCGCGCTACTTGCACCGCGCCCTGCAAAACCTGGTGAGCAACGCCATGCGCCACGCCCAGGGCCAGGTGCTGATCAGTTATCAGGTGGGCCAGGTGCGCTGTCGCATTGATGTAGAGGACGACGGGCCCGGTGTGCCGGAAAGCGCCTGGGAGCGTATCTTCACGCCGTTCCTGCGCCTGGACGACAGCCGCACCCGCGCCTCGGGCGGGCATGGCCTGGGGTTGTCGATTGTGCGGCGCATCATTTATTGGCACGGCGGGCGAGCATTGATCAGCAAGAGCAACAACCTGGGCGGTGCGTGTTTCAGCCTGAGTTGGCCAAGGGATCAAGACAAACCCTGATGTCGGTCTATCAAGCGCCGATGGCAGCCAGGCTCAACAACTGCCCCTCATTCACCGCAAACTGCGCGGTAAGTTCCTTGCCGTGGCACCACTCGCTGGACAGGTCTGTGAGTAAGCGCAAGCGCACATGCCCGGCCTCTGACCACTCCACCACCTCGGCATGTTCAAAATAAAAGCGCTTCTGCACGATCGGGTAGAGCGCCTTGAACAAACTCTCCTTGACCGAAAACGTCAGCGTCACCAGCAAGGCGATCTGCTCTCGCGGCAGGTCGGCCATACGCTGCAGCTCTTGCGCCGTCAGAATCTCCCCGGCCAGGCGCTCCGCCCGTTCCAGGCTCAGCAGGTTTTCCAGGTCCATCCCCAACCCGCGCCATTGCGCCTTGTGCCCGACAATCGCGGCGGCATGCCCGGTGCTGTGGGTGATGGAGCCGCTGATATGGGCGGGCCACACTGGTGCGCGGTCTTCGCCGATCGCCGGGATGCAGTTGATCTGATCGAGCCGTTGCAGGGCCGCGCGCGCGCACAGGCGACCGGCGAGAAACTCGGCCTGACGCTTGGCCACCGAACGCTGGATACTCGCCGGTGGCGGCACGGCGCAATGCTGGAAGTCGCCGGGTGCCAGCAATGCAGGATCGAACCGGGTGCTGAGAAACACCGTGCCCGGCAAGGGGGCGGGCAGCGGCCAATGGGCGTCGAGTGGGGTGCAGCAAGCGGGTAGGGGGGTCATGGGCGGTATTTTGCCGAGTTGGAGGGCAAGAGGATAGCCCGCCGTGATTCAGGCGAGGTTCAAAGCCTGTTCAGGGGGAGTTCAGGGGCGCTTGCGTAGTCTGGCCTCACAGCCAAACGCGTAATGAGGTAACACCATGACTGCGATCAAGAAGCTGATGTTGGCCTTAACCATGCTCAGTGCCACCGTCGGGGTTCAGGCCTCCGATGGTGCCTTTGCCGCATTCGGTCGTGAGAAAACCAAGAAGTCCAGCATCCTGATGCAGCGCGTCAGCATCGAAGATGCTGGCAGTCAGCCCGCGCCCTGGGGCCAGTCCCTGGGCCAGGCCACCCCGCAGCCGAGCTATCGCGCCGGCTATGAACACCTGAGCGGCCGGTTCAACGGCATTAAACTGCGCCCGCAAGACCTGCAGGGCCGCTATGATATCCCTCTGTCGGACAGTTGATTTGCTTTGGAGAGCCTTATGAAATTGCTGGTGGTGGAAGATGAGGCGCTGCTGCGCCATCACCTGTTTACCCGCCTGACCGACAGCGGCCACGTGGTCGAGGCCGTGGCCAATGCCGAAGAGGCCCTGTACCAGACCGGTCAATTCAACCATGACCTGGCGATCATCGACCTGGGCCTGCCCGGCATGGGCGGCCTGGACCTGATCCGCCAACTGCGCAGCCAGGCCAAGACCTTTCCGATCCTGATCCTCACCGCGCGCGGCAACTGGCAGGACAAGGTCGAAGGCCTGGCCGCCGGGGCCGACGACTATGTGGTCAAGCCGTTCCAGTTCGAAGAGCTGGAGGCGCGGATGAACGCCTTGCTGCGCCGCTCCAGCGGGTTTACCCAGTCGACCATCGTCGCCGGGCCCTTGCTGCTGGACCTCAACCGCAAGCAGGCGTCCCTCGATGAACAGCCCCTGGCATTGACCGCCTATGAATATCGCATCCTCGAATACCTGATGCGCCATCACCAGCAGGTCGTCGCCAAGGACCGCCTGATGGAGCAGCTCTACCCTGACGACGATGAGCGCGATCCGAATGTGATTGAAGTGCTGGTCGGCCGCCTGCGCCGCAAGCTGGAAGGCCCGGCGGGGTTCAAGCCGATCGACACCGTGCGCGGCCTGGGCTACCTGTTCAATGAGCGCTGCCGTTGATTCGCTCGCTCCGTGTGCGCTTGATGCTGGCGGCCGCCACCCTGGCCGTGCTGTTTATGCTGGGCCTGTTGCCCGCCATGCAGGGTGCGTTCAGCCTGGCATTGCAGGATTCCATCGAGCAGCGCCTGGCGTCGGACGTCACCACCCTGATCTCCGCCGCGCGGGTGGAAAACAATCGCCTGCTGATGCCGGCGCAGTTGCCGGATGAACGCTTCAACCTCACCGATAGCCGCTTGCTCGGCTATATCTATGACCGCGAAGGCCACTTGGTGTGGCGTTCGCGGGCCACCCGGGACGAAAACATCAACTACAAGCCGCGCTATGACGGGCGCGGCAATGAGTTCGCGCGGATTCGCGAGGCCGACGGCCAGGAGTTCTTCGTCTACGACGTCGAGGTCAGGCTGCTCGGTGGCAAGAGCGCGGCGTTCAGTATCGTGGCCCTGCAACCGGTGCGCGAATACCAATTGACCCTCGAAGGCCTGCGCGAAAACCTCTACCTGGGCTTCGGCGCGGCACTGCTGGTGCTGCTGACCTTGCTGTGGCTGGGCCTGACCTGGGGCCTGCAGGCCCTGCGGCGATTGAGCCAGGAGCTTGACCAGATCGAAGGCGGTACCCGCGAAAGCCTCTCCGAGCAACACCCGCGCGAATTGCTGCGTCTCACCGGCTCCCTTAACCGCCTGCTGCACAGCGAGCGCGAACAACGGGCACGTTACCGCGACTCCCTCGATGACCTGGCCCACAGCCTGAAAACGCCGCTCGCCGTGTTGCAAAGCGTGAGCGAAGACATGGCGCAACGTCCGGAAGATCGCGACCAGGCCTGGGTGCTGCAATCCCAGATCGAACGCATGAGCCAGCAGATCGGCTACCAGCTGCAGCGTGCCAGCCTGCGCAAAAGCGGCCTGGTGCGCCATCAGGTGCGCCTGGAGCCGGTAGTGCAAAGCCTCTGCGATACCCTGGGCAAGGTCTACCGCGACAAGGGCGTCACGGTGTCCTTTGACCTGCCACACGAATGCGATGTACCGATCGAGAAGGGTGCCCTGCTTGAATTGCTCGGCAACCTGCTGGAAAACGCCTACCGGTTGTGCCTGAGTGAAGTACGCATCAGCCTGGTGGAAAATTCCGAAGGGCTCGAGTTGTGCATCGAGGACGACGGCCCCGGAGTGCCGCCGGACCAGCGTGCACGGATCCTGCAACGGGGCGAGCGCCTGGACCGTCAGCATCCGGGGCAGGGGATCGGGTTGGCGGTGGTCAAGGACATCATAGAAAGCTACGGCGCGCGATTGACCCTGGGGGATTCGCCGCTGGGTGGTGCGGCGTTCAAGATTCACTTTCCGGCCTTGTGAACCGTAGCGGCTGGGCTGGCCCTATCGGGGGCAAGCCCCCTCCCACATTTTGAACGTATTCACAGATCAAACTTTGTAAACACAGTCAAAGGTGGGAGGGGGCTTGCCCCCGATGAGGCCCTCACACACGACGCAGCGCTAGCTCTCCTGCGCCCGGTAGGCCCCCGGTGTCAGCCCCGTCCACTTCTTGAACGCCCGATGAAACGCCGACGGTTCTGAGAACCCCAATTGCTCGGCGATCGCCTGCAAGGACAAGTCCGCCCGCCCCAGGTGGTAGATGGCGATGTCCCGCCGCAATTCATCCTTGAGCGCCTGAAAGCTGGTGCCTTCTTCGCGCAAATGTCGGCGCAGGGTTTGCGGGCTGACGTGCAAGTGCCGGGCGACGGCCTCCAGGTCTGGCCAGGGCGTGCGGTCGCGGCTCAATAAGCGTCGCAGCTGGCTGCTCAAACTGTCGCCTTCATCCGGGCGTGACAGCAGGTCGGCGGGGGAGCGCTCGAGGAAATGCTTGAGGGTGCGCTCGTCCTGCAACAGCGGCAGGCTCAGGTAGCGGGCGGGAAACACCAGGCTGCTGTGCGGGGCACCGAACACCTGGGCGCAGGGAAACAGCAGGTCATATTCAGCGGCGTGGGCCGGCATCGGGTAGCTGAAGGTGGCCTGGTGCAAACGAATGCGCCGGCCGATCAGCCAACTGCCCAGGCGGTGCCAGATCACCAGCAGGCATTCGCTGAGGAAGTGATCCGGGTCCCACAGGTGAGAATCATCCAGGCTCAGGCGGGCCATTTCGCCTTCTCGTGTCAGCTGCCAGCGCGGGCCTTGTAGGAATAGGCTATAAAATAATAAGCCGCGCTCCAGGGCCTTCTCCAGGGTGCGGCAGTGGATCAGCGCATGGCACATCATGGCGAAGGTGCCGCGTTTGCTCGGGCCGTCGGCGAACCCCAGGTACTCATCGTCTAAAGCGAGCCAGAGCATTTGCAACAGCCGGGTGAATTGCTCGGGTGCAATGCGGGCACGGGGTTCGGCCAACAGTTCCGGGGTGATGCCCAGCTGTTGCAACAGGCCCGAATAGTCGTAACCGGTTCGACGCGCACCGCCCAGGGCTGCCCGGGCGTAATGGCTGGCGATGGTACGTTCACGCATGCGGGGCCCTCGTCCATGGAATGGCGGATGGTAGTCATCACCTGGCAGGGCGACAAGGCGGATATCCGCCAAATTGTAGGACGGGATTGGGCGGCGTGGCGGAAATCCGCCAGCCTATTCGGCACATTGGTGGCGGCTTTGAAATCCGCAACCCTGATGTATTAAGGCTCCCAGGGGTTTTCAGCAAAGTGGCACGGCGTTTGCGATAAGGATTACAGCGCAAGCCTGGTCCTACAGGCTTCGCAAACAACAAATCCCTCCAGTGCAGGAGGGTTCGCAATTCAAGTGTCGTGGGCAATGGCGGATATTTGCCACACGGGACGATTGAGGAATTTTGCAATGACGACTCGTCAGCCAATCTACAAATCCCTGTATTTCCAGGTGATCGTTGCAATCGTTATCGGTATTTTGCTCGGTCATTTCTACCCGCAGACCGGCGTGGCGCTCAAGCCACTGGGTGACGGCTTCATCAAGCTGATCAAAATGGTCATCGCCCCGATCATCTTCTGCACCGTTGTCAGCGGCATCGCCGGCATGCAAAGCATGAAATCGGTCGGCAAAACCGGCGGCTACGCGCTGCTGTACTTCGAAATCGTTTCCACCATCGCACTGCTGATCGGCTTGATCGTGGTGAACGTCGTGCAACCGGGCGCCGGCATGCACATCGACGTGGCAACCCTGGACGCCTCCAAAGTGGCGGCCTACGTCACTGCCGGTAAAGACCAGAGCATCGTTGGCTTTATCCTCAATGTGATCCCGAACACCATCGTCGGCGCCTTCGCCAACGGCGACATCCTGCAAGTGCTGATGTTCTCGGTGATCTTCGGTTTCGCCCTGCATCGCCTGGGTGCCTACGGCAAGCCGGTGCTGGACTTCATCGATCGCTTCGCCCACGTGATGTTCAACATCATCAACATGATCATGAAGCTCGCGCCAATCGGTGCCCTGGGCGCCATGGCGTTCACCATCGGTGCCTACGGTGTAGGTTCCCTGGTGCAGTTGGGCCAGTTGATGATCTGCTTCTACATCACTTGCCTGCTGTTCGTGCTGGTGGTGCTGGGCGGTATCTGCCGCGCCCACGGTTTCAGCGTGATCAAACTGATCCGCTATATCCGTGAAGAACTGTTGATCGTACTGGGTACTTCTTCCTCCGAGTCCGCACTGCCACGCATGCTGATCAAGATGGAGCGTCTGGGCGCGAAGAAATCCGTAGTCGGCCTGGTAATCCCGACCGGTTACTCTTTCAACCTCGACGGTACCTCGATCTACCTGACCATGGCGGCCGTGTTCATCGCCCAGGCGACTGACACCCACATGGACATCACCCACCAGATCACCCTGCTGCTGGTGCTGCTGCTGTCCTCCAAAGGTGCTGCTGGCGTGACCGGCAGCGGCTTCATCGTACTGGCTGCCACCCTGTCGGCTGTCGGCCACCTGCCGGTTGCCGGCCTGGCGCTGATCCTGGGTATCGACCGCTTCATGTCCGAAGCCCGTGCACTGACCAACCTGGTGGGTAACGCCGTTGCTACCATCGTTGTGGCCAAGTGGGTCAAGGAACTGGACACCGACAAGCTGCAAAGCGAGCTGGCATCCGGCGGTACCGGTATCTCTGAAACCCGCGAAGTCGATGACCTGGGCGTGGCCGAGGGCCCAGCCCCTGTGATCAAGTAAACCGCTGATGGCGTGAAATCCGCGCCGACAGCTATCCGCAAACGCCCCGACTGGTTCGGGGCGTTTGCGTTTGTGCGGGATTATTTTTTTGCAATATTTTCACTTAGAGTCAGTGACTGATGAAATTCGCGCTACGCGGCATGTTCCAAACGCAGACTGGCAGGAGGATATATGGACAGTGTTGATTTGAATGTCCTGCGCAGCGTGCTCGAATGGCGCCGCGCCGGGCAGCAGGTGGTGTTGTATAGCGTTGTCCAGACCTGGGGCAGCGCGCCGCGTCCACCGGGCGCCATGCTGGCGTTGCGGGGGGATGGCGTGGTGATCGGCTCGGTGTCCGGCGGTTGCATCGAGGACGACTTGATCGCCCGCTTGCAGGATGGTCGCCTGACGCACGACGGGCCGCTGGTGCAGTTGGTGACCTACGGCGTGACGCGCGACGAGGCGGCGCGTTTCGGCCTGCCATGCGGCGGCACCTTGCGCTTGACCGAAGAGCGGGTGCAAGACTGGGCCTGGGTCGCGCAGTTGCTGGAGCGTTGCGAAGCGCATGAAATTGTCGCGCGGGAACTGGACCTGGTCTCCGGTGAAGTCACGTTGAGCAGTGCGAACAAGACCGATGTGGTCACCTTTGATGGCGAACGCCTGCGGGCTATCTATGGCCCGCGCTGGCGCCTGCTGTTGATCGGTGCCGGGCAACTGTCGCGCTACGTGGCGGAAATGGCGCGCCTGCTGGATTTCGAAGTATTGATATGCGATCCGCGTAGTGAGTTTGTCTACGGCTGGGAAGAGCAGCACGGCCGCTTCGTGCCGGGTATGCCTGATGAGGCGGTGCTGAATATCCAGACCGACGAGCGCACGGCCATTGTCTGCCTGACCCATGATCCGCGCCTTGATGATATGGCGTTGCTGACGGCGTTGAACTCCAGTGCCTTCTACATCGGCGCGCTGGGTTCGCGGGTCAATAGCCAGACGCGTCGCGAGAACCTGGCGGCGCTGGGGTTGTCGACGGACGCGATTGCGCGTTTACATGGGCCGATTGGCCTGCATATCGGTAGCCATACGCCGGCGGAGATCGCCTTGTCGTTGATGGCGGAAATTGTCGCGATCAAGAACGGCGTGGCGCCAATGCAGAAAAAGCCCCTGCCGGCGGTTGCTGAATAATGCTGGCGGCGATTGTCTTGGCGGCGGGGCGGGGCAGCCGGTTCCGAGCCGAGGCGGGGGCTGACCAGGATAAGTTGCTGGCCGATTGCGTGGGCCGTGATGGGGTGATGCGTCCGGTGATCGAGCAGGTATTGGTGAATTTGCCGGATCGCCTGATGGCGCGCTGGCTGGTGACCACGCCGGATCGCACGGAGATCATTCGGTTGGCCCAGGCGTATGGCTGCCAGGTCTTGCTGTTGCAGTCAGCCGGCATGGGCGAGAGCATCGCCGCAGCCGTCGCGGCCAGTGCCTCGGCGGATGGCTGGCTGGTGGTGTTGGGGGATATGCCGTTTATCCAGTCATCGAGCATTGAACGGGTGATTGACGCGCTGGAGGAGGATGGCATCAGCGTGCCGGTGCAGGCGGGTGACTATGGGCATCCAGTGGCCTTTGGTCGCGCTTTTGGTCCGGACTTGATGGCGCTGACCGGGGATCGTGGAGGCAAGCCATTGTTCGCACGTGTCCGGGTGCGGGAAGTGCAGGTGGAAGATGCGGGTGTTCTGTGGGATGTGGATCTGCCGAAACGGTTAAATTTTAGTGCGGACTAAGTAAAGGACATAAAAAAAGCCCCGCCTGATCACTCAGGCGGGGCTTTTTAGTGGCTGATGGAATCAGGCGAGGGGTTTAGGCTCGTGTTCTTCTTCCAGGGCCTTGTGCTCTACCCCTGCTTCAGCAGCGGTGTGCTCAACCACGGTTTCAGCAACCGGGGCTGGCGCCTCGACAGCTTCGACTACGGCTGGAGCGGCAGCAGCGGCGGCGGCAGCTGCCTCAGCTTCCTTGCGACGACGACGCACTTCACGTGGGTCGTTCGGCGCACGGCCGTTTTCGGTCAGGGCGCTGGCTGGTGCGGCTTCTACCACGGGTGCTTCGGCAACCACCGGGGCCTCAACAACCACTGGCGCAGCCTCGACAGCTGGCGCAGGCTCGGCAACCACTACTTCGGCAACCGGCGCAGGCGCTTCTTCTACCACCGGTGCAGGCGCTGGTGCTTCAACCGGGGCGGCAGGTTCGGCAGTCCACTGGAAGGCGGTCTGTTCTTCGCGAACTTCACGCACTGCCGGGGCAGCTTCTTCGACAGCCGGGGCTTCAGCGGCGGCTTCAACTACTGGCTGAGGCTCAACCACCGGAGCGGCTTCAACTGCGACCACTTCGGTTTCTGGCTGGGCGTCGCGGGTCGGTGCCACTTCCACTTCCGGAACCACTGGGGCTTCGACAGGGGTAGTTGCTTCAACGACCGGTGCTTCAACCGCTGGGGTCTCGGCAACTGGCGCTTCAACGGCAACGGTTTCTTCGACAGCGGCAGTCGCGCGTTCAGCCTGTTCGTGAGCCTGGGCTTCAGCAGGTGCGCTGATCACCGAGCTGGCAACCGCTGCGGTAACGGCCAGGCCGGCAGCCAGTTCGGCACCGGTCGGTTCGTGGGCGGCGCCTTCTGCGTTCTCGCCGGCCTCTTCCGAGCCCTCGATCACATTGCCATTGGCATCACGCTGACGCTCACGGCGGTTGCTGCGACGACGCTGGCCACGGGAGCGGCGGCGTGGACGATCGCCTTCGGCGTTGTCCTGACCGTCTTCCTGCAATTGCTCTTCGCCGGCCAGCACTTCTTCTTCGCTGGCGGCAGCGGCTTGCTCGGCACGTGGTTGACGCTCTTCACGCGGTGGGCGCGGCTGGCGCTCTTCACGTGGTGCACGCTCTTCGCGCGGCTGGCGAGCTGGGCGCTCTTCAGCGGCAGCGGCTGCAACACCTGCAACGGCAGGGGCGGCATCCAATGGCTCGCGCAGTTCACGCACACGTTCTTCACGCTCGCCACGCGGCTTGCGATCTTCACGCGGAGCACGTGGGGTACGTGGTGCGCGCTCTTCGCGCGGTGCACGTTCTTCACGGGCTACGGCCGGGGTTTCTTCACGCGCTTCGCGAGGTGCACGCTCTTCACGTGGTGCGCGTTCTTCGCGAGGCGCACGTTCTTCACGCGGCTTGCGCTCTTCGTCACGGCGACCGTTGCGGTTACGGCTCTGCTGGCGACCGTTGCGACGCTCTTCGTTGCGTGCAGGGCGTTCGGTCGCAGGTTTTTCAACCACGACCGGTGCCGCAGGCTCTTCCTTGGTGGCGAACAGGCTGACCAGCGACTTCACCAGGCCCTTGAACAGGCTCGGCTCAGGCAGGGCGGCCGGTGCGGCAACCGGGGCAGCGGCTTCAACCGGCACCGGTGCGTTGGCACGGGCTGGGGCGGTTTTCACGGCGGCTTCCTGGCGCACCAGGGTGCGGGTCGCGGCGGCTGGCTGGACTTCTTCCACTTCGGCGGCGGCGGCAGCGATTTCGTAGCTGGACTGGCCGCTGTGGGCTTCCGGGCTGTCGTCACGCAGGCGCTGTACTTCGAAGTGCGGCGTCTCGAGGTGATCGTTCGGCAGGATCACGATACGAGCACGGGTGCGCAGTTCGATCTTGGTGATCGAGTTGCGTTTTTCGTTGAGCAGGAAGGCTGCGACCGGGATCGGCACTTGCGCGCGGACTTCGGCGGTGCGGTCTTTGAGGGCTTCTTCTTCGATCAGGCGCAGGATCGCCAGGGACAGCGATTCAACGTCACGGATGATGCCGGTGCCGTTGCAACGCGGGCAGACGATGCCGCTGCTCTCGCCCAGGGATGGACGCAGGCGCTGACGGGACATTTCCAGCAGGCCGAAGCGCGAGATACGGCCGACCTGTACGCGGGCTCGGTCGGCTTCCAGGCATTCGCGGACTTTCTCTTCCACGGCGCGCTGGTTCTTGGCGGGGGTCATGTCGATGAAGTCGATCACGATCAGGCCGCCGATGTCGCGCAGGCGCAACTGGCGGGCGATTTCTTCAGCCGCTTCCAGGTTGGTCTGCAGGGCGGTTTCTTCGATGTCGCTACCCTTCGTGGCGCGCGCCGAGTTGATGTCGATGGACACCAGGGCTTCGGTCGGGTCGATCACGATTGAGCCGCCGGAAGGCAGCTCGACCACACGCTGGAAAGCGGTCTCGATCTGGCTTTCGATCTGGAAACGGTTGAACAGCGGCACGCTGTCTTCGTACAGCTTGATCTTGCTGGCGTACTGCGGCATCACCTGGCGGATGAAGGTCAGGGCTTCGTCCTGGGCTTCGACGCTGTCGATCAGCACTTCGCCGATGTCCTGGCGCAGGTAATCGCGGATGGCGCGGATGATCACGTTGCTTTCCTGGTAGATCAGGAACGGCGCGGAACGATCCAGGGAGGCCTCTTTGATGGCGGTCCACAGTTGCAGCAGGTAGTCGAGGTCCCACTGCATTTCTTCGCTGCTGCGGCCCAGGCCGGCAGTGCGCACGATCAGGCCCATGTCGGCCGGTGCGATCAGGCCGTTCAGCGCTTCACGCAGTTCGTTGCGCTCTTCGCCTTCGATGCGACGGGAGATGCCGCCGGCACGCGGGTTGTTCGGCATCAGCACGAGGTAACGGCCGGCCAGGCTGATGAAGGTGGTCAGGGCAGCGCCCTTGTTGCCACGTTCTTCTTTTTCGACCTGAACGATGACTTCCTGGCCTTCGCTCAGGACGTCCTTGATGTTTACGCGGCCTTCGGGGGATTTCTTGAAGTATTCGCGGGAGATTTCTTTGAGGGGCAGGAAGCCGTGGCGCTCGGAGCCGAAATCGACAAAGGCAGCCTCAAGGCTTGGTTCGATGCGAGTAATACGGCCTTTATAGATGTTGGCCTTCTTTTGCTCGCGTGCACCGGATTCGATGTCCAGGTCGTAGAGGCGTTGGCCATCTACCAGTGCAACACGCAACTCTTCGGGTTGAGTTGCGTTAATCAGCATTCTTTTCATGTTGTACCGTCGGTTTCCGGGCTGCCGGAAACGGCGTTCGGCACACACGACTTCTCACGGTCGGTGTCAGGTGCGTCAAGAGTGGTTGGCCACTCCAGTGTCCAGCAAAATCGGCCAATTGGGCCGGTATCGCGACGGACGCGTCCTGCTTGTTAGCGGTGGTGACAAAGGCACCACTTCAACAAAAGCTAAGGTCAGGAGGAGGAATCAACCGGCGACTGTGGACGAGATGAAGCGTCTAAATATAAGCCTAGTGCTACACGGTCCGACGGTTGTGCATCTCCACCCTACACGTATCCCTGATAATTCGGGTGCTGCCGCGCGCAGAATCCGCAGCGGGTTGGCATTTACCGTGTTCTCCAATGGGGAGTCCACGCTCATGGCTAAACAAGACTGAATGTGGGCGACTGCGCTCACACTCAGCTCTTAACAGGCGTTGTTTCCGAAGCATTCGCCGTGGTCCGGCTCAAGACTGACTGCACTTTGTGAACTGGCCGTAAATATCGGCGCAGAACGCGAGTATTCACTCTGCTTTCTGCACTCGCTTCAGGCCTCATGTCACCTGCGCTTGTTACAATCTCGAGCCTTCCAGGGTGGCGAAAGCCCCGTAGGACGGCCTCGCGTCCTGATGAATTGCGATGGTCAGGGCCGACAGTTTGCCGCTAGTCCTCTGCCCAGGCCGCTTTTGGCGGCGTTCGCGACTATAGCAGCAATGATTAAGTGCTTCAATTCCATAAAAAATTGTTATCATCGCCGCCATGACGACTACCGCCCCCCAGACCCCCAGCGTCCAGCTGCTCGAGGTCTCGCCGGAATATGCCGGCCAACGCATCGATAATTTTCTCCTGGCCAGGCTCAAGGGTGTGCCCAAGACCTTGATCTACCGCATCTTGCGCAAAGGCGAAGTGCGCGTGAACAAGGGCCGCATCAAGCCTGAGTACAAGTTGCAGGCGGGCGATATTGTCCGTGTGCCGCCCGTGCGCGTGCCTGAACGCGATGAGCCCGTGCCATTGGCCCAGGGCCTGTTGCAGCGCCTTGAGGCATCGATTGTCTTCGAAGACAACAAGCTGATCGTGATCAACAAGCCCTGCGGCATTGCGGTTCACGGTGGCAGCGGCCTGAATTTCGGTGTGATCGAAGCCTTCCGTCAGTTGCGCCCGGATTGCAAGGAGCTGGAACTGGTTCACCGCCTGGACCGCGACACCTCCGGCCTGTTGATGATCGCCAAGAAACGCAGCATGTTGCGCCACCTGCACACCGCCCTGCGCGGCGATGGTGTGGACAAGCGCTACATGGCGCTGGTGCGCGGTAACTGGGCCAGCTCGATCAAGAGCGTCCGCGCGCCGTTGCAGAAGAGCAACCTGCGTTCCGGCGAGCGCATGGTCGAAGTGGACGAGGAGGGCAAAGAAGCCCTGACCCTGTTCAAGGTGCTGCGTCGTTTCGGTGACTTCGCCACCATGGTCGAGGCCAAGCCGGTGACGGGGCGCACCCACCAGATTCGTGTGCACACCCTGCATGCAGGCCATTGCATCGCCGGCGATACCAAGTATGGCGACGAGGATTTTTCCAAGGAAATCCGTGACCTGGGCGGCAAGCGCCTGTTCCTGCACGCCTACATGCTCACCGTGCCGCTGCCTGACGGCGGCGAGCTGAAGCTGCAGGCGCCGGTGGATGAGATGTGGGCCAAGACCGTGGAGCGTTTGAGTGTCGCACCTTGACTACAAGCTGCTGATTTTCGATTGGGACGGCACCCTGTGTAACTCCATCGGTCGGATTGTCGAGTCGATGCACGCAGCTTCGACCCGCTCGGGCTTCGACGTGTGCACTGACCTGGCGGTCAAAGGCATTATCGGCCTGGGCTTGCCTGAGGCGATCCGCACCTTGTACCCCGAGATCAGCGACGCTGAACTGGTGACGTTCCGCGAGCATTACGCGGATCACTACATTGCGCTGGAGGCCACACCTTCGCCGTTGTTCGAGGGTGTGGCGCAGTCGCTGGAGGCTTTTCGCGCCGGGGGCTATCACCTGGCCGTCGCCACCGGCAAGGCCCGCCGCGGGCTGGACCGGGTGCTCAGCGCCCATGGCTGGGAGGATTATTTCGACATCACCCGTGCCGCAGATGAAACCGCCAGCAAACCTCACCCTCTGATGCTGGAGCAGATCCTTGCCCATTGCGGTGTGTCGCCGCGTGAGGCGTTGATGGTGGGTGATGCTTCCTTCGATCTGATGATGGCGCGCAACGCCGGCATGGACAGCGTGGCAGTCAGCTATGGCGCCCAGTCCGCCGAGGCGTTACAGCAATACGAGCCGAGGGTCACGATTGATCATTTTTCTGAATTGCAGGCCTGGCTCGGTCGGGCCCAATAAGTCTTTGCTGGGGTTGATGGCATGAGTGACGAGTGGAAAGCGCCTGAAAAGGCTGAAAGCGGTGACGACAAGAGCTGGAAGCTGCTGGAGAAGACGCTCCTGGCCAGCGTCCAGGAGCAACGCCGTGCACGGCGCTGGGGGATTTTCTTCAAGCTGCTGACCTTCACTTACCTGTTGCTGATGCTGGCGCTGTTCAGCCCGCTGATGGACATGGAAAAAAGCGCGACCCGTGGCGCCAACTACACCGCGTTGATCGAAGTGCGGGGAGTGATCGCCGACAAGGAGCCTGCCAGCGCTGACAATATCGTCAGCAGCCTGCGTGCCGCGTTTGAAGACCCCAAGGTCAAGGGCGTGATCCTGCGCATCAACAGCCCAGGCGGCAGCCCGGTGCAATCGGGTTATGTGTATGACGAGATTCGCCGCCTGCGCGGCCTGCACCCGGATATCAAGCTGTACGCGGTGATTTCCGACCTGGGGGCCTCGGGCGCGTATTACATTGCCAGTGCCGCCGACCAGATCTACGCCGACAAGGCCAGTCTTGTCGGCTCCATTGGTGTGACGGCAGCCGGCTACGGCTTTGTCGGTGCCATGGAAAAGCTGGGGGTTGAGCGTCGTACCTACAACTCGGGCGAGCACAAGTCGTTCCTTGATCCGTTCCAGCCGCAAAAGGCCGATGAAACCCAGTTCTGGCAGGGAGTGCTCGATACCACCCATCGCCAGTTCATCGCCAGCGTGAAACAGGGGCGTGGGGATCGCCTGAAGGACAAAGACCATCCGGAGCTGTTCTCCGGGTTGGTGTGGTCGGGGGAGCAAGCATTGCCGCTGGGGCTGATCGATGGTTTGGGCAGTGCCAGTTCGGTAGCGCGGGATGTGGTCGGCGAGAAAGAGCTGGTGGACTTCACCGTTGAAGAATCGCCGTTTGATCGTTTCTCCAAGAAGCTCGGCGCCAGCGTGGCTGAGAAGCTGGCGCTGTACATGGGCTTCCAGGGTCCGGCACTGCGTTAATATCTCAAGTCTGTCGTAGATCAAAATGTGGGAGGGGGCTTGCCCCCCGATAGCGGTGGATCAATCAATCCAAGGTTGGCTGACACACTGCTATCGGGGGTAAGCCCTCCCTTCCCATATTTGGTTTAGCAGTGTTCTTAAGGGATTTGCACGCCTTCGCTGAGCAGCATGTCCACCAAACGAATCAGCGGTAAGCCGACCAGGCTTGTCGCGTCCGGCCCTTCGGTGCTTTGGAACAAGCTCACGCCCAGCCCTTCCGCCTTGAAGCTGCCCGCGCAGTCATACGGCTGCTCGATCCGCAGGTAGCGCTCGATGCGCGCTGCATCCAGCTCGCGCATGTGCACAGTGAAAGGCACGCAGTCCACCTGGCAGTGCCCGGTCTCGCTGTTAAGGAGGGCCAGGCCGGTGAGGAAGCTGACACGCTTGCCGCTGGCGGCCAATAACTGCTCGCGCGCATTTTCGAAGGTGTGAGGCTTGCCGATGATGCGGCCTTCCAGCGCGGCGACCTGGTCTGAGCCGATGATCAGGTGGCCGGGGTGGCTGGCGGCGAGGGCGCGGGCTTTCTGTTCGGCCAGGCGCTTGACCAGGTCTGTGGCGGACTCGTTTGCAGCATGGCTTTCGTCGATATCCGGCGAGCTGCAGATGAATGGCAGGTGCAGGCGGCTGAGCAATTCCCGGCGATAAACCGAGCTGGAAGCGAGTAATAAAGGCAGCATATACGTCTCCTCAAGGCAGCCGCCGATTCTAGCGGGGCGACCGGCCGACGCACAGGGCTGAATTTCCTTTGACATGGCTGGGGGCATCCCTATAATGCTGCGCCTATGTTGAATGACCCGATTCCACCTCACGTTGACCCGCGCAAATTGGCTGATCGTGGCACTTCCCTTCAAGGTGAGTTGCTGCTGGCCGATTTGGAGAGACTCTGCGACCCGCTTTCCGACACTGTCGGTACGGTGCAGGCCAAATTCGTTTTTGAACGAGATGAACGTAAATCTGTGGTAATTCACAGTTTTATCGACACCGAGGTCAAAATGGTTTGCCAGCGTTGTCTTGAGCTGGTCACCCTGCCGATTCACAGCGAGTGCAGTTATGCTGTGGTAAAGGAGGGTGCGAATACCCAGTCGTTGCCGAAAGGTTATGACGTGCTGGAACTGGGCGAAGATCCTTTGGATCTGCATGCACTGATCGAGGAGGAGCTTCTGCTCGCCTTGCCCATTGTGCCTGCTCATCATCCGGAAGAATGCCAGCAGCCGGCGGGTCTCGATGACGAGTCCGAACCGAGCGAGGACGAGGTAACGCGGTCCAACCCGTTCAGTGTATTGGCGCAGTTAAAGCGTGACCCAAACGTTTAGGAGTTAATCAATTATGGCTGTTCAGCAGAACAAAAAATCCCGCTCTGCCCGTGACATGCGTCGTTCCCACGACGCCCTGACGGCAAGCACTCTGTCTGTAGAAAAAACCACCGGTGAAATTCACCTGCGTCACCACGTATCGCCAGAAGGCGTATACCGTGGCCGTAAAGTGATCGACAAGGGCGCTGACGAGTAATCACTTGTCTGCTCAAGTCATCGCGATTGACGCAATGGGCGGGGACTTCGGTCCCCGCAGCATTGTTCAGGCCTGCATTGCCAGCCTGTCTGCCACGCCCTCGCTGCACCTGACCCTCGTCGGTCAACCCTCCCTCCTTGAAGAACTGATTGCCAGCCATCCGGCGGTGGATCGCGCGCGCCTGACGATTACGCCAGCCAGCGAAACCATCACCATGGATGAGAAACCGGCGACGGCCCTGCGTGGCAAGCCTGACTCTTCGATGCGGGTGGCCTTGGAGCTGCTGCGTGATGGCAAGGTGCAAGCCTGTGTCAGCGCCGGCAACACAGGGGCGTTGATGGCGTTGTCGCGGCATGTGCTCAAGACGCTGCCGGGCATTGATCGGCCGGCAATGGTGGCGGCGATTCCGACGCAGAAGGGCTATTGCCAGTTGCTGGACCTGGGGGCGAACGTCGATTGCAGTGCCGAGCACCTGTTCCAGTTTGCCGTGATGGGCTCGGTGGCCGCCGAAGCGCTGGGCGTGGCCCGGCCGCGGGTGGCCTTGCTGAATATCGGCACCGAAGACATCAAGGGCAACCAGCAGGTCAAGCTTGCCGCCACCTTGCTGCAAGGTGCGCGAGGCCTGAACTACATCGGCTTTGTCGAGGGTGATGGGTTGTACCGGGGCGAGGCGGATGTGGTGGTGTGCGACGGGTTTGTCGGCAATATCCTGCTCAAGTCCAGCGAAGGCCTGGCGACCATGATCGCCTCGCGTATCGAGGCCTTGTTCAGGCGTAACCTGGTATCGCGCCTGGTGGGCGCCCTGGCGCTGCCGTTGATGCGTCGCCTGCAGGCCGACCTGGCCCCGGCGCGGCATAATGGTGCGAGCTTCCTGGGGTTGCAGGGCATCGTGGTGAAAAGCCACGGTTCGGCCGGGGTCGAAGGCTTCCAGAGTGCGATTGCGCGCGCGGTGATCGAGATCCAGGAAAACCTGCCGCAACGCTTGCACGGCCGCCTCGAGGACCTGTTGCCTTAGGCGAATCGGCCGGGGAATGCTTAAATGTGACCGGCCAGTTCAATTGACCATCCAATCTGTCAGTTTCGTGCGCTCCCACCGAGGAGCGACCATTTTCGACGACCAGATCATTAGGGGCTTGTTACATGTCTACATCCCTCGCATTCGTCTTTCCAGGGCAGGGTTCGCAGTCCCTCGGCATGTTGGCCGAGCTGGGCGCGCAATACCCGCTGATCCTGGACACGTTCAAGGAAGCTTCCGAGGCCCTGGGTTACGACCTGTGGGCGCTGACCCAAGAGGGGCCGGAAGAGCAGCTCAATCAAACCGATAAAACCCAGCCAGCCATCCTGACCGCTTCGATCGCCCTGTGGCGCTTGTGGGTGGCCGAAGGCGGTGCGCGTCCGGCGTTCGTGGCCGGTCATAGCCTGGGCGAATACAGCGCCCTGGTGGCGGCGGGCAGCCTGACCCTTGCTGAAGCGGTCAAGCTGGTCGAGCGTCGTGGCCAGCTGATGCAGGAAGCCGTTCCGGCCGGGCAGGGCGGCATGGCCGCTATTCTGGGGCTGGACGATGCTGTGGTGATCGAAGCCTGTGCCGAAGCGGCCCAGGGTGAAGTGGTCAGCGCGGTAAACTTCAACTCCCCAGGCCAGGTGGTGATCGCCGGCGCCAGGGCGGCCGTCGAGCGTGCCATCGAAGGCTGCAAGGCGCGCGGTGCCAAGCGTGCATTGCCGTTGCCGGTGAGCGTGCCGTCGCACTGCGAGCTGATGCGCCCGGCTGCCGAGCGCTTTGCCGAGTCCATCGCTGCCATCAACTGGCAGGCGCCACAGATTCCGCTGGTGCAGAACGTCAGCGCGGCCGTGGCCGCCGACCTCGACACCCTCAAGCGCGACCTGCTGGAGCAACTCTACAAGCCTGTGCGCTGGGTCGAGTCGGTCCAGACCCTGGCCGCCAATGGCGCCACCGAGCTGGTCGAGTGCGGCCCGGGCAAAGTCCTGGCTGGCCTGAACAAGCGCTGCGCCGACGGCGTGTCGACTGCCAACCTCAATACCCCGGATGCCTTCGCTGCCGCTCGTGCGGCGCTGGCCTGATCCCCGAACTTAGGAGAAGCCTGCATGAGTCTGCAAGGTAAAGTTGCACTGGTTACCGGCGCGAGCCGTGGCATTGGCCAGGCCATCGCCCTGGAACTGGGCCGTCAGGGCGCCGTCGTGATCGGCACCGCCACTTCCGCCTCGGGCGCCGAGCGTATCGCCGCGACCCTGAAGGAAAACGGCGTTCAAGGCACCGGCCTTGAGCTGAACGTGACCAGCGATGAGTCCGTGGCTGCCGTACTGGCCGAGATCACCGCCCAGTTCGGTGCGCCGGCGATTCTGGTGAACAACGCCGGTATCACCCGCGATAACCTGATGATGCGCATGAAAGACGACGAATGGTACGACGTGGTCGATACCAACCTGAACAGTCTGTTTCGCCTGTCCAAGGGTGTTTTGCGCGGCATGACCAAGGCCCGTTGGGGTCGAATTATCAATATTGGCTCCGTAGTGGGTGCCATGGGCAACGCAGGCCAAGTAAACTATGCAGCCGCCAAGGCCGGCCTGGAAGGTTTCAGCCGTGCACTGGCGCGTGAAGTCGGCTCGCGGTCGATTACGGTCAACTCGGTGGCCCCAGGGTTCATCGACACCGATATGACCCGCGAACTGCCGGAAGCACAGCGTGAAGGCTTGCTGACGCAGATTCCGCTGGGCCGTCTGGGCCAGGCTCAAGAGATCGCGAATGTGGTCGCTTTCCTGGCATCCGACGGTGCGGCATACGTGACTGGGGCTACAATCCCGGTGAACGGCGGGATGTACATGAGCTAAATTGTGACGGATCGCTTCAAAAAAATGTCATACGAGCTGTCTAAAATCCGTTATAAAGCTGCAACTTAATTTATAGGCAGGTGGCAAACCGGGTACAGGGTGAAGCTTTCAGTTGAAAAGCTGAAAAGGCTTTCTATACACTTACCCACTGGCCAGCTGCCTGAATTTGTCCATTAGGAGTTAAACAAGGTATGAGCACCATCGAAGAGCGCGTCAAGAAAATCGTTGCCGAGCAACTGGGCGTCAAAGAAGAAGAAGTGGTCAACACTGCTTCCTTCGTAGAAGACCTGGGTGCCGATTCCCTTGACACCGTTGAGCTGGTGATGGCTCTGGAAGAGGAATTCGAGACCGAAATCCCGGACGAAGAAGCTGAAAAAATCACTACTGTTCAAGCTGCTATCGACTACGTTACGAACCACCAGGCGTAATAGTTTGTAGTCGTCGCCTGCTGTTAGGGAAAAACCGCACTGCTGTAACGGCGTGCGGTTTTTTCTTTAGCGCTGATGAAAAGTAAGCTCTGAAGCAAAGTGTCGTCATTAGAAAAAGGAGAGTGCTGTGTCGCGTAGACGCGTCGTAGTCACCGGTATGGGTATGTTGTCGCCACTGGGTACGGATGTGCCGAGCAGTTGGCAGGGCATTCTGGCTGGCCGCAGTGGTATTGGTCTGATCGAACACACGGACCTTTCTGCCTATTCCACCCGTTTTGGCGGCTCGGTAAAGGGGTTCAATGTCGAGGAATATCTCTCGATCAAAGAGTCCCGCAAGCTCGACCTGTTCATTCAATACGGCCTGGCAGCCGGTTTCCAGGCAGTGCGTAACGCTGGCCTGGAAGTGACCGACGCCAACCGTGAGCGCATCGGCGTGGCCATGGGTTCGGGTATTGGCGGTTTGACCAATATCGAAGAAACCAGCCGCACGCTGCATGATTCCGGCCCTCGTCGAATTTCACCGTTCTTCGTGCCTGGCTCGATCATCAATATGATTTCCGGTTTCCTGTCCATCCACTTGGGGGCGCAGGGGCCTAACTACGCGATTGCCACCGCGTGCACCACGGGTACCCACTGCATCGGCATGGCGGCGCGTAACATCGCCTATGACGAAGCCGACGTGATGATCGCCGGTGGTGCTGAAATGGCCGCCTGTGGCCTGGGAATGGGCGGCTTTGGCGCCTCCCGTGCCCTGTCGACCCGCAATGACGAGCCGACCCGTGCCAGCCGTCCGTGGGACAAGGGCCGTGACGGCTTTGTACTGGCCGACGGCGCCGGTGCCCTGGTGCTCGAAGAGTTGGAGCACGCCAAGGCGCGTGGTGCCACCATCTATGCCGAGTTGATCGGTTTTGGCATGAGTGGCGACGCCTATCACATGACCTCGCCACCGTCCGACGGTGCCGGCGCTGCGCGGTGCATCACCAATGCCTTGCGCGATGCCAAGGTCAACACGGACCAAGTGCAGTACATCAATGCCCATGGCACCTCGACCCCGACGGGCGACCTGGCGGAAGCCGAAGCCATCAAGTCGGTGTTCGGCGAGCACGCCTACAAGCTGGCGGTCAGCTCCACCAAGTCCATGACCGGCCACCTCTTGGGTGCGGCGGGCGCGGTAGAAGCGATCTTCAGCGTGATGGCCATCAAGGACCAGGTCGCTCCGCCGACCATCAACCTCGATGAGCCGGACGAAGGCTGCGACCTGAACTTCGTGCCGCATGAGCCGCAACAGATGCCGATCGACGTTGCGATCTCCAACTCGTTCGGCTTCGGTGGCACCAACGGTTCCCTGGTGTTCCGCCGGTTCGCCGAGTGATGCACAGCTGGGTCGACGGTCAGCCAGCGGACAGCGTGCCCCTGAAAGATCGCGGCCTGGCGTACGGTGATGGCCTGTTCGAGACCATCGCCGTCAAGGCCGGGCAGCCCGTGCTGCTTGACCGTCACCTGCAGCGCCTGGATGAGGGCTGCAGGCGCCTCGCTTTCGTTGTGGATCAGACGTTGGTCCGCAGCGAAGTGCAGGCCTATGCCGCCGCTCTCGGCGACGGTGTCCTCAAGCTGATCCTCACCCGCGGCGATAGCCTGCGCGGTTATGGCATCAACCCCCAGGCCCCGGTGCGTCGTATCTTGCAGGGCAGTCCGCCTGCGACCTATCCCCAGGCCCATGGAACCGACGGTGTTCGTCTGTTTGCGTGTGCCACCCGCCTGGCCGAGCAGCCGTTGCTGGCCGGTCTCAAGCACCTCAATCGCCTCGAGCAGGTGATCGCCCGTGCCGAATGGCAGGATGCCGAACATGCCGAAGGGTTGATGCTGGATGTGTCCGGGCGTGTCATCGAAGGCGTATTCAGCAACCTGTTCCTGGTAAGTAATGGCTTGTTACTAACCGCCGATCTGAATCGTTGCGGCGTTGCAGGCGTCATGCGCGCCGAGATTCTGGCTCAGGCGAGCGCCTTGGGCATCCCGGTGGCCGTGGCTGACATCAGCCTTGAGCAATTGCGGGAGGCTGACGAAGTCTTTGTGTGCAACAGCGTTTATGGCATTTGGCCGGTGCGTGGGTGCGCTGCGATGAGCTGGTCGGTTGGGCCGCTCACCCGTAAACTGCAGGGCATTGTTCGCGCGCTATTGGATATTTGAGTTGATACGAAAACTGGTTGTACTGCTGCTGATCGGTCTGTTCTCGGCGGCTTTGCTGTTGGGGTTTTCCGCGTGGAAATATGACGCTGCCTTGAAGCAGCCGTTGAATCTGACCCAGGAGCAATTGCTCGATGTGCCGGCAGGGGCCACCCCCACCGGCACCTTCAATCGTCTGGAGGCGGATGGTGTGCTCGACGGCGCGTTCTGGCTACGTCTGTATTGGCGCTTCAACCTTGACGGCCAACCGCTGCACAGCGGTGAATACCGCATGACCCCGGGCATGACCGCCGAAGGCCTGATCGGCCTGTGGCAGCACGGCGAGGTGGTGCAATACAGCCTGACGCTGGTGGAGGGCTGGAATTTCCGCCAGGTGCGTTCGGCCCTGGCCAAGCATGAAAAGATCGTGCAGACCCTGGCGGGCCTGAGTGACAGCGAAGTGATGGACAAGCTCGGCCATCCTGGCGTGTTCCCCGAAGGTCGGTTCTTCCCGGATACCTACCGCTTCGTGCGCGGCATGACCGATGTCGAGTTCCTGAAGAAAGCCTATAACCGCCTGGATGATGTCCTCGCCCAGGAGTGGAGCAAGCGTGCTGCCGACGTGCCCTATACCGACCCCTATCAAGCCTTGATCATGGCCTCCCTGGTGGAGAAAGAGACCGGTGTGCCGGAAGAGCGCGGGCAGATTGCCGGTGTGTTCGTACGCCGCCTGAAGATCGGCATGCTGCTGCAGACCGACCCCACCGTGATCTACGGCCTGGGCGAGCGCTACAACGGCAAGTTGACCCGTGCGCACCTCAAGGAAGCCAACCCCTATAACACCTACATGGTGGCCGGCCTGCCGCCGACACCCATCGCCATGGTCGGCCGCGAGGCGATCCATGCCGCGTTGAACCCGGTGCCGGGCAGCAGCTTGTATTTCGTCGCCCGTGGCGACGGCAGCCATATTTTCTCCGATGACCTGGGTGCGCATAATGCCGCTGTGCGTGAGTTCCAGCTCAAGCGCCGTGCCGATTACCGCTCAAGCCCGGCACCGCTGGTAAAACCGCAGGAAGACCTGGCGCCGCCTGCTGATGCACCCGCCGCGCCCGCGCCGGATGCCGCCGCGCCGCAAAGCCCGCAATGACTCTGACTAAGGACTGCCTGTGACTGGCTTGTTTATTACCCTGGAAGGCCCGGAAGGCGCCGGCAAAAGCACCAACCGCGATTACCTGGCCGGCCGCTTGCGGGCTGAAGGTGTCGAGGTGGTGTTGACCCGTGAGCCCGGCGGTACACCCCTGGCCGAGCGCATCCGTGACGTGTTGCTGGCCCCAGGCGAAGAACAGATGAACCCGGACACCGAGCTGCTGCTGGTGTTCGCTGCCCGTGCCCAGCACCTGGCCGAGGTGATTCGTCCGGCCCTGGCCCGCGGTGCCGTGGTGATCTGCGACCGTTTTACCGATTCCACGTATGCCTACCAGGGCGGTGGCCGGGGTTTGTCCCTGGCGCGTATCGCCACCTTGGAAACCTTTGTGCAGGGTGATCTACGTCCCGACCTGACCCTGTTGTTCGACCTGCCGGTGGCAGTGGGCATGGCCCGCGCCAGCGCCCGTGGGCGTCTCGATCGTTTCGAACTGGAAGGCCAGGGGTTTTTCGATGCTGTGCGCAGCGCGTTTCTCAAGCGCGCCCAGGCTGAACCGGCGCGCTACCACCTGCTGGACGCGGCCCAGCCGTTGACGCAGGTGCAGCAGGCCATCGACGCCCTGTTACCCAAGCTGTTGGAGTGCGCCCGTGGCTGAAGCCTACCCATGGCAGGACAGTCTCTGGCAGCAGTTGGCCGGCCGTGCCCAGCACGCCCACGCCTATCTGCTGCACGGGCCGATCGGGATTGGTAAGCGCGATCTGGCTGAGCGACTCATGGCCAGCCTGCTGTGCCAGCGCCCGGTCAACCTTGAAGCCTGCGGCGCGTGCAAATCCTGCCTGTTGCTCAAGGCCGGCAGCCACCCGGACAACTACCTGCTCGAACCCGAGGAAGCCGACAAGGCGATCAAGGTCGACCAGGTGCGTGACCTCGTCAGTTTCGTGGTGCAGACCGCGCAGATGGGCGGGCGCAAGGTGGTGCTGATCGAGCCGGTGGAGGCCATGAACGTCAACGCTGCCAACGCCTTGCTCAAGAGCCTGGAAGAACCCTCCGGCGACACAGTGCTGTTGCTGGTGAGCCACCAGTCCAGCCGCTTGTTGCCGACCATTCGCAGCCGGTGCGTACAGCAGGCCTGCCCGTTACCCAGTGAAACCATGAGCCTGCAATGGCTGGCGAAGGCGCTGCCGGATTGCTCCGCAGAGGAGCGGATCGAGTTGCTGACCCTGGCGGCCGGTTCCCCCCTGGCGGCCGTCAAGCTGCAAGCCCAAGGTGTGCGTGAGCAACGCGCCCTGGTTGTGGATGGGGTGAAAAAACTGCTCAAGCAAGAGCTGTCCGCCACCCAGTTGGCTGAAAGCGCCTGGAAGGACATTCCCTTGCTGCTGCTGTTCGACTGGTTCTGTGATTGGTCGAGCCTGATCCTGCGCTACCAGTTGACCCAGGACGAAAACGGCCTGGGCCTGCCCGACATGCGCAAGGTGGTGCAATACCTCGCGCAGAAAAGTGCCCAGGACAAGGTGCTGGCTATCCAGGACTGGATCCTCGCCCAGCGCCAGAAGGTGCTCGGCAAGGCCAACCTCAACCGCGTGCTGTTGCTTGAAGCGCTGCTGGTGCAGTGGGTCGGCTTGCTCGGCCGGCGTTAATTTCCGTGGCCGACGGATGTATCGTTGGCCAGACACTTTCCGTGACCTAAGTCGTAATTTCCTATGCTTGTAGATTCCCATTGCCACCTTGATCGCCTTGACCTCGCCCAGCACGGCGGCTCCCTGGATGCTGCCCTCGACGCTGCACGCCAGCGTGGGGTAGGGCATTTCCTGTGCATTGGCGTCAGCGCCGACAATGCTGCCGACGTCAAAACCCTGGCCGAGCGTTATGCCGATGTGGATTGCTCGGTGGGTATCCACCCGCTGGATCTCAAGCCTGGCGAAGCCCCGGCCCTCGACTGGCTGCTGGGCGAACTCAATCACCCGCGGGTGGTGGCCATTGGCGAAACTGGCCTGGACTACCATTACGAGCCGGAAGCCGCCGAGTTGCAGCAGGCCTCGTTTCGCCTGCATTTACAGGCCGCCGGGCAAACCGGCAAGCCGGTGATCGTCCACACCCGTGGCGCCCGTGCCGACACCCTGGCCCTGCTGCGCGAAGCCGCGTTGCCCCAGGCCGGCGTGTTGCATTGCTTTACCGAGGATTGGGACATGGCCAGGGCCGCACTTGACCTGGGGTTCTATATTTCCCTGTCGGGCATTGTCACTTTCCGCAATGCCGATGCCCTGCGCGACGTGGCGCGCCAGGTGCCAGCCGACCGCCTGCTGGTGGAAACCGACTCGCCGTACCTGGCGCCGATTCCCCATCGTGGCAAACCGAACCTGCCTGAATATGTACGGGATGTGGCGGATTACCTGGCGATGCTGCGCGGTGAGTCCTATGAGCGCTTTGCCGAGCAGACCACCGAGAACTTCAAGCGCCTGTTCCCGCTGGCCCACGTTGCTGCATGACACGACTGAATCGCAGGCAAAAAAAACCCGGGTTCTGGGGGGTGAATCCGGGTTAAGACCATTAGGAGTAAAACAAGGGCACACAGTCCGTCGGTACCCAGGTCGGCGCTTCACTTGGGGGAGATGTCACGCCGACAGTTCAAGTATTGATCAGTATCTGATTCAGTCCAGTCGCGACTGATCGTTTTTTAAACAGATTTGGAATACATGCGCTTCGCTTGAGTTCTCATTGGGCAGTGCACGGGTGCAGTTGTTGCGTATTATTTCTGACTGGTAGACATGAAAACGTTGGCGCCTTGAAAGTAAAGTGCAGGACGGGTTCACATAGACGTTGCCCAACGACCGTTCAGTCGGGATAATCCCTCGCACTGGGTAAATCGTATCGCCATGTATTCGTGGCCCTGCGCAGCCCTCCCTATTCCGACCTTTGCAGACCTCTTCCTCATGCACAAAGAACCCCGTAAGGTCCGTGAGTTTCGCCGCCGTGAGCAGGAAATTCTCGACACCGCACTCAAGTTGTTCCTCGAACAAGGCGAAGACAGCGTCACCGTCGAGATGATCGCGGATGCCGTGGGTATCGGCAAAGGCACGATCTACAAGCACTTCAAGTCCAAGGCCGAGATCTACCTGCGCCTGATGCTCGACTACGAGCGCGACTTGAACGAGCTGCTGCATTCGGCCGATGTCGACAAGGACAAGGAAGCGCTGTCCCGCGCCTACTTCGAGTTCCGCATGCGTGACCCGCAGCGCTACCGCCTGTTCGACCGCCTGGAAGAGAAGGTGGTCAAGGGCCATCAAGTGCCGGAGATGGTCGAGGAGTTGCACAAGATTCGCGCCTCGAACTTCGAGCGCCTGACCCTGCTGATCAAGGGCCGCATCAGCGAAGGCAAGCTTGAAGACGTACCGCCGTACTTCCACTACTGCGCCGCCTGGGCCTTGGTGCACGGCGCCGTGGCGCTGTACCACTCACCGTTCTGGAGCAATGTGCTGGAAGACCAGGAAGGTTTCTTCCAGTTCCTGATGGACATCGGTGTGCGCATGGGCAACAAGCGTAAGCACAGCTCCGAGCCGGCACTGGTTGAAGCGGCCCCCGTCGAAACCCCGGCCACGTAATGATTTGCTGCCAGGCGCAGTAACCCAGGAATATACTCAGGCAAGGATCTTGCTAAAAGCTGATTTATCAGTCAGCTTTTAGCGCGCCCGAATCATCCTCTGCCGGAGTGATCCATGATCGTTGATCGTCAAGGCAGGCGTTTTCGCAATTTGCGGATCAGCCTGACCTCAGCCTGCAACTACGCGTGTACCTACTGCGTGCCGAACGGCAAGCGGCTGGTGGCTGCCCAGGACGAACTCTCGGCCGAGGCCATGGCCCGTGGCGTGGCCTACCTGATCGAGGCGGCGGGCATCGACCGCTTGCGTATCACCGGCGGCGAACCGCTGGTCAGCCCCAAGCTGGAAGCCTTCATGGGCGCGGTGGGCGGCATGGGCCTCAGCGACATCAGCCTGACCACCAACGGCCAGTTGCTGGCGCGCAAACTGCCGCTGCTGGTGGATGCGGGGATTCGGCGCATCAATGTTTCCCTCGACACCCTGGATGCCGATGCCTTTCGCAGCATCGCCCGTGGCGGCGACCTGGCGACCGTGCTCGATGGCATGGACCAGGCGCGTGCCGCCGGGATCAAGATCAAGGTCAACATGGTGCCGTTGCGCGGCCAGAACCTCGACCAGGTGATGCCGCTGCTCGATTACTGCCTGGAGCGTGGCTACGAGCTGCGTTTTATCGAGTTGATGCGCATGGGCCACCTGGCCAAGGACTCCAATGCATTCCTGCAGCAGTTCGTCAGCCTGCAACAACTGCTCGGCCTGATCGGCGAACACCACGAATACCTGCAAGCCAACGCTCCCGTGGATGCCACGGCGGTACGCTACGAGGTGCCGGGCAAAGGCTTCTTCGGCGTGATCGCCAACGAAAGCGTGCCGTTCTGCCGTACCTGTTCACGGCTGCGCTTGTCGTCGACCGGCTGGCTGCATGGCTGCCTGTCGTCGAGCAACCGTCACTATGTCGGCGATCTGTTGGACAAGCCTCGCCACCAGGCGTTGCCGGCCCTGCAAGGCCTGCTGATGAAGGCCTTGGGCGACAAGCAGGAAGTGGCCTTCTCCGGCGGCGCGACGGTCATGAAGATCATCGGCGGATAATGCTTTCCCAAGATTAAACATCATCCAATGTGGGAGGGCGCAAGCCCCCTCCCACATTTAGTTCTGCGTTGTTTCCAAATGGCGCGGATTCTGCATCTCGTGCCCATTCGCCGGTTTTCCGTCACCGGCTTCTGGAGGATTAGGATGCGTAGTCTGGTTTTGTTGCTGGCGTCGTTGACGCTGAGTGGTTGCATGACCGTCAGCGATATGGCCGAAGGCACCCGTTATCAGATGAGCGACGCCGGGTTGCTGGACCACAGCGACACTCGTCGGACTGCCTCGGTGCGCATACAGCCGGATTCCTTTGTCTTTATCGCCCAGGGTGCGTTCGTACCCCCCGGCAGCGCCTACCCGCGGCCGAATGTGGTGGCGGAGGAAGCCTTCAACGGTTTCGTCGAATACTTCCCCATGGTGCGTCGTGCTCGTCAGCCGGAAGGCCTGGAGCAGGCGATGGCCGAAGCCCGTGCGGCGGGTGCCCATTATCTGCTGTACTGCCGCTTCGCCAAGGCCGATGACCGTATCGGCAACGCCGACGAATGGGCTGATCAAGAGGCGCTGGACCGGCTTGGCCTGGACAACGGGGTAATCCAGATCATGTTGATCGAGACCAGCACCCAGTATTTGATTGATACTGCACGTATTCGCAGTCGTGGCGGTTTACTGACGTTCCACGACAACAAGCCAGAAGACCTGATTGCCCGCCCCTTGGCGCAGTACGCCCGAGGCCTGCTGGGAATGGGCGATCAGTAACACCGAGGAGAACACCATGACCGATTCCGCCAAGACCAACGATCTGTTGGCTCAGTTGCCCAAGGGCAAGGGACCGGCGCCGGTGCATCTGTGGAACCCGGATTTCTGCGGCAACATCGACATGCGCATCGCCCGTGACGGCACCTGGTTCTACCAGGGCACGCCGATCGGGCGTAAGCCGATGGTCAAATTGTTCTCTACTATCATCCGCCGCGATGGCGATGATTACTTCCTGATCACCCCGGTGGAAAAAGTCGGTATCACCGTCGATGATGCGCCCTTTGTCGCGGTTACCCTCGACGTCGAAGGGCAGGGCGAAAGCCAGGTGCTGCGCTTCACCACCAACGTCGACGAACAGGTTGCAGCCGATATCGAGCATCCACTGCGGGTGGTGATCGACCCCGTCACCCAGGAACCGTCCCCCTATCTGCGGGTGCGTACCAACCTCGAAGCCCTGGTGCATCGCAATGTGTTCTACCAATTGGTGGAGTTGGCAGTGAGCCGCCCGATCAATGGTCAGAACTGGCTTGGCGTATGGAGCGGCGGCGAGTTTTTCCGTATTGGCCTGGAGCCGTGAGGCCGGTTTTTTCATCTCCCTGAAATAATTCCCTTGCTGCAAATGGCCGCTTTCGGTTATCAATTTGTACATGATTAGACATGTCCGATTTGATAAGAAAAAACGCGTCGTCGACGAGCTCATCCGCCGTATCGAGGGAGGGGTGATGGCCGATGGTTTCCTGTTGCCGGGCGAGCATCAACTGGCTGAAGAGTTTGCGGTCAGCCGGGGCACGCTGCGTGAAGCCCTCGCCGAACTCAAAAGGCGCAATTACATCGCGACCCAGAGCGGCGTGGGCTCCATCGTCACATTTGATGGCATGGCGCTGGATCAAACCAGCGGTTGGGCCCAGGCCCTGGCGGACACCGGGGCCCTGGTGACCACCGATATCCTGCGCCTGGAAGCGGTGACGCGCGCCGATCTGTTCAGTCGCTTCGGCACCGACCAATTTATCGCCCTCGACCGCCGTCGCCGCACGACTGATGGCACGGCCGTTTCCCTTGAGCGCTCGCTGATGCCCGCGTCCGGTGGCCTGGAAAGCCTGCCGCGCGTTGGGCTGATCGATAATTCCCTGACCATCACCCTGGCAGCCTACGGTTACGTCGGTGCCGAAGGTGACCAGTGGATCGGCGCCGAGCCCCTCAGCGATGAAGACGCCGAGCTGCTTGGCCGCCCGGTGGGCACGGTGTTCCTCAAGGCCTCCCGCACCACCTACGATCGCCGCGAGCGCTTCATGGAGTACGTCGAAAGCCTGCTCGACCCTCTGCACTTTCGCCTGCACCTGCAGTTTGGATCTTCGAAATGACCCCCAATACCCGCGCCCTCGGCGCTTTCTACGGCCTGGCGTTGGGCGATGCCCTGGGCATGCCCACCCAATCCCTGAGCCGTGAGCAAGTGCAACAGCGCTTCGGTGCCATTACCGGCCTGGAAGATGCCGACGCCGACCAACCCATCGCGCCCAATATGCCGGCGGGCTCCATCACCGATGACACCGAGCAAGCGATCCTGGTGGGTGAACTGCTGGTCGAGGGCCAAGGCAAGATCGACCCCGCCGTGCTCGCCCGGCGCCTGATCGATTGGGAAGCGGTGATGCGCGCCAAAGGTTCCCAGGATCTGCTCGGCCCGTCGACCAAGCGTGCAATCGACATGATCCTCAACGGCCATACCCCGGAAGAATCCGGGCGCTACGGCACCACCAATGGCGCCGCCATGCGCATCACGCCCGTGGGGATCGCCGCCGATGTCAGCGACCCGGCGCGATTTATCCAGGCGGTGATCCAGGCCTGCCAGGTCACCCACAACACCACCCTGGGCATCTCCAGCGCCGCGGCAGTGGCGGCGGTGGTGTCCGCAGGCATCAACGGTGTGGACTTGGGTGAGGCCTTGAATATCGGCACCCAGGTGGCTCAACAGGCGGAAGGCCATGGCCATTGGATTGCCGGCGGGCGCATCTCCACCCGTATCAGTTGGGCGCGCACCCTGAGCGTCGGCAGCGGCGACACAGCCCTGTTCGCCGACCTGCTGTATGAATTGATCGGCACCTCCGTCGCCTCCCAGGAGTCGGTGGTGGTGTCGTTTGCCCTCGCCCAGCAAGTGGCGGTGGGGGCCATGAACGCGTTCGAAGCCCTGTGCCTGGCTGCCAGCCTGGGCGGCGATACCGACACGATTGCCGCGATGCTCGGCGCGATGCTCGGTGCCTGCCTCGGCCTGCCGTGCTGGCCCGAATCGATGATCGAACAGGTCAAGCAGGTCAACGGCCTCGATCTGCAGCCGCTGGTTCAAGGCTTGCTCGCATTGCGCTGAGTCAGGAAGACCGCGTATCCGCCACAACCACAACAATACAGGCACCAGGAGCACCACTCATGAGCAGCACTTCTTCCGGCCAAAGCGCCGGGCAATTGGAAACCCGCGGTATTGAACCGGTCCCTGAGGGCGAGTGCAACGGCCATCCACTGCAACTGTTCTGGGTGTGGTTCGCCGCCAATATCAGCATCCTCGGCCTGCCCCTCGGCGCCACCCTCGTGGCGTTTCGCGGCCTGGCCATCTGGCAGGCGATCATCGTCGCGATCCTCGGCGCTGCCGGCTCGTTCGCCGTGGTGGGCATCATCTCCATCGCCGGCCGTCGCGGCCGTGCCCCCAGCCTGACCTTGTCCCGCGCCATCTTCGGCGTGCGCGGCAATATCGGCCCGACGCTGGTGTCGTTGATGTCGCGCCTGGGCTGGGAAACCGTCAACACCACCACCGCCGCCTTCGTGCTGCTGTCGTTGTGTTCGATTCTGTTCGGCTCTGCGGTGGAAGCGAAAAGCGCACCGGTCCTCACCCTGATCTTCATCGGCATTTTCGTGTTGCTGACCTTGGCCGTTTCGGGCCTCGGCCACGCCACCTTGCTGGTGATCCAGAAGTGGGCCACCTACGTGTTCGGCGCGTTGAATATCCTGGTGGGCGGTTTCCTCTGTGCCACCATCGACTGGAGCGCGGTGTTCAACGCCACCCCGGCTCCCCTGAGCGCGATGATCATCGGCGTCGGTACCATGGCCGCCGGTACCGGTATCGGCTGGGCCAACGCCGGTGCCGACATGTCGCGCTACCAGCACCGCAGCGTCACGGCCGCGCGCCTGGTGGCGTCGGCGGCATTTGGTGCAGGCATTCCGCTGGTGTTGCTGATTACCCTTGGCGGCCTGCTGTCGGTCGGCAACAACGACCTGGCCGCGGCCACTGACCCGATCATCGCGATCCGCGACATGCTGCCCACCTGGATGGCGGTGCCGTACCTGATCACTGCGTTTGGCGGGCTGCTGCTGTCGAACAACCTGTCAGTGTATTCGGCCGGCCTGACCACCTTGACCCTTGGCCTGAAGGTCAAGCGCGTGCATGCGGTGATCGTCGACATCGTGGCGATCTTCGCCGGCTCCATCTACTTCATGCTGATCGCCGACAGTTTCTACGGCCCGTTCATCACCTTCATCTCGTTGCTGGCGGTGCCGATCACCGCGTGGGTGGGGATCTTCGTGGTCGACCTGATCCATCGTCACTACTACAGCCCCAAGGACCTGCTGGACGTGAGCCCGAGCAGCGCCTACTGGTATCGCGGCGGTGTGGAATGGCGTGCCTTCGGCGCCTGGGCCGTGGCCATCGTGCTGGGTTTCAGCTTCACCACCATCGGCACCACTGCCGAGAACATCTGGTTCGCCGGGCCGTTGTCCGACTCCTGGCTGGGCCACAATGGCCTGGGCTGGATCGTCACTTTCCTGGTTGCCGGTGGGATTTATGCGGTACTGGGCGGCGCGGCTGACCGTCGTCCGGCGTTGGTAGAGAGTGCTAATGTCTAGATTGCTGCACACCGGCCAGGTCATCGTCGACCTGGTCATGGCCCTCGACACCTTGCCCGCGACCGGCGGCGACGTGCTGGCAAAGTCCGCCAGCTTCGAAGCTGGCGGGGGCTTCAATGTGATGGCGGCGGCGCGGCGCAATGGCTTGCCGGTGGTCTATCTGGGCCGTCACGGCACTGGTCGCTTCGGCGACCTGGCCCGCGCGGCGATGCAGGCCGAGGGCATTGAAATGGCCCTGGCAGCCAGCAGCGCAAAGGACACTGGCTTGTGTGTGTCCTTGACCGAAGCCACCACCGAGCGCACGTTCATTTCCCATATCGGCGTCGAGGGTGAACTCAGCCAGGAGGATTTGACCACCGTCGCAGCGCGTGTCGACGACTACGTCTATGTCAGTGGCTACAGCCTGCTCCTGGAAGGTAAGGCCCAGGCGCTGATCGACTGGCTGCTGGCACTGCCCCGGGAAGTCGTGGTGGTGTTCGATCCGGGGCCGCTGGTCAAAGCGCCGGATTCGGCCTTGATGGGTGCGCTGTTGCCACGTATCGATATCTGGACCAGCAATGGTCCTGAAGCCTTGGCGTTTACCGGCGCGGCGGACATCGCTGCCGCGTTGCCGGCGCTCAGCCAGCACCTGCGCGCCGAGACGCTATTGGTGGTGCGTGACGGACCGAATGGCTGCTGGGTGGGGCGTGCGGGTCAGATCGAGCATGTGCCCGGCTTCAAGGTACAGGCGGTCGACAGCAATGGCGCGGGGGATGCGCATGCGGGGGTGTTTATTGCGGGTTTGGCGGATGGTTTGAAACCTGCTGAGGCGGCGCGGCGGGCGAATGCAGCGGCGGCCCTGGCGGTGACGCGTTGGGGGCCGGCAACTTCCCCGGGCACCGCCGAAGTCGACGCATTACTTACGGACTGAAGATAGGCCCAAGCATGTGAGAGGAAGGTTTACTCCCTCCCACATTGGGTTTTGCATGAGGGCTACTGGCGCGTTTCACCTTCGAGCTTGCGCGCTTCATCCACACCTGACGCCGTCAACTTGATCGGCAGATTCAGCGAGTATTCACCGGCGTCGTCGGTGGTCACATGCCCATCCTTGATCAACCCGCGGTCCTGCAGAAATGCCAACGCACTGGCGACCACTTTCTCTCCGCGGTAGTTATCCAGCACCTCCTTGCCCAGCCCCTGGGGATGAGCGTGCAGCAGGCGGGTGAGGACTTCTTTTTCAAGGTCTTTATCGACGTTCATGCGTACCTCTTCATTGGGGAATGATCGGGTGTTGCGATTGTGTGTGAAGCGTTAAGGCGCAGGCTGTTTCGGCGCGCCCGGCAGGTTCGAGTCATCGCCTTTATTGATCTTCGGCTCATTCACCGAAGGACCCATTTTGCCGTTGCCGACGGCAGCGGGAGCCTGGCGTTGGGTATCGTGGCCCTGGGTATGCGGGTCGGCACCATTGGTGTTATCGATGACCGCGCCGCCGTTGGTGTCCAGGCCGGTGCCCATGGATTTCTGCGATTCCGTGGTGGCGTCCGGGTTGGTAGGACCGGTGGACGACGTGGCAGCGAAACCACTCAGCGAAACCGAAGACAACAGGCCGGCAAATGCGAGGGCGGCAAACTTGGAATGCTTCATGAGGGTGTCTCCATATGATTGATGTCCTTACCCTCTATTGGTCAGTTGTGCCTTGATGATCGTGCCTGGGTGGCGACGAACGGTGCCGTGGCACCTGTAAGATTTTGTGTGTCGGCTGCCGGGTTCCCCATAAATTGCACTGCAATCAGTCATCAAAGCGCCTTAGTATGTGTGCTTTGAAATTGCCAAGGCTCGCCCATGACCATCGAGATTCGCCCCGCCGTGCCCAGCGATGCTGCGCAGATCCTGACTTTCATCACCGAACTCGCCGAGTACGAGAAAGCCCGGCATGAAGTGATCGCCAGCGTGGTGGACATCCAGCGCAGCCTGTTCAGCGAGGGCGCCACGGCCCATGGCCTGATCTGCTCGCGGGATGGTTTGCCGATTGGGTTTGCGGTGTTCTTTTTCAGCTATTCCACGTGGCTGGGCAGCAACTGCCTGTACCTGGAAGACCTGTACATCAACCCGGAACAGCGTGGCGGCGGGGCGGGCAAGAAGCTGTTGCGTCATTTGGCGAAGATTGCCTTTGATAACGGTTGCGCGCGCTTCGAGTGGAGCGTGCTGGACTGGAACGAGCCGGCGATTGCCTTTTACAAATCCATCGGTGCCCAGCCGCAGGAGGAGTGGGTGCGTTATCGCATGGAAGGTGATGCGCTGCGGGACTTCGCCCTCGGCTGAAGCCACCGTTTTGAAAGCACTGTAGATCAAATGTGGGAGGCGGCTTGCTCCCACATTATTTTTTGATTTTGCTCACTATATGGGATGCAAATTTATATATTGAGATATTTCAAATGATGGGTTTATAGTCGTCTGCATCAGCACTCACTGCCAAAAATAAAACAGGTGACGCGATGCAGGCCCAACCGTTGTCATTACCCGCCGTGCCCGAGCCAACCTACGGCGAGCGCCTGAAGAACAAGGTGGTGATCATCACCGGCGCCGCCCAGGGCATTGGTGAGGCGATCGTCGCGTGTTTCCAGGCCCAGCAGGCGCGCCTGGTGATCGCGGATATACAGGGCGACAAGGTCGAGAAAGTCGCCGCCCACTGGCGCGAATGCGGCGCCGAGATCTACGCCCAACCCGTCGATATCACCTGCAAAGCGCAATGGCTGGCGTTGGTCAATGTGGCCATTGAGCGCTTCGGCCGGGTGGATGTGCTGGTCAACTGCGCCGGGGTCAACGTGTTCCGCGACCCGCTGGAGATGAGCGACGAAGACTGGCGCCGTTGCTTCGCCATCGACCTCGACGGCGCCTGGTACGGCTGCCGCACGGTGTTGCCGCACATGATCGAGCAGGGCATCGGCAACATCATCAATATCGCCTCCACCCATTCCAGCCACATCATTCCCGGCTGTTTCCCTTATCCCGTGGCCAAGCATGGCCTGCTCGGGCTCACCCGCGCCCTGGGTATCGAATACGCGCCCAAGGGCATCCGCGTGAATGCCATCGCCCCGGGTTATATCGAGACCCAGCTCAACGTCGATTACTGGAACGGTTTCCCCGACCCCCACGCCGAGCGCCAGCGCGCGTTCGACCTGCACCCGCCCAAGCGCATCGGCCAGCCCGTCGAGGTGGCGATGACGGCGCTGTTCCTGGCCACCGACGAGGCGCCCTTTATCAATGCCACCTGCCTGATGATCGATGGCGGGCGGTCGGTGATGTACCACGACTAGAACTTGCCACTCCCAATAACAACAAGAGGTGCCGTTCATGAAAAAAGCAATACGCGTACTGGCAGCTGCCGCCGTGCTCAGCGGCCTCAGTACTTTCGCATTTGCCGAGGAAGTGAAGATCGGTTTCCTGGTCAAGCAGGCCGAGGAACCGTGGTTCCAGACCGAATGGGCCTTTGCCGAAAAAGCCGGCAAGGAACATGGCTT
>NZ_QCWA01000019.1:0-85846 GCF_003058245.1 Pseudomonas sp. GV047 | reverse complement strand
ACAGCGTTACACGCTGCTGTCAACACCTCTTTTTCTCCGCTTTCGACCGAGAAGATCGAATCGTTAATAGCGCCAAACAACACGACTCTACCAACTCCTTCTGGGCTTCGATGAACTGAAGCAATCCGCTGCCTTATTCTGCATAACTCTTTGTTTACCAAGGAGTTTTACGTTTCGACTGCGCCGGAAGTGGGGCGAATTATAGACAGATACAATTCGCCGTCAACACTTAATTTCAGGTTTATTCGGATTTGAGCGTAATACGCGCAAATGCCTTCTTCCCCGCCTGACAAACGTGGGTAGCACCCAGTTCGTATATAAAGGTGCGATCCACCACCTCACCATCTATACGCACACCGCCAGACCCCAGAAGGTCACGCGCGACCGCCGAGTTCTTCACCAGACCAGCCTTATTAAGGACTGCCGCAATCGGCATGGCCTCAGTAGCCGTCAATTCAATCTCAGGCAGATCATCCGGCAGCTCCCCATCTCTCATGCGGTTACCCGCCGCACGGTGAGCACTGGCCGCAGCCTCTTCACCATGGAAGCGCGCAACGATCTCTTCCGCCAGCTTGATCTTCACGTCACGCGGATTGGCACCCGCCTCTACATCCGCACGCAGCGCATCGATCTCATCCATCGAGCGGAAGCTCAACAGTTCGAAGTAGCGCCACATCAAGGCATCCGGGATAGAGACCAGCTTGCCGTACATCACACCCGGAGCTTCCTGGATGCCGACATAGTTGCCCAGGGACTTGGACATTTTCTTGACGCCATCCAATCCTTCCAACAACGGCATGGTCAGGATGCACTGAGCCTCCTGACCATAAGCACGCTGCAACTCACGCCCCATCAGCAGGTTGAATTTCTGGTCGGTACCACCCAACTCAACATCCGCGCGCAGCGCTACCGAGTCATAACCCTGAACCAGCGGATACAGGAACTCATGAATCGCGATCGGCTGATTGGTTGAATAGCGCTTATCGAAGTCATCACGCTCAAGCATGCGCGCCACGGTGTACTGGGAAGTGAGGCGAATGAAGTCCGCCGGCCCCATCTGATCCATCCAGGTGGAGTTAAACGCCACCTCGGTCTTGGCCGGATCAAGAATCTTGAATACCTGGGTCTTATAGGTCTCGGCATTATCGAGAACCTGCTCACGGGTCAGCGGCGGGCGTGTCGCACTCTTACCGCTCGGATCACCGATCATCCCGGTGAAATCACCTATAAGGAAGATCACCTGATGCCCCAGCTCCTGGAACTGACGCAGCTTATTAATAAGCACGGTATGACCCAGGTGCAGGTCCGGCGCCGTTGGATCGAAGCCAGCCTTAATACGCAGGGGCTGGCCACGCTTGAGCTTTTCGATCAGCTCGGCCTCGACCAACAGTTCTTCCGCACCACGTTTTATCAGCGCTAGCTGCTCTTCAACCGACTTCATAACAGACCCGCAAGGCTCAGATTCAAAAGGGAACCAACCATACAAGATCAGGGACTAATTACAAGTTTTGCCCTGCGCACGGACACCGTTCAGCAAGCCCAGCGTTCGCGAGCTTGCGCCACAGATGATTTGGTTATATTTTATACAGTTATTTCATCTTCATCATGTCATTCATCTTTTCCATTTCATCTTCAAAGTCAAATTACCTATGACCACTGAACCGTCTAAAGCGCCGCCGCTTTACCCGAAGACCCACCTGCTCGCAGCAAGTGGTATCGCCGCCCTTCTCAGCCTGGCACTCCTGGTATTCCCTTCCAGTGACGTAGAAGCCAAACGAACATCCCTGAGCCTTGACTTGGAGAGTCCAGTTGAACAACTGACACAAGATCAAGACGCTTCCGACGCCCAACAAGCCACAAATGCTCCCACTGAATCGCCGTTTGCCCAGATCGAAAACACGCAGGAAGACACCCAGCAAGCCGTTCAAGAACAGAGAAAACCCGTAGTAGACACTGCCAAGAACCCTCAACACCGCGAAGTGATCGTGGCGAAAGGCGATACGCTTTCGACCCTGTTCGAGAAGGTAGGCCTTCCCGCAGCCACCGTTAACGATGTACTGGCCAGCGATAAACAAGCCAAGCAATTCACCCAGCTCAAACACGGCCAGAAACTGGAGTTCGAACTGACACCAGACGGTCAGCTGAACAACCTGCACACCAGCGTCAGTGACCTCGAGAGCATCTCCCTGACCAAGGGCGCCAAAGGCTTTGCCTTCAACCGTATTACCACCAAGCCAGTCATGCGCTCTGCCTACGTTCACGGCGTGATCAACAGCTCACTGTCGCAATCTGCCGCGCGCGCCGGCTTGTCCCATAGCATGACCATGGACATGGCCAGCGTGTTTGGCTACGACATCGACTTCGCCCAGGACATCCGCCAGGGTGATGAATTCGACGTGATCTACGAGCAGAAAGTCGCCAACGGCAAAGTGGTCGGCACCGGCAACATTCTCTCCGCACGCTTCACCAACCGTGGCAAGACCTACACCGCAGTGCGTTACACCAACAAGCAAGGCAACAGCAGCTACTACACCGCCGACGGCAACAGCATGCGCAAGGCCTTTATCCGCACCCCGGTGGATTTCGCTCGTATTAGCTCGCGTTTCTCCATGGGTCGCAAGCATCCAATTCTGAACAAAATCCGCGCCCACAAAGGCGTCGACTATGCCGCCCCACGCGGTACGCCTATCAAGGCGGCCGGCGATGGCAAGGTCCTGCTCGCAGGACGCCGCGGTGGCTACGGCAACACGGTGATCATCCAGCACGGCAACACCTACCGCACCCTGTATGGCCATATGCAAGGTTTCGCCAAGGGTGTGAAAACCGGCGGCAACGTGAAGCAAGGCCAAGTAATCGGTTACATCGGCACCACTGGCCTGTCCACCGGCCCGCACTTGCACTACGAGTTCCAGGTCAATGGTGTGCACGTTGACCCATTGGGACAGAAGCTGCCGATGGCCGACCCGATCGCCAAGGCCGAGCGCGCACGCTTTATGCAACAGAGCCAGCCGCTGATGGCGCGCATGGACCAGGAGCGCTCCACCCTGCTTGCTTCGGCGAAGCGTTAAGGTATGCCGTTCTATATAGGTGTAATGTCCGGGACCAGCCTCGATGGCCTGGACATCGCCCTGATCGAACAAGGCTCGGCGATCAATCTGATCGCCACCCACTACACACCGATGCCGGACACCCTGCGCGCAGAGCTGTTAAGCCTGTGCGCCAGCGGCCCGGATGAGATTGCCCGCTCAGCGATAGCCCAGCAGCATTGGGTCACACTCGCCGCCCACGGCATTCACACGGTGCTCGACCAGCACGACCTCAAGCCTCAAGACATACGCGCGATCGGCAGCCATGGCCAGACCATCCGTCACGAACCCGCCCGAGGCTTTACCGTGCAGATCGGCAACCCGGCATTGCTTGCGGAGCTGACGGGCATCAGCGTAGTCAGCGACTTCCGCAGCCGCGACGTTGCCGCTGGCGGCCAGGGCGCGCCTCTGGTGCCCGCCTTTCATGAGGCGTTGTTTGGCGAAAGCACCGGCAACCGTGCAGTGTTGAATATTGGGGGCTTCAGCAATCTCAGCTTGATCGAAACCGGCAAGCCCGTAGCCGGCTTCGACTGCGGCCCAGGCAATGTGCTGCTGGACGCCTGGATTCAACAGCAGCGCGGCGAACACTTTGACCGTGATGGGCAGTGGGCGGGTAGTGGCAAGGTCGAGCCTCAACTACTCACGGCCCTACTCAGCGATCCATTCTTCCTGACCAAAGGCCCGAAAAGCACCGGCCGTGAAGTGTTCAACCTCGAGTGGCTGCACCAGCATCTTGGCCGCCTGCCCGCCTTTGAACCCCAGGACGTACAGGCCAGCCTGCTGGAGCTGACCGTCCTGACCATCGTCGAGGCCCTGCAAACCGCGCAGCCCGAGACAGAAACGTTACTCGTCTGTGGCGGCGGCGCCCATAACACCACAATGATGAATCGTCTGGCCGCGTTGTTGCCATCCACTCAAGTCAGCAGCACCGCCACCCACGGCGTAGACCCGGACTGGGTCGAAGCCATGGCCTTCGCCTGGCTGGCTCACTGCTGCCTGGAAGGCATTGCCGCCAACCGGCCCAGTGTCACCGGCGCACGCGGGCTAAGGGTACTTGGCGCGATCTACCCAGCCTGACGAACACCTCGCCAGAATCGCAGACAGCAAAACGCCGCTTGGCCGATCAAAGCCAAGCGGCGTTTTTATTCGTTGTAGATCAGGCTGTCGATCAGATCGAGAACGAAGAGCCGCAACCACAGGTAGTGGTCGCGTTAGGGTTCTTGATCACGAAACGCGAACCCTCCAGACCCTCCTGGTAATCCACCTCGGCGCCTGCCAAGTATTGGAAGCTCATCGGGTCCACGACCAGGCTAACGCCTTCGCGCTCAACGATGGTGTCATCGTCAGCCACATCTTCATCGAAGGTGAAACCGTACTGAAACCCTGAACAACCGCCGCCCGTAACGAATACGCGCAGCTTCAAGCGATCATTACCCTCTTCATCGACCAGGCTCTTCACCTTGTGCGCAGCACCGTGGGTAAATTGCAAAGCCGTGGGGGTGAAGGATTCAACGCTCATGCTGATAATCTCCCGGCGTAGCGCCGCCATATGCGTAATGGCGGGCATTATCCGCTTCTCCTAGAAAAGCGGTCAACTATTGTTACGGTATATCAATCTGCATCGCCGCCATTAGAAACACAAAAGGCCCGATCAACGGGCCTTTTGCACACTCTGCCAATGGTATTAAGGCAGCATGCCGGCGTGGGACAGACCCAGCTTTTCATCCAGGCCAAACAGGATGTTCATGTTCTGCACCGCCTGGCCCGACGCGCCCTTGACGAGGTTGTCGATCACCGACAACACCACCACCAGGTCACCATCCTGCGGACGATGCACCGCAATCCGACACACGTTGGCGCCTCGCACACTGCGGGTTTCCGGATGGCTGCCAGCAGGCATCACATCGACGAACGGCTCGTTGGCATAACGCTTTTCAAACAACGCCTGCAGGTCTACCGAACGTTCGACCACGGTGGCGTACAACGTGGAATGAATGCCACGAATCATCGGCGTCAGGTGTGGCACGAAGGTCAGGCCTACGTCTTTGCCGGCGGCGCGACGCAGCCCCTGACGAATCTCCGGCAGATGGCGATGCCCTTTTACTGCGTAAGCCTTCATGCTTTCCGACGTCTCGGAGTACAAGGAACCTACCGCTGCTCCACGACCGGCACCGCTGACACCCGACTTACAGTCTGCGATCAGGCGCGAAGCATCCGCCAGCCCGGCCTCGAGCAACGGCAGGAAGCCCAGTTGCGTCGCCGTCGGGTAGCAACCCGGCACGGCGATCAAGCGTGCCTGCTTGATCTGCTCACGATTGACTTCCGGCAGGCCGTACACCGCCTCTTCCAACAGTTCCGGTGCACCGTGAGGCTGGCCGTACCACTTGGCCCATTCGTCGGCGTCTTGCAGGCGGAAGTCCGCCGACAGGTCGATGACCTTGGTACCAGCGGCCAGCAGTTCGCCAGCCAACGCATGGGCAACGCCATGGGGGGTGGCAAAGAACACTACATCGCAGGCACCAAGGGTGTTGATGTCCGGAACACTGAACGCCAGGCCGTCGTAGTGGCCTCGCAGGTTCGGGTACATATCGGCCACGGCCAGGCCAGCCTCGGATCGAGAGGTAATGACCACCACCTCAGCTTGCGGATGCTGGGCCAACAGACGCAGCAATTCGACACCGGTGTAACCCGTGCCGCCGACGATACCGACCTTGACCATAAACCTGCCCTCAACGAACCCACTGGAAAGCCGTCGATAATAGGGGCCGTATCGTCCTGCGACAACCGTCAACGTGACGTATGGGCGCATGAGCCACTACTATCTGCGCTACCGTGAACCTGGGAATAACTAAAAATGCTTTATCTATGGGTCAAAGCCTTCCATATCGTCAGCATCGTCTGCTGGTTTGCCGGGCTGTTCTACCTGCCGCGCCTGTTCGTCTACCACGCTCAAAGCGAGGACACTGTCAGCAAGGAACGCTTCAGCGTCATGGAGCGCAAGCTCTACCGCGGCATCATGGGCCCGGCGATGCTGGCCAGCCTGGTGTTCGGTATCTGGCTGATAGCCCTTAACCCCGGCATCTTTCAATCGGGCGCCTGGATCCACGCCAAGTTGACCCTGGTAGTGTTCCTGATTGGCTACCACCATATGTGCGGCGCGCAGGTAAAACGTTTCGCCCGTGGCGAAAACACCCGCAGCCATGTCTTTTATCGCTGGTTCAATGAAGTCCCGGTTCTGATATTGCTGGCTATCGTAATTTTGGTCGTGGTCAAACCGTTCTAACGTCATTACTCGGGGTACCTCCAATGTCGCTGCCCACTCTGCTTGAACAACGTCTGCACCTGCCCGTGGTGGTGGCGCCGATGTTCCTGATTTCCAATCCGCAATTGGTGCTGGCCTGCTGCCGCAACGGCGTGGTCGGCAGCTTCCCGGCGCTCAACCAGCGCGAGAGCAGTGGCTTCAAGGCCTGGCTGGAGGAAATCGAAGCGGGCCTGGCGCAGCTGGACAATCCTGCCCCCTACGCCGTCAACCTGATCGTGCACAACAGCAACCCTCGCCTTGAGGCTGACCTGGCGATCTGTGTTGAGCACAAGGTGCCGATCGTGATTACCAGCCTGGGCGCAGTGAAAGAAGTGGTAGATGCGGTGCACAGCTATGGCGGCCTGGTGTTTCACGATGTCACTACCCGTCGCCATGCCGAAAAAGCCGCTGAAGCCGGTGTCGACGGCCTGATCGCCGTGGCCGCAGGCGCCGGTGGCCATGCCGGTACCTGGAGCCCGTTTTCGCTGATCGCGGAGATTCGCCAATTCTTCGACAAAACCCTGCTGCTGGCCGGCTGCCTTAACCACGGCCATGAGATACTCGCCGCCCAGTTGCTGGGGGCAGACCTGGCGTATTTCGGCACACGGTTTATCGGTACCACCGAAAGCCACGCCCCGGATGCGTATAAAGAGATGCTGCTCACATCGCGCGCCGCCGACATCGTGCACACTCCCGCAGTCTCCGGCGTGCCCGCAAGCTTTATGCGCCAGAGCCTGGAAAATGCCGGTTTCGACCTCGCTGCCCTGCAGGGCAAAGGCGAAGTAAACTTCGGCTCCAAGCTCAAGCCGCTGAGCGACGAAGCCAAGGCCTGGAAGACCGTATGGTCTGCAGGCCAAGGTGTCGGTGAGATTAATGATTTACCCGGCGTCGATGAACTCGTTGCCCGCCTGGATGCCGAATACCGCAAGGCGCGCGAGCAGGCGACACAGTTGCGCTGGCCACGCTGACCCAACCGCAAGGCCTGCCGATCGAGCAGGCCTGCACTACCCCACTGATTCAGTGACAAGGATGCCCGCATGAGCGACAACCGTTTCAAGATTGTGTTTGATGGGGCCCTGCTCCCGGGTGTCGAAAGCACCACAGCCAAGCTGAACCTGGCTGAACTGTTCAAGAGCACGGTCGAGGACATCGAGAAACTCTTCACCGGCCGCGTTGTTGCACTGAAACGCGACCTGTCCCGCCCCGACGCCGAAACCTACCTCACCGCGCTGAAAAACGCCGGGGTCGACGCGCGTATCGAGGCCGAACAGCCCGTAGCCTTCAGCCTTGCCGAAACCCACGAAACAGATTCCAGCGCTGCGGACTTCTCCCGTCCTGCGGCTTCGCCGTACGCACCACCGCGTGCCGCCGTAGGTGAAAGCCTGCCGGAATACGCCACCCTCAAGGTCTTCACCATCAATGGCCGTATTGGTCGTCTGCGGTACCTGGCATGGACGCTGGTACTGACAGTCGCCATGCTCGTCGCAGCCGGCATCCTCAGTACTGTGGGCTTTGCCATCGCAACCGCGTCGCCGACGATAGCCATTATCCTCGGCTCGCTGCTGGGCTTCGCGCTGTTCGTCGCGGTTGTGGTCGTGAGCGTGCAGATCGGCGTGCAGCGCCTGCACGATCTGGGCTGGTCCGGCTGGTTGTACCTGCTGAACCTGGTACCGCTGGTGAACAGTATTTTCCCGCTGCTGCTGTTGGTCATGCCAGGTAACACCGGCGCCAACCAGTACGGCGCACCGCCACCGCGCAACTCCACCGCGGTGAAGGTCCTGGCCTCGCTGTGGCTGGCATTCATCCCGCTGATGCTCATCATCGTGGTGTCGCTGGGCATGAACGGCTACCTGGATCAACTCGAAACCAACGTGGACAGCAGCTACGAAAGCAGCTCCATCACTTCCGATGAAGACGCCGATCAAAGCGTGATCGTCGACGAAGAAGACGCGCAAAGTGCTGACGACGCGGCCGAACCTGTAGACTCTCCAGAACAGTAAAGAAACGCGCCGCGCCTGCGATGCCTCCATCCCAGGCGCGGCGTGTTGCGATGGAGAAAGGCATGACCCGTTACGCTCTGATCACCGGTGCCACCAGCGGCATCGGCCTGGCTTTGGCCGAAGCCCTGGCCCGTCGCGGCCGCAGCTTGATTCTGGTGGCCCGCCAGCGTGATCAGTTGGAAAACATTGCAATCGAATTGACCCAACGCTTCGGCGTCGAGGTGCTGTTTCGGGCATGCGATCTCGGCGAGCCATTGCGCTTGTCCGGGTTCCTGCTGGAGCTGGAAGAAGGCGAGCGGCAGATCGATTTGCTGGTGAACTGCGCTGGCATTGGCACCAGCGGGCCATTCCTGGCCCAGGACTGGATGACCGAACAAGACCTCATCGAAGTCAACATCCTTGCCCTCACCCGCATTTGTCACGCCCTGGGCAACACCATGGCGCTGCACGGTGGCGGGCAGATTCTCAACGTCGCCTCGGTCGCCGCGTTCCAACCCGGCCCGTGGATGAGCAGCTACTACGCCAGCAAGGCCTACGTGCTGCATTTCTCCGAAGGCTTGCGCGAAGAACTGAAGACCTGTGGCATCAAGGTCTCGGTGCTTTGCCCCGGTCCTACGCGCACCGCCTTCTTCGGTACGGCGCAGATGGACACCGCCAGACTCGAGCGCAGCGAGCAATTGATGAGCCCGGAAGAAGTGGCGCTCTATACCGTGCGCGCACTGGAAAAGAACAAAGCCATCATCATTCCTGGACGACGTAATCGCTGGCTGGCCTTCAGCCCGCGTTTCAGCCCACGCTGGTTGACTCGCAAGATCGCCGGGGCGATCAACAAGGCCTATTGCCCGCGCTGATCGCCTGGGTACACTCACCTTGCACTTTCATAACGGAGAAACAGCTGTGGATACTCTGTTCACCAAAATCATCAACCGGGAAATACCTGCGGATATCATCTATGAAGATGATCAAGTCCTGGCCTTCAAGGACATCCACCCGGCAGCGCCCGTGCATTTCCTGGTCATCCCGAAAAAACACATCGCCACCCTCAATGACCTGACCGAGGAAGACAAAGCCCTGGCCGGCCATATTCTGTTCACGGCCCAGCGCCTGGCGGTGGAACAAGGCTGTGAAGAAGGCTTCCGGGTGGTGATGAATTGCAACCCGAAAGGCGGGCAGACCGTTTACCACATCCATATGCATGTGCTGGGCCAGCGCCAGATGAACTGGCCGCCGGGCTGAAATAGCCCGCTACAAGGGGCGCAGCCCAAGGCTGCGCCCCCATGCCCTTGACTCAGGGCAAACGCGTTCCTCTCTCTTGCGGTAAACTGGCCGCCGAGATTCTTCCCGGAGTTCAGCATGACTACCCAACGTCACTACTCGCCCATTGACCGTCTGTTGCTGCAAGCCGACATGGCCATGCGCACACTGCTGCCCTTCAGCGGCCAACCGTACCGCCCGTCGCCCGCCATCGTGCAGCCTGACGCGCAGATGAGCGAGACCGAGACCCGCCATGTCGCAGGCCTGATGCGTATCAACCATACCGGTGAAGTCTGTGCCCAGGCGCTGTACCAGGGCCAGGCCCTGACCGCCAAGCTGCCGCAGGTGCGCGCGGCCATGGAGCATGCGGCCGAGGAAGAAATCGATCACCTGGCCTGGTGCGAGCAACGTATTCGCCAGTTGGGTAGCCATCCCAGCGTGCTCAACCCGCTGTTCTACGGTTTGTCATTCGGCATCGGCGCGGCTGCCGGCTTGATCAGCGACAAGGTCAGCCTCGGCTTTGTCGCCGCGACGGAACATCAAGTATGCAAGCACCTGGATGAACATCTGGAGCAACTGCCGGCCGATGACGAAAAGTCCCGGGCGATTCTTGAGCAGATGCGTATTGATGAGGAGCACCACGCCGAAAGTGCATTGGATGCCGGCGGTTTCCGCTTCCCGGCGCCAGTGAGAGTCGGCATGAGCCTGCTGGCCAAGGTCATGACCAAAAGCACCTACCGCATCTGACTAAACCTGCGGCTGCAAAAAAGGGCGCTATCGAAGCGCCCTTTTCTTTTGCCGATTGGCGGTCAACCCAACTCGATGATCTCGTAGTCATGGGTGATGGCCACACCCGCCGCGCCGAGCATGATTGACGCCGAGCAGTATTTCTCGGCCGACAACTCGATAGCACGCTTGACCTGGGCTTCTTTCAACGCCCGGCCCTTCACCACGAAATGCATGTGGATCTTGGTAAACACCTTGGGATCTTCAGTGGCGCGCTCGGCTTCCAGGAAGGCTTCGCAGCTTTCCACGGCCTGGCGGGATTTTTTCAGGATGCTGACCACGTCGAAATTGCTGCAACCGCCCACACCAAGCAGGAGCATTTCCATCGGGCGTACGCCCAGGTTACGGCCACCGGCTTCCGGCGGGCCATCCATGACCACCACATGGCCACTGCCCGACTCACCGAGGAACATGGCTTCGCCCGCCCATTGGATGCGTGCCTTCATCGCCCAGACTCCACTGCTAAAAAAGGGTCGCCAGCTTAGCACAGGGCCCGGGCGCAACCGCGCTTCCCATCAAAGCGATCAATAACGGAGCTGACTCGGAAAATTCGCTAATCGAGTCAGAATGTGTCTGTTAAGCTGGCGCCAAAGGAGTGGCGTATTGCCACCCTTATACAACGTGTATCAATGCCGATACCGCTGAGTACAACAACTCCAACCACCTCGCGCTGCCTTTCGGGATACAACCATGGTTGCTCTTACGCCCATACCCAAGATCAAGAATCTCGACAAGTTGCTGATGCACTGCCAGCGCCGGCGCCACCCCGCCAAGCACAACATCATCTGCGCCGGTGAGCGCTCCGAAACACTGTTTTTCATTATCAAGGGCTCAGTCACCATCCTGATCGAGGATGAAGACGGCCGCGAAATGATCATCGCCTACCTGAACACCGGGGATTTTTTCGGCGAGCTGGGGCTGTTTGAACAAGCAGGCAAGGAGCAGGAGCGCAGCGCCTGGGTGCGGACCAAGGTCGAGTGCGAAGTGGCCGAGATCAGTTACGCAAAGTTTCGCGAACTCGCCCAGCAGGACCCCGATATTCTCTACGCCCTCAGTGGTCAGATCGCCCAGCGCCTGCGAGACACTACGCGCAAGGTTGGCGACCTGGCGTTCTTCGACGTCACCGGACGTGTGGCCCGTTGCTTGCTGGAGCTGTGCAAGCAGCCCGATGCAATGACTCACCCCGACGGCATGCAGATCAAGATCACCCGCCAGGAAATCGGGCGCATTGTCGGTTGTTCACGGGAGATGGTCGGCCGCGTGCTCAAGGATCTGGAAGAGCGCAACCTGGTGCACGTCAAAGGCAAGACGATGGTGGTGTTCGGTACCCGTTAAGCCGGCAGGAAGCTGGCCAGTATTTGTCGGTACAAGGTGTCCAGCCGGCTGATTGCGTCCGGCGCGGGGAAGGCTTCGTGCAGGGCAATATGGCTGTCGGCGCGAACCCGTTGCTCCAGGCCGCAGGCTTGGTTGAAGCGGTTGACCGCCGCGATCAGTTCTTCACGATCGTTATCCAGCAACAACGCACCGTGCACCAACCCCACCGGGCGGCCCCCGCCTTGCCGCCAACGCTGGGCAGTACCGACCATTTTGCGCCCGTTGAGGTTGACGTTGTAACGACCGTCGCAGAATGCACCGTCGATTTCCCCGACGGAGGCATCGCCGCCCAACTCGATAAGTAAATCGCAGATCGGCTGGCATAGACGCTGGTAACCGGTTTCGATGCGACCTTGATCACCCTCACTGCGCGGCGGAGCGTAGACCAGGGCGATATTGACCGTGGCGCTGGACTGCGGCACCGGTTCGCCGCCGGTTTCGCGCAAGAGCACCGGCCAACCGGCATCCGCAGACACGCGGCTGGCGACATCGAAAGCAGGCAATCGGCTCAAGCGGCGTGGCATCACCAGTGCCTGGTCGCTGGGCTGCCAGAACAACAACCCAAACGCCTGCTCATCCGCGCAAACGGCGGCCAGCAAGGCTTGCTCGGCGGCAAGGCCTGCTTCAACACGCATCGACACTGGCTGGATCAATGGGCACCTACCTATCTGAATAAACACAAACCCAAATGTGGGAGGGGGCTTGCCCCCGATAGCGGTGTGTCAGTCGAGAATGCTCCAACTGAACCGCCGCCATCGGGGCAAGCCCCCTCCCACACGTTGATCGCATTTCAAATCAATCGAGAGTGGAACCACTGACCGCCACGCCACGCTCCGGGAAGAACAGACGCTGCAGTTCCGCCCCCGGGTTCTCGGCACGCATGAAGGTCTCACCCACCAGGAACGAATAAACGTCACTGATTTCCATCAGCTCCACATCGGCACGGTTGACGATGCCACTTTCGGTAATCACCAGGCGATCGCGCGGAATACGCGGCAGCAGGTCGAGGGTGTTTTCCAGGCTGACTTCGAAGGTATGCAGGTTACGGTTGTTGACCCCCACCAGCGGTGTGTCGAGGGTTTTCAGCGCGCGCTCCAGCTCATCGCCGTCGTGCACCTCCACCAGCACATCCAGGCCAACGCTTTTGGCCACGGCCGCCAGCTCGGCCATCTTCACGTCATCCAATGCGGAGACAATCAACAACACACAGTCGGCACCCAAGGCACGGGCTTCGACGATCTGGTACGGATCGACCATGAAATCCTTGCGGATCACCGGCAACTTGCACGCGGCGCGGGCCTGCTGCAGGAACAGGTCGGAACCCTGGAAAAAATCGATGTCAGTGAGTACCGACAGGCACGTCGCCCCACCCTTCTCGTAGCTGAGAGCGATTTCCGCCGGTACAAAGTTTTCGCGGATCACGCCCTTGCTCGGCGATGCTTTCTTGATCTCGGCGATCACGGCCGGCTGCTTGAGCTTGGCCTGGGCGATCAGTGCCTTGGCAAATCCACGCGGTGCGTCAGCGGCTTTCGCTTGGGCTTCCAACTCGGCCAGGCTCACACGGGAACGGCGTTCGGCGACTTCTTCAGCCTTGCGGGCCAGGATTTTTTCCAGAACGGTCGGCACACTCATCCTTCATTCTCCATCTTGAATACAGCGGTGAATGCTCCCAGCTCTTCGAGCTTTTCACGAGCCAGACCGGTGTGCAGCGCATCGTGGGCCAATTCGACACCTTCCTTAAGACTATAGGCATGATCGGCTGCGTAAAGTGCCGCGCCAGCATTCAGAACAATCATTTCCGCGGCTTTTTGACCGTTCTCGGTCTTACGACGCCCCAGGGCATCGCGAATCAGCTCCAGGGACGCCGCCGGGCTTTCCACCGCCAGGCCGTGCAGGCTCTGGCTCTTCATGCCCAAGTCTTCCGGTTCGACCCAGTATTCGCTGATCTGGTCATCCTTCAGCTCCGCCACAAACGTTGGCGCCGCCAGGCTGAACTCGTCCAGGCCGTCTTTGGAATGCACCACCAGCACATGCTTGCTGCCCATGCGTTGGAGTACTTCAGCCAATGGCCGGCACAGCGCCTGGCTGAACACGCCTACCACCTGGTGCTTCACACCGGCCGGATTCGTAAGCGGGCCGAGCATGTTGAACAGGGTACGCAGGCCAAGGTCCTTGCGTGGGCCGGCGGCGTGCTTCATTGCACCATGATGGGACTGGGCAAACATAAAGCCGATGCCGACGTTGTCGATGCAGCGCGCCACTTGTACCGGCGTGAGGTTCAGGTAGATACCGGCCGCTTCCAGCAGGTCGGCACTGCCGCTCTTGCCGGACACCGCGCGGTTACCGTGCTTGGCCACGGTGCAGCCCGCCGCCGCCACCACAAAGGACGAGGCCGTCGAGACGTTGAAGATGTTCGCACCGTCACCGCCGGTGCCGACCACGTCGACCACGCCGTCGAGAGTCTTGAGCTCGACCTTGTCCGCCAGCTCACGCATCACCGATACGGCACCGACGATCTCGTCGATGCTTTCACTCTTCATGCGCATCGCCATCATGAAAGCGCCGATCTGCGCGTCGGTGCATTGACCGGTCATGATTTCGCGCATCACATCGCTCATTTCAGCGGTGCTCAGGTCCAGATGGCCGACGATACGGCTCAGGGCAGTCTTGATATCCATGGAAAGTCCTTAGCGCGTGCCGCCGCTCTGCTTGAGAAAGTTGGCGAACAGCTCGTAGCCCTGCTCGGTCAGGATCGATTCAGGATGAAACTGCACCCCTTCGATATTCAGTGTCTTGTGACGCAGGCCCATGATCTCGTCGACGGAGCCGTCTTCCAGCTGGGTCCAGGCCGTCAGCTCCAGGCATTCCGGCAAGGTTTCACGCTTGACCACCAGCGAGTGGTAGCGGGTCACGGTCACCGGGTTATTGAGTGCCTGGAATACGCCCAGGTCTTTATGGAACACCGGGCTGGTCTTGCCGTGCATCACCTGGCGCGCGCGCACCACATCACCGCCAAAGGCCTGGCCGATGGATTGATGGCCCAGGCAAACGCCCAGGATCGGCAGCTTGCCGGCGAAGTACTTGATGGCCTCGAGGGAGACACCCGCCTCGGTCGGCGTGCAGGGGCCCGGCGAAACCACGATACGTTCCGGGTTCAGGGCGGCGATTTCGGCCACGGTCAGTTCGTCATTGCGAACCACCTTGACCTCGGCGCCCAGCTCCCCCAGATACTGCACAACGTTGTAGGTAAAGGAATCGTAGTTATCAATCATCAGCAACATGGGGGAAACCTCAAGAATTGGGGGTCTGTTCAGCCAGCGCTACGGCGCGGAACATCGCGCGGCGCTTGTTCAGGGTTTCTTCCCATTCGAGGGCCGGCACCGAGTCGGCGACAATCCCGCCACCGGCCTGCACGTGCAGCTCCCCGTCCTTGATCACCGCAGTGCGAATCGCAATGGCAGTGTCCATGTTGCCGTTCCAGGCGAAATACCCCACGGCGCCGCCATAGACACCGCGCTTGACCGGCTCCAGTTCGTCGATGATTTCCATCGCACGGATCTTCGGCGCCCCCGACAAGGTGCCTGCCGGCAGAATCGCCCGCAACGCGTCCATCGCAGTCAGCCCGGCCTTCAGCTCGCCGGTGACGTTGGACACGATGTGCATCACGTTGGAATAACGCTCAATGACCATCTTCTCGGTCAACTTCACCGAGCCGATTTCCGAGACACGCCCGGTGTCATTGCGGCCCAGGTCGATCAGCATCAGGTGTTCGGCGATTTCCTTGTCGTCGCTGAGCAGGTCTTCTTCGAGCGCCAGATCCGCTTCTTCGGTCGCTCCACGCGGGCGTGTGCCGGCAATCGGGCGCACGGTGATCAGGTTGTCCTCGACACGCACCAGCACCTCCGGCGAGCTGCCCACTACGTGGAAGTCACCAAAGTTGAAGAAGTACATGTACGGCGTCGGGTTGAAGCAGCGCAGCGCCCGGTACAGGTCGATGGGTGCCGCCTTGAAGTCGATGGACATGCGTTGCGACGGCACCACCTGCATGCAGTCACCGGCGAGGATGTATTCCTTGATGGTATCGACCGCGCGCTCATAGTCATCCTGGGTAAAGCTGGAGCGGAACACCGGATCAGCCGCCGGCGGACGGCTGAGGTCCAGGCCGCGACGCGGGGTGATCGGCTGGCGCAGTTTTTCCAACAGCGCTTCGAGGCTGGCCTGGCCTTGCTCGAAGGCGTCGGCCTGGGACGGGTCGGCGAGCACGATCGCGTGCATCTTGCCGGCGAGGTTGTCGAACACCACCACCGCATCGGAGACCATCAGCAGAATGTCCGGCACGCCCAGGGGGTCAGGGTTCGGGCATTTGCCCAGGCGTTTTTCCACATAGCGCACGCAGTCGTAGCCGAAGTACCCCACCAGGCCGCCGTTGAAGCGCGGCAGGCCAGGGATGGTCGGCACGTTGTAGCGCGCCTTGAAGGCTTCGACGAAGGCCAGCGGGTCTTCGACCTCATGACTTTCGATCTCGACACCATCATGGGTGATGCTCACATGATGGTCGTGCACCCGCAGCACAGTGCGGCATGGCAGGCCGATGATCGAGTAACGGCCCCATTTCTCGCCGCCCTGTACCGACTCCAGCAGGTAGGAGTTGGGCTGGTCGGCCAGTTTCAGGTAGATCGACAACGGCGTGTCGAAGTCGGCCAGGGTTTCGCAGGCCAGGGGGATACGGTTATAGCCGGCAGCGGCCAAACGCAGGAATTCTTCGCGGATCATGAGGTGCCTCGTGGCGTGAGGGTCTAACAGTCAGGTATGCAAACGTGCCGCATGGCGCGGCCAGGATCAGTCAGGCGCGCCAACGCCAGCGGGCCAGGGCCTTGATGACTTTCATCCAGAGTTTGCGAGTGACCACCACGATGGAATTTCCAGAAGGGGACGGATCGATGTCGGGCAACGTTATCTCAGCGCCAGCTCCCAAGCAACCGGGGATTAGCAGTCTCAGATCATCAATCACCAGCGACGGCGACTCTTCAGCGATCGGACGACCATGGTTGTAGCCGTAACTCAGGGCCACGCACTGCACGCCGGCCGCTTTCGCCGCCAGCACGTCACTGCGTGAATCGCCGACAAACAGCGACTGGGACGCCGGAATATTGGCCATTTTCATCACGAAAAACAGCGCCGCCGGGTCGGGTTTCTTCTGCGGCAAGGTATCGCCACCAATGATCCAGCGGAAATAACGGCCGATTTTCATCTGGTCCAACAGCGGCGCGACAAAGCGCTCCGGCTTGTTGGTGATCAGGGCCATTTCCACGCCCTGCTTGCTCAGCCACTTGAGGGTGTCGCGTACGCCGGGGTAGACCACGGTCAGTTCGTGGCTGCGCTCATAGGCTGCGTTGAACAGTTCCAGGGCGTGCTCGGCCTCAACCTCATCGACACCTTCGGCATCGATGTGATTGGCCAGGGCCCGGCGCACCAGCATCGGTGCGCCATTGCCGACCCACTCGCGTACCGACGCAAGCCCCGCCGGCTTGCGTCCCAGCTTGAGCAGCATCTCGTCCACCGCCGCCGCCAGGTCTGGCACCGAGTCGATCAAGGTACCGTCCAGATCGAACATCACCAGCCGTGGCAGTTTGCCGGGGAACAGCTGCTCAAAGCCGCTCATGGACGCGCCAGCGCCAATTCGGCGCGCATCCTGGCGATGACTTCCTCGTAGTCCGGGGCGTTGAAGATCGCCGAGCCAGCCACGAAGGTGTCGGCGCCGGCAGCCGCGATTTCACGGATATTGTTGACGTTGACCCCACCGTCGATTTCCAGGCGGATGTCGCGACCCGACGCATCGATCAGCGCACGGGCTTCACGCAGCTTGTCGAGGGTACCGGGGATGAACTTCTGCCCGCCGAAGCCTGGGTTGACGCTCATCAGCAGCACCATGTCGACCTTGTCCATCACGTACTTGAGCACGTCCAGCGGGGTGGCCGGGTTGAACACCAGGCCGGCCTTGCAACCGCCCTCGCGGATCAGTTGCAAGGTGCGGTCGACGTGCAGCGAGGCTTCCGGGTGGAAGGTGATGTAGGTCGCGCCGGCGTCAACGAAATCACCGATGATGCGATCCACCGGGCTGACCATCAGGTGCGCATCGATCGGCGCGGTGATGCCGTACTTGCGCAGCGCCGCGCAGACCATCGGACCGATGGTCAGGTTGGGCACGTAGTGGTTGTCCATGACATCGAAGTGCACGAAGTCGGCACCGGCGGCCAACACCTTGTCCACTTCCTCACCCAGGCGGGCGAAATCGGCGGAGAGAATCGATGGAGCAATAACGAAGGGCTGCATGACGCACCTTTTTTGAGCTAAATCACGATGGCGCGCATTGTATACCTCATGCTTTGCCCTGCGCACCGTGACCTAACTCAACGGCTAGTACGCCGCCCGATAGATTTTCTCGATATCGGCCGCGCTGAGCTTGCGCGGGTTGTTACGCATCAGGCGCTCGATACCCGCCGCTTCCGTGGCCATGGCCGGGATGGCGTCCTCGGGAACCCCGAAACTGCGCAGGCCGGAAGGAATCTCCACGGCGGCACACAATCGCGTCATCGCCTCGACGGCCTGGTCGGCGGCATCGTTGACACTCAGGCCGCTGACATTCACGCCCATGGCCTGGGCAATGTCCTGCATACGCTCGACACAGGCCAGTTTGTTCCAGTGCATCACGTAGGGCAGCAACAGCGCATTGCTGACGCCATGGGCAATATTGAATCGCCCGCCCAGCGGGTAGGCCAACGCATGCACGGCGCCCACCCCGGCATTACCGAAGGCCATGCCGGCCATCAGGCTGGCGGTGGCCATATCGTCGCGGGCCTGCAGGTTGGCCGGGTTGGCGTAGGCCTTGGGCAGCGCCTTGGCGATCAGCTTGATCGCCCCAATGGCCAGGGCATCCGTGATCGGCGAGGCGTTCAGGGAAAGGTAGGACTCAATGGCATGTACCAGCGCATCCACGCCACTGGCGGCGGTGACGCTGCGCGGGCAGGTCAGGGTCATTTGCGGGCTGATCAACGCGACGTCCGGCAGCAGGTAGTCGCTGACGATGCCCTTCTTCAACTGCGCGACCTTGTCGGAGAGGATCGCCACATTGGTCACTTCCGAGCCAGTGCCGGCGGTGGTCGGGATGGCGATCAGCGGCGGGCCCTTGCGCGGCACCTGGTCGACGCCGAATAAGTCCGCCAGGGCGCCGTGGTAACCGGCATAGGCGGCAACGCTTTTGGCAATATCGATGGCACTGCCGCCCCCCAGGCCGATCAGGCCGTCGTGGCCACCGTCGCGGTACGCCTGCATGCAGTCTTCGACGATGGAGATTTCCGGGTCGGGGAGCACGCGATCAAAGATCTCATAAGAGCGCTCGCCCAGATGCTCAAGTGCCAGCGCCACCGTGCCTGACTTGACCAGCACCGCATCGGTGACAATCAACGGGTTATCCACATCCAGGCGCGTCAGCTCGGCGGCAAGTTGCTCGATGGCGCCAGCGCCGGTCAGCAGTTTGTGGGCGATCTTGAATGAGGAAGTACTCATGTGCGCGGCCTCTTATCGGTGATGGGCTGGCACAAGAGTAGCTGACTGGATCGGGTTGTCTTCCATTCAGGCGCTGAATGGTCAAAGCCCCCCCTGTGGGAGGGGGGCTGTACTGGTCTTTAGACCTGGGCCGTGCGCAGTTTCTCGCTACGCCCACGCAGCCACTCCAGGGTCAGCAACAGCAACACCGAGAAGGCGATCAGCAAGGTCGCCGCCGCCGCAATCGTCGGGCTGAGGTTTTCGCGGATGCCGCTGAACATCTGGCGCGGCAAGGTCGCTTGCTCGGGGCCGGCGAGAAACAGGGTCACCACCACTTCATCGAACGACGTCGCGAAGGCAAACAGCGCGCCGGAGATCACCCCCGGTGCAATCAACGGCAAGGTTACCCGGCGAAACGCCGTCAAGGGCGAGGCACCCAGGCTGGCCGCGGCCCGTACCAGGTTATGGTTGAAACCCTGCAAGGTCGCCGACACGGTGATGATCACAAACGGCACCCCAAGCACCGCATGCACCACGATCAGCGAGAAGAAACTGTTGCCCAGGCCCAGTGGCGCAAAAAACAGGTAGCTGGCCACACCGATAATCACCACCGGCACCACCATCGGCGAAATCACCAGGGCCATCACCAACGCCTTGCCGGGGAAATTCCCACGGGTCAGGCCGATCGCCGCCAGGGTGCCGAACACCATGGCCAATACCGTGGCGGCCGGGGCGACGATGATGCTGTTCTTCAACGCACGCATCCATTCCGCCGAGGCGAAGAAATCTTGGTACCAGTGCAGCGAGAAGCCTTGCAACGGGTACACCAGGAAACTGCCGCTGTTGAACGACAGCGGGATGATCACCAGCACAGGCAAGATCAGGAACAACAGGATCAAGCCGCAGAGGATCCGCAAGCTGTAGAACCACACCCGCTCCACCGGTGACATATAAGGACTCAGCATCGCAAGGTCTCCTCAGCTCAGGCGCAGGCGGCTGGCGCCCACCAGCCGGTTGTAGATCAGGTACAGCACCACGGTCGCCAGCAGCAGCAAGCCGCCCAACGCCGTCGCCATGCCCCAGTTGATGCTGGTGTTGGTGTAGAAAGCCACGAAGTAGCTGACCATCTGGTCGTTCGGGCTGCCCAGCAGTGCCGGGGTGATGTAGTAACCGATCGCCAGGATGAACACCAGCAGGCAGCCGGCGCCGACACCGGCATACGTCTGGGGGAAGTACACGCGCCAGAAGCTGGCGAACGGGTGACAGCCCAGGGAGATTGCCGCACGCATGTAGGTGGGCGAAATGCCTTTCATCACGCTGTAGATCGGCAAAATCATGAACGGCAGCAGGATATGCACCATGGAGATGTAGACCCCGGTGCGGTTGAACACCAGCTCCAGGGGTTTGTCGATCAGGCCCATGCCCATCAGCGCACTGTTGATCAGCCCGCCGGATTGCAGCAGCACGATCCACGCCGCCACCCGCACCAGGATCGAGGTCCAGAACGGCAGCAACACCAGAATCATCAGCAGGTTGCTTTTGCGCGCCGGCAGGTTGGCCAGCAAGTACGCCAGCGGATACGCCAGCAACAGGCAGATGGCGGTGATCACCAGGCCCATCCAGAAGGTGCGGGCGAAGATGTCCAGGTAAATCGCCTGGTCCGGGGTGGCCGGGGCCACTTCGCCGAGGTCGTCGATGCGGTGATCGACGGCCGCCAGCAGGTAGAACGGTGTCAGGCTGCTGGTATTACGCCGGATCGCCTGCCAGTACGCCGGGTCGCCCCAGCGTTCGTCGAGGTTTTCCAGCGCTTCTTTATAAGAGCCGGGCGCTTCGGTAAACGGCAGCGCCCGCGCGGTTTTGGTCAGCAGGCTGCGATAGCCGGCCAGTTCCATGTTCAAGCGTTTGGACAGATCACCCAGGGTCTGGTTTTTGCGCGCCTCGCCCAGGTCTTCACTGAGGGCCTGGTACACAGGCTCACCCGGCAGACCACGACCGTCCCAGGCCGTCACCGCCACCACGGTACGCGGCAGACCGCCCACCACTTCCGGGTTGCCGACGCTTTTAAACAGCAGCGCAACAATCGGCACCAGGAAGACCAGCAGCAAAAACAGCACCAGCGGCGCAATCAAGGCCTGGGCCTTCCAGCGATTGAGCCGCTCGGCACGCGCCAGGCGCTGCTTGAGGGTGGGGCTGTTGACCTCGTTCGAGGGAACGGCGATGGCCATGGCTGACTCCGAATCTTGAAAATGAATGCAATCTTTCACACAAGAAATCCCTTGTGGGAGGGGGCAAGCCCCCTCCCACAAGGTTATGCAGTGTTACTTGGCAGCCCAGGAGTTGAAGCGCTGCTCCAACTGCTCGCCGTTATCCGCCCAGAAGCTCACGTCGATCTGCACCTGGTTGGCGATGTTTTCCGGCGTAGTCGGCATATCCTTGAGGATGTCCTTGGCCAGCAACGGTACGGCTTGGGTGTTGGCCGGGCCGTAGGCGATGTTTTCCGAGTAGGTCTTCTGCTGCTGCGGCTGCACCGAGAAGGCGATGAATTTCTTCGCCGCTTCGGCACGTTCCTTGGACAGGCCTTTAGGGATGGCCCACGCGTCGAAGTCGTAGATGCCGCCGTTCCACACCACTTTCAGGTTGCTTTCTTTTTGCACCGCGGCGATGCGGCCGTTGTAGGCCGAGCTCATCACTACGTCACCCGAGGCCAGGTATTGCGGCGGTTGTGCGCCGGCTTCCCACCATTGGATCGAGGGCTTGAGTTCGTCGAGTTTCTTGAACGCACGGTCCTGGCCATCTTTGCCGGCCAGCACTTTGTACACGTCCTTCGGTGCAACACCGTCGGCCATCAAGGCGAATTCCAGGGTGTACTTGGCGCCCTTGCGCAGGCCGCGCTTGCCCGGGAATTTCTTGGTGTCCCAGAAATCCGCCCAACTGGTTGGCGCAGACGCCAGCTTGTCCGCGTTGTAGGCCAGAACGGTCGACCATACGAAGAAGCCCACGCCGCACGGCTGGATCGCGCCCTTCACGTAGTCGGCGGTGTTGCCAAACAGTTTCGGGTCCAGCGGCTCGAACATGTCTTCATCACAGCCACGGGACAGTTCCGGCGACTCCACTTCCACCAGGTCCCAGGACACGCTCTTGGTGTCGACCATGGCTTTGACCTTGGCCATCTCACCGTTGTACTCGCCGGCGACGATCTTGCCGTTGCCCGCGCTTTCCCAAGGTGCATAGAAAGCCTTGACCTGTGCAGCCTTGTTCGCACCGCCAAAGGACACGACGGTCAGGTCCGGGCCAGCCATGGCCTGTGTCGCGCCCATCAAGCTCAGGGCCAGGACGGAATACTTCAGGGATCTCAACATTGTTGTTCTCTCCACGTGCAGGGTTGGTGAAGCCATGGGGCGATCAATTCGCCTCTAGAAGTGGGTCGAGTGCGCGAACGTGCTCGACTTGCCAGCCAATCGGTACCACGTCGCCGACCGCCAACGCCGGGTCCAGCTCGGCGATCGGTTGTTTCACAAAAAAATCGGCCTTGCCGCAGACTTCCAGGCGCACGCGCACGTGGTCGCCCAGGTAGATGAATTCCGCCACCCGCCCGGAGAAACGGTTGACGCAGCTTTCGCTGGAGCCATTGAGGCTGACACGCTCAGGGCGCACCGACAGGGTCACCGGGCCGCCGACCTGGCCGACGTTCACCGCCAGTGCCTCGACCTTCTCGCCGCGCGCCAGCTCTACCACGCAGCGCTCGCCGGTATGGCTGTGCAGGCGGCCATTGAGGCGATTGTTTTCACCGATGAAGTTGGCGACGAAGGTGTTTTTCGGCTCTTCATACAAGGTGCGCGGCGCGGCGATCTGCTGGATCTCGCCCTGGTGAAACACCGCCACGCGGTCGGACATGGTCAAGGCTTCGCCCTGGTCATGGGTCACGTACACCACGGTCACGCCGAGGCGCTGGTGCAGGTGCTTGATCTCCATCTGCATGTGTTCGCGCAGTTGCTTGTCGAGGGCGCCGAGGGGTTCGTCCATCAGCACCAGTTGCGGCTCGAACACCAGCGCCCGGGCCAAGGCCACACGCTGTTGCTGGCCGCCGGACAGTTGCGCCGGGTAGCGCTGGGCGAAGGCATCGAGCTGGACCATGCTCAGCACGCGTTTGACCCGCTCGCTGATATCGGTCTTGCTCAAGCCCCGCACCGACAGCGGGAACGCGAGGTTCTCGGCAACGGTCATGTGCGGGAACAGCGCGTAGTTCTGGAACACCATGCCGATGTCGCGCTTGTGCGGCGGCACGTTGTTGATCGAGCGTCCGGCCAGCTGGATTTCACCGGCGGTCGGCGTTTCGAAGCCGGCCAGCATCATCAGGCTGGTGGTCTTGCCCGAACCGGAAGGCCCGAGCAGGGTGAGGAACTCGCCCTTGCGAATCTCCAGGTTGAGGTCTTTGACGATCAGGTTCTCGCCGTCGTAGCTCTTCTGCACGCCACGAAAGCTGACCAGCACATCATTTGAATCCACCTCGCTCATACCCGCACCTTTGTATTTTGGACTGCTGTGGCACAAGCGTAGTCCAGGCGCGAGCCCCCGGAAATCGGGGGCCAGGAGAGAATGGCATCAGCCGGATGGAAGGTTTGGGGTAGGGATCGCCCTACACGGATGGCGGGGATGGGACAGGGCAGCGGCAAGAGGCGAGCTGCACGCGGCAAGAATGGGTTCGGCGGTGTTTTGGGGTTGTCGTTATTGGGTATGTGGTTAGAGGAGCTTGTGCTCCATGGCGTACTTCACCAGCTCCGCCAGGGAGGTGATATTGAGCTTTTGCATCAGCCGCGCCTTGTGGGTGCTGATGGTCTTGCTGCTCAACGCCAGTTGCTGGGCGATGTCATTGACGTTGGCGCCCTGGGCCAGGCGCTCGAACACCGAAAATTCACGCTCGGACAGCAGCGAATGCAAGGGCCTTGAATCCGTCAGGCCGACCTCGAAGACCATGCGGTCCGCCAGGTCCGGGTCGATGTAACGCCCGCCGGCGGCGACCTTGCGAATCGCCATCAGCAGCAGCGCCGGGTCGCTGTCCTTGGTGGCGTAGCCCGCAGCGCCCACCTTCAAGGCGCGGGCGGCCATTTGCGCCTCATCGTGCATCGACAGCACCAGGATCGCCGGCGGATTGCTCAGCGCACGAATGCGCGCAATCGCTTCCAGGCCATTCACGCCTGGCATCGAGATGTCCAGCAACACCACCTCGCAAGGCACATGGCGCAAGGTCTCGAGCAACTGCTCGCCATTACTCGCCTCCCCCACCACCAGCAGGTCCTTGGCCAGGCCGATCAATTGCTTGATGCCTTCACGAACGATGGTGTGGTCTTCGGCTACCAGTACACGGATCACAAGGGCTTCCTCTTATCGTTATGCATCCAAAGGCACCGTGACACTCAGGGTGGTGCCCTCGCCCAATTGACTGTCCAGGCTCAGTTGCCCGCCCATGATCAGCACGCGCTCGCGCATCCCCACCAGGCCAAACGATACCGGGCGCCCCTGGGCCTGGACGAAACCGACGCCATCGTCGCTGATGGTCAGCCGCAGGTCGGTGCCTTCCACCGCCAGGGTCAGTTCGACAGTATGCGCCTGGGCATGGCGCATCACATTGGTCAGTGCCTCTTGCAGGATACGGAACAGGCCGATGGCCTTGGCATCGCTCAAGGTCGGCAGGTTATCCGGTACCTGCACCAGGCAAGGGATTTGCGTGCGCGCTTCGAAACGCCGGGCTTGCCATTCAATCGCCGAGGCAATACCGGCGTCGAGAATCGGCGGGCGCAGCGCCGTCGCCACGTCCCGCACCAACTGGAACAGTTGGGCGATCAGGCGCTTCATGCTGTTCAAGCGCTCATGCAGGCCAGGATCCAGTTGCGCATAGGACAGCTCGCACATGGAGGTTTCCAGCTTGAGCACCGTGAGCATTTGCCCGAGTTCGTCGTGCACTTCCCGGGCGATGCGGGCTTTTTCTTCTTCGCGCACGGTTTCCAGGTGAGCGGACAACTCGCGCAGTTGCGCTTCACTTTGCATCAAGGCGGCCAGGGTGCGGCGCAGTTCGGTGACATCGTTCAGGTAGACAACCAGGTATTCGGCCTCGGCAAATCGCACAAAGCTCAAGGACACGTTGGCCGGCAGGATGCTGCCATCGGCGCGCAAACAATCGGTGGCGAAGTTCTGCGGCCCCTCTTCGCTGGCCCGTGCGCGCTTCCACAAATTGAGCCAGCGGTCCATATCCAGGGTCGGGTCGAGGTCGACCAGCGGCCGTTCGATCAGTGCACCGGGCTCGTAACCCAGCATGCTCTCGGCCGCACGATTGGCGTAGCGCACATGGCTGTCCCAGTTGACCCACAGGATGCCGACGGTGCTCTGGTCGATGGAGAACTGCGTCAAGCGCAACGCTTCGGCACCGGCGGCACGGGCGGCGCTTTCTTCGCGGGCCGCCAGCAGGTCGTGCTCCAGCACACGTTGCTGGCGGCGCTGCCAGAACACCACGGCCAGGCTGGCGAGCAGCAACAGGCCGAGCAGCAGGCTGAGGTTCTGCCAAAGGCCTTTGGATTCGGATAAACGTGGGTATTTGGGTTGCAGCCAGCGACTGTGCAGTTGATCCAGGTCGCGGGCCGGGATCGCGCTCAGGGCACTTTCCATGATGCCGGCCAGTTCCGGCCAATCCCGGCGCGTGGCGACCCGCAGCAATTGCGGCAGGCCGATGTCCCCGACCACCGCCAGCCCGCTGAACTCGGCCTCTGCAGACAAGCGGCTTAATTGCGCTTCATCCACCACGGCATAACGCGCCTGCTGGCTGACCAACAGTTGCAAGGCCTGGCGCTCCATGGGCACGCCTTGCAGGTTGAGGCCGGGATAGGTACTGCGCAGGTAATCGGCCACGGCGCTGGGCATGCGCACGGCAACCCGGGATTGACCGTCGAGCTTCTCCAGCTCCACGGCACCACCGCCCTCGCGGATGCCGACAATGTGTTGAGGCACACGCATATACGGGTCGGTGAACTGCCACAGGCGCAAACCGGCCGGGGTTTGCTGCAGGCCAGGGGCAATGTCTACCTCGTCATCGCGTACGGCCGCCTCCAACTGCTCCTGATCAGGGAAGTTGCGCCAGGTCAGCTCGATATTCAGCGCCTTGGCCAGCCACTGCATCAACTCGACATTCGCCCCGGACAAGCGCTGCAGGCGTCGGTCGTATTGCGCGTAAGGCGCCTGCAACACCACGCCCACCCGCAGCTCCGGGTGCCGGGCCAGCCATTCGCGCTGCGGCGCATTCAGCTGCGCCTGCGGTGTGGCGGGCGCGGGGGAAGCGTTTGCCATCAAGGCAAGGCACAAACAGCCGATAACCAGCAGACAGCGAAAACCCATGATCCACGTCTCACATCACTGACAAATACTGACCAACCCATTAGGCTGCTGGAATCACTTCTGGCCGGAAATCAACGATGTCCTATCGAAACCGTTCGGCACTGCCAGCATTGTGCCTGTCACTGCTGTTTACCAGTGCCTTTTCTGTGCAGGCTGAAGACGCACCGGCACCGGCTGCCGAAAAACCCGTCGAACGCCAACCCCTGCCCGAGCGTAGCCAGGAAGAGGCCAGCGCCCTGGAACGCAAAATCCCGCAGCAAGAGCAGCAACAGTTGCAGGCCGGCAGTGATTCATTCCTTGCCCTGTGGAAACCGGCCAACAGCGCCGAACCCGAAGGCGTGGTGATTATCGTACCGGGCGCCGGCGAAAATGCTGACTGGCCGCAAGCAATCGGCCCGTTGCGACGTAAATTGCCGGATGCCAATTGGGGCAGCCTCAGCCTGTCGTTACCGGACGTGAGCATGGACACCCTGCCACCGCGTGTCATGGAAGCACCCAACGCCACCGTCGACACCAGCAGTAAAGACGCGAGCACCGCCGACAAGCCGATCGAGCAAGCCGCCAGCGCCGAGGCGGAAGGCACCGACCCGGCGGTGGTCCCGGGTGCCGACGAACAGGACAAGACCGACGCCTCGCGCATCTTCGCGCGCATCGATGCCGCCGTGGCTTTTGCCCAGACCCAGAGCGCACGCACGGTGGTGCTGGTGGGCCATGGCACTGGCGCCTGGTGGGCGGCGCGTTACCTGACTGAAAAACAACCCTCCCAGGTGCAGAAGCTCGTGATGGTTGCCGCCCAGACGCCTGCCGGGCGTCATCCGGATGTGCAGCAACTGGCGCCGGCGCTGAAGCTGCCGACGGCCGACGTCTTCTATCAAGACAACGCTCAAGCACGCAACAACGCCCTGGCGCGCGCCCAGGCCGCGAAGCGCTTGAAGAATGACGGCTATAAGCAGGTGTCATTGAAGACCCTGCCCGGCAACAGCGCCGCCGAGCAGGAACAGTTGTATCGCCGGGTTCGCGGCTGGTTGAGCCCGCAGGCCAGCGCCGACTGAGGATCAGCACAGAACCAATGTGGTTATCCGTGAAAGACCGGCCTCTAACGAAAATCCCGGCGCTCGCGAATCAATGAATAGGCATTGTGCAATTCACGGGTGCGCTCGGTCGCCTCACGCACTTGCGCGGGGCTGGCGCCACTGCCGGCCACCTTGTCCGGGTGGTGACGGCTCAGCAGGCGGCGATAGGCACGCTTGATGACCGACGGCTCGGTGGTAGCGGTCACGCCGAGCAAGCGCAACGCTTCCTGGTAGGTCGTGCCACGATTGACCAGCGGCTTGCGCTCAGGTGTGTAGTCGGCCGCCAACGCCTGGAGCTGTTGCGGTGTCCAGCCCAACCACTTCCCCCACAGGTCGATCAAGTCGCGCTCGGCGGCATCCGCCTTGCCGTCCGCCCAGACCATCCGCCAGCACGCCCGCAACACCCCTTCCGCCGCATGGGGCTGGGCCTTGAGCACACGCAGGTAGCGGCGTACCCGGTCGGAACCGGATTTGCCGCGGTTGAACGCCGCAATCGCGCGGCGCTGGGCCGACTCGGTCATGTCCAGTGAGCGCATTTCCTGCCGCGCCTGATGGATATGCCCGTCTACCACACGCCCGTTGCTTTTGGCCAGGCGCCCGAGCAACACAAACAATAACTCGTCATTGCGTAACGCCGGACGCCCGCCCAAGCGCTCGCGCAACTGTGCCCAACTGTGCAGTTGCAGGCGGCGATCCAGCGCCTGCCCCAACAGCGCACCCAACAAGGCCCCCGGAATACTGGCAATGGCAAAGCCAGCCCCGGCGCCGATCAGCGTCCCTGGCCACAACATGCTACTGCCCCGCTGTCAGCAGGGTTTCGACGTGCGCCAGGCGCTCCAGCGTGCCGACATCAATCCAGCGTCCCGCCATGTGTTCCCCCGTTACCAAACCTTTCGCCATGGCCGCACGCAGCAGCGGCGCCAGCTTGAAGGCACCGGCGCTGCAACCCTCGAACAGCCGGGGGTCGAGCACTGAAATGCCACTGAAGGTCAGGTTATCGGCACCGGGCGCCGCATCATGAAGCAAGCCCTGATCAAGGTAGAAATCACCGCCCGAGGGGTGATGTGCCGGGTTGTCGACCATCACCAGATGAGCCAGGCCCTTAAGCGGCTGCTTGAGTCGGGTGAAGTCGTAGTCGGTCCAGATATCGCCGTTGACCACCAGGAACGGCTCATCCCCCAGCAGCGGCAGCGCCTGGAAAATCCCGCCGCCGGTTTCCAGCGGTTCGCCCTCCGGGGAATAGCGGATACGCAAGCCGAACTGCGCTCCATCCCCCAGGTAGCGCTCGATCTGCTGGCCGAGCCAGGCATGGTTGATCACCACATCGGTAAAGCCGGCCTTGGCCAGCGCCTCCAGGTGGTACTCGATCAGGCGCTTGCCGCCGGCCTGCACCAGCGGCTTGGGCGTGTGCAAGGTGAGCGGACGCATCCGCTCGCCTTTGCCGGCGGCCAGGATCATGGCCTTCATACGCCGGCCTCTGCGGGCTGCCGCAGGCTGGTCAGTAACTCAGCCAGTTCGCTCAACTCCGGGCGATCGGCCAGCACCGCCTCTATATAAGCAAAGAAGCGCGGTACGTCGGCCAGGTAGCGTGGCTTGCCGTCGCGATGGCAGATGCGCGCAAAGATACCGATGACCTTGAGGTGGCGCTGCACGCCCATCAGGTCGCTGGCGCGCAGGAAGTCTTCGAAATCCGGCTGTACCGGAATGCCGGCCTGGCCCGCACGTTCCCAGTAGTCGCGCTGCCATTCCCGCACACGGGCCTGGGGCCAGCTGAGAAAGGCGTCCTTGAACAGGCAGGTAATGTCGTAGGTGACCGGACCATACACCGCGTCCTGAAAATCCAGCACGCCAGGGTTAGGCTCGCTGATCATCAGGTTGCGTGGCATATAGTCGCGGTGCACCAGCACTTTGGGTTGCGCCAGGGCGCTGTCGATCAAGTGATCGCTGACACGCTGCCAAAGTGCCTGCTGCCGGGTATCCAGCTCGAGACCCAAGTGTCGGCGCACGTACCATTCGGGAAACAATTCGAGTTCACGGCGCAGCAAGGCGACGTCATAGCTGGGCAGTGGTGCGTCCATCGGCAACTGCTGATAAGCCAGCAAGGCGTCAATGGCATCGGCAAACAATTGATCGGCGTTTTCGTCGTTTATCACGTCCAGGTAGGTTTTTCTGCCCAGGTCATTGAGCAAAAGAAAGCCTCGCGGCAAGTCTTGTGCATAAATTTTTGGAACATTTATTCCCGACGTCGACAACAAATAAGCGATATCGACGAAAGGCTTGCAGTTTTCCTGAGGGGGCGGCGCGTCCATTACCACGAAAGTCCGACCGCCGCCTTCCCAACGGAAATAGCGCCTGAAACTCGCGTCGCTGCTGGCCGCGGTCAATGTGGCCGGGGGTACGGCACCCCAGCCTTGAGCGTTGAAAAGGATCGGCAACTGCTCATCCAGCCAGACTTCCAGCTGCTGTAAACGTAGATCTTGCTCGGGCATTACAAGGGTCTCCGACGGCGCTAGCCGTCAAGCGGGTCATGCTTTATTATCACGCATCTTTTTCAGACCATCGAGAGGCGTGCGGCCCAAACCGCGGGCAGATGGCACGCAGGAAGCCCGGACTAATAAGATGGCATTGAAATCCCCCGCGTTTCGTAGAAAATTTCCGTTGCTGGTAACCGGCAGTCTGCTGGTCATGCAACCCTTCGCCACCTCATTCGTGGTCGCCGCGGAACAGTATGACTGCTCAGTCTCTGCTTCGGGTGCCTGGGACTGCGCGCCGAAGACCGCCGCCGCCCCATTGCCACCGCGCCCGGTGCATGACGGCGCAGCCGTCAGCTCGGCCAACAGCACGGCGCAGGCCGACGCTGGCGGCAGTGCCGAAGCCGAGCCGAAGACCGCACTGGTCACCGAGTCCAAGGGCCGTGGCCTGCGTTCGCGCAGCGCCGACTACAGCCACTTGGACTGGGTGCCTCGCGAAAAGTTGACCGCAGCCCAGCTGGCGGAAACCGGTCCTTACTGCGGCGGTGCGTACATCGAGCCAACTCGTCCTGGCATGAACGACAAGACGAACAAGAGCGATGCGCCCACCTTCATCGGTGCCAAGGCCTCTCGTTACGAGCAGGAACAACAAGTCGCAACCCTGGCCGGTGACGTCGTCATGCGCCAGGGCAGCATGCAGCTGGAGTCGGAAGAAGCCAGCCTGTACCAGGCCGAGAACCGGGGCGAGCTGAACGGTAACGTGCGACTGCGCGACAACGGTGCATTGATCGTCGGCGACCACGCCCAGGTTCAACTGGATACCGGCGCTGCGCAGATCGACAACGCCGAATACGTGCTGCACAAGTCGCGTATCCGCGGTAACGCGCTGTACGCCAAGCGCGCCGAAAACGCGATCATCCGCCTCAAGGACGGTACCTACACCACCTGCGAGCCGGACAGCAACGCCTGGCAGCTCAGGGGCAACAACATCACGTTGAACCCGGCCACCGGTTTCGGTACGGCCACCAACGCGACGCTGCGGATCAAGAACATTCCGATCCTGTACACCCCTTACATCTACTTCCCGATCGACGACCGTCGTCAGTCCGGCTTCCTGCCACCGAGCTTCAGCACCGGCAGCGAAACCGGCTTTACCCTGGTCACGCCGTACTACTTCAACCTGGCACCAAACTACGATGCCACGTTGTACCCGCAATACATGACCAAGCGCGGCATGATGATGGAAGGCGAATTCCGCTACCTCACCAAGTCCAGCGAAGGCCAGTTCGGCGGCGCGTACCTGAACGACGACAACGACGAACGCAAGAAGCAGACCGACTACGAAAAAACCCGCTACATGCTCAATTGGCAGCACAAGGGCGGGCTGGATTCGCGTGTACTGACCCAGGTCGACTACACCACGATCAGTGACCCTTACTACTTCCAGGACCTCAAGTCCTACCAGGAAGGTGTCGAGAGCCGCGACTACGTCAACCAGCAGGGCTCCGTGGCTTATCGCGGTGACACCTTCCAGGCACGCCTGAACCTGCAGGCTTACCAGCTGGCGACGATCTCCCAGGTCACGCCGTATAACCGCCTGCCGCAGATCACCTTCAACGGTACCCTGCCTTATCATCCGGGTGGCTTGAACTTCAGCTATGAGACCGAAGCCGTACGCTTTGATCGTGACCTGGAAAACGGCAATTTCAGCAATGAGAACGGGGACATCGAGCGCCGCCTCGACACTTATGTCCGCGGTCTTACCCGTGCCAATGGCACGCGCCTGAACGTAGCGCCGGCTGTCGAGTACCCGATGAACTGGACCTACGGCTTTGTAACGCCGAAGCTCAAGTACGTGTACACCAAGTACGACCTGGACCTGGATAACATTGGCAAGAACCAGATCCTTGTCGATCAGGCTGCAGCAGTGGCAGCCGGTACCCAGTACGCGGGCGGCACCTTCAAGAGCTCCCAGGACCGTGCGGTTCCGGTGGCCAGCGTCGACAGCGGCCTGTACTTCGATCGCAACACCAACTGGTTCGGCAAGGATTATCGCCAGACCCTCGAGCCGCGTGCGTTCTACCTGTACGTGCCGAACAAGGACCAGGCCGATATCCCGGTCTTCGACACCAGCGAATACTCGTTCAGCTACGCGTCACTGTTCCGCGACAACCGCTTCAGCGGCTCCGACCGTATCGGCGACGAGAACAAGCTGTCCCTGGGCTTGACCAGCCGGTGGATCGAAGAAAACGGTTTCGAGCGTCAACGCGTATCCGTGGGACAGGCTGTGTACTTCAAGGATCGTGAAGTACAACTGCCTGGCATCCTGGCGGCCGACCGTGCCGATGCACAGTCCGACGTATCGCCCGTTGCCCTGGACTACGAGTTCCGCTTCAACCGCGACTGGCGTGCCACTGCCGACTACAACTGGGATACCGAGGAGCACAGCCCTCGTTCCGGTAGCGCGATGCTTCACTACCAGCCGGAAGACAACCCGAACAAGATCATCAACGTCGGTTATCGCTATCGTAACGACCAGGTCGTCTACAACCAGTTGACCGGCAAATGGCAGTTCGGTGGCGACTACGGTCAACCAGGCGATCCGAACTACGTGAAGGATTACTACAAAATCCAACAACACGACTTCTCGATGATGTGGCCGATCATTCCCCAGTGGAACCTGATCACCCGCTGGCAGTATGACTACGCTCGCAACCGTACCCTGGAAGCCTTCGGTGGTTTCGAGTACGACAACTGCTGCTGGAAACTGCGCGTCATCAACCGTTACTGGGTTTCCAACGACGAATACAGCCAGATCGCCCCGCTTAACGAAAAGGGTGACCACGGGCTCTTCCTGCAGATCGTCCTCAAAGGACTCGGCGGCCTGACCGGCGCCAAGGTAGAGAGCTTCCTCGACAAAGGCATTGAAGGTTATCGTGAACGTGAAGACCAAGCTTTCTGATTGTCTGCGCCCGCTAGTGCTGGGCGCGCTGTTCCTGGGCACCGTATCGGCTCACGCTGCGGTTCAGCAACTGGATAAAGTCGTGGCCATCGTCGATAACGACGTGATCATGCAAAGCCAACTGGACCAGCGCGTCAAGGAAGTGCAGCAAACCATCGCCAAGCGTGGCGGCGGCGTGCCACCGACCAGCGTGCTGGACCAGCAGGTACTGGAACGCCTGATCGTCGAAAACCTGCAACTGCAGATCGGCGAGCGTTCCGGCATCCGCATTTCGGACGAAGAACTGAACCAGGCGGTCGGCACCATCGCTCAGCGCAACAACATGAGCATTGATCAATTCCGCGCGGCCCTGGCCCACGACGGTCTTTCGTATGAAGACGCCCGTGACCAGATCCGCCGCGAAATGATCATCAGCCGTGTGCGCCAGCGTCGCGTTGCCGAGCGGGTCCAGGTATCCGAGCAGGAAGTGAAGAACTTCCTGGCCTCGGACCTGGGCAAGATGCAGCTTTCCGAAGAACTGCACCTGGCCAATATCCTGATCCCGACCCCGGACAGTGCCAACTCCGAGCAGCTGAATGCGGCAGCGGCGAAAACCCAGGCTATCTATGATCGCCTGAAAGCCGGCGCTGACTTTGCCCAGATGGCCATTGCCCAGTCCGGCAGCGACAACGCCCTTGAAGGTGGTGATATGGGCTGGCGTAAAGCGGCTCAACTGCCACCTCCGTTCGACCGTGAACTGAGTGCCATGGAAGTGGGTGGCATCACCCAGCCAGCCCGCACCCCAGGCGGCTTCATCATCCTGAAGTTGCTGGAACGTCGCGGTGGCGAGACCTCGCTGAAAGACGAAGTGCATGTTCGTCATATCCTGGTCAAACCAAGCGAAATCCGCACCGAGGCCCAAACCAAGGAACTGGCCCAGAAGATCTATGACCGCATCGAAAGCGGTGAAGACTTCGCCACCCTGGCCAAGAGCTTCTCGGAAGACCCGGGTTCCGCCCTCAACGGTGGCGACCTGAACTGGATCGACCCGAAAGCCCTGGTGCCTGAGTTCCAGCAGGTAATGGCCGATACTCCGCAAGGCGTACTGTCCAAGCCGTTCAAGACCCAATATGGCTGGCATGTACTGGAAGTCCTTGGTCGTCGCGCCACCGACAACACCAGCCAGGCCCGCGAGCAGCAGGCGCTGAACGTACTGCGTAACCGCAAATACGACGAAGAGCTGCAGACCTGGCTGCGTCAGATCCGTGACGAAGCCTACGTGGAAAACAAGCTGCCAGGCGCCGAGCAAACAGGCACCGACCAGGCAGCTCCGTGAAACCCCAGCGTTTCGCCGTGACACCCGGCGAGCCGGCCGGCATTGGTCCAGACCTGTGCCTGCTGCTCGCCTCGCACCCCCAGCCGCACCCCCTGATTGCCATTACCAGCCGCGACCTGCTCCTTGAGCGGGCCGCGCAGCTGGGTGTGGTCGTCAATCTGCTGGACGTGGGACCGGGCAACTGGCCCGACCTGCCGGCGCCCGCCGGCAGCTTGTATGTGTGGAACACCCCGCTGCAAGCCAAGGTCGTTGCCGGGCAACTCAACAAGGCCAACGCGGCGTTCGTCCTGGAAACCCTGACCCGCGCGGGGCAAGGCTGCATCGACGGCGACTTCGCCGGCATGATCACCGCGCCGGTCCACAAGGGCGTGATCAACGAATCGGGCATTGCGTTTTCCGGCCACACCGAGTTCCTGGCCGAGCTGACCAACACCGCTCAAGTCGTCATGATGCTGGCCACACGCGGCCTGCGGGTCGCCCTGGTGACCACGCACCTGCCATTGCGCGACATTGCCGACGCCATCACCGCCGAGCGTGTGGAGCGCGTTACGCGCATCCTGCATGCCGACCTGCAACAAAAATTCGGCATCGCCCAACCGCGCATCCTGGTCTGCGGGCTCAACCCCCACGCCGGCGAAGGCGGACACTTGGGCCATGAAGAAATCGACATCATTGAACCAACCCTGGAGCGTCTGCGCCAAGAAGGCATGGACCTGCGTGGCCCACTGCCAGCAGACACTCTGTTTACCCCCAAATATCTGGAGCACTGCGACGCAGTGCTGGCGATGTACCATGACCAGGGGCTGCCCGTGCTGAAATACAAAGGCTTCGGCGCCGCAGTCAACGTGACACTGGGCCTGCCGATCATCCGCACCTCCGTCGACCATGGCACCGCCCTGGACCTGGCAGGCAGCGGCAAGATCGATACCGGCAGCCTGCACGTGGCCCTGGAAACCGCCTATCAGATGGCCGAGACCCGTATATGACCGAGCATTACCAACACCGGGCGCGCAAGCGCTTCGGGCAAAACTTCCTGCACGACGCCGGCGTGATCGACCGTATCCTGCGCTCCATCCATGCCAAGCCAGAAGACCGCCTGCTGGAAATCGGCCCGGGCCAGGGCGCGTTGACCCAAGGCTTGCTCGCCAGTGGCGGCCAACTGGACGTGGTGGAACTGGACAAGGACCTGATCCCGATCCTCAACCAGCAGTTCGCCGACAAGCCCAACTTCAACCTGCATCAGGGCGATGCACTGAAGTTCGATTTCAATACCCTCAACGCCGCGCCTAATAGCCTGCGTGTGGTGGGTAACCTGCCGTACAACATCTCCACACCGCTGATTTTCCACCTGCTGAACAACGCCGGGATCATCCGCGACATGCACTTCATGCTGCAAAAAGAAGTGGTGGAACGCCTGGCTGCCGGCCCTGGTGGTGGTGATTGGGGCCGATTGTCGATCATGGTTCAGTACCACTGCCGCGTCGAACACCTGTTCAATGTCGGCCCGGGCGCATTCAACCCGCCGCCGAAGGTCGATTCGGCCATCGTGCGCCTGGTGCCTCACGCCGTGCTGCCACACCCGGCCAAGGATCACAAATTGCTGGAACGCGTGGTGCGTGAAGCGTTCAACCAGCGCCGCAAGACACTGCGCAACACACTCAAGGCCCTGCTGAGCAACGCCGAGATCGAAGCAGCCGGCGTCGACGGCAGCCTGCGCCCCGAGCAACTGGACCTCGCCGCGTTCGTGCGCCTGGCCGACCAACTTGCCATCCAGCCTGCGCCAGTCGCCGACTGAAACCCCCAGGCATGGCCAGACACATGTCTGGCCTAGTGCCCACCTCTTGGCCTAGACTGATCCGCATCTGCTGTCCTCCGCTTTTGCTTTTAAGGCCTCTTGCATGTCCGATCCTCGCTACCAGATCGACGTCAGCGTCGTCACCCGCTTCCTCGCGGACCAATCGCAACCTGAACAGAACCGCTTCGCCTTTGCCTACACCATCACGGTGAAAAACAACGGGCAGGTGCCGGCCAAGCTGCTGTCACGCCACTGGGTGATCACCGACGGTGACGGTCAGGTCGAGGAAGTTCGCGGCGCAGGCGTTGTCGGCCAACAACCGTTGATCGACATTGGCGCCAGCCACACTTACAGCAGCGGCACGGTAATGACCTCCAAGGTCGGCACCATGCAAGGCTCGTATCAGATGAAAGCCACTGATGGCAAACTGTTCGACGCCATCATCAAGCCTTTCCGCCTCGCCGTACCAGGCGCCCTGCACTGATGGCAACGTACGCGGTCGGCGACCTGCAAGGCTGTCTGGAGCCTCTCAAGTGCCTGCTTGAACGGGTGGCCTTCGACCCGGCGAACGATCGCCTGTGGCTGGTAGGCGACCTGGTCAATCGCGGCCCCGAGTCCCTGGAAACGCTACGTTACCTGTATAGCCTGCGGGATTCCCTGGTGTGCGTACTGGGCAACCATGACCTGCACCTGCTGGCGGCCGGCAATAACATCGAGCGCCTGAAAAAGGGCGATACCCTGCGGGAAATCCTCGAGGCGCCAGATCGTGCACAACTGCTTGACTGGCTGCGTCGACAAAAGATCATGCATTACGACGAAAGCCGCAATATGGCCTTGGTCCATGCCGGTATCCCGCCGCAGTGGACGCTGAAAAAAGCCCTCAAGTGCGCCGCCGAAGTCGAAAACGCCCTGGCCGATGACAGCCTGTACACCGCCTACCTCGACGGCATGTATGGCAACGAGCCAGTGAAGTGGGACAACGACCTTACCGGCGTCGCCCGCCTGCGGGTGATTACCAACTATTTCACACGCATGCGCTTCTGCACCGCCGAGGGCAAGCTGGACCTCAAGAGCAAGGAAGGCGTCGACACGGCACTGCCCGGCTACAAACCATGGTTTGCCCACAAGGAACGCAAGACCCGCGACACCAGGATAATCTTTGGTCACTGGGCAGCCCTTGAAGGCAAGTGCGACGAACCGGGCGTATTCGCCCTCGACACCGGCTGCGTATGGGGCGGCGCCATGACCCTGATGAACATCGACACCGGCGAGCGTCACGGCTGCCAGTGCCCACCCACTCTTCCCGTTACCCTGCCGGCTGCAGCCAGGCCATAGGAGCCCACCATGAGCGAATTCAAACGTATCCCTCCCGAACAAGCCCAGGCCCTGCGCGAGCAAGGTGCAGTGGTGGTCGATATCCGTGACCAGCCTACTTACGCCGCCGCCCATATCTCTGGCGCCCAGCACCTGGACAACGTCAACATCGCCGATTTCATCCGTACCGCCGACCTTGATGCACCGCTGATCGTGGCCTGCTACCACGGCAATTCCAGCCAGAGCGCAGCCGCCTACCTGGTCAGCCAGGGCTTCTCCGACGTCTACAGCCTGGATGGTGGCTTTGAGCTGTGGCGTACGACGTATCCTGCAGAAATTGCCTCCGGCGATTCGCAATAATTTTTTTCACACCCCGCTACCCCGCGTGACGCTTGGGCTCGCGCCGTTTCTGACGAACGGCGCAGTCAAACTAATTGCGCATCGCGCCTTGCCCTCTCAGATTCCGAACTATCCTTAAGCGCAGGCCATCCGAATCAGGGGAGAGCCGGTACACCGGCGTACGGGTCATCGGTAGCGTTTCAGGGTGTTCTGGGGGGAAAACAGCCATTGGCGTTCGTCAATGACTGCCAGCATCGACTGATAGATCCGGCGTCGGCTCCACGTATCGAGCGAGGTGACGACGTCATGAGTATTTTCAGCCACTTCCAACAACGCTTCGCGTCCACACAGCAGGAAGAACTCACGCTGCAAGAGTATCTCGAGCTGTGCAAGCAGGACCGCAGCACCTACGCATCTGCCGCCGAACGCCTGTTATTGGCGATCGGCGAGCCGGAGCTGGTGGAAACCGCCAACAATTCGCGCCTGTCGCGAATATTTTCCAACAAGGTGATCCGCCGCTATCCGGCCTTTGAAGACTTCCATGGGATGGAAGAATGCATCGACCAGATCGTCTCCTACTTCCGCCATGCCGCCCAAGGCCTGGAAGAGAAGAAACAGATCCTCTACCTGCTCGGCCCCGTTGGCGGTGGTAAATCGTCCCTGGCCGAAAAACTCAAGCAACTGATCGAGAAGGTGCCCTTCTACGCCATCAAGGGCTCACCGGTCTTCGAGTCGCCCCTGGGCCTGTTCAACGCCACGGAAGATGGCGCGATCCTCGAAGAAGACTTCGGCATCCCACGACGCTACCTCAACACCATCATGTCGCCCTGGGCCACCAAGCGCCTGGCCGAGTTTGGCGGCGATATCAGCCAGTTCCGCGTGGTGAAACTCTACCCGTCGATCCTCAACCAGATCGGCGTGGCCAAGACCGAACCGGGCGACGAGAACAACCAGGACATTTCGGCGCTGGTGGGCAAGGTCGATATCCGCAAGCTGGAAGAATTCCCGCAGAACGACGCCGACGCCTACAGCTACTCGGGCGCACTGTGCCGGGCCAACCAGGGCCTGATGGAATTCGTGGAAATGTTCAAGGCGCCGATCAAGGTGCTGCACCCACTCCTTACCGCCACCCAGGAAGGCAACTACAACAGTACCGAAGGCCTGGGCGCGATTCCGTTCACCGGGATCCTGCTGGCCCACTCCAACGAATCGGAATGGCACACCTTCCGCAACAACAAGAACAATGAAGCCTTCATCGACCGGATCTACATCGTCAAGGTGCCGTACTGCCTGCGGGTCAGCGATGAAATCAAGATCTACGACAAGCTGCTGTTCAACAGCTCGCTGGCCAAGGCCCACTGCGCACCCGACACCCTGAAGATGCTCGCCCAGTTCACCGTGCTGTCGCGCCTCAAGGAGCCGGAAAACTCGAATATCTATTCGAAGATGCGCGTGTACGACGGCGAGAACCTCAAGGACACCGATCCCAAGGCCAAGTCGATCCAGGAATATCGCGACACAGCGGGCGTGGATGAAGGCATGAACGGCCTGTCGACGCGCTTTGCGTTCAAGATCCTGTCCAAGGTCTTCAACTTCGACCCCCATGAGATCGCGGCCAACCCGGTGCACCTGCTGTATGTGCTGGAGCAGCAGATCGAACAGGAACAATTCCAGGCCGAAACCCGCGAACGCTACCTGCGCTTCCTCAAGGAATACCTCGCGCCGCGCTACATCGAGTTTATCGGCAAGGAAATCCAGACCGCGTACCTGGAGTCCTACAGCGAGTACGGCCAGAACATCTTCGACCGCTACGTGCTGTATGCGGACTTCTGGATCCAGGACCAGGAATACCGCGACCCGGAAACCGGCGAAATCCTCAACCGCGTAGCCCTCAACGAAGAATTGGAGAAGATCGAAAAACCCGCCGGCATCAGCAATCCGAAGGATTTCCGCAACGAAATCGTCAACTTCGTACTGCGTGCCCGCGCCAACAACAACGGCAAGAACCCTACCTGGCTCAGCTACGAGAAGCTGCGGGTGGTCATCGAGAAGAAAATGTTTTCCAACACCGAGGATCTGCTGCCGGTCATCAGCTTCAATGCCAAGGCCAGCAAGGAGGACCAGCAAAAACACAACGACTTCGTCACACGAATGGTCGAGCGCGGCTACACCGACAAACAGGTACGACTGCTCTCCGAGTGGTACCTGCGGGTGCGCAAATCGCAGTAAGGCAGCGATGGGCGTCCACTGCCAGGTCATGGACCTGGCAGTTGACCGCTTGTCTCTAAGCTTCCAGCTCGCCGCTTGAAGCTTGTAACGTGAAGCTGCCCGGAGGGCTCCTCATGAGCTATGTGATCGACCGACGCCTTAATGGCAAGAACAAGAGCACGGTAAACCGCCAGCGTTTCCTGCGGCGTTACCGTGACCACATCAAAAAGGCCGTTGAAGAGGCCGTCAGCCGCCGTTCCATTACAGACATGGAGCATGGCGAACAAATCAGCATTCCCGGACGCGACATCGACGAACCGGTGCTGCACCACGGCCGGGGCGGCAAGCAGACTGTCGTGCACCCCGGCAATAAAGAGTTCACCACCGGCGAGCATATCCAGCGCCCGCAGGGCGGTGGCGGCGGTAAAGGCCCGGGCAAGGCCGGCAACTCCGGCGAAGGCATGGACGAGTTCGTGTTCCAGATCACCCAGGAAGAATTCCTCGAGTTCATGTTCGAAGACCTGGAACTGCCCAACCTGGTCAAACGTAACCTGACCGGCACCGATACCTTCAAGACCGTACGCGCCGGGATCAGCAACGAAGGCAACCCCTCTCGAATCAACATCATCCGCACGCTGCGCTCGGCCCATGCGCGGCGTATCGCCCTGTCGGGCAGCAGCCGCGCCAAATTGAGGGCGGCGAAGGAAGAGTTGGCGCGTTTAAAGCGCGAAGAGCCGGACAACTTCGGCGATATCCAGGAAATCGAGGCGGAAATAGAGAAACTCAGCGCGCGCATCCACCGCGTACCGTTCCTCGATACCTTTGACCTCAAGTACAACCTGCTGGTCAAGCAGCCCAACCCCAGCTCAAAAGCCGTGATGTTTTGCCTGATGGACGTGTCAGGCTCGATGACCCAGGCGACCAAGGACATCGCCAAGCGTTTCTTTATCCTGCTGTACCTGTTTCTGAAGCGGAACTACGACAAGATCGACGTGGTGTTCATCCGCCATCACACCAGCGCACGGGAAGTGGATGAGGAGGAGTTTTTCTACTCGAGGGAAACCGGCGGCACCATCGTGTCCAGCGCCTTGAAGCTGATGCAGGAGATCATGGCCGAGCGCTACCCGGCCAACGAGTGGAATATCTACGCGGCCCAGGCCTCCGACGGCGACAACTGGAACGACGATTCGCCGATCTGCCGCGACATCCTGATCAACCACATCATGCCGTTTGTGCAGTACTACACTTACGTCGAAATCACCCCCCGTGAGCACCAGGCACTGTGGTTCGAATACGAGCGCATCGGCGAAGCCTTTGCCGACACGTTCGCACAACAGCAACTGGTCTCGGCCGGCGATATCTATCCGGTCTTCCGTGAACTCTTCCAGCGCAGGTTAGTGACATGACCGCCAAAAAAGAGACTAAGCGCCAACCCATTTCCACCGGCTCCGAGTGGACCTTTGAACTGATCCAGGCCTATGACCGGGAAATCAGCCGCATCGCGGCGGGTTATGCCCTGGACACCTACCCCAACCAGATCGAAGTGATCACGGCCGAACAGATGATGGATGCCTACGCCTCCGTCGGTATGCCCCTGGGTTACCACCACTGGTCATACGGCAAACACTTCCTCAGCACCGAAAAGTCGTACACCCGGGGCCAGATGGGCCTGGCCTACGAGATCGTGATCAACTCCGACCCGTGCATCGCCTACCTGATGGAAGAAAACACCATCTGCATGCAGGCGCTGGTGGTGGCCCATGCCTGCTATGGGCACAACAGTTTCTTCAAGGGCAACTACCTGTTCCGCACCTGGACCGACGCCAGCTCGATCATCGATTACCTGGTGTTCGCCAAGCAGTACATCATGCAGTGCGAGGAGCGCCACGGTATCGACGCCGTGGAGGACTTGCTCGACTCCTGCCATGCCCTGATGAACTATGGCGTCGACCGCTACAAGCGCCCATACCCTATTTCTGCCGAGGAAGAGCGCCTGCGCCAGAAGGAGCGCGAGGAGCACCTGCAGAAGCAGATCAACGACCTGTGGCGCACCATTCCCAAACGCGCCGGCAAGAACAGCGACAAGGACAACGCGCGGTTCCCCGCCGAACCCCAGGAAAACATCCTGTATTTCCTGGAAAAGCACGCACCGCTGCTGGAGCCGTGGCAACGGGAAATCGTGCGTATCGTACGCAAGATCGCCCAGTACTTTTACCCACAGCGCCAGACCCAGGTGATGAACGAAGGTTGGGCAACGTTCTGGCACTACACGCTGATGAACGACCTGTACGACGAAGGCCTGGTCACCGACGGCTTCATGATGGAGTTCCTGACGTCCCACACCAGCGTGGTGTTCCAACCCGGCTTCGACAGCCCGTATTACAGCGGGATCAACCCTTACGCGCTGGGTTTTGCCATGTACCGCGATATTCGGCGCATGTGCGAACACCCCACCGATGAAGACCGCCGCTGGTTCCCGGAAATCGCCGGCAGTGACTGGCTGTCGACGATCAAGTTCGCCATGAGCAGCTTCAAGGATGAGAGCTTTATCCTGCAGTACCTCTCACCCCAGGTGATCCGCGACCTCAAACTGTTCAGCATCCTGGATGATGACCTCAAGGATGACCTGGTGGTGCCGGCCATCCACGATGAACCCGGCTACCGCACCATCCGTGAAACCCTGGCGGCGCAATACAACCTGGGCAACCGTGAGCCCAACGTGCAGATCTACAGCATCGATGTGCGCGGCGACCGCTCTCTGACCCTGCGCCACCAGCAGCACGACCGCAAACCCCTGGGCGAATCCACCGAAGAAGTGCTCAAGCACCTGCATCGGCTCTGGGGCTTCGACATCCACCTGGAAACCCTGCAAGGCGACCAAGTGATGAAGACCCACCATGTGCCACCGCGCAACGATCACAACGACAACGACTACGGCCGCCTGGACCTGGCCGTCGTTCATCTCTGAAACAGCAAAGCCTCCATTGGCCAGGCACAGGCGGTATCCTGTGCCGCTAATGGAGGCTTTTTCATGAAAATCTACAAAGTCGGCGGCGCCGTGCGTGACCGCCTGCTGGGCATCAAGGTCACCGATGTCGACCGCGTGGTCGTCGGCGCGAGCACCCAAGAGATGCTCGCCAAGGGTTTCAAGCCAGTGGGTTCGGACTTCCCGGTGTTCCTGGACCCGAAAAACGGCGATGAGTACGCCCTGGCCCGCACCGAGCGCAAGAGTGGTCGGGGTTACGGTGGTTTTGTGTTTCACGCCAGCCCCGAGGTGACGCTGGAAGAAGACCTGATCCGTCGCGACCTGACCATCAACGCCATGGCCGAAGACGACGACGGTAACCTGACTGATCCGTATCACGGCCAGCGCGACCTTGAGTCCCGCATACTTCGTCACGTTTCCCCCGCATTCGCCGAAGATCCACTCAGAGTTCTCCGTGTCGCCCGTTTTGCCGCGCGCTACGCACACCTGGGTTTTACGGTAGCACCGGAGACGCTGGAGCTGATGCGTCAACTCAGCGAGTCCGGTGAATTGGAAGCCCTGACCCCAGAGCGCAGCTGGAAAGAAATCTCCAGGGCGTTGATGGAAGATCAGCCAGAGGTGTTTATCCAGGTACTTCGGGACTGTAATGCGCTGAAGATCTTGATGCCGGAAGTGGACGCACTCTTTGGCGTGCCACAACCCGAGGCCCATCACCCCGAGATCGACACGGGTGTGCACACCTTGAGCGTGCTGGAACAAGCTGCCGTGCACAAACAGCCCCTGACCGTACGCTGGGCCTGCCTGCTGCATGACCTGGGCAAGGGCCTGACGCCTGTGGATAAGTTACCGCAGCACATCGCTCATGAGCATCGAGGCTTGAAGCTGATCAAGGCCGTCAATGAGCGCTTCAAAGTGCCAAGGGATTGCCAGGAATTGGCGCTATTGGTGGGCCAGTATCACACCCACGGTCATCGCGCGCTGGAGCTGAAAGCCTCGACGCTGCTGGAGTTGCTGCAAAGTTTTGACGTATACCGCAGGCCACAGCGCTTTGAGGAGTTTGTGGTCGCCTGCGAAATGGATGCCCGGGGCCGCAAGGGGCTGGAGCGAAGAAGCTACCCACAGGCGGATTACTTACGCGGCGCGGCGAAAGCAGCGCGCGAGGTTGCAGTTGCGCCACTGCTTGAGCGGGGATTCAAGGGGCCGGAGTTGGGCGAGGCGCTCAAGCGTGAACGACTCAGGGCACTCAAAGCCTACAAGGAACTACACAAACCCTTGTAGGAGCGAGTCCGGGGTGAGTTGCTGGCCCTGCCATTCAAACCCGACAGGCGCCAGCACCTGATCAATCTGAGCATCACGCCACAACGCAGCCATCGTCTTGCCCGCTTCAGGGTGCACCCGATCCGGCGCCATCATCGACAGCGGCCACAGCACAAAGGCATTTTTCAGGATCTCCGCCCGCGGCAGGATCAAACCATCGAAGTCACCCACCAACTCGCCATACAGCAGCACGTCGATATCCAGCGGCAGGCCTTTGCGATCCGGCGCATAGCGGCCATTGTCAGCCTCGATGGATTTCAAACGACGATCCAACTCCATCAATGACAGGTCGGTATAGGCCGACACCACCAGATTGAAGAAGGGCCCGCTTTTGATGCCCACCGGCTGGCTCTCGAACACCGCCGAGCAGCGCATATCCGTCAGGAAACTCGCCAACGCGTCGAGCCCGGCGCGCAGGTGGGGCTCGCGCTCGATATTACTACCGAGGCCAAGGTAAACCTGAGTCAGCGACATCCGCGCTCAATCTCCACGCCTACACCCTTGGCAGCCGGCACTGCGCCGGGCTTGGTCAGCCTGAGGTGCAGCCAGGGAATCTGGAACTCGCTCATCAGCACTTCGGCCAGGCGTTCGGCAAAGGTCTCGACCAGCTGGTACTGGGACTGCTCGGCAAAGGCCTGGATCCGCGCGGACACGCTGGCGTAATCCAGGGCCAGGGCCAGGTCGTCGCCAGCCGCAGCCGGGCGGTTATCCCAAGCGAAGCTCAGGTCCAGGCGCAGGCATTGGCGGATCCCGCGCTCCCAGTCGTAGGCCCCGATCACGGTGTCGACTTCCAGGCCTTCGATAAACACTCTGTCCAAGCTCTTCTCCGCAGCACGACAAGGGCGCGATGCCCCGTTAGAATCAGGGCATCCTCGCCCGGAATAGTTAGCATGTTTTGGTCACTGGCGATTCTCGCCTACCTGCTCGGCTCGCTGTCCTTCGCCATTTTGCTCAGCCGCCTGACGGGAAATCCCGACCCGCGAATGAGTGGTTCAGGCAATGCCGGCGCCACCAATATGTTGCGCCTGGCCGGCAAGAAGCTCGCCGTACTGACGCTGCTGGGCGACGTATGCAAGGGCCTGTTGCCCGTACTGATCGCCAACCTCGCCGGCCTGACCCTGCAGCAGCAGGCCTGGGTGGGCGTGTGCGCCGTCCTCGGCCATCTGTTTCCCCTGTACTTCCGTTTTCGCGGCGGTAAAGGTGTCGCCACGGCAGCCGGCATGCTGCTGGGGATCTACCCGCCGGCGGCATTGCTGGCCGTGCTCGCCTGGTTGCTGACGTTCTACCTGACCCGCACCAGCTCGCTGGCAGCTCTGATCGCCACACCGCTCACCCTGCCGTTGCTGGCCTGGCAGGAACCGGCGGCGCTGCTGCCGATGAGCGTGCTGACACTGCTGATCGTCTGGCGACACCGGGGCAATCTACGCGACCTGTTTGCCGGGCGCGAACGGCATTTTTAAATACCGCCAATGAGCCCGACTCATGTTGCACACTTACAAGGGCGGCAGCTGCTCCATCGGCCAGCGCGCCTGCACGCTGATCGCCAGGCTTTCGTGCTGCCCCGCCTGCAGGCGCTGACAACCGGCATAGGCGATCATCGCGCCGTTGTCGGTGCAGAACTCAGGGCGGGCGTAGAACACATCACCCTTCATATCACCGAGCATCTTTTCCAATGAACTGCGCAACGCCTTGTTGGCGCTGACGCCACCGGCGATCACCAGGCGCTTCATGCCGGCCTGTTTCAGGGCGCGCTTGCACTTGATGGTCAAAGTCTCCACCACGGCCTGCTGGAACGCCAGCGCGATGTCGCAACGGGCTTGCTCACTGTCGTCCCCGGCGCTGACACTGTGCTGCCAGGTATTCAATGCGGAGGTTTTCAAGCCGCTGAAGCTGAACATCAGGCCAGGGCGATCGCACATCGGGCGCGGGAAGGTGTAGCGACCGACAACGCCTTTTTCGGCAAGGCGGGCAATTTCCGGCCCACCCGGGTAATTGAGGCCCATCATCTTCGCGGTCTTGTCGAAAGCTTCGCCGGCGGCGTCGTCCAAGGACTCGCCCAACAGCGTGTATTGACCGATTCCGTCGACCTGGACCAGCTGCGTATGCCCGCCCGAAACCAACAAAGCGACGAACGGGAACTGCGGCGGGTTTTCTTCCAGCATCGGCGCCAGTAAATGGCCTTCCATATGGTGCACGCCGAGGGCCGGAATGCCCCAGGCAAAAGCCAGCGCCTGGGCACAAGAGGCGCCAACCAGAAGGGCTCCGACCAATCCGGGGCCCGCCGTATAGGCAATCGCATCGATCTCGGTCGGCACGCAACCGGCCTCGTCCAACACCTGGCGAATCAACGGCAGCATACGTTTGACGTGATCACGACTGGCCAGCTCCGGCACAACGCCGCCATAGGCCCGATGCAAGTCGATCTGACTGAACAGTGCATCGGCCAAAAGCCCGCGTTCACTGTCGTAAAGTGCGACACCGGTTTCGTCGCAGGAGGTTTCAAGTCCCAGTACTAGCATGGGTTTGCGCCTTGTAGAGGCTGAATTCGAAGGCGCGCATAATAGTCGCCACTCCCCCTCCCGACTAGCGGTTTTCGATCAGAGGCTTTGCATTCCTGCCAATGAGGGGTTAACATCCGCAACCCTTAAAAACCGACGACCTCAGCCGCGAATTTTTTGCGACGAGAACGTTGATTCCCGGTAATGAAAGAAGGTAGCTCTGGATGCCAGCCGTCAAAGTAAAAGAGAACGAACCCTTCGACGTAGCTCTGCGTCGTTTCAAGCGCTCCTGCGAAAAAGCCGGTGTTCTGGCTGAAGTTCGTAGCCGCGAATTTTATGAGAAGCCAACTTCTGAGCGTAAGCGTAAAGCAGCAGCCGCTGTTAAGCGTCACGCCAAGAAAGTTCAGCGCGAACAGCGCCGCGCCGTTCGTCTGTACTAATACACAGACGTTCGTAGCAAGCTTCTGCCAAGCCCGGCCCTCAGCCGGGCTGTTGGCATTTGCGGATATCGCTTGATGCTTCATCGTTGACGCCGCACACGCGACTGATACACCTGCTTCAAACGTCAGGACTGGCTCTTTTGCCAGCGGTGCACGTCTCTTCTGACGAGCCTAACAAGGCTACTGACGAGCACACTCATTTTATAAGCAGGCGATCAACTGTATCGGCTGTGCCCAGCGACGAGCATCCGAGGCCACGATTGGCCGGCGCCGGACTCGAGGGCAACATTTCCAGGCCGACACACTGATTGAAACTAACGTCAGTGAATGTTCGGCAGATACACTTCCTGACAGCCCAAGCAGACGATTGATGGTCAAGCCATTCGATACGTGCGCTTGAGCACTTCACGGGCACTCATTTACACGCAGTGATGACGAGAACGCCATGGCCGGGCTGATTCCCCAGAGCTTTATTGACGACCTTCTGAACCGCACCGACATTGTCGATGTTGTCAGCTCGCGCCTGCAATTGAAGAAAGCCGGCAAAAACTACACGGCCTGCTGCCCGTTCCACAAGGAAAAAACCCCGTCGTTCAGCGTCAGCCCCGACAAGCAGTTCTACTACTGCTTCGGCTGCGGCGCAGGCGGCAACGCCCTCGGCTTCCTGATGGACCACGACAACCTGGACTTTCCCCAGGCGATCGAGGACCTGGCGAAAGCCGCCGGCATGGAAGTCCCCCGCGAAGAAAGTGGCCGCCCGCATAAACCACGGCAACCCACCGACTCGCCGCTGTACCCCCTGCTGACTGCCGCTGCCGACTTCTACCGTCAGGCCCTTAAAAGCCATCCGCAGCGCAAGGCCGCCGTCGACTACCTGAAAGGGCGCGGCCTGACCGGCGAAATCGCCCGGGACTTCGGCCTCGGCTTTGCTCCACCGGGCTGGGACAACCTGTACAAACACCTGAGCAGCGATACCCTGCAGCAAAAAGCCATGATCGACGCCGGCCTCCTGGTTGAGAACGCCGAGACCGGCAAGCGCTACGACCGCTTCCGCGACCGCGTGATGTTCCCGATCCGCGACAGCCGTGGTCGCATCATCGCCTTCGGCGGCCGAGTGCTGGGGGATGACAAACCCAAGTACCTGAACTCCCCGGAAACCCCGGTATTCCACAAGGGCCAGGAACTCTATGGCCTGTTCGAGGCGCGCAAGAACAATCGAAACCTCGATGAAATCATCGTGGTCGAAGGCTATATGGACGTGATCGCCCTGGCCCAGCAAGGTTTGCGCAACGCCGTGGCCACCCTCGGCACCGCCACCAGCGAAGAACACTTGAAGCGCCTGTTTCGCGTCGTGCCAAGCGTGCTGTTCTGCTTCGACGGCGACCAGGCCGGCCGCAACGCCGCCTGGCGCGCGCTCGAAGCCACCCTGTCGAGCCTGCAGGATGGGCGCCGCGCGCGCTTCCTGTTCCTGCCCGAAGGGGAAGACCCGGATACCCTGGTGCGCTCCGAAGGCACCGACGCATTCCGCGCCCGCATCAATCAACATGCGCAGCCGTTGGCGGATTATTTCTTCCAGCAACTGACCGAAGAAGCCGACCCACGCTCCCTCGAAGGCAAGGCCCATATGGCCACCCTCGCGGCCCCCTTGATCGACAAGGTTCCAGGCGCGAACCTGCGCACCCTGATGCGCCAACGCCTGCTGGAAATTACAGGACTGAGTGGCGAGGCCGTCAGCCAGCTGGTGCACAGCGCACCGCAGGACGCGCCGCCCGCCTACGACCCCGGCATGGATTATGACGCCATGCCGGACTATGCCGACTTCCATCAACCCCAGGAGGCGTATGCCCCCCAGCAGGAATGGACGCCGAAGAAGCCCGGTGCCGGCGGCAAGAAATGGGACAAGAAACCCTGGAGCAAAAACGGCAAGCGCGGCGATCGCGATGAAGCCTATGCCCCGCGCACACCGGTCGCCGTAGAAGCGCCCACATTGATTGCCCTGCGCACGCTTATCCACCACCCGCAATTAGCGAGCAAGGTTGAAAGCGCCGACCATTTTGCCAACGCGAGCAATACCTACGCTCAGGTGCTGATCGCACTGATCGAGGCCGTGCAGAAAAATCCTAAGCTAAACTCCATTCAGCTGATGGCTCGCTGGCATGGCACAGAACAGGGTCGTTTGTTGAAGGCGCTCGCGGAAAAGGAGTGGCTAATTGACGGCGATAACCTTGAACAACAGTTTTTAGACACCATTACTAGGTTATCCGCGGGCCAGCACACGCAGACCCTCGATGAACTCATCAAGAGAGCAAGACAGCCGGGATTATCGGCTGAAGAGCAAATTCAGATAGCAAAACAGATGCGCGACCTCTTAAAACAGAATGTTTCCGCATCAAACCCGACCTCAGCTGGCGTGTGAGGTCATAGCTCGGGTATAATCCTCGGCTTGTTTTTTGCCCGCCAAGACCTTCAGTGGATAGGGTGTTATGTCCGGAAAAGCGCAACAGCAGTCTCGTATCAAAGAGTTGATCACCCTTGGTCGTGAGCAGAAGTATCTGACTTACGCAGAGGTCAACGATCACCTGCCTGAGGATATTTCAGATCCAGAGCAGGTGGAAGACATCATCCGCATGATTAATGACATGGGGATCCCCGTACACGAGAGTGCTCCGGATGCGGACGCCCTTATGTTGGCCGACGCCGATACCGACGAGGCAGCCGCTGAAGAAGCCGCTGCCGCGTTGGCCGCGGTGGAGACCGACATCGGTCGCACGACTGACCCTGTGCGCATGTATATGCGTGAAATGGGTACCGTCGAGTTGCTGACACGCGAAGGCGAGATCGAAATCGCCAAGCGTATCGAAGAGGGTATCCGTGAAGTGATGGGCGCAATCGCGCACTTCCCTGGCACGGTTGACCACATTCTCTCCGAGTACACTCGCGTCACCACCGAAGGTGGCCGCCTGTCCGACGTCCTGAGCGGTTATATCGACCCGGACGACGGCATCGCGCCGCCTGCTGCAGAAGTACCGCCGCCTGTCGATGCCAAAGCCGCGAAAGCGGACGATGACACCGAAGACGACGATGCCGAAGCCAGCACCGACGACGAAGATGAAGTCGAAAGCGGCCCAGACCCGATCATTGCTGCCCAGCGTTTCGGCGCGGTTTCCGATCAAATGGAAATCACGCGCAAGGCCCTGAAAAAGCACGGTCGCTCCAACAAGCTGGCAATTGCCGAGCTGCTGGCGCTGGCTGAGCTGTTCATGCCGATCAAGCTGGTACCGAAGCAATTCGAAGGCCTGGTTGAACGTGTTCGTAGCGCCCTTGAACGCCTGCGTGCACAAGAGCGTGCGATCATGCAGCTCTGTGTCCGTGATGCGCGCATGCCGCGTACCGACTTCCTGCGCCAGTTCCCGGGCCACGAAGTGGACGAAAGCTGGAGCGACGCCCTGGCCAAAGGCAAGGCGAAGTACGCTGAAGCCATTGGCCGCCTGCAGCCGGACATCATCCGTTGCCAGCAGAAGCTGACCGCACTCGAGACCGAAACCGGTCTGACGATTGCCGAGATCAAGGACATCAACCGTCGCATGTCGATCGGTGAGGCCAAGGCCCGCCGCGCGAAGAAAGAGATGGTTGAAGCGAACTTGCGTCTGGTGATCTCCATCGCCAAGAAGTACACCAACCGTGGCCTGCAATTCCTCGATCTGATCCAGGAAGGCAACATCGGCTTGATGAAGGCTGTGGACAAGTTCGAATACCGTCGCGGCTACAAGTTCTCGACTTATGCCACCTGGTGGATCCGTCAGGCGATCACTCGCTCGATCGCCGACCAGGCCCGCACCATCCGTATTCCGGTGCACATGATCGAGACGATCAACAAGCTCAACCGTATTTCCCGGCAGATGTTGCAGGAAATGGGTCGCGAACCGACCCCGGAAGAGCTGGGCGAACGCATGGAAATGCCTGAGGATAAAATCCGCAAGGTATTGAAGATCGCTAAAGAGCCGATCTCCATGGAAACCCCGATCGGTGATGACGAAGACTCCCACCTGGGTGACTTCATCGAAGACTCGACCATGCAGTCGCCAATCGATGTCGCCACTGTTGAGAGCCTTAAGGAAGCGACCCGCGACGTACTGTCCGGCCTCACTGCCCGTGAAGCCAAGGTACTGCGCATGCGTTTCGGCATCGACATGAATACCGACCACACCCTTGAGGAAGTCGGTAAGCAGTTTGACGTGACCCGCGAGCGGATCCGCCAGATCGAAGCCAAGGCGTTGCGCAAGTTGCGCCACCCGACGCGAAGCGAGCATCTGCGCTCCTTCCTCGACGAGTGACACCAGAACCCCCGGCCCAGGCCGGGGGTTTTGCTTTGTACAGATAAAATCCTGCGCAAATCCCCTCCCCCGCAATGCCCGTCTACACTCGAAACATTCCCCGTGCCATAACGAGACCGTTATGCCCAGATTGCCGACTGTGTTACTGCTGTCGCTGCTGACCTGGACCGCAACGGCTGGCGCGTTGACTCTTAGCGATGATGAGCGTGGCTGGCTGGCGGACCATCAGGAGTTGCGCGTGGGGGTGGACGCCTCCTGGCCACCCTTCGAATACCGTGATGAAGAGGGCCGCTACCAAGGCTTGGCGGCGGACTACGTACGCCTGATCCAGGAACGCCTGGGGGTCAGGATCAAACTGATTGAGCCGGTCAATTGGAGTGCCTTGCTGGAGCAGGCACGCCACAGCCAACTCGACCTGCTGCCGGGCATCATGTCTACCCCCGAACGCCAGGACTTCATGGCATTCACACGCCCTTACCTGGACTTTCCCATTGTCATCCTCGCCCATGAAGGCGGCGCCCGACCACGCAACCTCAATGACCTTTATGGGCTGAAGATTGCCGTGGTGGAAAACTATGCCCCCCATGAACTGCTACGCACCCACCATCCAGACCTCAACCTGGTGGCTCTGCCCAATGTCAGTTCGACGCTGCAGGCCTTGGCCACCGACGAAGTCGACGCCGTGGTGGGCGACCTCGCGTCGAGCGTCTGGAGTCTGCGCCAGCTCAAGCTCGATGGCCTGTACGTAAGTGGCGAAACGCCGTACCGCTATCAATTGGCGATGGGCGTACCACGGGACAACAAAATACTGGTGGGTATCCTGGACAAGGTTCTCGCCGACCTCAGCCCCGCTGAAACAGAAGCCATCCAGCAACACTGGGTGGGCAGCCTCACCGACCACCGTACGTTCTGGACCGACCTGCTGATGTACGGCCTGCCCGCCGTGCTGTTGTTGAGCACCGTATTGGCCATCGTCATTCGGATCAATCGCCGGCTGAGTTCGGAAATTTCCCGCCGCGTCGCCCTCGAACAGGAACTGCGCAGCAGCGAATACCATTATCGCGGCCTGGTGGAGAGCCTGTCCGCCATCGCCTGGGAAGCCAGCGTTACCGATTTCACCTACAGCTATGTGTCACCCCACGCCGAGGACCTGCTCGGTTACCCGCGCGCCCATTGGCTGATTCCGGGCTTCTGGCGCAACATCATTCACCCCGCCGACCTCATCCGCGCCGAAGCCTATTGCTACCGGGAAACCCGCGCCAACCGCGACCACAGCATCGACTATCGGGTGATCACGGCGGACGGCCGCTGCCTTTGGGTGCGTGACATTGTGAGCCTGATCGAACACGGCCATGAACCAGTGTTGCGGGGCTTGATGATCGACATCAGCGAAGCCAAACGTACTGAAGAGGCGCTGCAGCTTTCCGAGCAAAAGTTTGCTTCCGTGTTTCAGCAATGCCCCGACATCCTGGTGATCGCGCGACTGTCCGATGGCTGCCTGCTTGAGGTCAACAAAGCATTTGAGGACCAAGTGGGCCTGAAAGCCGCAGAGGTGATCGGAAAAACCGCGACCGCCCTGAATATCTGGGGCATCCCCGGTATCGGCCCCGATCTGTTGAAACGCGTGCAAACCACCAGCATTCGCAACCTGGAAATGCCCTTTCTGCGCAGCAATGGCCAGGCCTTTATCGGGCTGATTTCCGCCGAACCGTTTCAACTCGACACCACCGAAGCCATTGTGGTGGTGGTCCGCGACATCACCCAACTCAAGGAAACCCAGCAACAACTGCAAATCTCCGAAGAGAAATTCGCCAAGGCCTTCCACGCCTCTCCCGATGGCTTGCTGCTGAGCCGCCAGCGGGATGGCCTGCTGATTGAAGTGAACGATGGTTTCAGTCGCATCACCGGCTTCAACAGTACGACATCCCTCGACCAATCGACCCTTGACCTGGGCATCTGGGTCGATCTTAACGAACGCAAGCACATGCTGGAGTTGATGCATCGAGATGGATACGTGCGTGACTTCATCTGCCATATACGCCGCAGCGACGGGCAGATCCGGCTGTGCGAAGTCTCCAGCCGCCCACTGCCAATTGCCGGTGAAGACTGCATGCTCACCATCGCCCGGGACATCACCGAGCGCCAGCTGATGCAGGAAAAACTGCAACAGGCCGCCACGGTATTCGAGAGTACCGCCGAGGGCGTATTGATCACCGACACGCGCCAGAACATCAGCGCCGTCAACCGCGCCTTCAGCGAGATCACCGGCTACAGTGAAGCCGAAGCCCTGGGCCAGACACCGCGCCTGCTCGCCTCCGGCCTGCATGACAGCGCCTTCTACGCCGCCATGTGGCACCAGTTGACGGCCCAAGGTCATTGGCAGGGCGAAATCTCCAACCGCCGCAAGAACGGCGAGTTGTACCCCAGCTGGCTGACCATCAGCGCCGTGCGCAACCGCGACCAGTTGATCACGCATTTTGTCGCGGTGTTTGCCGACATCTCCAGCCTCAAGCTGGCCCAGGCGCGCCTCGACTATCAGGCGCACCACGACCCACTGACCGGCCTGCCGAACCGCACGCTGTTTGAAAGTCGGCTGCAGGCGGCCCTCAACGGCCATCAGGAAACCGGCAAACAAGGCGCGGTGCTGTTTCTCGACCTGGATCGTTTCAAACACATCAATGACAGCCTCGGCCACCCGATCGGCGACCTGCTGCTCAAAGACATCGCCGTACGCCTCAAGGAGCAACTGCGTGACATCGACACCGTCGCGCGCCTGGGCGGCGATGAATTCATCATCCTTCTACCCGGCCTGCAACACGCCAGCGACGCCGAGCAACTGGCCAATAAGCTGCTGGCCTGCTTCACCCCACCGTTCCAGGCCGGCGAACACGAGTTCTTCATCAGCGCCAGCATCGGCACCAGCCTGTACCCCCAGGACGGTACCGACGTGGCCACCCTGGTCAAGAACGCCGACGCCGCGATGTACCGCTCCAAGGCCAAGGGCCGTAACCGGGTCGAAAGTTACACCCGCGACCTGACAGCCCAGGCCAACGAGCGCGTGGCACTGGAGCACGAACTGCGGCGAGCCATCGAACGTGATGAGTTGGTCCTGTATTACCAGCCAAAACTGAGCCTGCTGACACAAGAATTGATCGGCGCCGAAGCCTTGATCCGCTGGCACCACCCCACCTTTGGCGACGTCTCGCCCGAACACTTCATTGCCCTGGCCGAAGAGAACGGCATGATCCTGCAGATTGGCGACTGGGTGCTGGAGCACGCCTGTCGGCAAATGCACACCTGGCAAAGCACTTTCGATGACTTTGGCCCACTATCGGTCAACCTCGCCGGCGCGCAACTGCGCCACCCTGGTTTACTGGCTCGTATCGAACAGCTACTGCGCGACTACAGCCTCGAACCGGGCTGCCTGCAATTGGAGATCACTGAAAACTTCATCATGAGCCAGGCCGAAGAAGCGCTGGCAGTCCTGCACCAACTCAAGCGCCTGGGCGTACAGCTGGCGATCGACGATTTCGGCACCGGCTATTCGTCCCTCAGCTATCTCAAGCGCCTGCCGCTGGATTTCCTGAAGATCGACCAGTCCTTCGTCCGCGGCCTGCCTGACGACCCCCACGACGCCGCCATCGTGCGCGCCATCATCGCCCTGGGCCACAGCATGCAATTCACCATCATCGCAGAAGGCGTGGAGAACCCCGCGCAGCAAGCCTTCCTGGCTGCTGAAGGCTGCGAACAGATGCAGGGCTACATCGTCAGCCTGCCGCTACCGCCCGAGCTTTTTGCGGCGACCTTCCTTCGCAGGAGCATTGAGGATTTTTCGGATAGCACAGTAGAGAAACCATCGTTATAATCCGCGACCTACTGAGGGCCTATAGCTCAGTTGGTCAGAGCAGAGGACTCATAATCCTTTGGTCCACGGTTCAAGTCCGTGTGGGCCCACCAACTCCAAAGCCGCGCATTGCGCGGCTTTTGTGTGTCTGGCACAGACGTTTTGCGTGGGGGGCGGCCTACAACCTTACTTCGCAAACAACTGCCCAATATCCCTGAATGCCTTGAACTCCAACGCATTGCCGCACGGGTCGAACAGGAACAAGGTCGCCTGCTCACCCACCTGTCCCTTGAACCGAATATGCGGTTCCAACACAAACGTCGTCTGCCGCGCCTGTAAACGGTCTGCCAGGGCGTGCCAATCTTCCCAGCCCAGCACCACGCCAAAATGCGGCACGGGCACGTCGTGGCCGTCGACAGCGTTAGTGTGGGCGGCTTCCTGGGAGGCGGTTTTCGGGTGTTCGTGAATCACCAGTTGATGGCCGAAGAAGTTGAAGTCGACCCAGTGTTCGCTGGAGCGGCCCTCCTCCAACCCAAAGACGTCGCCGTAGAAGTGCCGTGCAGCGGCGAGATCGAATACCGGAATTGCCAGGTGAAAGGGCGCGAGTGTCATCAGTTCAAACCTCTATGGGCGTTAGTTAGCCGAGTTTAGCCTTGCTCCCAACGATGAAAAGACGATAGTTTTTGCGTCGAGCTCAAAAAATTTTGATGAATCGAGACCCCCATGTTGCGTGAATTGAAGACCTTTATTGCGGTAACGCGCCACGGGACGTTTGCGGCAGCGGGCATGCATATCGGGCTGACGCAGTCAGCGGTGAGTGCCCAGATTCGTCAGTTGGAGCAAGCGCTGGGCGTGCAGTTGTTCGACCGCACCGGCCGCCAGGCCACCCTGAATGCCGCCGGTTTGCGCGCATTACCCTTGGCCAAGGAGATTCTGGAGACCTTCAACCGCATGGCGGTGCCGGTGAATACCAACGAATACCGGGGTGAGTTGAAAGTCGGTGCTATCACTACGGCTCAAACCGGTTTGCTGCCCCAGGCGTTGGTGCGCTTGCGCCAGGCCGCACCAACGGTTGAGTGCAAGTTGGTGCCTGGTGTCTCCCTAGAGCTGTTGAACCAGGTCGACGCTGGAGAGTTGGATTCGGCAATCATCATTCGACCGCCCTTCGACCTGCCCAAGGAGTTGTATGTGCAGGTGCTGCGCAAGGAGCCGTTCGTGTTGGTCGTGCCGAACACATTGGTGGGCGACGACCCTTTGCACCTACTCAACACCCAGCCCCATGTGCGCTATGACCGTGCTTCGTTTGGCGGCCGACTCGTGAGCCGGTTTCTGCGCGAGCAGAAGCTTGAGATGCAAGTGGCGCTGGAGCTGGATGAACTCGAAGCCATCGTCAGGATGGTGGAGTGTGGCCTGGGCGTATCGTTGATTCCAAAGGCAGGCTTGTGGCTGGAGCGCTCGCCCCAAGTAAGAATAATCCCGCTGGGCAAGCTGACTTTTTTCCGCGAGATCATCCTGCTGGGCCGCTACAGCCAACGTCACCTGCCGGTGCCACAACTGTTTGCCCGCTGCCTGCTGGCCGATCCAAGCCTGTAACATGCGTTCCCATTGCCGCCCGTCACGGAGCCTCACGTGCCTGTTCTAGATGAAATCGATCGCCAGTTGATCGCCGCCCTGCAGATCAACGCCCGCGAAAGCGTGGCCATGCTCGCCCGGCAGTTGGGCATTGCGCGCACCACGGTGACGTCGCGCCTTGCGCGCCTGGAGAAAACCCAGGTGATCACCGGTTATGGTGTGCGCCTGGGTCAACGCGTGGTAGATGGGGGCTTGCAGGCCTATGTGGGGATCACCGTGCAACCGCGCTCGGGCAAAGAAGTGCTGCGCAGGCTGAGCGCCATGGCCCAGGTTCAACAATTGTGCGCGGTCAGCGGCGAGTTCGATTACGTGGCCTGGTTGCGCACCGATTCGCCGGAACAGCTCGATCAATTGCTGGACCAGATTGGCAGTGTCGATGGCGTAGAGAAAACCACCACATCGATCATCCTCAGTAACAAATTGGATCGCGGCCAACCCATCTGACCACCTAATTCGTCACTATGACTAAAAACAATTCATTCCGACGACACTTTGCGTCTTATTAACGAACGTAACGCTCCCTAAACTGGCTGCCATCTTTTCCTATACTCAGCGGGTCACTTCCCGCCGAGTCGTCAGCAAGGGCCCGCCATGAGCATTCCGTCCAGCACCATCAGCAAGACCCATCGCCACCCTGCCGACGGTAAAAAACCCATCACCATCTTTGGCCCGGATTTCCCGTTCGCCTTCGATGACTGGATCGAACACCCCGCCGGACTCGGCAGTATCCCCGCCGCCAACCATGGCGCCGAAGTGGCCATCGTCGGCGCCGGTATCGCCGGGTTGGTCGCCGCCTACGAGCTGATGAAGCTGGGCCTCAAGCCCGTGGTGTATGAGGCCTCGAAGATGGGCGGCCGTTTGCGTTCCCAGGCCTTCGAAGGCGCCGAAGGCATCATCGCCGAGCTGGGCGGCATGCGCTTTCCGGTGTCGTCCACCGCGTTCTATCACTACGTCGACAAGCTGGGCCTGGAAACCAAACCCTTCCCCAACCCGCTGACGCCAGCTTCCGGCAGTACGGTGATCGATCTGGAAGGCCAGACCCACTACGCACAAAAGCTGTCCGATTTACCCGCGCTGTTCCAGGAAGTGGCTGGCGCCTGGGCCGACGCCCTGGAAGCCGGCTCGCAGTTCGGCGATATCCAGCAAGCCATCCGCGATCGTGATGTGCCGCGCCTCAAAGCGTTGTGGAACAAGCTGGTGCCCTTGTGGGACGACCGCACCTTCTACGACTTCGTAGCCACCTCCAAGGCCTTCGCCAAGTTGTCGTTCCACCACCGCGAGGTGTTTGGCCAGGTAGGTTTCGGCACCGGCGGCTGGGACTCGGATTTCCCCAACTCCATGCTGGAAATATTCCGCGTGGTCATGACCAACTGTGACGATCACCAGCACCTGGTGGTCGGCGGCGTAGCCCAGGTGCCGATGGGCATCTGGCGCCATGTGCCGGAACGATGCGCCCACTGGCCCGCCGGTACCAGCCTGAGCTCGCTGCACCGCGGTGCACCACGGGCCGGGGTAAAACGCATCGCCCATGCTGCCGATGGCCGTTTCGCGGTGACCGACAACTACGGCGATACCCGCGAATACGCGGCCGTGCTCACCACCTGCCAAAGCTGGCTGCTGACCACCCAGATCGAGTGCGATGAAACCCTGTTCTCGCAAAAGATGTGGATGGCCCTGGACCGTACCCGCTACATGCAATCGTCAAAGACCTTCGTGATGGTCGACCGCCCATTCTGGAAAGACAAAGACCCGGAGACCGGCCGCGACCTGATGAGCATGACCCTCACCGATCGCCTGACCCGTGGCACTTACCTATTCGACAACGGCGAGGACAAACCAGGGGTGATCTGCCTGTCGTACTCGTGGATGAGCGACGCGCTGAAAATGCTCCCGCAGCCCATCGAAAAGCGGGTGAAACTGGCGCTGGACGCCTTGAACAAGATCTACCCGAAAGTCGACATCAAGGCGCGCATCATCGGCGACCCGATCACCGTGTCCTGGGAAGCCGACCCGCATTTCCTCGGGGCCTTCAAAGGCGCGTTGCCAGGTCACTACCGCTACAACCAGCGTATGTATGCGCACTTCATGCAGAAGGACATGCCCGCTGAACAACGTGGGATTTTTATCGCCGGTGACGACGTGTCCTGGACTCCAGCATGGGTGGAGGGCGCGGTACAAACCTCATTGAACGCGGTGTGGGGCATCATGACCCACTTTGGCGGCAGCACTCACCCCGAGAACCCGGGGCCGGGTGATGTGTTCGATGAGATCGGGCCGATCGCCCTGGCCGATTAAGGAGTTACGCCATGCGTGTCGCCCTGTACCAATGCCCGCCGCTACCGCTGGATGTAGCCGGGAACCTCAAGCGCCTGCACCAGCTAGCGCATGAAGCGACCGATGCCGATGTGCTGGTGCTACCGGAGATGTTCCTCACCGGTTACAACATCGGCGCCGAAGCCGTAGGTGCATTGGCCGAAGCGCAGGATGGGGAGTCTGCGCAAGCCATTGCCGAAATCGCACAAAACGCCGGGCGGGCCATTCTGTACGGCTACCCGGAGCGGGCCGAAGACGGGCAGATCTACAACGCCGTGCAGTTGATCGACGCCCACGGCCAGCGCCTGTGCAACTACCGCAAGACCCATCTGTTCGGCGATCTGGATCACTCGATGTTCAGTGCCGGCGACGATGATTTCCCGCTGGTGGAACTCAACGGATGGAAGCTAGGGTTCCTGATCTGCTATGACCTGGAGTTCCCGGAGAACACCCGACGCCTGGCCCTGGCCGGTGCCGAGCTGATCCTGGTGCCCACCGCCAATATGGTGCCGTTCGACTTTGTCGCCGATGTCACCGTGCGGGCGCGGGCCTTCGAAAACCAGTGCTATGTGGCCTACGCCAATTACTGCGGGCACGAAGGCGATATCCAGTACTGCGGGCAAAGCAGCATTGCCGCACCGGATGGCCAGCGAATCGCCCAGGCGGGCCTGGATGAAGCCTTGATTGTCGGGACAGTGGACCGGCAATCGATCCTCGACGCCCGCGCCGCCAACCATTACCTGCAAGACCGGCGTCCCGAGCTTTACGGCCCGCTGCACAAGCCCTGATTGAATGGGTTTGTTAGCATAGGCACTTGCCCCGTTCTGGAAGTGCCCATGCCCGCCCCGGCCCACCTTTATCCCGTTCACCTGACCCTGGCCAATGGCCTGCGGGTTTCCCTGCGCCATGCACCGCGCTTAAAACGTTGCGCGGCGGCGCTGCGGGTGGCTGCCGGTAGCCACGACGTGCCGTTGGCCTGGCCGGGGTTGGGGCATTTTCTTGAGCATTTGTTGTTTCTGGGAACCGAGCGTTTTCCCGCCGGAGAAGGGCTGATGGCCTACGTGCAGCGCCACGGCGGCCAAGTGAATGCAAGCACCCGCGAACGCACCACGGACTTCTTCTTTGAACTCCCGGTTTCAGTCTTTGCCCACGGGCTGGAGCGACTGGCGGACATGCTGACCCATCCGCGCCTGACCCTGGAAGATCAACTGCGCGAGCGCGAAGTGCTGCACGCCGAGTACGTCGCCTGGTCCCAGGATGCCAAGGCACAGCAGCAGGTGGCGCTGCTAGAAGGCTTGGCAGCGGATCATCCACTGCGCGGCTTTCACGCGGGCAACCGCGACAGCCTGCCGGTGGAGCGCGAGGAATTTCAAAAGGCACTCAGGGAATTCCACGGATATTTCTATCAAAGCGGGCAGATGACCTTGAGCCTCGCCGGCCCGCAGACGCTGGATGAGCTGGAAGCCCTGGCGCAGCGTTTCAGCGCGCAACTGATCGCTGGCCCCTTGCATCCGCAGGCCTCACCACCGGCCTTGATGCAAGGCCAGGCTCGGCGCTATCAACACATCGACAACAACCACCTGCACCACGTCATCACCTGTGACGCGCCCCGTGAAGCCCTGGATTTCCTCTGCACCTGGCTCAATGCCTCTGCGCCGGGCGGGCTGCTCGCCGAGTTGAAAACCCGACACTTGGCCAGCGCACTGCGGGGGTCAGTGCTGTACCACTTCGCCGGACAAGCCGTACTGGACATCGACTTTACACTCGACAGCAAGGACGAACCGACCACACCCATTGAGGCGCTGCTGCACGACTGGCTGAGCTTTTTCGCCCACAGCGATTGGACGCCACTGCGCGAAGAGTTCGCCCTGCTGAACGCTCGCCAACAACAGGTCCAGGGCGCCCTGGCATTGGCTCGAAACGACAGCGAAGACCTCAGTGAACAGGGCGTCGCCGCGCTCAAGGCCCTGCTTGATTCACTGCACTTGCCGCCCGCCGAACACCGTTGGCAACTGCCGCCGAACAACCCGTTCCTGCGCCCAACGGTCAAAGAAGAACGCGCCGGCCTGATCCGTGGCCAAACCAGCGCTCACCGAGGCTTGCGCACGTTTGCCCAGGATCGTTCACGGGGGCGAAGGGACGTATCGGCGCTGACCTTCAGCCAGGCCTTGGCGGATGACGGCGATGAAGGCGCGCTGTACGTGCAGTGGCGCTTCGACGCGCCAGCGCCTGCCGGGCTGGAAAACACCTTGCAGCCATTGCGTGAGCATGCGCGCCAGGCGGGCGTCGAATTATCTCTCGAAGCCACCGGCCATGATTGGCTGGTGAAGATGACCGGGCTGCACGAGCCGATGCCGGCCGTGCTGGAGGCGTTGGCGCAGCGCCTGAACCTGCCGCAGGAAACTGCCCGGGCACCTGCGCCCATGATCGCTATCCGGGAACTGCTCCAGGCCCTGCCCACGTGCTGCGCCACCGGCCGTGCCGACGCCAGCGAACAGCCTGGATCCTGGGCCACTGCCCGCTGGCACGGCCTGGGGCTGAGTCTGCCCGCCGCATGTGAAACGTTGATAAAGGCCGCCGCCGCCCGCCTGCCTGGGCAACCTGCACACTTCGAACCGTCTCTTCAACACCTCGGCGGTCAACGTGTGTGGCATACGGTTAAAACTGACTCAACCGAAGCCGCCGTGCTGCTGTTTTGCCCGGCACCCAGCCAATCCCTGGCCGATGAAGCCTCATGGCGGCTGCTTGGACACATGCTCCAAGGGCCGTTCTACCAACGCCTGAGGGTCGAGTTGCAGTTGGGCTACGCCGTATTCAGCGGTGTCCGACAGATCAACGGGCAAACCGGCCTGCTGTTGGGTGTGCAATCACCCAGCGTTTCACTGGCAGGTATCGTCGATCACCTGCAAGCCTTCCTGAAACACCTACCGTTGTTGATCGACGGCACCGATGACGTGGGCAATCACGCCTTGGCACAGCAGTTCTGCGCTGCGACGTTACCGATCACCCAAAGCGCCGAACTGCTTTGGCACGCGCGCCTGGCGGGCCATCCGTCGGATTACCTGTACCGGCTTCAACAGCTGATCCAGGCCCGCACACGGGAGGACCTGCAACACGCGGCCCAACAGCTGCAGGATGCGACCGGCGGCTGGCGCTGCATCGCCAACGGCCCGCCTGTCGACGAGAGCTGGCAACCAGCGAGCTGATCATTGCCAACCCTGCAACAGGCTTTTTCCACCAAGACAGCGCTAACTTGAGAAGAATTGCGTAACATTCCCACGCACACATCTGAACATCTCCGACTGGAGGTGGACTATATGTATTACTTGGTAGTAAACGTCCCATCCCTTCGTAGGAGTAAGAATATGACCTGGTCCAAACCTGCTTACACTGATCTGCGCATCGGCTTCGAAGTCACCATGTACTTCGCCAGCCGCTAAGCCGCTGGGTAATACAACGCCTCGGTTCGCCCGGGGCGTTTTTGTTTTGAGCTTTGCTTGATGGAGCGGCCATGTTTGTCCAGATTCTAGGTTCCGCCGCTGGCGGCGGCTTCCCGCAGTGGAACTGCAACTGCGTGAACTGCGCAGGTTTTCGTGACGGCAGCCTGCGGGCGCAGGCGCGGACCCAGTCGTCCATCGCCATTTCCGACGATGGCGTGAACTGGGTACTGTGCAATGCCTCACCGGATATCCGCGCGCAACTCCAGGGTTTTGCGCCGATGCAGCCCGGCCGCGCACTGCGCGACACCGGCATCAGTGCCATCATCCTGATGGACAGCCAGATCGACCACACCACCGGCCTGTTGAGCCTGCGCGAAGGTTGCCCGCACCAGGTGTGGTGCACCGACATGGTCCATGAAGACCTGAGCACCGGCTTCCCGCTGTTCACCATGCTCACCCACTGGAACGGCGGCCTGGCCTGGAACCGCATCGAGCTGGATGCCAGCTTCACCATCCCGGCCTGCCCCAACCTGCGCTTCACCCCGCTGCCACTGCGCAGCGCTGCCCCGCCCTACTCACCGCACCGCTTCGACCCGCACCCTGGCGATAACATCGGCCTGATCGTCGAAGACCTGCGCACCGGCGGCAAACTGTTCTACGCCCCGGGCCTGGGCAAAGTCGACGCGCCGTTGCTGGAGATCATGGCCGGCAGCGATTGCCTGCTGGTGGACGGTACGATGTGGGACGACGATGAAATGCAGCGCCGTGGCGTCGGCACCCGCACCGGCCGTGAGATGGGCCACCTCGCGCAAAATGGCCCCGGCGGCATGCTCGAAGTGCTGGAGCAGTTGCCCAAGCAGCGCAAGGTGCTTATCCACATCAACAACACCAACCCGATCCTCGATGAAGATTCTCCCGAGCGCGCGGAACTGGTGCGGCGCAATGTCGAAGTCGCTTACGACGGCATGAGCATTGAATTGTAGGAGCAGACGACATGACTGACACACCATTGAGCACCGCCGAGTTCGAAGCCGCCTTGCGGGCCAAAGGCGCCTTCTACCATATTCATCACCCGTACCATGTGGCGATGTATGAAGGCCGTGCCACCCGCGAGCAGATCCAGGGCTGGGTCGCCAACCGTTTCTATTACCAGGTGAACATCCCGCTGAAAGATGCGGCGATCCTGGCCAACTGCCCGGACCGCGAGATCCGTCGCGAATGGATCCAGCGCCTGCTCGACCACGATGGCGCACCCGGTGAGGACGGCGGCATCGAAGCCTGGCTGCGCTTGGGCCAGGCGGTCGGCCTCGACCCCGACCAGTTGCGTTCCCAGGAACTGGTGCTGCCCGGCGTACGCTTTGCGGTAGACGCCTACGTCAACTTTGCGCGCCGCGCCAGCTGGCAGGAAGCCGCCAGCAGCTCCCTCACCGAGCTGTTCGCGCCCCAGATCCACCAATCGCGCCTCGACAGCTGGCCGCAGCACTACCCGTGGATCGACCCCACCGGCTACGAGTATTTCCGCACCCGCCTGGGCCAGGCGCGGCGCGACGTGGAGCATGGGCTGGCAATCACCTTGCAGCACTACACCACCCGTGAAGGCCAGGAGCGCATGCTGGAAATCCTCCAGTTCAAACTCGACATCCTGTGGAGCATGCTGGATGCCATGAGCATGGCCTACGAACTGAAACGCCCGCCGTATCACAGCGTGACCGAGCAGCGGGTGTGGCATAAAGGGATCACCCTATGAGCTTCGATCGCAGCAGAAAACCGACCTGGCGCCAGGGCTACCGTTACCAGTACGAACCCGCGCAAAAAGGCCATGTGTTGCTCTACCCCGAAGGCATGATCAAGCTCAACGACAGCGCCGCGCTGATTGGTGGCCTGATTGACGGTGAGCGCGACGTGGCGGCGATCATTGCTGCCCTCGAAGAACAGTTCCCCGGCGTGCCTGAGCTGGGTGACGACATCGAGCAATTCATGGAGGTCGCCCGTGCTGAGCACTGGATCACCCTTGCCTGAGAAACCCGCCATCGGCCTGCCGCTGTGGTTGCTCGCCGAGTTGACCTACCGCTGCCCGCTGCAATGCCCGTATTGCTCCAACCCGCTGGACTTTGCCGAGCAGGGCAAGGAGCTGAGCACCGAGCAGTGGGTCAAGGTATTTCGCGAGGCCCGCGAGATGGGCGCGGCGCAACTGGGGTTTTCCGGCGGTGAGCCGCTGGTGCGCCAGGACCTCGCCGAGTTGATCGCCGAGGCGCGCAAGCTGGGGTTCTACACCAACCTGATCACCTCGGGCATCGGCCTGACCGAGCAGAAGATCAGCGATTTCAAGAAAGCCGGCCTGGACCATATCCAGATTAGCTTCCAGGCCAGCGACGAACAGGTGAACAACCTGCTGGCGGGTTCGAAAAAAGCCTTCGCGCAAAAGCTGGAAATGGCCCGCGCAGTGAAGGCGCATGGCTACCCGATGGTGCTGAACTTCGTCACCCATCGGCACAATATCGACAAGATCGACCGTATCATCGAGCTGTGTATTGCGCTGGAAGCGGATTTTGTCGAGCTTGCCACCTGCCAGTTCTATGGCTGGGCGCAGCTCAATCGCGTGGGTTTATTGCCGACGAAGGAACAACTGGTGCGTGCCGAACGCATCACCAACGAATACCGTGCCAAGCTCGAAGCCGAAGGCCATCCATGCAAGCTGATCTTCGTGACACCGGACTACTACGAGGAGCGCCCGAAGGCCTGTATGAACGGCTGGGGCAGTATCTTTCTGACCGTGACGCCAGACGGCACCGCCCTGCCCTGCCACGGCGCCCGACAGATGCCGGTGCAGTTTCCCAATGTGCGCGACCACAGCATGCAGCACATCTGGTACGACTCTTTCGGGTTCAACCGCTTTCGCGGCTACGACTGGATGCCCGAGCCGTGTCGTTCGTGCGATGAAAAGGAAAAGGATTTCGGTGGCTGCCGTTGCCAGGCCTTCATGCTCACGGGGGATGCGAGCAATGCCGACCCGGTGTGCAGCAAGTCCGAGCAGCACGGCATTATCCTCAAGGCGCGGGAAGAAGCCGAGCACGCTACCCAGACCATCGAGCAACTGGCCTTTCGCAATGAGCGCAATTCACGGCTCATCGCAAAAGGCTGACGGGCTCAGCGCTTGGCGATGATGTACACGGCGTGAATGATGCCTGGGAAGTAACCGCACAAGGTCAGCAGAATATTCAGCCAGAACGCGCCAGCGAAACCCACTTGCAGGAACACACCCAGTGGCGGCAGCAGAATGGCGATGATGATACGAATGAAGTCCATGGGTCAGCTCCAGAAAATCGGCTCGTGTGAACCGTGTAGCTAATCGACCTTGGGCGTTCGTGAGGGTTCAGTGGGATCTGGCACCGGGCCATCCTTCAGGCCAGAATTTCTAACCCATGCTTTTGCACGATACTAAGAAGTTTGAGCGCCATGCCGCTGGGTTGCTTCTCGCCAGATTCCCATTTCTTCACCGTGGAGGCGCTGGTATTCAGGTAACGAGCAAACACCGGTTGGCTGACATGGCTACTTTCACGTAGCTGCTTGATCTGTTCAGCAGGTATTTGTTCCGGGACGGCAGAGAAGCACGCTTCGTCGTATTCACGAAGGGTAGTTTTACTAATAGCACCGATGGCATAAAGCGCTTTGGCGGATTGGTGAATGGACTCCAGCGCTTCACTTTCATATTTTTTGGTCATGATGTATCTCCACAAACTCCCTGAGATCCAAGAGCTGCTGGATCTGCGTTTCGTTTAAGCCTTCATAAACTTTTGCCATCGCCCGAAACCAAGCCAAATCTTTCTGACTGATATTGCTTTGGTCTTGCTTGGCGAACAGCAACTGATAAACCCAGTATTGCCTGCCCTTGGCCAACACTATGGAGCGATGCCTATTCTGGTTGAGGCGCTTTTTCCAAACACCGCCTCCCAGATTATCTGCCTGCCCCCTCAGCAATTGGCCAAATGCCTCCCTCAACTCCGAATCGTAGATCCAGGACTTGCTGGCCGCATCAGCAAACTGCCGTGTTTTAAATAACCTAAGCCTCATGGATATCCCTTCCCACAAACATACCACCCAGTGGTATAGATTAGAAGTGGAGCAACCCGTGCTCCGTCGACAGTCCTTATCGACGCACGCTAAAAAGCCATTGTTTTCACAGGCGATCAATCAACGCTTTCAATCCAAAAATTTCACACGCAAAAAAACGCCCCCAGCCGAAAAAATCAGGCTGGAGGCGCCGCGTATACCGCGAGACGGTTCAGGAATGTGGGTCAGACGGCGATGCCCTTGCGGCATTGCAACTGGGCGGTGCGCACCCGGGAAAAAGCGCGGGCCAGGCGCAGGAGCATTTCGTCGATGTTGCTTTTGCTCACCGTAAGCGCCGGGGTGAAGCGCAGGCAGTCAGGTTGCGGGGCGTTGAGGATCAGGCCTTCGTGCAGGGCGGCTTTTACCACTGCATCTGCAGAATCATCCGACAACGTCAGGCCCCACATCAGGCCGTGGCCGCGCAATTGGCCCTGGTCGTAGCGGTAGGCCAGCCGGGCAAGGCCTTCGCCCAGGTAAAGGCCGGATTCACGTACGTGTTCCAGGAAGCCATGCTCCAGCACCGTATCGAATACCGCCAGCCCGGCCGATGCCATCAATGCGTTGCCATGATGGGTACCTTCCAGCTCACCCACGTCGAAGCAACAGGCGTTGCCGCGCGCCAGCAGCGCAGCCAATGGCACGCCGCCGCCCAGGCCTTTGCCGAGGGTGATGATGTCGGCTCGCACGCCGTATTGCTGTTCGGCAAGCAAGGTGCCGCAACGGCCAAGGCCGGTTTGTACTTCGTCGAGGATCAGCAGGATCCCCAGTTCGCGGCACAGCCGTTCAACCCCCTTGAGGTAATGCTCCGTCGCGGGGATCACACCGGCTTCGCTCTGGACCGGCTCCAGCAGGATGGCGACTGTCTGTGCATCGACCGCTGCATGCAGGGCCGGCAGATCGTTGAACGGCACATGGCTGAAGCCGGGCAATTGCGGTTCAAAGCGGTTTTCCAGATTGCCGGCCGACGCCGCCAGTGCGGCGAAACTGCGCCCATGGCAACCATTGCTCGCGCTGATAATGCGGTAGGCCCCGCCGCGATGCAGTTGGCCCCACTTGCGCGCCAGCTTGATCGCCGCTTCGCAGGCCTCTGCGCCACTGTTGAGCAGGTAGGCCTGGTCGCTGCCGGTACGATGGCACAGGCGGTCGACAAGATTGAGTTGAGCGCGGTTATGCAGACCCAGGCCTGGATTGATCAGGGCCTGGGTCTGGTCGGCAAGGGCTTTGATCAAGACCTGCGGGCTGTGGCCGAGGCTGTTGGCAGCGTTGCCCTGGCTGAAATCCAGGTAAGCACGCTCGTCGCTGTCCCACAGCCAGGAGCCCTGGCCACGTACGAAAACCTGAGGCGGCCTCGCCACAGTGGGCATCAGCGCCTCGCTGGACAGCGTATCGGGTGAAGCCTCCAGCACCAGGTCGTCCAGGCTGGGCACGGGGCGACGCATATTGAAGAGATTCACAGCTTGCCCCCAGTGGCAACCGGGCCTTGGTCGGTTTTCCCTGCAATCACTGTCTGCGGGTGTGTTGCCTTGCCTATGTAAACGCCATCAACATAAACGCTGTTCATTGCCCGATCCGGCCCTGTAAGCCCTGCGAATAGGCGCTAGACTAGGCGCCTCGGGGGCTACCGGCCATTTCGATTTTCCAGCTTTTTCGATAAGTAAGCCTTATGGATTTTAAGCAACTGCGTTATTTCGTCGCGGTGTATGAAGAAGGCCATGTGGGCCGTGCCGCTGAACGCCTGTCGATCTCCCAGCCGGCGCTCTCACAACAGATCCGCCAGTTGGAGCGCAACCTCGATGTGAGCCTGTTCGAACGCAGCAGCAAACGCCTGCTGCCCACCCTGGCCGCCCATACGCTGTACAACCATGCCTTGCCGCTGATCGATGGCATGCAGCAAGCCGTCGAAGCCTTGCGTAACTTCAAGGGCCAGGCCATGCGCACCCTGGCCATCGGCGTGCTGCAAACCGTGCACACCAGCCTGGTCCCGCAAATGCTCGAGCGCGTGCGCAAGGCCCAGCCGCACCTGGTGGTGCAGATCTACGAATTGACCGGGATCGAGATTGAACGGCGGTTGCTTAACGGCTCGCTGGACATCGGCATCAGCTATCTGCCGCCACGCCAGCCGGGGCTGCACGGCGTGTTGTTGTATGAGGATGAGCTGAAGGTGGTCATCCCCGAGGACCATCCCCTGCGCGAATTCAAGAAAGTCTCGCTGAAACAGGCCGCCGAACTGCCGATGTTGTTGCTGGGGGAAGAGTTCCAGGTTCGACAGATCTGGCAGGGTCAGTTATCCAACCTCGGACGCCGGCCGCAGGTACAGGCGGAGTTGAATACCATGGTGGGGATTCTCGACAGCTTGCCTAACACCAAATTGGCCACGGTGCTGCCGGGACGCTCCCAGGACGAACACAACAGCCAGTCGCTGCTCTGGAAGCCCTTGAGTGAACCCAGGGTGCCACTAAAGGTAGGTTTGGTGTGTCGCGATGTACAGCGCCAGCAGGCAACCATGGCGCTGCTGCGCACCTTGCTGGAAGACGTGATGAATGCGCCGCAGGCACTGCCGTGAAATTCGGCGCCTGACTTTTTCGCGGGCAAAAGAAAACCCCGCCGAAGCGGGGCTTTGCAGACTGTTTCCCTGACATCCATTTCACTCCGCCATCCTGGCAGAATCCTACGTGTCCGTGTTGTTGCTTTGCGCTTCCTGCGCGACGTCCATGTGAAGTAGATTATCCGTGGATCCAATTTGGCGATAGAGGACGATTAGCAGTACGTCATGTAAGAGAATGCTTACACGCCCTCCAAGCCCTTAGAACAGTGCCTCATCCAGCAAAAACAAGGATTCGCTACCGGCTTTTACCGACGCACTCAGCGAGTGAATACGTGGCAACAGACGCGCAAAGTAGAAGCGCGCGGTGCCCAGTTTGCTGGCGTAGAAGTCTTCCTCAGTCTCCTTGCCCAACGCGGCCTTGGCCATACGTGCCCACATATAGGCGTAGGCCATGTAACCAAATGCATGCAAATACTCCACCGAGGCTGCGCCGATCTCGTTCGGGTTGGTCCTGGCGCGATCCAGCACCCAGGCGGTCAATTCGTCCAGGTTATCCACCGCTGCGCTCAACGGTTGGCTGAACTCAGCCAGTTCGGGCCCCGCCGAGGCGATGAACTGGCGAATCTCGTCGGCGAACAAGGTGTAGAACGCACCGCCGCTACCGACGATCTTGCGCCCCATCAAATCCAGTGCCTGGATGCCGTTGGTGCCTTCGTAGATCTGCGTGATGCGTACATCACGCACCAGTTGCTCCTGGCCCCATTCGCGAATGTAACCGTGGCCGCCAAACACTTGCTGGCCGAGCACGGTGGTTTCCAGGCCCAGGTCGCTGAGGAACGCCTTGGCGACCGGCGTCAACAAGGCCACCAGGTTATCGGCCCGCTCGCGGGCAGCGGCATCGTCACTGAACTTGGCGATGTCCAGCTGCGTCGCCACATAGGTGGAAAACGCGCGACCGCCTTCGTTGGCGGCTTTCATGGTCAACAGCATACGGCGCACGTCGGGGTGGACGATGATCGGGTCGGCCACTTTGTCTTTGGCCTGGGCACCGGTCGGCGCACGGCTTTGCAGGCGGTCGCGGGCATATTCAATCGCGTTCTGGTAGGAGCGCTCGCCGGACGCCAGGCCCTGGATACCCACGCCAAGGCGCTCATAGTTCATCATGGTGAACATCGCCGCCAACCCACGGTTGGGTTCGCCCACCAGGTAACCCACGGCTTCGTCGAAGTTCATCACGCAGGTGGCGGATGCCTGGATACCCATCTTGTGTTCGATGGAGCCGCAGCTCACCGGGTTGCGTGCGCCCAGGCTGCCGTCGGCGTTGACCATGAACTTCGGCACCAGGAACAGCGAAATCCCCTTCGGACCGGCCGGTGCGTCCGGCAACTTGGCCAGTACCAGGTGAATGATGTTCTCGGTGAGGTCGTGTTCACCGCCAGTGATAAAGATCTTGGTTCCGCTGATCCTGTAGGAACCGTCTGCCTGCGGCTCGGCCTTGGTGCGGATAATCCCCAGGTCGGTACCGGCGTGTGCTTCCGTCAGGCACATGGAGCCGGCCCACTCGCCGGAATACATCTTCGGCAGGTAGATGGCCTTGAGTTCCTCGCTGGCGTGGGTGTTGATCGACACGCAGGCGCCGGAGGTCAGCATCGGGTACAGGCCGAACGCCAGGCTTGACGAGTTGATCATCTCCTCGACCTGGGCCGATACCGCCTTGGGCATGCCCATGCCGCCAAACACGGGGTCGCCGCCTACGCCGACCCAGCCACCTTCAGCGTAGGTCTTGTAGGCCTGTGGATAACCCTCCGGAGTAAACACCGCGGTGTTATCCCAACGGCAGCCCTGTTCATCGCCACCGCGGCTGAGCGGGGCGATGGATTTGGCGGTGACCTTGCCGGCTTCTTCGAGGATGGCCTCTACGGTCTCGGCGTCAACGCTGTCTGCCAATGCCGGCAATTGGGCCCAAGTGGTGGCGACCTCAAAGACTTCGTTGAGGACGAAGCGCATATCACGCAGCGGCGCTTTGTAATCAGCCATGGCAAACCTCGTGAGAACGTGAAAAGTGATTCGATAGGATCGGTTTTACAGGCTCCGAGTGTACCCGAACAACTTTTCAGACACATAGGGTCCACTTGTGACTGATTGGTATTTTTAAGTCATCACAACGCAAACGACTCCGCAGGCAGACTCATCAGGCATTCGCTGCCCGCTTCCACGGCGGCGCGATGGGTTGCGGTACGTGGCAGCAGACGCTTGAAGTAAAAGTCGCAAGTGGCCAGCTTGGCTTTGGCAAACTCAGTGTCATCCTGCGCCAGCGCGGCAATGGCCATCCGCAGCCACAGGTAGGCGAGGATGATGTAACCGCTGTACATCAAGTAATCCACCGCCGCTGCGCCCACCTCATCCGGGTTTTTCATCGCGGCCATACCGACCTGGGTAGTCAGCTCGCCCCATTCCTGATTCAGTTGATTAAGCTGCACCACATAGCCCTTGAGCTGCGCATGTTCGGCATTCGCCGCGCAAAACTTATGCACTATTTTAGTAAAACCGCGCAGCAGCTTGCCCTGGCTGCCCAGCACCTTGCGCCCCAACAGATCGAGGGCCTGGATGCCGTTGGTGCCTTCGTAGATCGGTGCAATCCGCGCATCGCGTGCCAGTTGCTCCATGCCCCACTCACGAATGTAGCCATGGCCGCCGAATATCTGCATGCCGTGGTTGGTCACCTCCAGCCCGGTGTCGGTCATAAAGGCTTTGCAGATGGGGGTGAGGAACGCCAACAGGTCTTCGGCCTCCTGGCGCTGGCCGGCGTCGTTGCAAAGGTGCGCGGTGTCGAGCAACTGCGCGGTGAAATAGGTGAGTGCGCGGTTGCCTTCGTTGAAGGCTTTCATGGTCAGCAGCATACGGCGCACATCGGGATGCACGATGATCGGGTCGGCGGCTTTCTCCGGGGCCTTGGCGCCGGTCAGCGCGCGCATCTGCAGGCGGTCGTTGGCGTACTTGATCGCGCCCTGGAAGCTCGCCTCGCCATTGCACAGGCCCTGCATGCCGGTGCCCAGGCGGGCGTGGTTCATCATGGTGAACATGCAGTTGAGGCCCTTGTTCGCCTCGCCAATCAAAAAGCCCTTGGCGCCGTCGAAGTTGAGCACGCACGTGGCCGAGGCCTTGATGCCCATCTTGTGCTCGATGGAGCCGCAGTGCACCGCATTGCGCTCAGCCGAATCCACATGGAACTTGGGCACGATAAACAACGAGATACCCTTGGTGCCCGCCGGCGCGTCCGGCAGCTTGGCCAGCACCAGATGGATGATATTGGCGCTCATGTCGTGCTCACCGGCCGAGATGAAGATCTTGCTGCCGGTGATCGCGTAGCTGCCATCCGCCTGGGGCACGGCACGGGTCTTGATCAGGCCCAGGTCGGTGCCGCAATGGGCTTCGGTCAGGCACATGGTGCCGGTCCATTCGCCTGCGGTGAGTTTGCTCAGGAACGTGGCCTTCTGCTCTTCGGTGCCGTGGGCGTGGATCGCCGACATCGCGCCGTGGGTCAGGCCCGGATACATGCCCCACGAGGTGTTGCTGGAGCCGATCATCTCGCTGAGCACCAGGCCCAACGATTGCGGCAGGCCCTGGCCACCGTAGGCCGGGTCTGCCGCCACCCCGTGCCAGCCGCCCTCGACGTACTGGGCGAAGGCTTCCTTGAAGCCCTTGGGCGTGGTCACCACGCCGTTGTCGAAATGGCAGCCCTCTTCATCACCACTGCGGTTGAGTGGCGAAAGCACGTTCTCGCAGAATTTGGCGCCTTCCTCCAGGATTGCACTGACCATGTCCGGGCTGGCATCCGTGGCGCCCAGGGCAGCGTAGTGGCCGTGGAAATCAAACACGTTGTCGATCAGAAAGCGCATGTCGCGCAGGGGAGCTTTGTACTCAGGCATGGCGGTGTCTCCGGCGGCAGATCCTTTCAACCTACTGCCGGCCAGCGCCTCGGACAATCATTGTAGAACCGCTGAATACAGCGCCATCACTCAACCGGCAGCGCTCTGCATGCGCACCGCGCCACGGCGGGTCTGCCCGGCCGCAACCACACAGTTACGCCCCGCGCCCTTGGCGGCGTACAGCGCCTGGTCGGCGGACTTGAGCACTTCTTCCGCCGTGCGCTGGTCGATCTGGCGTTCGGCCACGCCGATGCTGACCGTCACCGACACACTCGACGCGCCGCTGCCCGCCCGGCGTTGACGGCCTTGTTGATCATCCTGGGGCCGGTCCGAATTGCGCAGCTTGATGTCGTAGTTGGCGACGATCTCGCGGATTTCCTCCAGGTGCGGCATGCACTCATCCAGGGTCTTGCCGGCAAACACCACGGCGAATTCTTCACCGCCGTAGCGGTAGGCACGCCCACCCCCATTGACCTTGGACAGCTTGCTCGCCACCAGGCGCAGCACCTGGTCGCCCACATCGTGACCATGGGTGTCATTGAAGCGCTTGAAGTGATCGACGTCGGTCATCGCCAGCACATAATTGCGCCCCAGCCGCTGCATGCGTTCGTTCAAGGCTCGGCGCCCCGGCAGGCCGGTCAGTTCATCGCGGAATGCCATTTGATAAGCCTCGTGGGCCACGCCGGCGGCGATCATCAGCATGACCTGGCTGCACATGATATTCAGCGTGAACGGCAGGATGAAGGTCTGCGGCAACATCCAGAACATCCCCAGCAACCCGACCAGTTGCGCCGCATGCAGCGGACGCGGCTGGTACCAGTATTGCGCCGCCAGAGTGAGGAAGCCGACCAGGAACATCGGGTATGACAGCTGGATCAGGCTCATCCAGGTCCCATGCAGGGCTGGCCAGCGGATCTCCGCCAGCCAGTTCAGCAGTGCCTGGGGATAACTTTGCTCCAGGGCCAGCGCCACACTGCCGATTGCCAGCAGCACCGCACAACGGGCAACGAAGTCGCGAAACAGGTGGGTCTTCTCCTGCCACAGCGCGTAGATGCTGAACAGCAACGGCAATAACAGGCAACACAGGTGAAACACCACAGCCGCGTCTTCGCGCACGCGGCCATTGTCGCGATAGAAATCGGTCTGGGTATCGAGCAGGAAGTAGGCGATGTACACCGTGATCATCAGGAACAATTCACGCTGACGGCGATAAACCGCGCAGTACGAACCGCCCAGCAACAGCACCAGGGTCGGCAACACATTGAACAGCGAGGTGAAGAAGACGCTGAGGTCCTTGACGTACGCAGCCGAGAGCCCGGCCAGCAACAGCAGCAACGAAGGAAGAAAGTGACTGAAACGTAAAGCAGACACGCGTGACAAGGGTAAAACTCCGACCCGCAAAAAGTAGTGGCACTGTGCCTTGATGCGAACAGTTAAGCACACCCTGCCCGCCATGTATCACATTGCCATCACTGTAACGGCAGCCGGAGAAAATCCCTGAGCGCTGCACTGTGTTTTTTATCCCCCAATGAAAAAACCGCCGCTCCCAAGGGAAGCGACGGTTTCAGATGAACCCGGTAAGGCTTAGTAAGCCAGGCCGAAGTCTTCTTCTTTCATGTCCATCAGGTTACTGGCGCCCGACAGCATGGTGGCCACGTGAGTACGGGTCCGCGGCAGGATGCGCTGGAAGTAGAAGCGCGCGGTTTGCAGCTTGGCGGTGTAGAACGCTTCTTCGCTGGTACCGGCGGCGAGTTTTTCGGCAGCCAGGCGCGCCATGTCGGCCCAGAAGTAAGCCAGGCAGGCGTAACCGGAGTACATCAGGTAATCCACCGAAGCGGCCCCCACTTCTTCGCGGTCTTTCATCGCGGCCATGCCGACCTTCATGGTCAACTCGCCCCACTCTTTGTTCAGCGCAGCCAGCGGTGCCACGAACTCCTTGACCGCGTCGTTGCCTTCGTTGGCCTGGCAGAACTTGTGCACGATCTTGGTGAAGCCCTTGAGCGCTTCGCCCTGGGTCATCAGCACTTTACGGCCGAGCAGGTCCAGTGCCTGGATGCCGGTGGTGCCTTCATACAGCATGGAGATACGGCTGTCGCGAACGTTCTGCTCCATGCCCCACTCGGCGATAAAGCCGTGGCCGCCATAGATCTGCACACCGTGGTTGGCGGATTCAAAACCGACTTCGGTCATGAACGCCTTGGCAATCGGGGTCATGAATGCCAGCAGGCCGTCGGCCTGTTTCTTGGCCTCGTCGTCGGTGCCGTATTTGACGATGTCCACTTGCTTGGCGGTGAAGTACACCATCGCACGGTTACCTTCGGCGAAGGCTTTCATGGTCAGCAGCATGCGGCGCACGTCAGGGTGCACGATGATCGGGTCGGCGGCCTTTTCCGGCGCTTTCGGGCCAGTCAGGGAACGCATCTGCAAGCGATCGCGGGCGTATTTCAGGCCGCCCTGGAAGCCGATCTCGGCGTGGGCCAGGCCTTGCAGCGCGGTGCCCAGGCGAGCGGTGTTCATAAAGGTGAACATGCAGTTCAGGCCTTTGTTCGCCGGGCCGATCAGGAAACCGGTAGCCGCGTCGAAGTTCATCACACAGGTGGCGTTACCGTGGATACCCATCTTGTGTTCCAGGGAACCGCAGCTCACGGCGTTGCGCGCACCGATCGAGCCGTCGGCGTTGGGCAGGAACTTGGGCACGATGAACAGCGAGATGCCTTTGGTACCCGCCGGTGCGTCCGGCAGGCGGGCCAGCACGATGTGGACGATGTTGTCGGCCATGTCGTGTTCACCGGCCGAGATGAAGATCTTGGTACCGGAGACTTTGTAGGAACCGTCAGCCTGAGGCTCGGCCTTGGTGCGCAGCATGCCCAGGTCGGTACCGCAGTGTGGTTCGGTCAGGCACATGGTGCCGGTCCACTCGCCCGATACCAGCTTGGTCAGGTAAGCCTCTTGCTGCTCGGGGGTGCCATGCTCGGAAATGGTGTTCATCGCACCATGGGACAGGCCCGGGTACATGCCCCATGACCAGTTGGCTTCGCCGACCATTTCGCTCACGGCCAGGCCCAGGGATTCCGGCAGGCCTTGGCCACCGTGCTCCACGTCGTGGGCCAGGCTTGGCCAGCCGCCTTCGACGAATTGCTTGTAGGCTTCTTTGAAACCAGCAGGGGTTTTAACGCCAGACTCACTCCAGGTGCACCCTTCGATGTCACCCACGCGGTTCAACGGTGCCAGCACTTGCTCACAAAACTTGGCGCCTTCTTCGAGAATGGCGTCAACCATGTCCGGGGTAGCGTCCTGGCAAGCCGGCAGGCTCTGATAGTGCGCTTCATAGCCGAGCAGTTCGTCACGAACGAAGCGAATATCACGCAAGGGGGCCTTGTAGTCAGGCATAGCGATAAACCTCTGCTGATGTATCTGGAATGAACAACCGCGTGGATGTGTTGTGGCGGTCAAACAGGTGTTTGAAACATACGTTTACGACCTGGGGATGTCAAGCGTCGTCCAGACACCGTTTGTCATGACGCGGGTCAATGGCAGGCATGGCGAGGCCTGCGGCGGGATGCCACAAGGTGTTCAGAAGAAAATGGAGGATTGCGCAAAGGCGACCAGCCCCAGGAAGAAGCCGGTCGTACGAAAGAGGGGTTAAGCGAAGGTGTCGATCAGGGTACCGAGCATTTCGTCTGAAGCCTTGGCGACCTTGGCGCCCAACTCCACTTGAAACTTGCCTTGGGCCATTTCAACCATATTGCTCGCCGAATTCGTCGGCTGGGCGCGGTCATTGGCTTGCAACCGGTCGCTCTGTGCGTCAGACGGCTGGGTGGTCGCGGCGCTGGCAATCCTGCCGGCGGCCTGGTCGACACGGCTCTGCCCGGCCTGAATGGTGCTCAGCCCCGAGTAAAACGCGCTGCTGCCAGAGATGTCCATGGCTTCAACCTGCCTTTAGAGAATCGTGAAGTTGAATTGAAGCAGACATACTGGCAAAAAGCCCGTTAAAAACACTAATGGCATAATGCCTTGCCGATAGCCAGAATCAGTCAAGCAGGTCCAGTTGCAGGTACTCAGCTACCGCCTCGGCGCCGGCGTGCTTGAGCTTTGGCACTCGGCCCAGGCATGGTGCGGGCAAACGCTCGGCCAGGGTCGCGAGGTTTTCTTCCAGACGAGAGGTCTTGGGGTCGATGATATTCGCCACCCAACCGGCCAAGGGCAAACCGTCCCGGGCGATGGCTTCGGCGGTGAGCAAGGCATGGCTGATGCATCCCAGGCGCACGCCCACCACCAGGATCACCGGCAGTTGCAGCGCCATGGCCAGGTCCGACAGGTTGTCCTGGTCAGCCAACGGCACCCGCCAACCGCCTGCGCCTTCGATGAGGGTGAAATCCGCCTGACGCGCCAGAATCTGCTGCATGGGTTTCAACAACGACTGCACCGTCAGCGCGACGCCGGCCTCCCGCGCGGCCAGGTGGGGCGCGATGGCGGGTTCGAACGCCACCGGGTTGACCTCGGCATAACTCAACGGCAATGAACACTCGGCCAGCAGCGCCACGGCATCGGCGTTGCGCAAGCCCTTGGCCGTGACCTGGCAGCCGGAAGCCACGGGCTTTCCAGCCGCAGTGCTTCTGCCCGCTTGCCGGGCGGCGTGCAACAGGCCGGCGGCGATAGTGGTCTTGCCGACATCCGTATCGGTGCCGGTGATGAAATAGGCGGCGCTCATAGGGGCTTCTCCAGGACGGCGTACACCACTTGATACGTGGCCGGCAGTCCCTCGGCCTGACGGAACTGCTCGTAGGCGTCTACCAGTGCAACAATCCGCGCACGGCCCGTCAACCCTCCCGGGCGGCCTGGGTTGAGATTATGCGCCCCCAGCGCCTTGAGCTCATGGGTCAGGCTGCGCACATCCGGGTAATGCAGCACATGGGCACGCCGCTCCAGGCTGACCACGCGCAAACCGCTGGCCGCGCACAAGTGCTGGTACGCCTCGAAGGTGCGGAAGCGATTGACGTGCACCAGGCCATCCGCCGCCCGCCAGCTTTCGCGCAGCTCATCCAGCGTCCCGACGCACAAACTGGCGAACGCCAGCACGCCACCCGGCCGCAGCACGCGATAGGCCTCGCTGAGCACCGCCTCGAAGTTCGCACACCACTGCACCGCCAGGCTGGAGAAGAGCAGCTCGAGGCTCTCGGCTTTCAGCGGCAAGCGTTCTGCATCGCCCGCGACAAAATGATGTGCGCCACCCAAAGGCCGCGCATGGTTAAGCATGCCCTCGGCAATATCCAGCGCCACACCTTGGCTGGCGGGCAACAACTCGCCCAGCACACGGCTGAAATAACCCGTGCCGCAGCCCATATCCAGCCAGTGACGTGGCGCACACGCTGATGGCAGCCGGGCCAGCAGCCCATGCCCTACGGCGCGCTGCAACTCGGCGACGCTGTCGTAACTGGCCGCCGCACGGGAAAACGACGCCGCCACCTGGCGTTTGTCCGGCAAGGCGCCCGGGAGGGAGGGCTGGGATAAATCAGTCATCGACGCACTCATGCAAAAAAGCCTGGATGGCCCCCGCTACACCGTGGGGGTCTTCCAGAAGAAAAGCGTGACCAGCCTGTTCAATCAGGCCGATTTCCACATCCGGCAGCAGCCTCAGCAGGTCGCTGGCGGCTTCGGCGGGCACCAACCCGTCCATGCCGGCGAACAGGTGCAACTGTGGGCCGCGATAAGCCAGCAAGGCTTCGCGGGTATCCAGTTGGGCCAGCAGTTCCAGGCCGGGCATCAACACGTTGGACGCTGAATGCGGCGCGCCACTGACCAGCAGGCGCGACAGCCCGCGCGGGTCTTCGGCGCCCTTGGCGCACAACAGGCCGAAGCGCTTGAGGGTGACTTGGGAATCGGCATGGCAGCCGGCCAGGAACGCATCGAAGGTCTCGGCGGGCATCCCATGGGGCCAGCCCTCGTGGGCGACGAAACACGGATTGCTCGCCAGGGTCAGCAACCCGCAGCAACGCTCGCCGCGCCGCGCCGCCAGTTCGGCAGCGAGCATGCCGCCCAAGGACCAGCCGCCCAGCCAGGCGTTGTCGGGCAGGGTAGCGTCGAGTTCGTCGAGCCATTCATCGAGGTCGCTGGAAGCAAGCGCCGGCAATGGCTCGACCTGCACCTGCAGGTGTGCGTCCAGGCCACGCAAGGCGGCGGCCAAAGGCTCCAGCGGCGATACGCCGAGCCCCCAGCCGGGCAGCAGGATCAGTCGATCACGCATGGTCGGGCTCCGTGGCACCAGACAAGCGGAAACACTCTTCCAATGCGTTTAACAATAGCTGTACCTGCGCCTCGCTGTGGGCTGCGGTCAAGGTCACGCGCAAACGCGCGCTGCCGGCGGGAACGGTGGGCGGGCGGATCGCCGTGACCATCAGGCCGCGCTCACGCAGCATCTGCGACAGGCGCACGGCCTTGGCACTGTCGCCGATCAGGATCGGCTGGATCGGTGTAAAGCTGTCCATCAAGTCCAGGCCAAGCTGCTCGGCGCCCTGGCGAAACTGACGAATCAGGCGGTCGAGGTGCTCGCGCCGCCAATGTTCGGTGCGTAGCAGCTCCAGGCTCTTCAGGGTGGCGCAGGCCAGCGCCGGCGGTTGGCTGGTGGTGTAGATATATGGCCGGGCAAACTGGATCAGGCTTTCGACCAGGTCCTCACTGCCCGCGACAAACGCGCCCGCCGTGCCGAACGCTTTGCCCAGGGTGCCGACCAATACCGGCACGTCGTCCTGGCTCAAGCCGAAATGCTCGACGATCCCGCCGCCATTGGCACCCAGCGGACCAAAGCCATGGGCATCATCCACCATCAACCAGGCGCCTTTGGCCCTGGCTGCACGGGCCAGTGCCGGCAGGTCGGCCAGGTCGCCGTCCATGCTGAACACACCATCGGTGACCACCAGCGTATTGCCAGTGGCTTTCTCCAGGCGCTTGGCCAGGCTGATCGCGTCGTTGTGCAGGTAGCGATTGAAACGCGCACCGGACAGCAAGCCGGCATCCAGCAGCGAAGCATGGTTGAGCCGGTCTTCCAGCACCGTATCGCCCTGCCCCACCAACGCCGTGACCGCACCAAGGTTGGCCATGTAGCCGGTGGTAAACAGTAACGCTCGCGGGCGCCCGGTAAAGTCGGCCAGCGCCTCCTCCAGCTCATGGTGCGGCGTGGCATGGCCCACCACCAAGTGCGAAGCCCCGCCGCCCACGCCCCAACGGGACGCCCCGGCGCGCCAGGCCTCGATCACTTGCGGGTGATTGGCCAGGCCCAGGTAATCGTTATTGCAGAATGCCAGGAGGGGTTGACCGTCAACCACCACCTCCGGGCCTTGGGGGCTCTGGAGCAGCGGGCGTTGACGGTAAAGGTGTTCGGCACGGCGGGCAGCGAGGCGCGCGGAGAGATCAAAAGACATGCAGGCCTCGGGGTGGCAGGTGCAACTCGGTCAAAACAGGTGGGAATCAAACAACGGCGTTATAGAACTGCTCGCTGCTCTTCTGCTCCACCAACGCCTGTTCGATGGCCGCCTGGTGCACTTCATCCGCATGCTCTTCACGGGCTTCCGGCAGGATGCCCAGGCGCGAGAACAGTTGCATGTCCTTGTCGGCCTGCGGGTTGGCGGTGGTCAGCAGTTTGTCGCCGTAGAAGATCGAGTTGGCACCGGCAAAGAACGCCAGGGCCTGCATCTGCTCGTTCATGGCTTCGCGCCCCGCCGACAGGCGCACATGGGATTGCGGCATCAGGATGCGCGCCACGGCCAGCATGCGGATGAAATCGAACGGGTCGATGTCCTCGGCATTTTCCAACGGTGTACCGGCGACTTTCACCAGCATATTAATCGGCACCGACTCCGGATGCTCCGGCAGGTTGGCCAACTGGATCAGCAGGTTGGCGCGGTCGTCGAGGGACTCGCCCATGCCGAGGATGCCGCCGGAGCAGATCTTCATTCCCGACTCACGCACATAGGCCAGGGTTTGCAGGCGCTCACTGTAGGTACGGGTGGTGATGATACTGCCGTAGAACTCCGGCGACGTATCCAGGTTGTGGTTGTAGTAATCCAGGCCGGCCTGGGCCAGGGCTTCGGTCTGGTCCTGGTCGAGACGGCCGAGGGTCATGCAGGTTTCCAGGCCCATGGCCTTCACGCCTTTGACCATCTGCAGCACATAGGGCATGTCTTTGGCCGACGGGTGTTTCCAGGCGGCGCCCATGCAGAAACGGGTCGAACCAATGGCCTTGGCGCGAGCGGCCTCTTCGAGGACCTTCTGCACCTCCATCAGCTTTTCTTTTTCCAGGCCCGTGTTGTAGTGGCCCGACTGCGGACAATATTTGCAATCTTCCGGGCAGGCACCGGTCTTGATCGACAGCAGTGTCGACACCTGTACACGGTTGGCATCGAAATGCGCGCGGTGCACGGTCTGCGCCTGGAACAACAGGTCATTGAACGGCTGCACGAACAACGCTTTGACTTCGGCTAAAGACCAATCGTGACGCAAGGTGGCGGTGGTGCTGGCGCTCATGGGCGATTCCTTGATTATGCTTTGGCAAACGCTGCGGGAAGGGCAATACCCACAGGCACGACACGGATGCTCGGCATATTTAAGGAAGATTCATGCGCTGTCAACCAAGCTACAAACACGAAGTTTACATCTGGTCAAAAAACATACAGAAATGTTTAATCTGCGACGAGACGACTGAAACCACTGACTGTGTGTGCAACGTCTGCGAAACCGAGCTGCCCTGGCTGATGGAGCATTGCGAAATCTGCGCCTTGCCTTTGGCGATGGACGGCCTGGTCTGCGGCCAGTGCCTGAGACAACCGCCCGCCTTTAAACACGTGATCGCACCCTGGACCTACAGCTTTCCGGTAGACACCCTGATCAGTCGCTTCAAGCACCAGGCACGCTGGCCCCTCGGGCATATGCTGGGGCGCTTGCTGGGGCACTACCTGCAACATCGCTTCGACAACCACTCACTCACCCGCCCGGACATGCTGCTGCCGGTGCCCATGGCCCGCAGGCGCCTGCGTGAACGGGGCTATAACCAGGCGCTGATGCTGGCGCGCTGGCTCAGCGCCGACCTCGACCTTCCCCACGATGAACATCTATTGCTACGCCCTTATGAAACCGTCGCGCAGCAAGCCCTCGACGCCAAGACGCGCAAACGCAACCTGCTCAACGCCTTCGCCCTGGCCCCCGGTGCCGAGGTGCGCGGACGCCACCTGGCGCTGGTGGACGACGTGCTCACCACCGGCGCCACCGCCCACAGCCTGGCGCGGTTATTGATCAAAGCCGGCGCGCGACAGGTAGACGTGTACTGCCTGGCCCGCACGCCAAAGCCTGGCACTTGACTCTCATGCCTCGCGGCCGCAACGTCCGCTCATCCCACCACAGCGAATGCCCATGTCCCTACCGACTCTGCTCAGCCAACATATTGTCCGCCGCCCCCAGCGTATCGCCCTGCTGGGGCATATCGCCGAGCAGGGCTCCATCACTCGCGCCGCCAAAAGTGCGGGCTTGAGCTACAAGGCCGCCTGGGACGCCATTGACGAGCTGAACAACCTGGCGCAAAAACCCTTGGTCGAACGCAGTGTCGGCGGCAAGGGCGGCGGCGGCGCCAAACTCACGGCCGAGGGTGAACGGGTGTTGCGCCTCTACCAGCGCCTGCAAGTGTTGCAGGCCGAAGTGCTTGGCTCGGACGAAGCCGCCAGCGACTTCAACCTGCTCGGCCGCTTGATGCTGCGCACCAGCGCCCGTAACCAGTTGCATGGCCAGGTCATTGCGATTGAACAGCTTGGCCGCAACGACCTGATTCACTTGCAGCTCGCCGGAGGGCTGACCCTGGCGGCACAAATCACCCATGACAGTACGCAACGGCTGGAGCTGGAGGTCGGCGTGGAAGTTGTTGCGCTGATCAAGGCCGGCTGGCTGGAATTGCTGGCGCCCGACAAACCTGCAACACCTGGACACAATTGCATGAGCGGAACCGTCGACGCGATTCTCGCCGCCGAGGACGGCCCCAGCGAAGTGCGCATCGCCCTGCCCAATGGCCAGGTTTTATGCGCCTTGGCGCAGCCCGCCGCGCTCGAGGCCCTGGGCGCCGCCGCTGGCCAAACACTCCGCGTGCAATGTGCACCCAGTAATGTACTGCTCGGCACGCCGGTCTAAGCCCGGCGGCGCTTCAAACTGCAACAATTTCGTCACGCCCGCTCCTTATGGTGTTTGCAAAAACCGCAGGGAGCCTGACATGAACCTATTAGAAGAAAACCAAGCCACCGACCTCGAACAGATGGTCGGCCTCACCCGCCGCCGCTTCATCGGTGCCGGCGCCCTGTGCGGTGCGGCGATGTTCCTCGGCGGCAACCTGCTGAGCCGCAGCGCCCTGGCCGTCAACGCCGCCTCCGCCAGCCCGCTGCTGGGCTTTACCAGCATCGCCGCGGCCACCAGCGACACCATCACCCTGCCGCCGGGCTACAGCGCTTCGGTGCTGATCAGCTGGGGCCAGCCACTGCACAAGAGCGCGCCGGCCTTCGACCCGTCCGGCAACGGCACCGCCAAAGCCCAGGAACAACAGTTCGGCGACAACAACGACGGCATGAGCCTGTTCGCCTTCCCCGGCGACGACAACCGCGCGCTGATGGCGATCAACAACGAATACACCAACTACCGCTACCTCTTCGCCCATGGCGGCGCGCCGCAATCGGCCGAAGACGTGCACAAGGCCCAGGCCAGTGAAGGCGTGTCGGTGATCGAAGTGCGGCGCAAAGGTGACACCTGGCAGTTCGTCCAGGACTCGCGCTACAACCGCCGCATCCACGGCAACTCGCCGATCCGCCTGAGCGGCCCCGCCGCCGGCCATGAATGGTTGAAAACCAGCGCCGATAAGTCCGGCAAAAAAGCCCTCGGCACCTTCCAGAACTGCGCCAACGGCCAGACCCCATGGGGCACTTACCTGACCTGTGAAGAGAACTTCACCGACTGCTTCGGCAGCAGCAACCCGCAGCAAGCGTTCGATGCCGGGCAGAAACGCTATGGCGTGGTGGCCGCCAGCAAAGAGATCAACTGGCACCTGCACGACCCGCGCTTCGACCTGGCCAAGAACCCCAATGAACTCAACCGCCACGGCTGGGTCGTGGAAATCGATCCGTTCGACCCGCAATCCACCCCGGCAAAACGCACCGCCCTGGGCCGCTTCAAGCACGAGAACGCCGCCCTCGCGCAAACCCGTGACGGCCGCGCCGTGGTGTACATGGGCGACGACGAGCGCGGCGAGTTCATCTACAAGTTCGTCAGCCGCGACAAGATCAACCACAAGAACCCCAAGGCCAACAAAGACCTGCTCGACCACGGCACCTTGTACGTGGCCATCTTCGATGCGGGCGATGGCAACGCCGATCATCCGAAGGGCAAAGGGCAATGGGTCGAGCTGACCCATGGCAAAAACGGCATCGACGCCAGCACCGGCTTCGCCAGCCAGGCCGAAGTGCTGATCCACGCACGGCTGGCCGCCAGTGTGGTGAAAGCCACGCGCATGGACCGCCCGGAATGGATCGTGGTCAGCCCTACCGACGGGCAGGTCTATTGCACCCTGACCAACAACGCCAAGCGCGGCGAAGACGGCCAACCGGTGGGCGGGCCCAACCCGCGTGAGAAAAACGTCTACGGCCAGATCCTGCGCTGGAAGGCCAACGCCGATGACCATGGCGCCGCGGACTTCAGCTGGGACCTGTTTGTAGTGGCCGGCAACCCGGGCGTGCATGCCGGCACGCCAAAAGGCGGCTCGTCCAACATCAACCCACAGAACATGTTCAACAGCCCCGACGGCCTGGGGTTCGACAAGGCCGGGCGCCTGTGGATCCTCACCGATGGCGACTACAGCAACGCCGGCGACTTCGCGGGCATGGGCAATAACCAGATGCTCTGCGCCGACCCGAGCATCGGTGAAATCCGTCGCTTCATGGTCGGGCCGGTGGCCTGTGAGGTGACGGGCATCAGCTTCTCGCCGGATCAGAAAACCCTGTTTGTGGGGATCCAGCACCCGGGTGAAACCGGGGGTTCGACCTGGCCGGAGCATCTGCCGAATGGCAAGCCGCGCTCCTCGGTGATGGCGATTCGGCGGGATGATGGCGGGATTGTCGGCGCCTGATAGACCGCTATCGGGGTGTAGAACCGTAGACATCGTTTACATCTGAAACCGGGGACATCGTTTACACATTTGAGGCCTGGACGCGGGTCATACCTCGTCCAAGCCTC
>NZ_QCWA01000018.1:0-86559 GCF_003058245.1 Pseudomonas sp. GV047 | reverse complement strand
CTCGTCAGCGGGAGGCGAATTCTACAGCGTTACACGCTGCTGTCAACACCTCTTTTTCTCCGCTTTCGACCGAGAAGATCGAATCGTTAATAGCGTCAAACAACACGACCCTACCAACGCCTTCTGGGCTTCGATGAACTGAAGCAATCCGCTGCTTTATTCTGCATAACTCATTGTTTATCAAGGAGTTTTACGTTTCGACTGCGCCGGAAGTGGGGCGAATTATAGACGTCTACAATCTGCGGTCAAGCGTTAATTACGCTTTTGTTGCAGTGAGTGCTTTTTTAGTAATAAGTCGGGGGATTCGGCGCGCCACTAGCGGTACACGCAGCACCAGAAGCAACGCACCTATAGAAGCATAGATAACCCATTCCTTCAGATCAGCCCGCACGATCCACAGCATGTGCAACAGACCAAGCCCAAGAATCACATACACCAGCCGATGCAGTTTCTTCCAGCGACTACCCAGTCGGCGTTGGCTATAGCGATTAGACGTCACCGCCAACACCAACAAAGACAAGAACCCCAGCGCCCCCACAATAATGTAAGGCCGTTTGCGCAACTCCACACCCAATTGCGACCAATCCAGCCCCAGGACAAACACGCAGTACGCCGCCAAATGCAGCACTACATAAGCAAAGCACCACAATCCAAGCTGCCGGCGCACGGCAATCCACCCCGCCCAACCGCTCAGCTTCTGCAGCGGCGTCATTCCAAGGGTAATCAACAAGAGGATCAAGGTACCCAGGCCAAGCCGATCAACCAGCACCTTGCCCGGATCCGGCCCCAAGGCAAAACTCCATGCCTCATACAGCCATAATAACGGCCACACTGCCGCAGCTATAAAAACGCCAATGCGCCAGATGGGGTAACGCATCAGTAGTTCTTCCGCAGATCGAGGCCTGTATATAAAGAGGCGACCTCATCCGAGTAGCCATTGAACATCTGCGTCTCACGCACATTGGGACTGAACAGCCCACTTGGCAGACGACGCTCCCGCGCCTGGGTCCAGCGGGGATGATCCACCGTAGGGTTCACATTCGCATAGAAGCCATACTCATCCGCCGCAATACTCTGCCAGGTGGTTTTGGGCTGCTCGCTTACAAGACTGATACGCACGATGGATTTCACGCTCTTGAAACCGTACTTCCAAGGTACGACCAGACGTAACGGTGCACCGTTCTGATTGGGCAACTCGCGCCCATACATGCCAACGGCAAGAATCGCCAAAGGATTCATCGCTTCATCCAGACGCAGCCCTTCTACATAAGGCCAGTCAATCAAGCCAAAACTCGAACGCTGCCCAGGCATGCTCTTGGCATCATGAAGGGTTTCAAAGCGGATGTATTTGGCCTTGGAGGTCGGCTCAACCTGCTTGAGTAAGGCAGAGATCGGAAAACCCATCCACGGAATGACCATCGACCACGCCTCGACACAGCGTAAACGGTAAATCCGCTCTTCTAATTGATAGGGCTTCATGAAGTCTTCAAGGGTGTAACGCCCCGGCTTTGCAACCTCGCCGTCGATCACCACACTCCAGGGCTCGGTCTTGAGTGATCCCGCATTTTTCGCAGGGTCGCCCTTGTCTGTACCGAACTCATAGAAGTTGTTGTAGTGGGTTGCGTCCTTGAAGGGGGTGATGGATTCATCCTTGACCGTCACCGCCTGCCATTTCGTTGCCGGCAATTTTTCGGCAAACCAATTGGGCGCCTTGCCAGGCTCAACATCGGGATAACGCGCGGCCTCGTCAGCACTGGCCCAACGCGGCAGGCTGCTGGCAGCAATGCCGGCAAGCGCACCACCGAGCAAGCTACGACGAGAAAGGTAGAACGATTCAGGCGTGACATCCGATTCTTGGCAATCGGACGCTTTGGGCAATTTGATTAACATGGCAACTCCGCAGCATTGGAGAACTGATGCACCAATAGACTGCGGAGTATGGGGGAAATTACATTAAGGCAACGTTTTGTCCCGGCGCATATGCAGCAAGTACTGAATCGGCCCCGAAACGGCGTAGACCAGGAAGGCCAATAGCAGAATCCGAGGAGGATCACTGAAGACCACTGCAAACACCAGTACCACTGCCAGGATCGCCACGAACGGTACACGCCCCTTGAGGTCAAGCTCCTTGAAGCTGTTGTACTTGATATTACTGACCATCAGCATACCGGCCGCAGCAACCATCAACGCCACCAGGAACGACATTTTCGAACCCTGGATGCCGTAGTCGCTGAACGCCCAGACGATACCCGCCACCACGCCCGCCGCTGCCGGACTGGCCAGACCGATGAAGTAACGCTTGTCAGCAGTACCCACCTGGGTATTGAAGCGAGCCAGGCGCAACGCCGCCCCCGCAACATAGATGAAGGCGACCATCCAGCCAACCTTACCCATATCCCCCAGCGCCCAGGCGAAGGCCAGCAGTGCAGGTGCAACACCAAAGGCAACCATGTCCGATAGCGAGTCATACTCGGCTCCGAAGGCGCTTTGGGTATTGGTCATGCGCGCCACACGACCATCAAGGCCATCCAGCACCATGGCCACGAAAATCGCGATGGCAGCAAAGCCGAAATACTTGCTGGCGCTCGCCGCATCACCCGCCGCCAAGGCACTTTGGGCACTCATTGAGTTGATGATGGAATAGAACCCGGCAAACAGGTTTGCCGTAGTGAACAAATTGGGCAGCAAATAGATGCCACGATGCCGGACCTTGCGGCCTTCAGCGTCATGCCCTTCTTCGACATGTTCATCGATCGGCAGCAGGCTTTCGGCGTCAGAAGCCTGGTTTGGCTCTTCGGGACGTTCGCTCATGGACTTTACCTTGCAACGGTGTGAAAAAAATTCGACCAATACTTGCGGCGAGTGTTCGCCCGCAAACGATGCAGCTTTATACCAGAACCCGCCCCTCAAACGAAAAAACGCGGCCTAAGCCGCGTTTTCTGTTGATACGTACGACTTAGTTTTTGGCTTTGTCGACGATCTTGTTGGCACCGATCCACGGCATCATGGAGCGCAGTTGCTCGCCGATGACTTCGATACCGTGAGCAGCGTTGTTACGACGCTTTGCGGTCATCGAAGGGTAGCCGGTAGCACCTTCGCTGATGAACATTTTGGCGTACTCGCCATCCTGAATACGTTTCAGGGCGTTGCGCATAGCCTGGCGGGACTCGGCGTTGATGACTTCCGGGCCAGTCACGTACTCGCCGTATTCGGCGTTGTTGGAGATCGAGTAGTTCATGTTGGCGATACCGCCTTCGTACATGAGGTCAACGATCAGCTTCAGTTCGTGCAGGCATTCGAAGTAGGCCATTTCCGGCGCGTAGCCAGCTTCAACCAGGGTTTCGAAACCGGCTTTAACCAGCTCAACGGTACCGCCGCACAGAACGGCTTGCTCGCCGAACAGGTCGGTTTCGGTCTCGTCCTTGAAGGTGGTTTCGATGATGCCGGTACGACCGCCACCCACGCCAGCAGCGTAAGACAGCGCAACGTTCTTGGCGTTGCCCGAAGCATCCTGGTAGATCGCGATCAGGTCAGGGATACCGCCGCCTTTGACGAACTCGGAACGTACGGTATGGCCCGGTGCTTTCGGCGCGATCATGATCACGTCGAGGTCAGCGCGCGGTACAACCTGGTTGTAGTGGATCGCGAAGCCGTGGGAGAAGGCCAGGGTGGCGCCCTTCTTGATGTTCGGCTCGATCTCGTTCTTGTACAGCGCGGACTGGAACTCGTCCGGGGTCAGGATCATGACCAGGTCGGCGGCAGCAACAGCGGAAGCAACGTCAGTCACTTTCAGGCCGTGGGCTTCAGCTTTGGCAACGGTGGCCGAGCCTTTACGCAAGCCAACAGTCACGTCAACGCCGGAGTCTTTCAGGTTGCAAGCTTGCGCGTGACCCTGGGAGCCGTAGCCGATGATGGCGACTTTCTTGCCCTGGATGATCGACAGGTCACAATCTTTATCGTAATAAACTTTCATGAGGTTCCTCTATATATCCAGGCCGTAAGGCCATTCGCTAATTTGGGTTAGATGCTGAGTACTTTGTCGCCACGGGCAATCCCGGTGACACCACTGCGTACCGTTTCCAGAATCGAGGCCGTCCCGATCGACTGGATGAAGCTGTCCAGCTTGTCGCTCGTACCGGTCAGTTGAACGGTATAAACACTGGCGCTCACATCGACGATCTGCCCGCGATAAATATCGGTAGTGCGCTTGATCTCGGCACGCTGGGCCCCCGTTGCCTTGACCTTGACCAGCATCAGCTCGCGCTCGATGTGGGCACTCTCCGACAGGTCGACCAGCTTGACCACTTCGATCAGCTTGTTGAGGTTCTTGGTGATCTGCTCGATCACCTCATCGTGGCCCACGGTGGTCAACGTCAGGCGCGACAAAGTCGGGTCTTCGGTCGGCGCCACGGTCAGGCTTTCGATGTTGTAGTTGCGTTGCGAAAACAGGCCGACAACACGAGACAGAGCGCCGGGTTCGTTCTCCAGAAGCAGGGAGATAATGTGCCGCATGATTAAGTACGCTCCGTCTTGTTCAGCCACATGTCGCGCATAGAGCCGTCTTTGATCTGCATCGGGTAGACGTGCTCACTGGTATCCACCTGAATATCGATGAACACCAGACGGTCCTTCATGGCGAACGCTTCTTCCATCTTCGGCTTCAGATCTTTCAGATCGGTGATGCGAATGCCAACGTGGCCATAAGCCTCAACCAACTTGATGAAATCCGGCAACGATTCCATGTAGGAATGGGAGTGACGGCTACCGTAGCTCATGTCCTGCCATTGACGAACCATGCCCAGCACACCGTTGTTCAAGCACACAATCTTCACAGGAAGACCGTACTGCAGGCACGTCGACAGCTCCTGGATGTTCATCTGAATGCTGCCTTCACCGGTGACGCACGCAACGTCAGAGTCCGGGAAACTCAGCTTCACGCCCATGGCTGCCGGGAAACCAAAGCCCATCGTGCCCAGGCCACCGGAGTTGATCCAGCGGTTAGGCTTGTCGAACTTGTAGTACTGCGCGGCGAACATCTGGTGCTGGCCCACATCGGAGGTCACAAAGGCATCGCCCTTGGTCACTTCGCAGAGGGTCTCGATCACGGTTTGTGGCTTGATGATGCTGCCGTCGCCCTTGTCGTAAGGGAACAGGCCACGGTCACCACGCCATTCGTCGATCTGCTTCCACCAGCTGGCAACGGATTCCTTGTTCGGCGTTTCGCCGATGTCCTTGAGCGCAGCGACCATTTCGGTCAATACACTTTCTACAGGACCTACGATCGGCACATCGGCCTTGATGGTCTTGGAGATGGACGCCGGGTCGATGTCGATGTGGATGATCTTGGCATTCGGGCAGAACTTGCTCGCGCCGTTGATCACGCGGTCATCAAAACGCGCGCCCACTGCCAGGATCACGTCGGCGTGGTGCATGGTCAGGTTGGCGGTGTAGCTGCCGTGCATGCCCAGCATGCCCACGAACTGACGGTCCGTACCTGGGAATGCGCCGAGGCCCATCAGGGTGTTGGTGACTGGCAGGTTGAGCAGTTTGGCCAACTCGGTCAGCGGTGCAGAACCACCGCCCAGGATCACGCCACCCCCCGAGTACAACACGGGGCGCTTGGCCGCCAGGAGCATTTCTGCCGCCTTGCGGATTTGCCCCGAGTGCCCACGAACGGCCGGGCTGTAGGAACGCAGCTTGGCTTTCTTCGGGAAAACGTATTCGAATTTTTCAGCCGGGTTGGTCATGTCTTTCGGGATATCGACCACGACAGGCCCCGGGCGACCGGACTGTGCGAGGTAGAAGGCCTTTTTCATGACGTCCGGGATTTCCGACGCATGCTTGATCATGAAGCTGTGTTTCACGATCGGCCTGGAGATACCGATCATGTCGGTTTCCTGGAACGCATCGGTCCCCACCATGGTGCTTGGCACCTGGCCGGAAATGATCACCATCGGAATGGAGTCCATATAAGCAGTCGCGATGCCGGTAATGGCATTGGTTGCGCCTGGGCCGGAGGTTACCAGTACCACACCGGCTTTACCGGTGGCACGGGCATAACCGTCAGCCATATGGGTCGCGGCCTGTTCGTGGCGAACCAGGATGTGGGTAACAGCCGGTTCCTTGAACAGTGCGTCGTAAACATGCAGCAGAGCACCACCTGGGTACCCGTAGATATAGTCGACGCCTTCGTCACGCAAAAAGCGGACGAGCATCTCACCGCCAGATAAAAGCTCCACGTTGTTCACCTCTAAAACGCCAGAATACCGTCCGTTGAAAACCGACGGGTCTTAATAGGTTTACTTCTCAACAGAGCATGAGCGACGGTGGTCGCCGACTACGTCAGCACTGACTGAGCAAGTATTGGGATCGTCCCAAGTGTTGCGGGCTTTTCCCACCCAGCGCGAGGTAACGCGTTGCGGGTGTAACAGGTCGGCGCGGATGTGCGCCTCATGATCTGCTGAGCGGGCCTGCTTCTGGCAGTCCCGATACAGCGGACTTTGGATTCTTCTGTTTCAGGCCTCTCAAGTCAAGCAATAATTGCGCTTTTTTCCAACTAAGCGCATGAGAACGTAGAAGAAAGGGCTTTGAGGAGGGATAAAACTCGCCTGAATGTCGTCAAGCGGTAGAAATGTGCGCAAGACTGCCGGAAAAACCGGCAGCCAGGCAATTAACGAGCGTCGACGATCAGTTGATCGAACTTTTTCAGCGCATTACGCAAGCCAAGGCTCTCTCGCGGCCGATCGGCATAGACCATCTCGGCCATTTCGAGAATGCCTGAAGCATTCGGCAACGGCAGGTCCTGTTCGAGGATCTGTTTCATGCGCACCAGGAAGATCCATTGCAACCACTGGTGGAAGTCCAGTGTGTCGACCGCAAACGGCTCGACGCTGCTGAGCGCCTCGACGCTTGGGGACACCTCATCCCACCAGCCCTGCACGCGCAATTCGCGCTCGATCAGCAATAACTGTTCGGCAATCGCGGGAAACCGTGCATCCATCAGAGGCTGACCTTGGCTTTTTGCCGAGCCTGGGCAGCGCCGGCAGCGTCACCTTGTGCTGCACGCGCATCGCCGATCAACGCCCACAGGCTGGCTTGCAGGTCGGGACGACCGTTGGCCAGCGTGAGACCACGACGAGCAAATTGTTCGGCCTGGGGCGCATCGCCCTGGGCCATGCGTACCTGGGCCAGGCGATACAGCACTTGCGGCTCGCGCGGAGCAACACGTTGCGCACGCTCAAGGCTGGATGACGCACCATTCAAGTCACCACCCGCCTGCTGTTGCTGCGCGGTGGTCAGCAAGGCCAGCACCGGGCCGTCCAATTGCTCGTCGGCTGACAAGCCGCCAGCGCTGGAGGACGATGGAATGCCACTCGGCGTCGACGGCATGGTGTAGGTACCCTGGTTGATCGGCGCGGTCTGCATCGGCGCGGCATCGATCGGCCCGGAGGTGCTTGGCCCAGGCGTCCAAGGCTCGGCACTGATTGGCGCCGAGGTAGCTGCACCGCCGCCCGGCACCATCACGACCACACCCGAATCCTGCGGCACGGCCTGAGGCCTGGCCTGGGCCGGACGGTTGGTCACGGTTTGGCGGAAACCGCCATTGGCCGAGATCCGGTCATTATTGGAGACAGCTGTACTCGAATCCACCACAGGAATAGAGCCGCGCTGCACGCTGGAACAACCGCCGAGCAAAGCCAGAGCTGTAATAGCTGGAATCCACCACTTGTTCACTTGAAACCCTCTTTGCTTAATTCATCCAGCCCTTGACCCAATCCATCACCGATTCCGCATCTGCAGGGGCTCCGCCACCGCACGCAGCACCGGCTGGTGGTTCGCTGCCGCGAATATACGGCATCTGCACCGCGCCCGGACAGTTGGCATCGGAGCCCTGGCCGGTATGCGGATCAATCCAGGCCTGCACGATGTTATCCGGCTGCGGCATGTTCAATGGCAGCGGGTCGGCCTTGCGCATGAAACTGGTCCAGACCTGCAATGCGCCAGTGGCACCGGTGAATGGTGTCTTGCCATTATCGTCACGGCCCAGCCATACCACGGCGAGCACATCCTGACCGAAACCTGCGAACCAGCTGTCACGGGAGTCGTTACTGGTACCGGTCTTGCCCGCCAGTGTCAGGTTGGAAGGCAAGACTTTATAGACCGAGCTGCCGGTACCTTCACGCATCACACGTTGCATGGCGTTCTGGATCAGATAGATGGAGCCCGCGTCAAAGCGTTGCTGAATCTGGAACGGATAGCGCTTGAGCGGCTCCCCCTCCGCCGTCAGTACACTGCGGATCCCGCGCATAGGGGTGTTGAAGCCACCGTTGGCAAGGGTCTGGTACATGGTCGCCACTTCAATCGGCGTCATGGCACCGGCCCCCAGCAGAATCGACGGGAAAGCCGGGAATTCGCGGGTGATGCCCAGGCGCGCCAGTGTCTTGAGGACATTCGGCACGCCAACCTCCAAGCCGAGCCGGGACGTGGAAATGTTGTAGGAATGGGCCAAGCCCTGGTACAGGAACACCGTACCGTGGGAGCGGCGATCAAAGTTCTGCGGCGTCCAGACCTGGCCGTCGCCCCCCTTGACCGACAGCGGGTCATCCGACAGCCAACTGGTGAGGGTGTATTTGCTCGGTTTTTCCAGCGCCGTCAGGTAGACCGCCGGCTTGACCAGCGAGCCGATCGGCCGCACGGCATCCAGTGCGCGGTTGAAACCGGCAAAGCTGGCCTGGCGACTGCCGATCATGGCCTGGACTTCACCGGTTTCCGGGTTGGTCACCACCATGGCGGCTTCTACTTCGTCGGCGCCCTTACGGCCCGTCAGGCGCTTGAAGGTGTCGTTGACCGATGCTTCTGCCTTCATCTGCAGGATCGGGTCGAAGCTGGTGAAGATCCGCAGGCCTTCTTCGGTCAAGTCTTCGTCGCGATAGTCTTCACGCAACTGGCGCTTTACCAGATCGATAAAGCCTGGGAATGAACTGTCCGCCAACTTCCCGCGGGTTGTCACACCCAGTGGCATTTTCTTCGCCGCGGCCACTTGTTCCGCCGTGGCAACGCCTTGCTGTTCAAGCACATCGAGCACCAGGTTACGGCGCTCAAGCGCACGCTCCGGATTACGACGCGGGTTGTAGTAGGAAGGCCCCTTGACCATGCCCACCAACAAGGCCACTTGATGCAGCTTCAACTCCGACAGCGGTTGACCGAAGAAGAACTGGCTGGCCAAACCGAAGCCGTGCACCGCGCGCTGACCATCCTGGCCGACGAATACCTCGTTGAGGTACGCCTCAAGGATCTCCTGCTTGCTGTAGTGCAACTCGAGCAGCATCGCCATCATGGCTTCGGTGAGCTTACGGGTCAGGCTGCGCTCGTTGGTCAGGTAGAAGTTCTTCACCAACTGCTGGGTCAGCGTACTGCCGCCCTGGGTCATCCTGCCGCCGGAAGTATTCACCCAGACGGCACGGGCAATCGACTTCGGCGAAACGCCCCAGTGACTATAAAAGTCGCGGTCCTCTACAGCCACCAACGTTTCCAGTAGATACGGCGGCACCTGATCAAGCTTGATCAGGATGCGATCTTCAAGGTTCTTCGGGTAAATCCCGCCGATCATCAGCGGTTCAAGGCGTACCACCGGCAACTTGGAACCGTTCAGGGAGGACAGTTCGGCCACATAGTCGCCGGAGAAGCGCACGCGCACAGGCTGGGCCTTCTCCAGGCCTTCATAGAACTGGAAGCCGCGGGTATTGAGGTCGACGGTATTGCCGCTGACTGCAGCCGCCCCTGGACCATTGCTCACGGGTTCGCGTCGATAGCCCAGGGCGTCGAGTTCGGTGAGGAAGTCATCCTTGCTCAGCTTCTGGCCGGTAAAGAGTTCCAGCGGGCGTGCATACACCTTGGCCGGGATAGTCCAGCGCTTGCCGGAGAACTTCTCCTGGACCACAGCGTCGAGGTACACCGCAAAGCCAGCGAGCACCACAAGGCCTACCAGGCCGAGCTTGAGCGCCCAGCCAAGCCACGGGCGCAGGCCGCAGGAAGGAGGTTTTTTACGGGAACGGGGAGATCGGGTTCGAGTCATGGCGGCGGATTATACGCACTTTATTGATGATCAACATGAGCCGGACAGCGGTTTGCACGACCGCCCGTAGCAGCCATAATGCGCGCCATGATTTCCCCCCGACTCTGAAGGATCGCCCGTGAGCCAGTCACTGATCGCAGCCCTGCAAAACCCGGCTTTGTACCCTCATCCGGTTGAAGCGTTCCAGGTCATCGAAACGCATATTTCATGGGTCATCTTGACCGGCCCCTACGCTTATAAATTGAAAAAACCGATGAACTTCGGGTTCCTGGACTTCACCGACCTGGAGAAACGCGGGCACTTCTGCAACGAAGAACTGCGCCTCAACCAACGCCTGACCACAGATCTGTATCTGGAAGTGTTGCCGATTACCGGTACAGCCGAAGCCCCACAATTGGGTGGCGACGGCCCGGTGATCGAATATGCCCTGAAGATGCGTCAGTTCCCGCAAAGCCAATTGCTCAGCACTTTGCAGGCCAATGGCGAATTGACCGCCGCGCACATCGATGAAATGGCCAGGCAGATCGCACGCTTTCACCTCGCCGCACCAAAAGTGCCGCAGGACCACGCGGCCGGCACCCCCGATGAAGTGATGGCGCCGGTACGGCAGAACTTCGACCAGATCCGTCCATTCCTCAGCGACAAGGCCGACCTGATTCAACTGGAAGCCCTGCAAGCCTGGGCCGAAAGCAGCTTCGAGCGCCTGAAACCGCTGCTGGCACAGCGCAAGCTCGACGGTTTCACCCGCGAGTGCCACGGTGATATCCACCTCGGCAACGCCACCTTGATTGACGGCAACGTGGTGATCTTCGACTGCATCGAGTTCAACGAGCCGTTTCGCTTCACCGATGTGTACGCCGACACCGCTTTCCTGGCCATGGACCTGGAAGACCGCGGCCTCAAGTCCCTGGCGCGGCGCTTTATCAGCCAGTACCTGGAACTGACCGGTGACTATCAGGGCCTTGAAGTGCTGAACTTCTACAAAGCTTACCGCGCCCTGGTGCGTGCCAAGGTGTCGCTGTTCAGCATGCCGAGCGAGGCAAGCCCGGTACAGCGCGCCACCACCCTGCGCCAATACCGCAACTACGCCAACCTGGCGGAAAGCTACAGCACCATTCCATCGCGCTTCCTGGCAATTACCCATGGCGTCTCGGCAGTGGGCAAAAGCCACGTGGCCATGCGCCTGGTGGAAGCATTGGGCGCTGTACGCCTGCGCTCGGACGTGGAGCGCAAGCGCATGTTCGGCGAGCAGCAGGTGGAAAACACGCCCCAGGCTGGCATCTATGCGTCCGACGCCAGCGCCAGGACCTACGCTCGCTTGAATGACATCGCGGATACCGTGCTGCGCGCCGGCTTCCCGGTAGTACTGGATGCCACCTTCCTCAAACGCGAACAACGCGACGCCGCAGCCAAAGTGGCCGAAGCCACGGGGGCGCCTTTCCTGATCCTGGACTGCAACGCGCCACAGGCGGTTATCACCAGTTGGTTGGCGCAACGTCAGGCCGACAAAAACGATCCATCCGACGCGACCCTGAGCGTTATCGAAGAACAACAGGCCAACCGTGACCCACTGACCGCTGAAGAACTGTTACTGAGTAAACGCGTCGAGACCAATCAAAGCGGGACCCTCGATGCGTTGGTCGCACAAATTCGCCAGCGCCTGCCAGGTCTGTAAGAAAAATTTCTTGGGCGTGTCGTCTACTTGGGCGCACGCCCAAGAAATAGTGGCACTATAATGGCGTCATAATTCCAACAGGAGTCGTTTTCATGAGTCAGCCCAAGCTTCTAGATACACCGCTCTACGCACTCCTGCATAAAGACGATATCCGTGGTTTCAACCAGGAACGCCCTGCAGGCGGCATTATCGACATGCGTGGTGGCGACTTCCGTGGACTGGACCTGCGCGACCTGAATGCCACCGGCGTGGACTTCACCGACGCGTATTTCCGTTCTGCCGACTTGCGCGGCCTGGATTTGCGCGACTGCTCATTGGAAGGCGCCAGCCTGGCCCATGCGCAGATTTCGGGCACCTACTTCCCGCCTGAATTGACTGCCGATGAGATCCTCATGTCGGTCAATTTCGGCACGCGACTGCGCTACCGCACCAAGTAAGATTCGATCCAAGCCCGACTACGCGCAACGCGTAGCGGGTGCTTCACGCCTGCCCCGCGTCAAAATCCCCGCGCCATTCTTATAAGCTTTTTGGCCGTTTCGGACCAAAGAACTACGCTTTTCCTACTGAGCGCTACACTGCTGTTCAGGCCTGCCTGGTCACGATACCCACCGCACCATTCGGCCGTCGCAAGGAGGCTTGATGAACGATGAGCTGCAACACCTGAAAAACCTCGGCAAGACGTCAGCGCAGTGGCTGCATGCGGTGGGCATCCACAGTGCATCCGACTTGCGCCGCCTGGGAGCGGTCGATGCGTATCGAGCCGTCAGGACTCGCGGGTTTCGCGCATCAAAAGTGTTGCTCTATGCGATCGAAGGGGCCCTGATGGACGTGCACTGGAATGACATTCCGGTCGAGCGTAAGGAGGCGTTGAACCGCCAGCTGGATGCCATTTCAGCGCGCCAGAAGAGCTAGATCGTCAGCAAGGCCCAATGTTTATGCGCACTTCGAACGGACGTTTGAGGAAAAACGCAGATCCTTCAAAAACAACTGTTGACTCTCAAATGAGAATCGTTATGATTATCACAACTGGTCGCGAGATCAGCCGATAACTGAAAGACCATTGGTTCGGACTCTCAGATTATCTCCTCATCAGGCTAATCACGGTTATTTGACCCGGCTTTTGCCGGGTCTTTTTTTGCCTGTGAAAAAGCACGCCTCAGCGAGCAATGATTAACGGGTGGCCCCGCTCCGGGTGCGGCTGAACCAATACTTCCAAACCAAACACGGCCTTAAGCGGCTCGGGCCGCAGCACCTGCGCCGGTGTATCCAAGGCGTGGGGACGGCCCTGCTCCAGCAGCAAAATGCGATCACAGTAGCGCGCGGCCAGGTTCAGGTCATGGAGGATCACCAGCACCGCCGCACCACGATCGGCAAAGCGGCGGATCGCTTGCAGGGTCGTGTGCTGATGCAGGGGGTCCAGCATCGATGTCGGCTCATCCAGCAGCAATGCCTGCCCCGCCTCACCCGGCCATAGTTGCGCCAGCACCCGCGCCAAGTGCACACGTTGACGCTCGCCACCAGACAGCGCCAAGTAACTGCGACCTTTCAAGTGTGCGACATCCGCCGCCAGCAAGGCTGCGTGGATAATTTCATCATCGCGCACACGCCCCGCCTGGTGGGGCAAACGGCCCATGCCGACCACCTCTTCGACACGGAACGCGAAGTCCAGGGTCGAGGTTTGTGGCAACACCGCCAGCCGTTGCGCGCGCTGCGGTCCGCTCCAGTCTTTCAACGCCTGCTGCCCCAACCACACCTTGCCCTGATCCGGGTGCAACTCGCCGCACAACGCCCCCAGCAACGTACTCTTGCCCGCACCATTGGGACCCAGCACACCGATCACTTCACCCGGCAGCAACTCCAGAGTGACGTCCGCCAGCACGACCTTGTGGCCACGCCGGATCTGCAGGCCTTCAACACGCAGCATCAGGCACGCCCCCGTAACAACAGGTAAAGAAAAAACGGCGCACCAATAAACGCAGTCACGATACCAATCGGCAATTCAGCCGGCGCCAAGGCCAGTCGCGCAACCAAGTCGGCAAACAGCAACAAACTCGCGCCCGCCAATATCGACGCCGGCAACAGCACGCGGTGATCAGGCCCGGCCAGCAACCTGACCAGATGCGGCACCACCAGCCCGACAAAACCAATCATGCCCGCCGCAGCCACCGCAGCACCTACACCTAATGCGGTACAGAACACCAACTCGCGCTTGAGCCCTTCAACATCAATTCCCAGGTGACTGGCCTCGGATTCGCCGAGCAACAGCGCATTCAACTCCTTGGCCCGGCGCGGCAACCAGAGCGCCACACCGGCACTGACCAGCAATAAGGGCCATAACCGCGAATAGCTCGCGCCGTTGAGGCTGCCAAGGTTCCAGAACGTCAGGGTGCGCAGGGTGGCGTCGTCCGCCAGGTAGGTGAACAGGCCCACTGCCGAGCTTGCCAGTGCGGTGAGGGCAATGCCGGCAAGCAGCATCGTCGCCACATTGGTCTGACCGTTACGGCGCCCCAGCCGATAAACCAGCGCGCTCACGCCCAGCCCGCCTAGAAACGCGCACAGCGACAGCACATAAGGCCCGAATGCCTCCGGTAACCCACCAAAAAACGCACCGCCGACAATGGCGATTGCCGCCCCCAGTGCCGCCCCGCTGGAAACCCCGACCAACCCCGGATCGGCCAGGGGGTTACGAAACAAACCTTGCATGGCCACACCGGACAATGCCAATACGCCGCCAACCGCCAAACCGAGCAACGTCCGCGGCAAACGAATCTGCCCCAGGATCAACTCAGCCTGCTCCAGGCCTTGCGCCTCTATCGGCACGCCCATCAAGCGCAATGCCGCCTTGAGCGTATCCAGCAACGGCAAGCTTACCGGGCCCAATGCCAACGAGAGCCAGGTCGCCAACAGGCATAACAGCGCCAGGCCGATGAACAGCGTTTTCGGCTTAACCAGCGTAGTCATGGGGCAGGTTTAGCCTGTGACGGGTAAAAACCGGCCGAGAGCTTCACCAGACTTTGCGGCAGACGAGGCCCGAGCCCGCCAACCAGCAGGGTCGGGTCAAGCTCGAACACGCGGCCACGCTTGGCCGCCGGCGTCGAAGCCAGGATCGGATTCTCCTTGAACAACGCCGCGCGCGCCGCGTCTCCGGTAAGGGCACGATCGGCAAACACCAGCACATCCGGGCTCAACCCTGCCAACGACTCCGCCGAAAACGGCTTGTACCCGCTGTGGGTAGCCAGGTTATGCCCGCCGGCCTGCTGCACCACCCAATCGCCCGCGGTGTCCTTACCGGCAATCAGTGGCTTGCCGCCAGCATGGCCGATCAGCAGCAACACGCCCGGTGCCTTCTGCGCGGCCTGCGCCTTGGCGACCCAGCTTTTCTGCTGATCAAGGGCCCGTTCATATCCGGTAAACAATGCACTGGCCTTAGCCTCATCTCCCAGCAACTTGCCCAGGTGCTGAAGATTACCCTTCAAGGTCGGCAAATCCGGCTGCGCCGAGAACATCTCGACCTGGACACCTGCACTGCGAATCTGCGCCAGCACCGGTGGCGGCCCCATCTCTTCAGTCCCCACCAGCACCTGTGGGCGCAGGCTGAGAATGCCTTCGGCCGACAATTGCCGCTGATAGCCGATACTTGGCAACGCCTTGAGCGATTCAGGATGCTGGCTGGTGGTGTCCACGCCGACCAACTTCGGCTCACCGCCCAACGCCGTGACCCATTCCGACAGCGCCCCACCGGCACTCACCCAGCGTTGTGGCAGTTCAGAGGCTTGCGCCCCATGGTTGACCAGCAGTCCGACAACAAGCGCAATAGCGCTGGCACTCAGGCGCATAACAGGGTTTCCTTCCAAAGGGCAGGGCCTTTCGAGCACTCATCGATGTGACAGATAACCCCTGGCGGACATCGAACTGAGCACCCAGTCAGCTAACGGGCGAAGCCGGCATTTGATAATTGTTTGCATTTGAACGTCAAGGCACTTAAGGATTGAAATGAAGTTTCTCTGCCCCTCGGACACGCTCGCGCCCAACAGCAGCCTCGGTTTTACGATGGATGGCACGCCGCTGCTGGCGGTACGCCGGGACGGCATCGCCTACTTCTATATCAACCGCTGCCCACATCGCGGCATTCCACTGGAGTGGCAACCCGACCGGTTCCTTGACGACAGCGCCAGCCTGATCCAATGCGCCACCCACGGCGCGCTGTTCCTGATCGAAAGCGGCGAGTGCATTGCCGGCCCATGCGCAGGTAAAAGCCTCAAGGCCCTGCGCGGTCGCGAAGACGCACAGGGCCTGTGGGTGGATCTCTAGTCGAGCAGCACGTCTAACCGACGGTCCACGCAAATCTCCTCGGATGTCACGCGCACCCCATACGCCAACACTTCCACCCCGGCAGCTTTAGCTTCGCGCAAGGCCGCACCATAGGCGGCATCGATTTCCAGCGCCGGACGTACCGCGTCAATCCCCGAGAGGTTGACGCAATACAATTGCACCGCCCGCACACCTTCACGCGCCAGATGCGCCAGTTCCCGCAGGTGCTTGGCGCCACGCTGGGTCACCGCATCGGGGAAGGCAGCAACCCGGGTGTCATCAAACCCCAGCGTGACACTTTTGACTTCCACATACGCCACGCCGTCGGGATATTCGAGACGAAAGTCGATGCGGCTTTTCTCCTGGCCGTAAGGCACTTCCCGCTTCAACGCGGTGAAACCGTTGAGTTCAGTGATCACGCCAGCGCGCAACGCCTCCTCGACCAACGGATTGGCGCGTGCCGTGTTAACGCACGCCAAGCGGCCCTGGGGCGTTTCGGCAATTTCCCAGGTGCCGGGCAACTTGCGCTTGGGGTCATTGGAGCGACTGAACCAGACCTGCCCGCCTTCCACCATGCAGTTGAGCATCGAACCGGTATTTGGGCAGTGAATAGTCAACAACTCGCCGGTAACGGTTTCGATATCGGTGAGAAAGCGCTTATAGCGGCGAATCAGCCGGCCTTCTTCGAGGGGAGGATAAAAGCGCATCAGCCTTGCCAGCTCCGCAGGCCACGCTGGATTCGTTCCACCGCCTCCTGTAGCCGATCAAGGTTTTGCGTGTAGGCAAAGCGCACATGATGACCCGCTTGATAGCGACCAAAATCCAGACCGGGTGTGAATGCGACATGCTCGGTTTCGAGGAAATGACGACAAAATGCGAAGGCATCTGCGCCGAACGCACTGATATCGGCGTACAAATAGAACGCACCTTCCGGCTCTACGGCAATCCCGAAGCCCAACTCGCGCAAAGCGGGCAGCAGGAAGTCGCGACGCCGGCCAAATTCGGCACGGCGCTCCTCCAGAATGCTCAGGGTTTGCGGGGTAAAGCAGGCGAGCGCGGCATACTGGGCCATGCTGGGCGCGCTGATATACAGATTTTGCGCCAGTTTTTCCAGGTCGCCGACCGCAGCCGGCGGCGCCACCAGCCAGCCCAGGCGCCAGCCGGTCATGCCGAAATACTTCGAAAAACTATTCAGGACGAAGGCCTCATCGTCGACCTCCAGCACGCTGGCGGCGTCAGTGCCGTAGGTCAGGCCGTGATAGATCTCATCCACCACCAAATGGCCGTTACGCGCCTTGATTGCGTCGGAAAGCCCGGCTAATTCATCGCGCGTGAGGATCGTGCCGGTGGGATTCGCCGGGGAGGCAACCAACGCGCCCACGCTGTCCTGATCCCAGTGTCTGGCCACCAGGTCAGCGGTCAGTTGATAACGCACTTCAGGGCCTACCGGCACCAGTTGCGCGGCACCTTCCACCAGGCGCAGGAAGTGCCGGTTACACGGGTAACCCGGGTCTGCCAGCAGCCAATGCTTGCCGGGGTCCACCAACAGGCTGCTGGCCAACAACAGTGCGCCGGAGCCTCCGGGAGTGATCAGGATACGCTCGGGATCGACGTTCAATCCGTAGCGCTGCTGGTAGAAACCGCTGATGGCTTCACGCAATTCCGGCAGGCCACGGGCCGCGGTATAGCGGGTCTTGCCATTGGCCAACGCCGCCTGGCCGGCCTGGATGATCGGCTCAGCCGTGGTGAAATCCGGCTCGCCGATCTCCAGGTGGATCACATCATGGCCTGCCGCTTGCAGCTCATTGGCTCGCGCCAGCAACGCCATGACATGAAAAGGTTCGATAGCGCGACTGCGCGCACTGTAGGGCTGAGCCATTAGCCTTCCTTAACGGTGAGGACAAAATCAGGATTCTACCGAACCCTCGCGGTAAAACATGCTCTATTGCCTGCCTGGCCGTCCAAGATGAACCCGGCAAGCGCTTGCAAAACGACTAAAATCAACATTCGAGACGATGCATACCCAGCCACAGCGGGCTGCTGCAGTTGGCAACCCCTGCGTGACGGGCGTCGACAACCGGGAGTGGCGCACCCTGAATCTATCTGGTAAGTTCGCCCGCTTGCAGCCGCAGGGCCGGCAGGTGTCGGTAACGTTGCAATCCTGCGCAATGGATTAGAAGAGTGAGAGGCGGTCTATTCATGTCCACCCAAGCAAAGCAACAGAGCATCAGCGGCTTCCAACCCTACGTTGAATCGAAGGGTGAGGAATACATGGGCAAGCCCATGCGCGAGCACTTCTCCAAAATCCTGAAGCAGTGGAAGCAGGACTTGATGCAGGAAGTCGACCGCACGGTTGACCATATGAAGGATGAAGCGGCCAACTTCCCGGACCCGGCAGATCGTGCCAGCCAGGAAGAAGAGTTCGCCCTCGAACTGCGCGCCCGCGATCGCGAGCGCAAGCTGATCAAGAAAATCGACAAGACGTTGCAACTGATCGAAGACGAAGAATACGGCTGGTGCGAATCCTGCGGTGTCGAGATCGGTATCCGTCGCCTGGAAGCCCGCCCTACTGCGGACCTCTGCGTAGACTGCAAGACCTTGGCTGAAATCAAGGAAAAACAGGTCGGCAAGTGATCCAGCCGAGCTGAACCAATGGGGCGTGCAAACGCCCCATTTTTGTTTCTGGGATTTACCGATTTTCCAGTAGTATCCGGCCCATGACTGCCTCTACCTATATCGGGCGTTTCGCCCCCACGCCCAGCGGCCATCTGCACTTCGGTTCCCTGGTCGCCGCCCTCGCCTCCTACCTCGACGCCCGCGCCAATCGCGGCCGCTGGCTGATGCGCATGGAAGACCTCGACCCGCCCCGCGAAGAGCCCGGCGCCCAGGTGGCAATCCTGCATGCCCTGGAGAGCTACGGCTTTGAGTGGGATGGCGAACTGGCCAGACAAAGCGAGCGGCAGGACGCCTACGCCAAGGTACTGAACGATATGTTCAACCACGGCCTGGCCTACGCCTGTACCTGTTCACGTAAACAATTGGAGCCCTACGACGGGATTTACCCAGGCCTGTGCCGAAATGCCGGTCACGACCAGCAGGACGCCGCCATCCGCCTGCGTGTTCCCGAGCTGGAGTACCACTTTACTGACCGCGTACAAGGAGAATTCCGACAACACCTGGGCCGTGACGTCGGCGACTTCGTCATCCGTCGCCGCGATGGCCTCTACGCCTACCAACTGGCCGTGGTGCTCGACGATGCCTGGCAAGGGGTTACCGATATCGTGCGCGGCGCCGACCTGCTCGACTCCACGCCACGCCAGCTGTACCTGCAGGAGTTGCTGGGCCTGCGCCAGCCGCGCTATCTGCACGTACCGTTGATCGTCCAGCCAGACGGTAACAAGTTGGGCAAGTCCTATCGTTCCCCGCCGCTGCATCCCGACCAGGCCACGCCGCTGCTATTGAGAGCCCTGCGCGCCCTTGGCCAGCAGCCTGGCGACGAACTGCTTCATGCCAGCCCACGGGAGTTGCTGGATTGGGGCATTGTGCACTGGGATGCCAGCAGGATCCCGCGCACACTGACCCTGGCCGAAGCGCAATTACGCTGAAGGCGCTTGCAGCCTGCCAGCCATCCGTTACCATCGCCGCAGTTTTTTAATCAGAGGCCAACATGTACATCTATCGATTGGTCCTGCTGCTGGTCGTCGGGATCTACTTGTTTTCCCCCGCCATCATGGATTGGTGGATCGACGCCACGGGCGCCTGGTATCGCCCCTATCTGCTGTGGCTGATCCTGATCGTCGTGACCTTCATCCTGCAGAGCCAAAAAGATGCCGATGAGCTTTAGCCTCACCCAGATGCTGCTGATCAGCGCCGCTTACCTGGCGGCACTGTTCGGCGTCGCCTGGATCAGTGAGCGCGGAATGATTCCGCGGGCGATCATTCGCCATCCGTTGACCTACACCTTGTCCCTCGGCGTGTACGCCAGCGCCTGGGCGTTCTATGGCACCGTCGGCCTGGCCTATCAATACGGCTACGGCTTTCTCTCCAGCTACCTGGGTGTGTCCGGCGCGTTCCTGCTGGCACCGGTGCTGCTGTACCCGATCCTGAAAATTACTCGCACCTATCAGTTGTCGTCACTGGCCGACCTGTTCGCCTTCCGCTTCCGCAGCACGTGGGCCGGGGCATTGACTACGGTGTTCATGCTGATCGGCGTGCTGCCCTTGCTGGCCCTGCAGATCCAGGCGGTGGCCGACTCCATCAGCATCCTGACCCGCGAGCCGGTGCAACACCGGGTCGCCCTGGCGTTCTGTGCGCTGATCAGCCTGTTCACGATTTTCTTCGGCTCACGTCACATCGCCACCCGCGAGAAACACGAAGGGCTGGTATTTGCGATTGCGTTCGAATCGGTGATCAAGCTGATCGCCATCGGCGGCGTCGGTCTCTACGCGCTCTATGGCGTGTTCGACGGCCCGCAACAGCTGGAGCTGTGGCTGTTGCAAAACCAGACCGCTCTCGCCGCCCTGCACACGCCGTTGCAGGAAGGCCCATGGCGCACGCTGTTGCTGGTGTTCTTCGCCTCGGCAATCGTAATGCCCCACATGTACCACATGACCTTCACCGAGAACCTCAACCCGCGCTCGCTGGTCAGCGCCAGCTGGGGCTTGCCGCTGTTCCTGCTGTTGATGAGCCTTGCGGTGCCGCTGATCCTCTGGGCCGGCCTGAAACTGGGGGCCACCACCAACCCCGAGTATTTCACCCTGGGTATCGGTATCGCCGCCAATAGCCCGGCGTTGGCGCTGCTGGCGTATGTGGGCGGCTTGTCTGCTGCCAGCGGGCTGATTATCGTCACGACGCTGGCTCTATCGGGCATGGCCCTCAATCACCTGGTGCTGCCGCTGTACCAGCCGCCCGCCGAAGGCAATATCTACCGCTGGCTGAAATGGACGCGCCGCGCACTCATCGTCGCGATCATCATGGCCGGCTACGGGTTCTACCTGTTGCTCGGCGCCGGGCAGGACCTGGCCAACCTGGGCATTGTCGCGTTTGTCGCCACCTTGCAGTTCCTGCCGGGAGTGCTGTCGGTGCTGTACTGGCCGACCGCCAACCGCCGTGGGTTTATCGCCGGGCTGCTGGCCGGGATCCTGGTATGGATCGTCACCATGCTACTGCCGTTGGTCGGCAACCTGCAGGGTTTCTACATTCCGCTGCTGAACATGATCTACGTGCTGGACGACACCAGCTGGCACATGGCGGCGATTGCCTCGCTGGCCGCCAACGTACTGATGTTCACCCTGATATCGCTGTTCACCAACGCCAGCCCGGAAGAGACCAGCGCCGCCGAGGCGTGCGCGGTGGATAACGTGCGTCGACCGCAACGCCGCGAACTGCACGCGGCCTCGCCCCAGGAGTTCGCCACGCAACTGGCCAAGCCCCTCGGCGCCAAGGCGGCTCAGAAGGAAGTCGAACAGGCGCTGCGCGATCTGTACCTGCCCTTTGACGAGCGCCGCCCGTATGCGCTGCGTCGCCTGCGCGACCGCATCGAAGCCAACCTGTCCGGCCTGATGGGCCCCAGCGTGTCCCAGGACATGGTGGAAACCTTTCTGCCCTACAAGGCCGGCGGCGAAAACTACGTCACCGAGGACATCCATTTCATCGAAAGCCGGCTGGAGGATTACCACTCACGCCTCACCGGCCTGGCGGCCGAACTCGACGCCCTGCGCCGTTACCACCGCCAGACCCTGCAGGAACTGCCGATGGGCGTGTGTTCCCTGGCCAAGGATCAGGAGATCCTGATGTGGAACAAGGCCATGGAAGAACTCACCGGCATCGCCGCGCAACGGGTGGTGGGCTCGCGCCTGAATACCCTGGGCGATCCGTGGAAAGAACTGCTCCAGGGCTTTATCAACCTGCCCGACGAGCACTTGCACAAACAGCACCTGGCGCTCGACGGCCAGACCCGCTGGCTCAACCTGCACAAAGCCGCGATCGATGAACCGTTGGCTCCCGGTAACAGCGGCCTGGTGCTGCTGGTCGAAGACCTGACTGAAACCCAGATGCTCGAAGACAAGCTGGTGCACTCCGAGCGCCTGGCCAGCATTGGTCGCCTGGCAGCGGGCGTGGCCCACGAAATCGGCAACCCGATCACCGGTATCGCCTGCCTCGCGCAAAACCTGCGGGAAGAGCGCGAGGAGGACGGCGAAATCATCGAAATCAGCGGGCAGATCCTCGAACAGACCAAGCGCGTCTCGCGCATCGTGCAGTCGCTGATGAGTTTTGCCCATGCCGGCGGCCATCAGAATCTGGATGAGGCCGTGTGCCTGGCCGAAGTGGCCCAGGATGCCATTGGGCTGCTCGCCTTGAACCGGCGCAATTTCGAAGTACAGTTCTTCAACCTGTGCGACCCCGACCATTGGGTCGACGGCGACTCACAACGCCTGGCCCAAGTGCTGATCAACCTGCTGTCCAACGCCCGTGACGCAACCCCGGCCGGTGGTGCGGTACGCGTCAAGACCGAGGCTTTCGAACATACCGTCGATCTGATCGTCGAAGATGAAGGCAGCGGTATTCCACAGAACATCATGGACCGATTGTTCGAACCCTTCTTCACCACCAAGGACCCGGGTGAAGGTACCGGTCTGGGCCTTGCACTGGTCTATTCCATCGTTGAAGAGCATTATGGACAAATCACCATCGACAGCCCGGCTGACACCGAAAGCCAACGCGGCACCCGTATTCGGGTGACCTTGCCGCGTCATGTCGAAGCGACGTCCGCTGTGAACTGAGACCGTCGAGAGAATTGAATCAATGCCGCACATTTTGATCGTCGAAGACGAAACCATTATCCGCTCTGCCTTGCGTCGCCTGCTTGAACGTAATCAGTACCAGGTCAGCGAAGCCGGCTCGGTGCAGGAAGCACAAGAGCGTTTCAGCATCCCCACGTTCGACCTGATTGTCAGCGACCTGCGTCTGCCCGGCGCGCCGGGCACCGAGCTGATCAAGCTTGGCCAGGGCACTCCGGTGCTGATCATGACCAGCTACGCCAGCCTGCGCTCGGCGGTTGATTCCATGAAGATGGGTGCGGTGGACTACATCGCCAAGCCGTTTGACCACGATGAAATGCTCCAGGCCGTGGCCCGCATCCTGCGTGACCGCCAGTCAGCCAGCAGCGCGCCTGCCGAACAGCGCCCCGCCGGCAAGGCGACCAACGGCGCCGACAAGCCGGGGGTCGACAACAGTAACGGCGAGATCGGCATCATTGGCTCCTGCCCGCCGATGCAGGACCTGTACAGCAAGATCCGTAAGGTCGCGCCCACCGACTCCAATGTATTGATCCAGGGCGAGTCGGGCACCGGTAAAGAACTGGTGGCCCGCGCCCTGCACAACCTGTCCAAACGCGCCAAGGCGCCGATGATTTCGGTGAACTGTGCGGCGATCCCCGAATCCCTGATCGAGTCCGAACTGTTCGGCCACGAGAAAGGCGCGTTTACCGGCGCCAGCGCTGGGCGTGCGGGCCTGGTGGAAGCGGCGGACGGCGGTACGCTGTTCCTTGATGAAATCGGTGAGTTGCCGCTGGAGGCCCAGGCGCGACTGCTGCGTGTGCTGCAGGAAGGTGAGATTCGCCGTGTAGGCTCGGTGCAATCGCAGAAGGTTGACGTACGCCTGATCGCGGCCACCCACCGCGACCTGAAGAGCCTGGCCAAGATCGGTCAGTTCCGTGAAGACTTGTATTACCGCCTGCACGTGATCGCGCTCAAATTGCCGGCCCTGCGTGAGCGCGGTGCCGACGTGAATGAGATCGCCAACGCATTCCTGCTGCGCCAGAGTGCACGTATCAACCGTACCGACCTGACGTTCGCGCCCGACGCCGAGCAGGCGATTCGGCATTACTCGTGGCCGGGTAACGTGCGGGAACTGGAGAATGCGGTCGAGCGTGCGGTGATCCTGTCGGAAAGCCCGGAAATTTCCGCCGAACTGCTGGGTATCGATATTGAACTCAGTGACTTGGAGGATGACGACTTCATCGGCCTGGTCCCGACACAGGGCGGCGCCAGCAATACCAGCCATGAGCCGACGGAAGATTTGTCACTGGAAGACTATTTCCAGCATTTCGTCCTGGAGCACCAGGACCACATGACCGAGACCGAGTTGGCACGCAAGCTGGGCGTGAGCCGTAAGTGCCTGTGGGAACGCCGCCAGCGCCTGGGCATTCCACGGCGCAAGACCGGGGTGGCCAGCGAAAGCTGAGGGTGCGCCCCCACAGGTAACACCCTCCGATGTGAAAAAACTGTTACCGCGGATATTTCGCGTAACAAAAGCCGGGGCTTACGGTAACGAAGCCCCGGCTTTTTTTCGCCCTTCAAAAACCAAAAACCACCTCAACCCCCCGGTTTTGCTGGGCGACGCAAAAGTTGGCACGCACCCTGCTATATGCTTAGTACAAAAACAATAACAAGCTTTGTACAAGACAATAAAAATAAGACGAATCGACTCACGCATAACAAAAACAACACGGCGGAGGCGCAGCTAACTGATTCTTTTGGAGAGGCGTTGCATTTGGGGCTTGCCCCGCAACCAGGCCGAGAACAACAAAAACTGCCCTAAGGCAGAGCCTGAACTGGTTGGATCGTAGATCAGCAACACAGCGACCAAAGCAATCCGTTTGCTCTTGACTCCCGATTGGGAGTGTCATGAAGGTGAAGCTTCATGGCGAGGGCGATCAACAAAAACAAGAAGCCCGAAATCAATAATAAAAATAGAGCACGCAACTACTTCTGGGGGAGCTTCGGCTCCCCTTGTAGTTTCCGGGATTTGACGATTTAAGGCTTATGGCGCAACGCCGAAGCTTGTTCCTACACCATCCCCTGACTAAATGCTAGAATCCCCGCCCATCATGCGGTCATTCTTCGTTATGGCCGAACATTCCTTCAAACAGTGCATCCCATGCTGAAGAAGTTGTTCCAGTCATTCCGTTCTCCCTTGCGTCGTACGCAACACAAACGCAGCACGCCTGAAGTGCTCAACAGCAGCCAGCATTCGTTGCAGCGCGCTCAATTCAGCCGTTATGCGGTGAATATCGTCGAACGGTTGCAGAACGCCGGTTACCAGGCCTACCTGGTGGGCGGTTGCGTACGCGACATGCTGCTCAATATCACGCCTAAGGATTTCGACGTCGCCACCAGTGCCACGCCTGAGCAAGTGCGTGCCGAGTTTCGCAATGCGCGAATCATCGGTCGCCGCTTCAAGCTGGTGCATATCCATTTTGGTCGCGAAATCATCGAGGTCGCGACCTTCCGTGCCGGCCACCCGCAAAACGATGACGAGGAAGATACCAATCAGTCTTCCCGCAACGAGAGCGGGCGTATCCTGCGCGACAACGTCTACGGCACCCTGGAAGAAGACGCGCAGCGCCGCGACTTCACCATCAATGCCCTCTATTACGATCCGGTCAGCGAACGCATCCTCGATTACGCCAATGGCGTACACGACATCCGCAATAACCTGATCCGCCTGATCGGCGACCCGACGCAGCGCTATCAGGAAGACCCGGTGCGCATGCTGCGGGCCGTGCGCTTCGCCGCCAAGCTCAACTTCGGCATCGAAAAGCACACCGCCGCACCGATACGCGAGCTGGCACCGATGCTGCGGGAAATCCCGTCCGCGCGTCTGTTCGAAGAAGTGCTCAAGCTGTTCCTCTCCGGCTACGCCGCCGACACCTTCGAAATGCTGGTCGACCTGCAGTTGTTCGACCCACTGTTTCCGGCCAGCGCCGAAGCACTGGAGTACAACCCGACTTATACCCACACGCTGATCAGCGAAGCCTTGATCAATACCGACCTGCGCATCAAGCAGAACAAACCGGTCACGCCGGCGTTCCTGTTTGCCGCCCTGTTGTGGCCGGCCCTGCCCAAGCGCGTACTGCGTCTGCAGGAGCGTGGCATGCCGCCGATCCCGGCCATGCAGGAAGCCGCTCACGAGCTGATCGCCGAACAGTGCCAGCGCATTGCTATCCCGAAACGTTTCACGATGCCGATCCGCGAGATCTGGGACATGCAGGAACGCCTGCCCCGCCGCAGCGGCAAGCGAGCCGACCTGCTGCTGGACAACCCGCGCTTCCGTGCCGGCTACGACTTCCTGCTGCTGCGCGAAAGCGCCGGTGAGCAGACCGACGGCCTGGGCGAATGGTGGACAGACTATCAGGATGCCAATGACAGCCAACGCCGCGACATGATTCGCGACCTCGGCAGCAAGGGTGATGGCGAAGGCGCAGGGCCGAAGAAGCGTCGTCGCAGCGGCACCAAGCGCAAACGCAGCGCTGCCGATGCCTCGGGCGCCGCGGGCGAATAAACGTGGAACGCATCTACATCGGCATGGGCAGCAACCTGGCAGCCCCGGACCAGCAATTGCGCAGCGCTATCCAAGCGCTGGCGCAATTGCCAGACACTTGCGTCGCGGGTGTGTCCGCCTTTTACCAAAGTGACTCCCTGCTCCCAGGCCAACCGCGCTACACCAACGCGGTTGCCGCCCTGGACAGCCGCCTTGCGCCACTTGACCTGCTGGATGCGCTGCAAGCCATCGAAAACGATCAGGGCCGCGAGCGCCTGGAGCGTTGGGGCCCTCGCACCCTTGACCTGGACATTCTGCTGTTTGGCGATCGCCTGATCGACGAACCGCGCCTGAAGGTGCCCCATTACCAGATGCACCTGCGTGCGTTTGTGTTGTACCCATTGGCCGAACTGGCGCCTGCCGCATTGCAATTGCCGGATGGAAAGCGCCTCAGTGCCCTGCTTGAAGCCTGCCCGTTTGTCGGCCTGGAACGGCTCCCCGTTGCTGAATCGCGTCAGTAACAGCGGTAACACCGCCATCGTAACAATGCGGTAACACATCCAATTGACTTCCCGTGTCCTCCTCACGACTATAGGCGTCCCGCTGCCGCCAACCCGGCGCTGAAGGGCGCAATCCAGGCCTTATAAGCACTGCTCTCAAGACGGTGCGCCTGAATAACGAAGACTCACGCGCGTAACTCGCTGTTTCCAAGCGCCTGAACGAGGACCCTTTTCATGCCAGACATTACCCTGACCACCTTGCAGAGCCTCAAGCTCAAAGGTGAAAAAATCACCATGCTGACCTGCTATGACGCCACCTTCGCCCACGCCTGCTGCCAGGCCGGGGTTGAAGTGTTACTGGTAGGCGACTCCCTGGGCATGGTCCTTCAAGGGAATGACAGCACCCTGCCCGTCACCACCGATGAACTGGCCTACCACACCGCCAGCGTCAAGCGCGGCAACGAAGGCGCATTCATCATCGCCGACCTGCCGTTCATGGACTACGCCACCGTCGAACAGACCTTCCTGAACGCCGGCAAACTGATGCGTGCCGGTGCACACATGATCAAGGTGGAGGGCGCCGTGTGGCTCGCCGAGTCGATTCGCCTGCTGGCTGAGCGCGGCGTGCCGGTCTGTGCACATATGGGCCTGACGCCACAGTCCGTGAACATCCTCGGCGGCTACAAGGTCCAAGGCCGCAACGAAGCCCAGGCGCGCCAGATGCGTGCCGATGCCATCGCCCTGGAGCAGGCGGGCGTTGCGATGATCCTGCTCGAATGCGTGCCCAGCGAACTCGCAGCAGAAATCACCCAGGCCGTTAAAGTCCCGGTGATCGGTATTGGCGCGGGCTCGGCCACCGACGGCCAGGTGCTGGTGCTGCACGACATGCTCGGCCTGTCGATTACCGGCCGCGTGCCGAAGTTCGTGAAGAACTTCATGACCGGCCAGGACAGCATCCACGCGGCATTGAGTGCTTACGTCGCCGAAGTCAAAGGCGTGACCTTCCCAGGCGCCGAACACGGATTCTCTGCATGAACACCGTAAAAACCGTACGTGAACTCAGAGCCGCCGTCGCCCACGCCCGCAAGGCCGGCAAACGCATCGGCTTCGTGCCCACCATGGGTAACCTGCACAGCGGCCATGCCAGCCTGGTCAGCAAGGCTGTGCAGCAGGCGGACTTTGTCGTGGCGAGTATTTTCGTCAACCCGCTGCAATTTGGCGCCGGCGAAGACCTGGACAAGTACCCTCGCACCCTGGCCGCCGATCAGGAAAAGCTCCTGCAGGCAGGCTGCAACCTGCTGTTCGCGCCGACCGTCGAGGAGATGTACCCCGGCGGCATGACCGGCCAGACCCGCGTCAGCGTCCCGCAATTGTCCGAAGGCTTGTGCGGCGCCAGCCGTCCCGGGCATTTCGAAGGCGTGGCGACCGTGGTCAGCAAACTGTTCAACATGGTCCAGCCGGACATGGCTGTATTTGGCCAGAAGGACTACCAGCAACTGGCCGTGATTCGCGCCATGGTCCACGACCTGAACATGCCGATCCAGATCATTGGCGAGCCCACCGTGCGCGCCGATGATGGCTTGGCACTGTCCTCGCGCAACGGTTTTCTCAGCGAAGAACAACGTGCGATCGCGCCGGTGCTGTACCGCAGCCTCAGCCAGATTGCCGCAGCCATCAAAAGCGGTGATCACGACTTCGCCAGGCTGCGTGCCGAACAGGTGCAGCAGATCGAGGCTGCCGGGTTGCGCCTGGATTACCTCGAAGTGCGCCAGGGCGTGCACCTGCGGGCCGCTACGGCGGAGGATCGGGATATTGTGATTCTGGTGGCGGCCTTTCTAGGCACGACCCGCCTGATCGACAACCTGCATCTGACCCTCGACTGACACCTCTGAACACCCCGCCGATTGCCCTGATCGCTGTGCCGGTATAAAAAAGTACCGGCCACAGCGCAGACAAAGCCAAGACATATCGACACGCTAGGTTTAATGTAATCGCCCTGCGCTATGGTTAGCGCTGTCTGGAACCCAATCCTTGAGATAAGACTGGATGTTCCGGGCTTTGAAGTGTCCTAAAGGCAGTCCCCGTAATAAAAGGAAACCCGCAGCGATGGCGTACTACCGCACCCCTCATGACGTTACCGCTCTGCCCGCCTGGCAAGCGCTCAATCAACATCGCCAAGCCATGCAGGATTTCAGCATGCGCGAAGCGTTCAATGCCGATCCCCAGCGCTTTTCCCAGTTCACCTTGAGCAGCTGCGGACTTTTCCTCGATTACTCGAAAAACCTGATCACCGGCGAAACCCGCGACCTGCTGGTGGGCCTTGCCAACGAAGTGGGCCTTAAAGACGCAATCAACTCGCTGTATGCGGGCGAGCCGGTCAACTCCTCCGAAGGCCGCCCTGCCCTGCACACCGCCCTGCGCCGCCCGGTGGGCGACAAGCTGTCGGTCAACGGCGTGAACATCATGCCGGACGTGCATAAGGTGCTGAACCAGATCACCGACCTGGTCGGCCGCATCCACGACGGCCTGTGGCGTGGCTACACCGAGAAGCCAATCACCGACGTGGTGAACATCGGCATCGGCGGCTCGTTCCTCGGCCCGGAGCTGGTCTCTGAAGCGCTGTTGTCCTACGCCCACAAAGGCGTGCGCTGCCACTACCTGGCGAACATCGATGGCAGCGAATTCCATGAGCTGACCATGAAGCTGCGCGCCGAGACCACGCTGTTTATCGTCTCGTCGAAATCCTTCAACACCCTGGAAACCCTGAAAAACGCCCAGGCCGCCCGCGCCTGGTACCTGGCCCAGGGTGGCTCGGAAGCCGAGCTGTACCGCCACTTTATCGCCGTGTCGAGCAACAACGCGGCCGCCGTGGCCTTCGGTATCCGCGAAGAAAACATCTTCCCGATGTGGGACTGGGTGGGCGGCCGTTATTCGTTGTGGTCGGCCATCGGCCTGCCAATCGCCCTGGCCATCGGCATGTCCAACTTCAAGGAACTGCTGTCCGGTGCCTACACCATGGACCAGCATTTCCAGAACGCACCGTTCGAACAGAACATGCCGGTGCTGCTGGGCCTGCTGGGCGTGTGGTACGGCAACTTCTGGGGTGCGCAGAGCCATGCGATCCTGCCATACGACCACTACCTGCGTAACATCACCAAGCACTTGCAGCAGCTGGACATGGAATCCAACGGCAAGAGCGTGCGCCAGGACGGCAAACCGGTGTCCACCGACACAGGCCCGGTGATCTGGGGCGGCGTCGGCTGCAACGGCCAACATGCTTATCACCAATTGCTGCACCAGGGCACCCAACTGATCCCGGCCGACTTCATCGTGCCGATCGTCAGCTTCAACCCGGTGTCCGACCACCATCAATGGCTTTACGCCAACTGCCTGTCCCAAAGCCAGGCCCTGATGCTCGGCAAGACCCGCAGCGAAGCCGAAGCCGAGCTGCGCGACAAGGGCATCCCGGAAGACGACGTGCAGAAGCTGGCACCGCACAAGGTGATCCCGGGCAACCGTCCGAGCAACACGCTCGTGGTTGAACGCATCAGCCCGCGTCGCCTGGGCGCCCTGGTTGCGATGTATGAACATAAAGTGTTCGTGCAAAGCGTGATCTGGGGCATCAACGCCTTCGACCAATGGGGCGTGGAGCTGGGCAAGGAGCTGGGCAAGGGCGTATACAATCGCCTCACCGGCGCCGAAGAAACCTTGGCCGAAGACGCGTCGACCCAGGGCCTGATCAACTACTTCCGCGGCCGTCACCGCGGCTGATGCAGGCAACGCAAGGCCAACGTCCGTTTGGACGTTGGCCTTGAACCCTCTCCATACAGGGTGCATCTTTATGACTTGTCGCAAAAACAAGAATAAGGATCGCTCATGTTCGATATCAGCACGTTTCCCACCGCCGATGCCGTCCGCCGGGCTGCGCAACTCAGTCAAGAGGACTACCAGCGCCTCTATCGCCAATCCATCGAACAGCCGGGCACGTTCTGGTCCGAACAGGCCAAGGCCTTTCTCGACTGGATAACACCGTGGCACACCGTCCAGCAGTCAGACATCCAGACCGGTGCCGCCCAGTGGTTTGCCGGTGGCCAGTTGAACGTCAGCTACAACTGCATCGACCGTCACCTGGCGCAACGCGCCGATCAGCCGGCCTTCATCTGGGAAGGTGACGATCCTGCAAAATCGTCCAAAATCACCTACCGCCAACTGCACCAAAACGTCTGTCGCCTGGCCAATGTGCTGAAAAGCCGTGGCGTGAAAAAAGGCGACCGGGTGTGTATCTACATGCCGATGATCCCGGAAGCGGCCTACGCCATGCTGGCTTGCACACGGATTGGCGTGGTGCACTCGGTGGTATTTGGCGGGTTCTCACCGGACGCTCTGCGTGACCGCATCCTGGACGCCGACTGCCGCACCGTGATCACAGCCGATGAAGGCCTGCGCGGTGGTAAGCCGGTGGCGTTGAAACAGAATGTCGACAAGGCCCTGGCCAGTTGCCCCGACGTCAGCACGGTGCTGGTGGTACAGCGCACCGGCGCCCCAGTGAACTGGAGCGAAGGCCGCGACCTCAAGTATCAACAGGCCCTGGATGCAGCGAGCGACCATTGCCCTCCAGAACCGATGGACGCCGAAGCCCCGCTGTTTATCCTCTACACCTCCGGCAGCACCGGCAAACCCAAGGGCGTGCTGCACACCACGGGCGGCTACCTGCTCCAGGCGGCAATGACCTTCAAGTACGTACTCGATTACCGCGACGGTGAGGTGTTCTGGTGCACCGCCGACGTGGGTTGGGTCACCGGCCATAGTTACATCGTGTACGGGCCGCTGGCCAATGGCGCGACCTCGCTGATGTTCGAAGGTGTGCCGAGCTACCCGGACAGTTCGCGCTTCTGGCAGGTCATCGATAAACACCAGGTGAATATCTTCTATACCGCCCCCACCGCCTTGCGCGCGTTGATGCGCGAGGGTCACGCCCCGCTGCAGACGACCTCCCGCGCCAGCCTGCGCCTGCTGGGCAGCGTGGGCGAACCGATCAACCCGGAAGCCTGGGACTGGTACTTCAACGCGGTGGGCGAACAGCGTTGCCCCATTGTCGATACCTGGTGGCAGACCGAGACCGGCGGCATCATGCTCAGCCCGCTGGTCAGCGCCCAGCGGATCAAACCGGGTTGCGCCACCCAGCCGATGTTTGGCGTGCAGCCCGTGCTGCTGGATGAACAAGGCAAGGTCATCAGCGGTGCCGGCAGCGGCGTACTGGCGATCAAGGCCAGTTGGCCGGGGCAGATTCGCAGCGTCTACGGCGACCCGCAGCGCATGGTCGACACCTATTTCAAACCCTACCCCGGTTACTATTTCACCGGTGACGGCGCGCGCCGCGATGAGGACGGTGACTACTGGATCACCGGGCGTATCGACGATGTGATCAACGTATCCGGCCACCGTATCGGCACCGCCGAGGTAGAAAGTGCGTTGGTACTGCATGACCAGGTGGCCGAGGCTGCCGTGGTGGGCTACCCCCACGATGTCAAAGGCCAGGGCATCTACGCCTTTGTCACCCCCATGAATGGCGTCGAACCCAGCGAGGCGCTGAAAAAACACCTGCTGGAACTGGTCAGCAAGGAAATCGGCAGCTTTGCCAAGCCGGAACTGATCCAATGGGCACCGGCCTTGCCGAAAACCCGATCCGGCAAGATCATGCGCCGGATTTTGCGCAAGATCGCCTGCAACGAACTGGACAGCCTGGGTGACACCTCGACCCTGGCCGACCCCAGCGTCGTCGACGGCCTGATCGACAAACGCCTGAACCGCTAGGAAACCCGAGTCGCCATGGAATTTATCCGCAGCCGTATCGAAACCCAGTTGATGAGCCTCACCGGTTTGTCACTGGGCCAGCTGGACCTGGAAAACCCCAAGGGCGATCCGGGCCTGTTCGGGCCGGACTCGGTCAGTTGGCAAGTCCATGGTGACTTCAGCAGCATGCTTATCGGCGGCATCAGCGCCTTGATGCTGCAAGCCCTGCACCCATTGGCCCTGGCCGGCGTGTGGGACCATTCGAATTTTCGCCAGGACATGCTTGGGCGCCTGCGCCGTACCTCGCAGTTTATTTCCGGTACCACGTTCGGCGCGCGCAAAGACGCCGACTGGCTGATCGAAAAAGTGCGCACCATTCACCTGCAGGTGGTGGGCCATGCCCCGGACGGGAGGCCTTACGCGGCCAGCGATCCAGCGCTGCTGACCTGGGTGCATGTGGCGGAGGTGAGCAACTTTCTTGCTGCCCACTTGCGCTATCGCAACCCGCACCTCTGCGGCCGTGATCAGGACCGTTACTACAACGAGATCGCCGTCGTCGCAGAACGGCTCGGCGCGCAGGATGTGCCGCATTCACGCCAGGAAATTTCCGATTACCTTGAGAGCATCCGCCCGCAATTGCTGTGCGACGAGCGCAGCCGCGAAGTGCTGCGCCTGTTGCTGAACGCACCCTCCCCCAGCCTGTTGGCCAAGCCTTTTGGTGCCTTGATGATGCAAGCCGGGATCGACCTGCTGCCGGACTGGGCCAGCACTCTGCTCGATCAGCACCAGAGCCCGCTGCAACGCCGGATGATCCGTGCCGGGGTCAAGCGCAGCGCGCCGTTGTTGCGCTGGGCGATGCGTAACGGTTCGGTGCAGCGTGCACACCGGCGGATGGGGTTGATGTAGGCAACGCGCCATAGCTGCTAAACTCCGCGCCCTTATTTCCCCCATTTACCTAAGCAAGGCGCGCTCCATGTCTCCCTTGAATCAGGCGCTGCGCGCCGCCCTCGATCATCGCCAGGATCTGATCAGCGAACTGCACGCCCAGGGCACCGACTGCTATCGGCTGTTCCATGGCAGCCAGGAAGGCGCCGGCGGCCTGACCATCGACCGCTATGGCCCGCAGTTACTGGTGCAAAGCTTCCATCAGTCGCTGGAAACCGCCGACCTGCTGGAGCTGCACCAACTGATCAACCAGTACATGGGCCTGGAGTTGCTGCTGGTCTACAACGACCGCTCCCGCGGCAACTCGCGGGTCGATCGCGAAGATTCGGTATACCGCGCCGAACCTGCCGCGCTGGAAGACCTGGTCGGCCACGAATGGGGCCTCAATTACCGTGTCCGTGGGCGCCACGCCGGCCAGGACCCACTGCTGTTCCTCGACCTGCGCAATACCCGCGGCTGGGTCAAGGACCACAGCGCCGGCAAAAGCGTACTGAACCTGTTTGCCTACACCTGTGGGGTGGGCCTGAGCGCCGCTGCCGGTGGTGCGCGCGAGGTATGCAACCTGGACTTCGCCGAGGGCAACCTGGCGGTGGGACGTGAAAACGGCCAGCTCAATCCACAGCTTCCCACCATGGAGTTCGTGCAATCGGACTACTTCCCGGCGATTCGCCAACTGGCCGGGCTGCCGATCACCCAGCGTCGCGGGCAGAAACTGCCGAGCTATCCGCGCCTGGAGCAGCGTCAATATGACCTGGTGTTGCTCGACCCGCCGGCCTGGGCCAAGAGTGCCTTCGGTACCGTCGACCTGTTGCGTGACTACCAGAGCCTGCTCAAGCCGGCACTGCTCGCTACAGCAGACAATGGCGTGCTGATCTGCTGTAACAACCTGGCAAAAGTCAGCATGGAGGATTGGCGTGAACAGGTGCTGCGTTGTGCGCAAAAGGCTGGGCGTCCGGTGCGGGACTGGAAAATCATGACGCCCGGCGCGGACTTTCCCTCACAAGATCAACAACCACCGCTGAAGACTCTGATACTTCAACTGTAAGCAGCATCCTAAAGGCCCGGTTCTTCGGAACCGAAAACCCGTGCCATACTCCAAGGCACTCCTGTTTGACATAGATGGCGCCGCCCCATGCCCAAAGGATTGATTCGCGCCGCTGGCGCCTTGTTGACTGCCCTCGCGTTGTACAGCTTGCTGGGCTTTCTGATTTTGCCTGGCATCGCCCTTCGCATTGCCAACCAACAGTTGGCCAATTACGCCACAGTGCCGGCACGCATCGAACGGATCGAACTTAACCCGTTCAGCCTGGAAGTCACGGTATGGGGCTTGAAGATCGGCGAGCCCGGTAAGGAACAGGTAGGTTTCGAACGGCTTTACGCCAACCTGCAGGCCGATAGCCTGTGGACCCGCGCCCTGCACCTGGCGGATGTGCAACTGGACAAGCCCAGGACCGAGTTGTTGTTCGACAAATCAGGCCAGCTGAATCTGGCGCAGTTGTTCAAGCTGCCACCGAGCGAGCCGACCCCGGCAGACCCTGACGCCAAACCGTTCCCGCTGCGTGTCGACAGTATCAAGCTGGCTGGCGGTTATTTGCATTTCCAAGACCTGCGCCCCAGCGAACCCATCGAATTCCTCTACGATACCCTCGACTTCGAGCTGAAGAACCTCAGCACCCTGCCGGAAGACAATGCGGACATGACCTTGGTCGCCGCCGGCCCTGAAGGCGGACAGATCGACTGGAAAGGCAACTTCAGCCTGGTGCCGATCACGTCCGAAGGTACGCTCAAAGTCACCGGCGGCAAGATGAAAGCCTGGTGGCCGTATGTGCGTGACGCCTTACCCCTGGTACTTGAAGACGGCGTGCTCAACTTCAGTACCGAATACAGGTTCAGTCTGGCCAAAGAAACCGAGCTGAACCTGACCAATACCGCCGCCAGCATCGCACCGTTCGCCATCAAGGCCCCGGATGGCCGGCCGTTGGTGCGCCTGGAGCGTTTGGACGTCAGTGAGACCACGGTGGACCTGGCCAAACAGCAGGTGGTGGTGGGCAAGATCCGCAGCAATAAACTCGAGACCTGGGCGGCTCGTGAAGCGGATGGGCAACTGGACTGGCAAAAACTGTTCGCCGGCCAGCCAGGCAAACCGGCCAAGGCGCCGGAGCCTGCGACTGCACCCGCCACGGCCGACTCGCCAAAGCCTGCGCCCGTCGCCCCAAGCAAGCCCTGGCAAGTGCTGCTCAAGGATGTACAGCTGCGCAACTACCAGGTGCACTTGGCCGACCGCCAGGCCAAACCTGCGGTGGCGCTGGAGCTCGGCCCGTTGAACGTCGACGTGCAGAACTTCGACAGCCTCAACCAGAGCCCCTTCACCCTGAAGGTCGACACCGGCCTGGGCAAGCAGGGCAAGATCCAGGCAACCGGCACGGTCAACCTCAACCCGGTCAGCGCCAAGTTGAAGGTCAATACCAAGGACATCGACCTGCGGGTCGCCCAGTCCTATATCAGCCCGTTTATCCGCCTGGAACTGCGCAGTGGCATGCTTGGCAGCGACCTCGACGTGAACCTGAAAAGCACCGATCCCCTTGCGCTGCAGATCACCGGCCGCGCGCAGGTTGACCAATTGCATACCCTCGACACCCTCAAGACCCGCGACTTCCTCAAATGGCAGCGCCTGGTGCTCGAAGGCGTGAACTACCAACACGGCGACAGCCTGTCGATCGACAAGGTCAACCTGCTGCAGCCCTATGCGCGGTTCATGATCAACGATGACCGCACCACCAACGTCGACGACCTGCTGATCCCGCAGCCGGCCGACAGTGGCGCCAAATCGTCAGCCAAACCTGCCGCGAGCAAAGAAAAATCCCTGGGCATCCATATCGGGCAGATTGCGATCAACGACGGTTCGGCCAACTTCGCCGACTTCAGCCTCACCCCCAACTTCGCCACTGCGATCCAACAGCTCAACGGGCAGATCGGCACCATCGACAGTCGCCAGGCCAAACCGGCGAGCGTTGACATCAAGGGCAAGGTCGACCGTTATGCACCGGTGACCATCAAAGGCAGCGTGAACCCGTTTGACCCGATGGCGGCGCTGGACATCGCCACCAGCTTCAAACGTGTCGAGCTGACCACCCTGACGCCTTACTCGGGCAAGTTCGCCGGTTTCCGCATCCGCAAGGGCCGCCTCAACCTTGACCTGCATTACGTGATCACCAAGGGCCAGTTGAAGGCTGAGAACAAAGTGGTGGTCGAGCAATTGCAACTGGGCGAAAAAGTCGACAGCGCCGATGCCGTGGACTTGCCGATTCGTCTGGCAATCGCCTTGCTCAAGGACAGCGACGGCAAGATCTCCATCGAACTGCCCGTATCCGGTGACCTGAATAACCCGCAATTCAGCGTGATGCCCATTGTGTGGCAAACCCTGCGCAATCTGGTGGTGCGAGCGGCCACTGCGCCGTTCAAGTTTATTGGCGGATTGGTCACCGGAGGCGGAGCGGAGGACTTGGGTAGCGTGTCGTTCGCGGCAGGCTCCAGCGAGTTGAACAAAGATGCCGAAGGCGCTCTCAACACCTTGGCCAAAGCCTTGAAAGAACGCCCTGCCCTACGCCTGGAAATCGAAGGCACGGCCGCAGCCAGCAGCGACGGCCCATTCCTGGCGGCCCAGCGACTGGAGCGGGAATACCAATACAACTACTACAAAATGCTGCAGCGCCGTGGCGAGAAAGTCCCGGCCCAGGCGTCCTTGCTGGAAGTCCCTGAGAGCGAAAAAGCCCCCTTGCTCGAAGGTATTTACCGCACCCGCTTGAAACAGCAGCCTCCGGCTGAATGGAAGGACCTGAGCAGCAGTGACCGCACCGCCAGGTTGAAAGAGGGCGTGATCAAGTTCTGGAGTGGCAGTGACGTGCTGCTGCGCCAGTTGGGCCAGGACCGTGCGAGCACGATCAAGGACTACCTAGTGGATAAAGCCCAGCTGGAGGACGACCGGGTCTACTTCATTGACGCGCAACTGGGCCAGGCAGAGAAAGACGGTCGAGTGATAACGCCGATGCACCTGGACGCCGAGTAGGCGTCCAAGGCAAGCCGCTGGCGCATTACTTTCCCGCCCCAATAGAACAGGCCCCGACACAGAAGTGCCGGGGCCTGTAATGACCACATCCGTGTGGTCGGTCGCATGAAACTTAGAGGTGCATTGAGTGGATATCTAACTCACGCGCCGCCGCCGCTAGTTCAGACGAATTCTTGAGCGTTACTCTGCTTTCAGGCCATCGGCCGATACAGCTTTAACGCCTTTGATTTTCTTGGTGATGTTCACCGCGGTCGTTTTCTGTGCCTCGGTCACAGCGACCGAAGAGGACAAGGAAACTACACCCTTGTTGGTTTCGACTTTGATGTCGGTGCCAGGAATGCCTTTCTCGGTGACCAGGTCAGCTTTGACTTTGGTGGTGATCCAGGTGTCGGAGGTTGCGCCTTTGGCGTCAGCCGCTGCACCTTTGGTTTTGTCGATGTTGTCTGCCTTGGTAGCGCCGCCAGCCAACAGGCCGTCAGCCGAAACTGCGGTTACACCTTTGATTTTCTTGGTGATCGCTACGGCAGTTTCTTTCTGCGCGTCCGAAATGGCTACGGTCGAAGACAGGGAAACCACACCTTTGTTGGTCTCAACCTTGATGTCCGAACCAGGGATGCCTTTTTCGGTCAGCAGATCGGATTTAACTTTGGTGGTGATCCAAGTATCCGAAACGCTTTCTTTTGCCTTGGTGGCTTCACCGGCCGCCAGGGTCATTGGAGCTTGGGAAGTCTGGGCAAAGGCCACGTTAGCACCCATGGCCAGGGTCAGAGCGGTAGCAGTAGCGAGAGCGAACTTCTTCATACGAGTAACTCCTGTTTTATTAAAAGTCTGCAGTGTGTGAACCTTGATGCTGCAGCGTTAACAGGGTTATTGCAGGCAGTGTGCCAAGTCGCCACAGAAGATTAAATCGTTAAAAATCATATACTTATAAAAACACTCGAATTTCGGAATCGTGCAACTTGCATGAACGCCATCATGCCTGCGTGCAAGTTGCGGCTTTTGCGATTTACTAAGCGTCTGATTTTTCGGCATTTTCCTTCAGGCGTAAAAAAAGGACTCCGAAGAGTCCTTTTTTTCAGCGTTAGCCTGGGGTAATTAAACGCCCGAAGCCTTGGCTGCTGCTACGTCCTTGATGGACAGCTTGATACGGCCGCGGTTGTCCACGTCCAGTACCAGCACTTCCACTTCCTGGCCTTCTTTCAGAATGTCGGTCACTTTCTCAACGCGAGCGTCGCTCAGCATGGAGATGTGAACCAGACCGTCTTTGCCTGGCAGGATGTTGACGAATGCGCCGAAGTCGACGATGCGCTCAACCTTACCGACGTAGATCTTGCCGATCTCGGCTTCAGCGGTGATGCCCAGGACGCGTTGACGCGCAGCTTCTGCAGCTTCCTTGGTTTCGCCGAAGATCTTGATCGAGCCGTCGTCTTCGATGTCGATCGAAGCCTTGGTCTCTTCACAGATCGCACGAATGGTCGCGCCGCCTTTACCGATAACATCACGGATTTTGTCGGTGTCGATTTTCATCGCGATCATGGTCGGAGCATTTTCCGACAGTTCGGTACGGGACTGACCAATGATCTGGTTCATCTGACCGAGGATGTTCAGGCGCGCTTCCAGGGCTTGGCCCAGGGCGATTTCCATGATTTCTTCGGTGATGCCCTTGATCTTGATGTCCATCTGCAGCGCGGTAACACCTTTGGCGGTACCGGCTACTTTGAAGTCCATGTCGCCCAAGTGGTCTTCGTCGCCCAGGATGTCGGTCAGGATGGCGAACTTCTCGCCTTCTTTAACCAGGCCCATGGCGATACCGGCAACCGGCGCCTTCATCGGCACACCCGCGTCCATCAGCGCCAGGGAAGCACCGCAGACCGAAGCCATGGAGCTGGAACCGTTGGACTCGGTGATTTCCGACACCACACGGATGGTGTACGGGAACACGTCAGCAGCAGGCAGCATGGCCTGGACCGAACGACGGGCCAGACGGCCGTGACCGATTTCGCGACGACCAGCGCCACCCATGCGACCACACTCGCCCACCGAGAACGGCGGGAAGTTGTAGTGCAGCATGAAGGGGTCTTTTTTCTCGCCTTCCAGGGTGTCCAGCAGCTGTGCGTCACGGGCAGTACCCAGGGTCGCGACGACCAGTGCCTGGGTTTCACCACGGGTGAACAGTGCCGAGCCGTGAGTCTTCGGCAGAACGCCGACTTCGATGTTCAGCGGACGAACGGTGCGGGTGTCGCGGCCGTCGATACGTGGCTTGCCGTTAACGATGTTTTCGCGAACGGTGCGGTATTCGATTTCACCAAAGGCTGCTTTGACTTCGCTGGAAGAAGGCTGGCCTTCTTCGCCGGACAGCTTGGCAACAACCTGGTCCTTCAACTCACCCAGGCGAGCGTAACGGTCGGCCTTGACGGTGATGGTGTAGGCGTCGGAGATCGCTGTACCGAACTCGGAGCGGATAGCGCCCAGCAGTTCGGTGGCTTCGGCTTGCGGAGCCCAGGCCCAGGTCGGCTTGGCAGCTTCGGCAGCCAGTTCTTTAACAGCGTTGATCACAACCTGGAACTCGTCGTGAGCAAACAGTACTGCACCCAGCATCTGGTCTTCGGTCAGCTCTTTGGCTTCCGATTCAACCATCAATACGGCTTCCGACGTACCGGCAACGACCATGTCCAGGCTCGATGCTTTCAGTTGCTCGTAAGTCGGGTTCAGCAGGTAGCCGGTGCTTTCGTGGAAAGCAACGCGGGCTGCGCCGATCGGGCCATCGAAAGGAATACCGGAGATGGCCAGGGCAGCCGAAGTACCGATCATCGCCGCGACGTCAGGATCGGTTTTCTTGCTGGTGGAAACGACGGTGCAGACAACCTGCACTTCGTTCATGAAGCCTTCTGGGAACAGCGGACGGATCGGACGGTCGATCAGTCGGGAAGTCAGGGTTTCTTTCTCGGAAGGACGGCCTTCGCGCTTGAAGAAACCGCCAGGGATCTTACCGGCAGCGTAAGTCTTTTCCTGGTAGTGAACGGAAAGAGGGAAGAAGCCTTTGCTTGGGTCGGCGTGCTTGGCGCCAACAACGGTCACCAATACGGTAACGTCGTCGTCAACGGTAACCAGCACTGCGCCGGAGGCTTGACGGGCGATACGGCCTGTCTCGAGGGTAACGGTCGACTGACCGAACTGGAATTTTTTGATAACCGGGTTCACGGTGTCCTACCTTCTTTGTGGCTCTTGGGGAACTTGTCTTCTTGCGAAATTCTTGGGCAATGTCGGGAATCGGCCCAACCCTTGTCCAGGGGTAAAACGTGTATCCAGATAAAACTTGAGGCTGGGAGCCTACCATGGGCCAGCGGGAATCCCACTGACACACGGCAGACAACCAACCTCTAGCGCAATCGCTGATTAGCGACGCAGACCCAGGCGACCGATCAGAGCCTGATAACGACCCAGATCCTTGCCTTTCAGGTAGTCCAGCAGCTTACGGCGCTGGTTTACCATGCGGATCAGACCACGACGGGAGTGGTGATCTTTACCGTTGGCCTTGAAGTGACCCTGCAGCTTGTTGATGTTGTGGGTCAGCAGTGCAACTTGCACTTCTGGCGAACCAGTGTCACCAACAGCTTGCTGGTAGTCAGCTACGATTTGTGCTTTTTCTTGAACGTCGAGAGCCATGAGGCAATCCTTTTTTCAGGAAACCACCCAAAGGGCAGTTTCAACAGGCCAGGGACAAATCCCTGTATCTAAAAATGAGTGTTGACCGTGCCTGTTAACAGCCACACTCGTTCGGTCATTCTGACCGAATCAGTCGACGTGGCGCGATGCGCCCGTCTTCGCTCACTTCACCGATACCGATAAAGCGACCGTTATGATCCTGTACCCGCACCATGCCGAACTTCGGGGCATCCGGGGCGCGTACCGGCTGGCCGTTAAGCCAGTAGAACGCGCTGTGTTCCGAAAAGTGCAGTAATGGCCAATCCAGCAAGCCACTGTCCGACGGCATCAGGAAGCGATCAACCGCTTCGTTGCCACCTTCGGCGTGTACCGCCTCCAACTCTTCCAGTGTGACCGTCTGGGCCAGGCTGAAAGGTCCGGCCTGGGTGCGTCGCAGTTCAGCTACATACGCGCCGCAACCGAGCCGCTCACCAATATCTTCCACCAGAGTACGGATATAAGTGCCTTTGCTGCAGTCCACGGCCAAGCGTGCGGTGTCACCTTCACAGGCGAGCAATTCCAAGCGCGCAATAGTAACAGAACGCGGTTCGCGCTCCACTACTTCGCCCGCACGTGCCAGCTTGTAAAGGGGCTGCCCATCACGCTTGAGCGCCGAGTACATCGGCGGTATCTGACTGATTTGCCCACGAAAAGCAGGTAAAGCAGCTTCGATATCAGCACGACCAACGGTCACGTCGCGAACCTGCAAAACATCACCTTCGGCGTCTGCCGTGGTGGTGGTCTTGCCCAGTTGCATCAGGGTTTCGTAACCCTTGTCGGAATCGAGCAGGTATTGCGAGAACTTGGTGGCCTCGCCAAAGCACAACGGCAGTACACCGGTGGCCAGGGGATCGAGGCTGCCGGTGTGTCCGGCCTTCTCGGCATTGAGCAACCAGCGGACCTTCTGCAACGCGGCATTGGAGGTAAAGCCAATCGGCTTGTCGAGCAGAATGATGCCGCTGACGTTGCGACGGATACGTTTGACCTGAGCCACCGCTTACTCCTTGGCGTCTTCAGGTGTGGATGGGTGCTGGCTGTCTTCAGCCACGGCGCGCTCGATCAGTGCCGACAGGTGCGCGCCACGCACAACGCTTTCGTCGTAGTGGAAGTGCAACTGGGGCACGCTGCGCAGCTTCATTTCACGGGCCAACTGCATGCGCAGGAAACCTGCGGCCGAGTTGAGTACCTTGATGCTTTGCGCGATTTCTTCGCTGTTGTCCTGCCCCATCACGGTGATGAAGATCTTCGCGTGACCCACGTCACGGCTCACTTCAACAGCGGTGATGGTGACCAGGCCAACGCGGGGGTCTTTGACTTCGCGACGGATCAGTTGGGCCAGCTCACGCTGCATCTGATCGCCGATACGCTGGGTACGGCTGTATTCTTTTGCCATGTCTTGTTACCTGTTACTGCCACACGGTGAAACCCATGGGGTCTGAAAGCGGCAAACGCCCGGCCTGACAAAAGCCAGACCGGGCGTTGCGTTTAGAGTCCTCACGCTGCGCGGGGCATTTGCATGCCCACACGCGGCGTGGCTCCTGAAGTGCGCGAGTTAGAGGCTGCGAGCAACCTGAACCTTCTCGTAGACTTCGATCTTGTCGCCAGCCTTGACGTCGTTGTAGCTCTTGACGCCGATACCGCATTCCATGCCGGCACGCACTTCGGAAGCGTCATCCTTGAAGCGGCGCAGGGATTCCAGCTCGCCTTCGAAGATAACGATGTCTTCACGCAGTACACGGATTGGACGATTACGGTACACGGTACCTTCGATAACCATGCAGCCGGCGATCGCACCGAATTTCGGCGAGCGGAACACGTCACGTACTTCGGCGACACCCAGGATGTTCTCCCGGACGTCACTGCCAAGCATACCGGTGAGGGCTTTCTTGACGTCTTCGATGATGTCGTAGATGACGTTGTAGTAACGCATGTCCAGGCCTTCCTGCTCGACGATCTTGCGAGCGCCAGCATCGGCACGCACGTTGAAGCCGAACAGTACAGCGTTGGAAGCCAGTGCCAGGTTGGCGTCGGACTCGGTAATACCACCGACACCGCCACCCACAACACGCACTTGCACTTCGTCGTTACCCAGGCCATTCAAGGCGCCGTTCAACGCTTCGAGGGAACCACGAACGTCAGACTTGAGGACGATGTTAAGCGTCTTCTTCTCGGCCTGGCCCATGTTCTCGAAGATGTTTTCCAGCTTGCCGGCATGCGCGCGAGCCAGTTTGACTTCACGGAACTTGCCTTGACGGAACAGAGCCACTTCACGGGCTTTCTTCTCGTCAGACAGCACGCTCATCTCGTCGCCAGCGTCCGGGGTACCGTCCAGGCCGAGGATCTCGACAGGGATGGAAGGACCGGCTTCCTTGATTGGCTTGCCGTTCTCGTCGAGCATGGCACGTACACGGCCATAGTTCGAACCGACCAGTACCATGTCGCCTTGACGCAGGGTACCGTCTTGAACCAGTACGGTTGCAACCGGGCCACGACCCTTGTCGAGACGCGACTCAACCACAACACCACGACCTGGGGCCGATGGGGTTGCTTTCAGTTCAAGTACTTCAGCTTGCAGCAGGACAGCTTCGAGCAGTTCGTCCACGCCAGTACCGACTTTCGCCGAAACCGAAACGAATGGCGTATCACCGCCCCACTCTTCAGACGTCACGCCATGAACCGACAGTTCGCTACGGATGCGATCGAGATCGGCGCCCGGCTTGTCGATCTTGTTCACGGCAACAACCAGAGGAACACCAGCGGCTTTAGCGTGCTGGACAGCTTCAATGGTCTGCGGCATCACGCCGTCGTCCGCTGCAACGACCAGGATCACGATGTCAGTCGCCTTGGCACCACGGGCACGCATTGCGGTAAACGCGGCGTGACCTGGGGTGTCGAGGAAGGTGACCATGCCGCGCTCGGTTTCAACGTGGTACGCACCGATGTGCTGGGTGATACCGCCGGCTTCGCCAGCAGCTACCTTGGCACGACGGATGTAGTCGAGCAGCGAAGTCTTACCATGGTCAACGTGGCCCATTACGGTCACGACTGGCGCACGGGAGAATGTCTCGCCTTCAAACTTCAGGGACTCAGCCAGGGAATCTTCCAGGGCGGTGTCGCTGACCAGGGTCACTTTGTGGCCCAGTTCTTCGGCTACCAGTTGAGCAGTTTCCTGATCAAGCACCTGGTTGATGGTCGCTGGAGTACCCAGTTTGAACATGAACTTGATGATTTCAGCAGCCTTGACCGACATCTGGTTGGCAAGATCGCCAACCGTGATGGTCTCGCCGATCTGCACATCACGCACGACAGGGCCGGTTGGGCTCTGGAAACCGTGGGCGTTGCGTTTCTTCAGCTTGGCCTTGCCGCGACCACCACGACGGAAGCCATCGCTTTCTTCGTCGGTAGTCCGTGGAGCAACGCGTGGAGCAGGCGCTTTCTCTTTGACCGAAGCACGATGCGGAGCGTTTTTGCGCTCGCCATCGCCACCACCACCGCGACGATTGTTATCGTCGGCACGTGGTTTATCCGGACGACGAGGTTCTTCGCGCTTGCGGGCATCGGCAGCAGGTGCTGGTGCAGCGGCAACCGGAGCGGCCTCACGCACAGCGTCTGCAGGAGCGCCAGGCGCGGCTACCGCTTCAGTGGAAGCAGTTTGCGCAGCAGCAGGCTGACGACGCGCTTCTTCTTCGGCGCGACGCTTGGCTTCTTCTTCAGCCTTCTGACGTGCAGCATTTTCTACTGCGCGACGTTCTTCCAGTTCGCGTTTGCGCTCGGCTTCGATTTCTTCCGGGCTGCGCTGTACGAAGACTTTCTTCTTGCGTACTTCAACGCTGATGCTCTTGCTACCCGCAACCCGCAGGGTGCTGGTGGTTTTGCGCTGCAATGTAATCTTGCGCGGTTCTTCCACTTTCGCCTTGTGGCTGCTCTTCAAGTGAGTCAGCAAAGACTGCTTCTCACTATCGCTCACACCTTCATCGGCGGCGGTGTGCGGCAGACCTGCCTCACGCATCTGCTGCAACAGGCGCTCTACCGGTGTTTTGACCTCATCGGCCAGTTGTTTCACCGTGACTTGCGTCATGCACTTCTCTCCTCAGGCCGCGCCTAATTACTCGAACCAATGGGCTCGGGCGGCCATGATCAACTTGCCGGCACGATCATCGTCAATGCCGTCGATGTCGAGCAGATCGTCAATAGACTGCTCGGCCAGGTCTTCGCGGGTAATTACGCCGCGCACCGCCAGTTCCATCGCCAAATCCTTGTCCATACCCTCAAGCGAGAGCAGGTCTTCGGCCGGATGGGCGTCTGCCAGCTTTTCCTCAGTAGCGATGGCTTTAGTCAACAAACGATCCTTGGCCCGAGCGCGAAGCTCGTTGACGGTGTCTTCGTCAAAGCCGTCGATGTTGAGCATTTCTTCCAACGGTACGTAGGCAATCTCTTCCAGGCTGGTGAAGCCTTCATCTACCAGCACCTGCGCCAGGTCTTCGTCGACTTCCAACTCGTCGATGAAGTTGCGCAGGATGTCACCGGTTTCAGCTTGCTGCTTAGCCTGGATGTCCGATTCGGTCATTACGTTCAGGGTCCAGCCGGTCAACTGGCTGGCCAGACGCACGTTCTGACCACCACGACCAATGGCCTGGGCCAGATTGTCTGCGCCAACGGCGATGTCCATTGCATGGGCATCTTCGTCAACGATAATTGCCGCCACTTCAGCCGGCGACATGGCATTGATCACGAACTGCGCCGGGTTATCGTCCCAGAGGACGATGTCCACACGCTCACCACCCAATTCGCCCGACACTGCCTGGACGCGCGAACCGCGCATACCGATGCAAGCGCCTTGCGGGTCGATGCGTTTGTCCTTGGAGCGGACCGCGATCTTGGCACGCGAACCCGGGTCGCGGGACGCAGCCATGACTTCGATCAGGCCTTCGGCAATTTCCGGCACCTCGATACGGAACAACTCAATCAGCATTTCCGGCGCAGTACGCGACAGAATCAACTGAGGGCCACGGTTCTCGGTGCGGATTTCCTTGAGCAGCGCACGCAAACGCACGCCAACACGGAAGGTTTCGCGAGAGATGATGTCTTCGCGGGCCAGCAACGCTTCAGCGTTGTTGCCCAGGTCGACGATCACATTGTCGCGGGTCACTTTTTTCACGGTGCCGGAGATGATTTCCCCCAGGCGCTCGCGATAGGCATCAACGACTTGAGCGCGCTCGGCTTCGCGAACCTTCTGCACGATGACCTGCTTGGCGGTCTGTGCAGCAATGCGGCCGAACTCGATGGACTCGATCTTTTCTTCAACGACATCACCGACCTGGGCGCCTGGGTGCGTTTCAGCAACCTTGCTTGGCCAGGTTTCGATGGCCGGATCATCAAGATCGGCCTCTTCGACGACCGTCCAGCGACGGAAAGTCTCATAGGCACCGGTGTGGCGGTTGATTTCCACACGCAGATCAACTTCGTCTTCAAAACGCTTTTTGGTAGCAGTGGCCAGGGCCAGCTCCAGCGCTTCAAAAATCACGTTTGCCGGTACGCCCTTTTCATTGGATACCGACTCAACAACCAGCAGTACTTCTTTGCTCATCGTACGCCTCGCCTTTCGCAAGCCATTGGATCCGCGGGATCCGCGTCTCAGTCAAAACTGGGAATAATGTTGGCCTTGTCGATCATATCGATCGGCAACAGGAACTCATGGTCTTCTACCTGCACCACGACATCCTGTTCTTCTACACCGCGCAGAAGGCCCTGAAAGTTGCGACGCCCTTCAAACGGGGATCGCAGCTTGATCTTCACTTGTTCACCGGCAAATTTTGCAAACTGATCAATAGTGAACAGTGGGCGTTCCATGCCTGGCGAGGAAACTTCGAGGGTGTACTCAACGGAGATAGGATCTTCAACATCCAGAACACCGCTGATCTGACGGCTGACAATGGCACAATCGTCCACCAGCACGCCGCCCTCTTTATCGATATAAACGCGCAACATTGAGTGGCGACCTTGAGCCGAAAACTCAATACCCCAGCATTCATAGCCTAGGGCCACGACCACCGGGGCCAACAAGGCCTGCAACTCTTCTAGCTTGCTCGACACCTGAACCCCCTCGTGCATGTATGTGCATGCTGTGCAAAATAAAAAAATGGGCGAAACGCCCATCCTTGAAACGCCGTCGAACAGCGGCGTTGAAAGTGTCCAGCTAACAAAAAGCCCCTTAAAAGGGGCTCCGCTAAAACTGGTTGCGGGGGCCGGATTTGAACCGACGACCTTCGGGTTATGAGCCCGACGAGCTACCAGACTGCTCCACCCCGCGACAAAGCTGGGGCGGAAGTATACGACCGATCCCTTACAGGGTCAATGTAACCTTCCACCTACAAGAAAGCCCGCAACAGCGGGCTCTCCTGATAATTGGTACCGAGAAGGGGACTCGAACCCCTACACCCTATGGGCACAACCACCTCAAGGTTGCGTGTCTACCAATTCCACCACCTCGGCAATACAGCGTTTACAACCCTTCTTACTTCTGCTCTTGAGCTGGAGGTACGTCAGTCGCTGGAGTAGCCGACTTTTGCTCTTGAAGCACCGGGACATCATCAGAAGCCGGTTTTGCTTTTGGAACTTCCAACACTGCTGGGTTTGGCAAACCTACCTGAGTCAGCACATGAGCCTTCTCTTTAGCAAAGTAACCTAACCCCAAGCTGGTTATGAAGAAACCGGCGGCAAGTATAGCAGTAAACTTACTAAGAAAGGTAGAGGAACCTTGGCTTCCGAACACAGTATTTGAAGCACCTGCACCGAAAGACGCACCAGCATCCGCACCTTTACCCTGTTGCAACAAAACCAGGGCAACTACGCCCAGGGCAGCCAACAGATGAAAAACGACTACGACTGTTTCCAGCATTTTTTCAGTTTCCCGCGGCGCGACAAATCGCACCGAACTCATCTGCATTCAGGGAAGCTCCACCAATGAGCCCCCCATCGATATCCGGCATGCCGAACAGTTCGACCGCATTGGCCGCCTTCACGCTGCCGCCGTATAGAAGCCGCACACCTTGTGCGACTTCAGAATTCTCTGCCGCCAACTGCGCGCGGATGGCTGCGTGCACATCCTGCGCCTGTTGCGGTGTAGCAGTCAGCCCGGTACCAATGGCCCAGACCGGCTCGTAAGCAATTACCGCCTTTGCGAACGCACCAACACCCAGCTCCTCGATGATACTGCCAAGCTGACGCGAGACAACTTCAAGAGTCTTGCCCGATTCCCGCTGCTCAAGGGTCTCCCCAATACACAACACCGGAATCAAGCCACAAGCCTGCGCTGCTGCGAACTTGCGATTGAGTGTCCCATCACGCTCGCCCATCATCTGACGGCGCTCGGAGTGCCCGACAAGCACATAGGAACAACCCGCATCAACCAGCTGACTCGGTGCAATCTCACCGGTCAACGCACCTTGCATGGCTTCCACCGCAGAGTTCTGCGCGCCGACCTGAATCGACTTACCTTTCAAGCCATCCACCACTTGGGTGATATGCAAGCAAGGCGGGAACACCGCGATATCAACACCGCTAGGCAAGGCCAAGTGACGAAGGCCATTGATCAGCTCAGCGACACTGGCGCGGGTACCGTGCATCTTCCAGTTACCAGCTACCATAGTGCGACGCATGCTGTACCTCGTCGGTCAAAGTGGGCGCAGATGTTACCCAACCACATCATCACTGGCAAGCCGAATTCAGGCGCAAACTTCAGTTACCAGTTTTGCCAGGTCTTCGGCATGGCCGCGAACCTGTATTTCGTCGTCACCTTCGACCATGACGCGTACCAAAGGCTCTGTGCCGGACTTGCGTAGCAATACCCGTCCACGACCAGCCATTGCCAGGGTCGCGCGCTCACAAGCCTCTTTGACAGCAGGGTGCTCGATCGGGTTTTCCCCACCTGCGAAACGCACGTTCAGCAATACTTGCGGGCATTTGCGCAAAGCCTGACGCGCCTGGGCCAGGCTCTCTTCGCGGCGACGCAAAGCCAATAGCACCTGCAACGCCGCAATAATCGCGTCACCGGTGGTGGCGTGCTGGAAGCACACCACGTGCCCGGAGTTCTCACCACCTACCTGCCAGTTACGCTCCAGCAGCTCGGCGATCACATACCGGTCACCGACGTTGGCGCGAACAAAAGGAATACCCAGGTCTGCCAACGCCAACTCAAGCCCCAGGTTGCTCATCAGCGTACCGACGACACCGCCTTGCAGCTTGTTACGCTCATGCAGGTCGCGGGCAATGATGAACAACAGATCATCGCCGTCCACCACGGCACCCGTGTGGTCAACCATCAGCACGCGGTCGCCGTCACCGTCGAAGGCAATCCCGAGGTCGGCGTGCTCGGCCAGGACAGCGGCCTGCAACTGCTCCATATGGGTGGAGCCGCAGTTTTCGTTGATGTTCAATCCGTTGGGCTGAGCCGACAGCACTGTCACGTCTGCGCCAAGCTCCCTGAATACGCTTGGCGCGACTTTGTAGGTCGCACCATGGGCGCAGTCGACAACAACCTTCAGGCCGGCAAAATTGGTACTGGTAGGCACACTGCTCTTGCAGAACTCGATATAACGACCGGACGCGTCATTGATGCGCGACACCTTGCCCAGCTTGCTGGACTCGACCACGGTCATCGGCGCATCCAACAGTTCCTCGATCATAAGCTCAATCTCATCCGGCAACTTGGTGCCCTGACCGGAGAAGAACTTGATGCCGTTGTCGTCATGTGGATTGTGCGAAGCACTTATCACAATACCGGCCTCAGCGTGAAAGGTACGCGTCAGGTATGCAATCGCGGGCGTCGGCATTGGCCCCAGCAACATCACATCGGCGCCTGCGGCGGATAAGCCGGCCTCAAGCGCTGATTCAAACATGTATCCCGAAATCCGGGTGTCCTTGCCCACCAGGATGCGGCACGCCCCCATGCTGCGGAAAGCCATACCAGCCGCCCATCCAAGCTTGAGCATGAAATCAGGAGTAATCGGAAACTCGCCGACCCGACCACGGATACCGTCGGTGCCAAAGTATTTTTTAGTCATAAGTGCTCCATCATTCTTATTCGGCTGATTCCACAGCTGCAATCATGCGTACCACATCCACGGTCTCAGCAACGTCATGCACACGCAAGATGCGCGCACCCTTGGTCACCGCGAGCGCCGCCAGTGCAAGACCGCCGTACAACCGCTCACCCACCGGACGGCTCAATGCCAGCCCTATCATGCTCTTGCGCGAAACACCGACCAACAGGGGCCGACCAAGGGCATGCAAGGACTCCATGTGTTTGAACAAACTCAAATTGTGTTGCAGGGTCTTGGCGAAACCAAACCCCGGATCAAGGATGATCCTTTCCGGCGCAATACCTACCGCGACGCACTGGGCAACGCGCTCGGAGAGAAAACCACTCACTTCACCAACCAGGTCATCATAGTGCGGGCTGTCCTGCATATTGCCGGGCTCACCCAGCATATGCATCAAACACACCGGCAAACCGGTGGCTGCGGCTGCATCCAGGGCACCGTCGCGCCGCAGGGACCGCACATCGTTGATCAAGCCGGCACCTAATCGCGCAGTCTCACGCATCACGGCCGGGGTGGAGGTATCAACCGAAATGATCACATCCAACTCTCGAGCGATGCGCTCGACAATCGGCGCCACGCGCTCCAACTCCTCCAGAGGAGAAACTGCGCGAGCACCAGGCCGAGTCGATTCACCGCCCACATCAATCAAGGTCGCGCCAGCCGCCACCATGGCTTCTGCGTGGCGCAATGCAGCATCAAGCTGGCTGAAGCGGCCACCATCGGAAAAGGAGTCAGGGGTTACATTAAGAATGCCCATGACATGCGTATGGGCCAAATCAAGAACCCGGTTGCCGCAAGGCAACCGGGGGGAGGACGGAGCAAAAGTCATTTCAAACCTTAATGGTCAGCTGCCGGGCCGCCGATTGGGGTTTCAGGGCGCTCGTTCTGAACCACTGGCGGGGTGCCCGAAGTACCCGAACCACCTTCCCAATCACGAGGCTCACGAGGCGCCCGACCGGCCATAATGTCGTCGATCTGGTCTGCATCGATGGTCTCGTACTTCATCAACGCATCAGCCATTGCATCAAGCTTGTCGCGATTATCGGTCAGGATCTGCTTGGCCGTGCCATAGCACTGGTCAATGATACTGCGCACCTCAGAATCGATCAGCTTGGCTGTCTCACCGGAGAAACTGGCGTTTTGACCACCGCCGCCACGCCCCAGGAATACTTCACCTTCTTCTTCGGCATACATCAAAGGACCGAGCTTTTCCGACAAGCCCCACTTGGTCACCATGTTCCGCGCAATCTGGCTGGCGCGCATGATGTCGTTGGAAGCCCCAGTGGTCACGCCGTCGAAGCCCAAGGTCATTTCTTCAGCAATTCGACCGCCGTACAGCGAGCAGATCTGGCTGATCAGCGCACGCTTGGAGAGGCTATAACGATCCTCTTCCGGCAGGAACATGGTGACACCCAACGCACGACCACGAGGAATGATCGACACTTTGTAGACCGGGTCATGCTCAGGCACGACACGCCCCACAATGGCGTGACCCGCTTCGTGGTAAGCAGTGTTCTGCTTCTCTTTTTCGGACATGACCATGGATTTGCGTTCAGCGCCCATCATGATCTTGTCTTTCGCCAGCTCAAACTCTTTCATTTCAACGATGCGCTTGCCGGTACGGGCTGCAAACAGCGAAGCCTCGTTCACCAGGTTGGCCAGGTCAGCACCCGAGAACCCCGGGGTACCACGGGCAATCACAGCCGGTGCAACGTCGTCGCCCATTGGCACTTTGCGCATGTGCACTTTCAGGATTTGTTCGCGCCCACGGATGTCCGGCAGGCCAACCACCACCTGGCGGTCAAAGCGGCCTGGACGCAGCAGCGCAGGATCCAACACGTCCGGACGGTTGGTTGCCGCGATGACGATGATGCCGTCATTCATCTCGAAACCATCCATCTCGACCAGCAACTGGTTGAGGGTTTGCTCACGCTCATCATGACCACCGCCCATGCCAGCACCACGATGGCGACCAACGGCGTCGATTTCATCGATGAAGATGATGCATGGCGCATGCTTCTTGGCCTGTTCGAACATGTCGCGAACGCGGCTCGCACCGACACCGACGAACATTTCAACGAAGTCAGAACCGGAAATGGTGAAGAACGGTACCTTGGCTTCGCCGGCAATGGCCTTGGCCAGCAAGGTTTTACCGGTACCTGGAGGGCCGACCATCAGCACTCCGCGAGGAATACGGCCACCCAGGCGCTGGAATTTGCCTGGATCGCGCAAGAACTCAACCAACTCGCCGACTTCTTCCTTGGCTTCGTCGCAACCCGCTACGTCCGCCAGGGTAGTCTTTACCTGATCTTCAGAGAGCAGGCGCGCCTTGCTCTTGCCGAAGCTCATCGGCCCGCCCTTGCCTCCAGCACCGCCTTGCATCTGGCGCATGAAGAACATGAACACGGCAATGATCACCAGGATCGGGAAGCTTGCCACCAGGAGTTGAGTCCAGATGCTCTGCTGCTCAGGCTGCTTGCCTTCGACAACCACGTGGTTATCCACCAGGTCGCCGATCAGACCGTTGTCCTGAATTGCCGGACGAATGGTCTTGAAGCTGTCGCCATCGTTGCGTTTGCCGGTGATCACGTAGCCATCAACCGCTACGCGCTCGACCTTGCCATCCTTAACTTGCTGGATGAAGTCGGAATAGTTGAGGGTCTGCGGCTCGTTAGGGCTGGAGAAGTTGTTCATCACCGTCACGAGGACAGCCGCGATGATCAACCACAGGATCAGATTCTTTGCCATATCGTTCAATTAACTACCCTCTGAAGCAAGCTCCGCTACTGGCGCGCGCTTCGCATGATATTCACCGGCCTAACTTACTACATTACCTACAACTCTGGCAGGCGCCGTCTGTAACCCTTTGTGAAACTTTGACTACACAATATTCGTAAAGCTTCGTGACGAAAGCGATATAAAAAAACCTATCGCCCTCCTCGAATTCCTCAAAAACGCTCTTCACTCGCCGCGCCTTCGACGCCACGGAAGCCGCGGCACAGCAGGTATTGCTCCCTGGACCGGTCCCGGGAAGAGTCTGGTTTACGCGTCTGCACCTTGTCGAACAATTTGCGGATGTTCTTGTGGTACTCGTCGAAACCCTCTCCCTGGAACACCTTCACCAGGAAATCGCCACCGGGACGCAACACCCGACCCGCCAAATCCAGCGCCAATTCGCAAAGGAACATGGCCCGCGGCATATCAACGGCCGGTAATCCACTCATATTGGGGGCCATGTCGGAAATCACAAGGTCTACCTGCGAATTTCCCACAGCCTCAAGGATCTGGGCGAGCACTGTGTCCTGGGTAAAGTCTCCATGAACAAAGGTCACATCCGGGATGCTGTCCATTTCCAGGATGTCGGAAGCAATCAGGCGACCTTGACCACCAATCAGACGACTGGTCACCTGGGACCAGCCACCGGGAGCCGCGCCAAGATCGATGACGCTCATGCCTGGACGAATCAACTTGTCCTTGTCCTGGATCTCCAACAGCTTGTAGCTGGCCCGGGAACGATAGCCATCCTTTTGCGCCTTTTTGACGTAAGGATCGTTGAAATGCTCTTGCAGCCACTTAAGGCTAGTTTTGGAACGGGCCACGGGCCACCTCGAAAATAAAACGGGTCGTGATTAACTGGGCGGTCCCGGACTCGCTCGGGTAAACTGGCCGCCGCTTTTTACAAGATCAGACGCAGGGGTCAGATTATGCCGCTCACTCAAGAGCAGAAGAAACAGTACAAATCCATTGGCCACCATCTGAAACCAGTTCTGATTGTGGCAGACAACGGTTTGACTGAAGGTGTGTTAGCCGAACTTGAACGCGCATTGGGCGATCACGAACTGATCAAGATCAAGGTCAACATCCTTGACCGCGAGGCGCGCCTGGCCGCCATTGCAGAACTGTGCAAGGTTGGCAAGGCGGACCTGGTTCAGGTCATCGGCAAGATGGCGCTGCTGTATCGCAAGAACTTCAGCGTCAACAAGCAACTGTCGAACGTACACCGCTTCAAGTAATACAAAGGGTCACGGGCGTGCTTCGCGCGCCCCGCCACTCCATCCCGGAGCAGGCTGTATAACCAGCACCAGGCCGGAGAACCCTAGCACAAGATAGCTGAATAGCTGCCAGCGCAACGCTTCCGGCAGCCAGACATGCACAATGCAATACATTGCACACGCATACAGCGCCATCAACAGCAGTTGGCCGCGAATATCCCGCCACAGACTCTCCAAGCCTTCAGCCTTGACCAGCACCAACGCCTGAAGCGCTACGCACGCCGCCGCGAAACCCACCAGCAGCGCACTCAGTAATCCATCGATTTCATCGATCAGCAACGGAGCCAGGCCAATCACGCCCAGCACCGGCAATACACCAAGATGTAACAACCATAGGCCGCCCACCCAAAGCATCTGGGCAAGCTGCCAAAGCATGGCGCCCGCACGAAGCGGGCGCCGCCTTTCAGATGTGACGAACTTCAACAATCTCGTACTCGATCACACCGCCTGGCGTTTTGACAGACACCACATCACCCTCTTCCTTGGCGATCAAGGCACGGGCCAGTGGTGAGCCGACGGAGATCTTGCCGAGCTTGAAGTCAGCCTCGTCCTCTCCCACGATGTGGTAGACCACGCTCTCGTCAGTCTCAACGTTGGCGATCTCCACGGTGGTACCGAAAATCACCTTGCCAGTGTGGGGAATAGTCGTGACGTCGATGATCACCGCATTCTGCAAACGGCCTTCGATATCACGGATCCGCGCTTCGACCATACCCTGCTGCTCACGAGCAGCGTGGTATTCGGCGTTTTCCTTCAGGTCACCCAGCTCGCGGGCCGTACCAATGTCCTGACTCAGCTTTGGACGTACGACCTTGGTCAGATGGGCGTGCTCCTCTTCCAGGGCCTTGGCACCCTGGACGGTCATTGGGTATTTGATCATGCCTTCAATCCTGCGTGTAGATCCTGCAAGCGACGCACGGTCTTTTCCGGACCGAACTTGAGCGCTTCGCAGATAGCTTCGCCAGCAGCAATAGTGGTGGTGCAGTAGATCTTGTGCTGCAAGGCATTACGGCGAATGGAGTAGGAATCCGCGATCGACTGGCGACCTTCGGTGGTGTTGATGATCAGCGTGACTTCATCATTCTTGATCATGTCGACCACATGCGGACGGCCTTCCGTCACCTTGTTCACGCGGCGCACTTTCAAGCCGGCCGCTTCGATCAGCTTGGCGGTCCCGGCAGTTGCCACGATTTCAAAGCCCAAGTTGATCAGATCACGGGCCACGCCTGCAACCAGCGGCTTGTCATCATCACGCACGCTGATAAACGCAGTACCGCCGGTCGGCAGCACTTCGCTGGCGCCCATCTGGGCCTTGGCGAATGCTTCACCGAAGGTGTCGCCCACGCCCATCACTTCACCGGTGGACTTCATCTCCGGACCGAGGATCGGGTCCACACCAGGGAATTTGGCAAATGGGAACACTGCCTCTTTCACACTGTAGAAGTTCGGAATGATTTCCTTGGTGAAGCCAATTTCCTTCAGGGTCTTACCCGCCATCACACGCGCAGCGATCATGGCCAGGGACACGCCGATGCACTTGGAAACGAACGGCACGGTACGCGAAGCACGCGGGTTGACTTCAATGACGTAGATGTCTTCGCCCTGCAGCGCCAACTGTACGTTCATCAGGCCGACAACACCCAACTCCAAGGCCATTTTCTTGACCTGCTCGCGCATCTCGTCCTGGATATGTGCAGGCAACGAATACGGCGGCAGCGAGCACGCGGAGTCACCGGAGTGAACGCCCGCCTGCTCGATGTGCTGCATGATCGCGCCGATGACCACGTCGGTACCGTCGCAAACTGCATCCACGTCCATTTCGATGGCGCAGTTGAGGAAGTGGTCCAGCAGCACCGGGCTGTCGTTGGACACTTTTACCGCATCACGCAGGTAACGCTTGAGCTCTTCTTCTTCGTAGACGATTTCCATCGCCCGGCCGCCCAGCACGTAGGATGGACGCACCACCAGCGGGTAGCCGATCTTGCTGGCTGCACGGATGGCCTCGTCTTCGCTGCGCACGGTAGCGTTTGGCGGCTGGCGCAGGTTCAGGCGCTCAACCATTTGCTGGAAGCGCTCACGATCTTCGGCACGGTCGATGGCGTCAGGGCTCGTGCCGATGATTGGCACGCCGGCGGCCTCAAGGGCACGCGCCAGTTTCAGCGGGGTTTGGCCGCCGTACTGGACGATCACGCCTTTGGGCTTCTCGACGCGACAGATTTCCAACACGTCTTCCAACGTTACCGGCTCGAAGTACAGGCGGTCGGAAGTGTCGTAGTCAGTGGAAACAGTTTCCGGGTTGCAGTTGACCATGATGGTCTCGTACCCGTCTTCGCGCAGCGCGAGGGCGGCATGTACGCAGCAATAGTCGAATTCGATGCCTTGGCCGATACGGTTCGGACCACCACCCAGGATGATAATCTTGTCGCGGCCCGACGGCGCGGCCTCGCACTCTTCCTCGTAGGTGGAGTACAGGTACGCAGTGTCGGTGGCGAACTCGGCGGCACAGGTGTCAACGCGCTTGTAGACCGGGAAGATCTCCAGCTTGTGGCGATGCGTGCGCAGGTTTTTCTCGGTCACACCCAGCAGCTTGGCCAGGCGCTGGTCGGAGAAGCCTTTGCGCTTGAGGCGGAACATCATGTCGCGGTCGATGCTGGCCAGACCCAGGGTCTTGACCTTCTCCTCTTCCTTGATCAGATCTTCGATCTGCACCAGGAACCACGGATCGATCATGTTCATGCCGAAGATGTCTTCGACAGTCATGCCGGCGCGGAAGGCATCAGCCACATACCAGATACGCTCGGCGCCCGGCACGGTCAGCTCGCGCTTGAGGATGCTCATGCTTTCCGGGTTGCTCAGGTCGAGCTTCTCGTCCAGGCCGCAAACGCCCACTTCCAGGCCACGCAGGGCTTTCTGCAGGGACTCCTGGAAGGTTCGGCCGATGGCCATGACTTCACCCACCGACTTCATCTGGGTGGTCAGGCGCGCGTCGGCTTTGGCGAACTTCTCGAAGGCAAAGCGTGGCAGCTTGGTCACGACATAGTCGATGGACGGTTCGAAGGACGCCGGCGTAGCGCCGCCCGTGATTTCGTTTTGCAGTTCGTCCAGGGTGTAACCGATAGCCAGCTTGGCGGCGATACGCGCAATCGGGAAGCCGGTCGCTTTCGATGCCAGCGCCGAAGAACGCGATACACGCGGGTTCATCTCGATCACGACCATGCGGCCGGTGTCCGGGCAGATACCGAACTGAACGTTGGAGCCACCGGTTTCAACGCCGATCTCACGCAATACCGCCAACGAGGCGTTACGCATGATCTGGTATTCCTTGTCCGTCAGGGTCTGCGCCGGAGCAACGGTGATCGAGTCACCGGTGTGCACACCCATCGGGTCGAAGTTTTCGATGGAGCAGACGATGATGCAATTGTCCTTTTTGTCACGGACAACCTCCATCTCATACTCTTTCCAGCCAATCAGGGATTCGTCGATCAGCAGCTCTTTGGTCGGAGACAGGTCCAGGCCACGGGCGCAGATTTCTTCGAACTCTTCACGGTTGTAGGCAATGCCACCACCGGTGCCGCCCATGGTGAAGGACGGACGGATAATGCACGGGAAGCCGAGCTTTTCGAGAACTGCGTTAGCCTCCTCCATGCTGTGGGCGATACCGGAGCGCGGGCAGTCAAGGCCGATGGACTTCATGGCCTTGTCGAAGCGCGAACGGTCTTCAGCCTTGTCGATGGTGTCGGCATTGGCGCCGATCATCTCTACGCCGAATTTTTCCAGGACGCCTTCGCGCTCCAGATCCAGGGCGCAGTTCAATGCAGTCTGGCCGCCCATGGTCGGCAGCAGTGCGTCCGGACGCTCTTTCTCGATGATCTTGGCAACCGTCTGCCACTTGATCGGCTCGATGTAGGTAGCGTCGGCCATGTCCGGATCGGTCATGATGGTGGCCGGGTTGGAGTTCACCAGGATGACGCGGTAACCCTCTTCGCGCAGGGCTTTGCAGGCCTGGGCGCCGGAGTAGTCGAATTCGCAGGCCTGGCCGATAACGATCGGGCCAGCGCCGAGAATCAGGATGCTTTTTATGTCTGTACGTTTTGGCATGGGTTTGTCACTCAAATCCGCAGGTCAGTCGGCAAGCCGTCTTGAACAATCTTCGAAGAGCCTGCAGGGGCCGCCAAGGTAGGGGCCGCCCGCAGGCCGCTCAGTCAGCGTCGCTTGGCCATCTCATTGATGAAACGGTCGAACAGCGGTGCTACGTCGTTCGGGCCCGGGCTTGCTTCAGGGTGGCCCTGGAAGCTGAACGCGCTCTTGTCAGTACGCTCGATACCCTGCAGGGAACCGTCGAACAACGACTTGTGAATCGCGCGGACATTGCTCGGCAAGGTCGCTTCATCCACCGCAAAACCGTGGTTCTGGCTGGTGATCATCACAACGCCGGTGTCCAGGTCCTGCACAGGGTGGTTGGCGCCGTGATGGCCATGACCCATTTTCAGGGTCTTGGCGCCGGAGGCCAGCGCCAGCAGTTGGTGACCGAGGCAGATACCAAATACCGGAATCTCGGTTTCCAGCACTTCCTTGATGGCCTGGATGGCGTAGTCACAAGGCTCAGGATCACCCGGGCCGTTGGACAGGAACACGCCGTCAGGTTGCAGGGCCAGCACGTCGCTGGCAGGCGTTTGCGCCGGCACCACGGTCACGCGGCACCCACGCTCGACCAGCATACGCAGGATGTTGTACTTGACGCCGTAGTCGTATGCGACCACGTGATACGGCAGGTCAGCCGCTTCGATAGTCTCGTGGCTGTCGGTCTTCAAGTCCCAGACAGTGGAGCGCCACTCGTACTGCTCCTTGGTGCTGACGACTTTCGCCAGGTCCATGCCTTTCAGGCCTGGGAAGCCTTGCGCTGCAGCAATCGCCGCTGCTTCGGAAATATTGTCACCGACCATGATGCAGCCATTCTGCGAGCCCTTTTCACGCAGGATGCGCGTCAGGCGGCGCGTATCGATACCGGCGATCGCCACAACGTTGTTGGCTTTCAGGTAATCGGACAGCGACATCGTGTTACGCCAGTTGCTCGCAACCAGTGGCAGATCACGAATGACCAGACCCGCCGACCAGACACGATCAGACTCAACGTCTTCCGGCGTAGTACCGGTGTTGCCGATGTGCGGATAGGTCAGGGTAACGATCTGTTGGGCGTAGGAAGGATCGGTAAGGATTTCCTGATAGCCGGTCATGGCAGTGTTAAACACCACCTCTCCAACGGTTTGACCGTCGGCTCCAATGGCTTCGCCGCGAAAAATGCTGCCATCAGCAAGGGCGAGTATGGCTGGCTTAGTCAAGAAGACCTCCCGTAAATAAAGCCTGAAAGGGCGATCGCAGGTTGTAAAAAAGCGGAGTGACGTATGGACACGTCACCCCGCTTCTTCACTGAATTATTCTGCGCGCTTTTAGTGGACACACTAAAGCTGTAGCTTACAGAAAAAGGCTTTTTTGGTCCACCGCTAATGAGCCTTAAAGGCAGGAGAATGCGACAGGACGTCGCTTAGCGGGTAAAAACGGGGCCTTAGGATAATCCCGAGGCCCGGTTTTAGCTACTGCTTAGTGCAGATCCAACACATCGCGCATGTCGTACAGACCAGCCTCGCGACCTTCCAACCAGAGCGCGGCACGCACCGCGCCCTTGGCGAATGTCATGCGGCTCGAAGCCTTGTGGGTAATTTCCAGGCGCTCACCCTCGGTAGCAAACAAGACCGTGTGGTCGCCTACGACATCACCGCCACGGACGGTCGCAAAACCAATGGTGTCACGCGCACGCGCACCGGTATGCCCTTCGCGACCGTAAACCGCCACTTTGGACAGATCACGCCCCAGCGCATCGGCAATAGCCTCCCCCATGCGCAGCGCGGTACCCGACGGCGCATCGATCTTGTGACGGTGATGCGTCTCGATAATCTCGATATCCGCCTCATCCCCCAGCACCCGCGCCGCCATGTCCAGCAACTTGAGCGACAGATTCACGCCGACACTGAAGTTGGCTGCGAAGACGACGGGAATATCCTTACCCGCCTCCTCCAACAACTGCTTCTGCTGCGCAGTCAAACCCGTGGTACCAATCACCATCGCCTTGCCCGCCTTGCGGCAGAACGCGAGGTTTTTCAGCATCACTTCCGGCAGGGTGAAGTCGATCAGCACATCGAATTCGTCAGCCACCTGCTCCAGGCTGCCTGACAATGAGACACCGATACGCCCCAGCGAAGCCAACTCACCCGCATCCGCACCGATCAACGTGCTACCGGGACGAACAATCGCCGCGGTCAGCCCAGAGGCCGGGGAGCGCTGCTGCACCGCCTCGACCAGCGTCTTGCCCATGCGCCCGGCAGCGCCCATTACGGCTATACGTCGCATACTCACTTCCTTACAGGTCGCCGAAGAAGCGCTTCACGCCTTCGAAAAAGCCAGTGGTTTTCGGCGAATGCGTGTCATCGCCCTCCAGCGAACTGCGGAATTCCTCAAGCAATTCACGCTGACGGCGCCCAAGATTGACCGGAGTCTCCACGGCCACACGACACATCAAGTCGCCAGCACCGCCACCGCGCACCGGCGCTACGCCCTTGCCACGAATACGGAACTGCTTGCCGGTCTGCGTACCTTCAGGGATCTTGAGCTTGACCCGACCGTCCAGGGTCGGGATCTCCAATTCGCCACCCAGGGCTGCATCGACAAAGCTGATCGGCACTTCACAGAACAAGTGCTTGCCGTCGCGCTGGAAGATCGAGTGCTCGCGCACATTGATCACCACGTACAGGTCGCCCGTAGGACCGCCCTGGGTACCGGCCTCACCCTCACCCGACAGACGAATACGGTCTCCGGTATCGACTCCCGCCGGCACTTTTACCGCCAGGGTCTTGTACTCTTCGACGCGGCCTTCGCCGTGGCAGGAATCGCACGGATCGGAAATGATCTTGCCCTGCCCATGGCAACGCGGACAGGTCTGCTGCACCGAGAAGAAACCCTGCTGCATACGCACCTGGCCGATACCGCCGCATGTCGGGCAAGTAATCGGCGCGGAACCTTTCTTGGCACCCGAACCATCACACGGCTTGCAGTTAACCAGCGTCGGTACGCGAATATTGACGCTGGTGCCGCGTACAGCTTCTTCCAGGTTCAGCTCCAGGGTGTAACGCAAGTCGCTGCCACGCTGAGCACCGCCACGCTGACCACCCCGGCCACCACCAAAGAAGTCACTGAATACATCACCGAAAATATCGGAGAAGTTCTGACCGCCAAAACCGGCACCGCCGCCGCCCATGCTCGGGTCGACACCGGCATGTCCATACTGGTCGTAGGCCGCACGCTTGTTGGGATCAGACAAACATTCGTAAGCCTCGTTGGCCTCTTTGAACATGTCTTCGGATTCTTTGCTATCCGGATTACGGTCCGGGTGGTGCTTCATTGCCAGGCGACGGTAAGCCTTTTTCAGGTCCGCCTCGCTGGAGCCGCGCTCCACACCCAACACTTCGTAATAGTCACGCTTTGCCATAAGTCTTTGCACTCTTAAGGACGTCCAGCCAGACCCTCCTGAGCCTGGCTAAACTCGTTGAGCCCCAATACAGGCCCGGACCCAACTCACGTCAATTCAACGATCCTGGTCGTTACTACTTTTTAGCCAGGGACCCGGCCAAAAACGCGGTATTCATTGCTCGGAAAGCAGGAGCATCCCCGATCACACCGCCAACATCCGAACACAGTCGCATGCTGTAAAAATTCGCATACCCCAGACACGCCAACGCGGGAGCAAGCTCCCGCGCGGCGACATCCTACCAGTCACCGCTTGATAGCGGTCAACCGGACGACCAACTTACTTCTTGTCGGTAACTTCTTCGAACTCGGCATCGACAACATCGTCTTTAGCTTCTGGCTCTGCCTGTTGAGCAGCACCGTCAGCCGGCTGAGCCTGTTCGGCGTACATTTTCTGAGCCACTGGCGCGGAAACTTTCGACAACTCTTCAACCTTGGCTTCAATGGCAGCCTTGTCGTCGCCTTTGACAGCGGCTTCCAGGGCAACTACAGCAGCTTCGATCGCGGCCTTCTCTTCAGCGGTCACTTTCTCGCCAGCATCAGCGATCATTTTGCGTGTCGAGTGAACCAGTGCGTCGCCCTGGTTACGGGCACCTGCCAACTCTTCGAACTTCTTGTCAGCTTCAGCATTGGTTTCAGCATCACGGATCATCTGTTGAATTTCTTCATCAGAAAGACCGGAGTTGGCCTTGATGGTGATCTTCTGCTCTTTGCCGGTAGCCTTGTCTTTCGCACCTACGTGCAGAATGCCGTTGGCGTCGATGTCGAAGGTCACTTCGATCTGTGGCACGCCACGTGGTGCTGGTGGAATCTCAGCCAGGTCGAACTTGCCCAGGGACTTGTTCTGAGCAGCCTGCTTACGCTCACCTTGCAGCACGTGAATGGTCACAGCACCCTGGTTGTCATCAGCCGTCGAGAACACCTGGGATTTCTTGGTAGGAATCGTGGTGTTTTTCTCGATCAGCGCAGTCATCACGCCACCCATGGTTTCGATACCCAGGGTCAGCGGGCTTACGTCCAGCAGCAACACGTCTTTCACGTCACCGGCCAATACCGCGCCCTGGATGGCAGCACCCATGGCAACCGCTTCGTCCGGGTTCACATCTTTACGTGCTTCTTTGCCGAAGAACTCGGTAACCAACTTCTGAACCAGTGGCATACGGGTCTGACCGCCTACCAGGATCACGTCGTTGATCGCACCAACATCAATACCGGAGTCTTTCAGCGCAATGCGGCATGGCTCGATAGTGCGTTGAACCAGGTCTTCGACCAGCGCTTCCAACTTGGCGCGAGAAATCTTCACGTTCAAGTGCTTAGGACCGGTGGCGTCTGCGGTGATGTACGGCAGGTTAACGTCGGTCGACTGAGCAGAAGACAGCTCGATCTTGGCTTTTTCAGCAGCCTCTTTCAGGCGCTGCATCGCCAGCGGGTCACCCTTGAGGTTCATGCCGCTTTCTTTCTTGAATTCGTCAACGAGGTAGTCGATCAGACGAATGTCAAAGTCCTCACCACCCAGGAAGGTGTCGCCGTTGGTGGCCAACACTTCGAACTGGTGCTCGCCGTCTACTTCAGCGATCTCGATCACGGAAACGTCGAACGTACCGCCACCCAGGTCATAAACGATCACGGTGTGATCGCCCTTGGCCTTGTCCATACCGTAAGCCAGAGCAGCTGCGGTCGGTTCGTTGATGATACGTTTTACATCCAGGCCCGCGATGCGGCCGGCGTCTTTGGTCGCCTGGCGCTGGCTGTCGTTGAAATAGGCTGGAACGGTGATCACCGCCTCAGTCACTGTCTCACCCAGGTAATCTTCGGCAGTCTTCTTCATCTTCTTCAAGATTTCAGCCGAGATTTGCGGTGGCGACATTTTCTGGCCATTTACTTCAACCCAGGCGTCACCGTTGTCAGCCTTGGCGATCTTGTAAGGGACCATTTTGATGTCTTTTTGTACGACTTCTTCGTCGAACTTACGACCGATCAGGCGCTTCACCGCGTACAGGGTGTTATGCGGGTTGGTCACAGCCTGGCGCTTGGCCGACTGGCCAACGAGGATTTCACCATCGTTGGCGTAAGCGATGATCGACGGCGTGGTACGCGCGCCTTCGGCGTTTTCGATTACTTTTGCAACGCCGTTTTCCAACACGGAGACGCAGGAGTTGGTGGTCCCCAGGTCAATACCGATAATTTTGCCCATGATTTACTCTCCCGAAACTTGAATTTGGTTGCCGCAGCAGTGGTGGCTAACTGCGGTAGCACTTAAACGCTTGACTTATAAATGGGGGCCTTGCGGCGGATTTCAAGCCTGCTCATCAATAGAAGGTGCAACGGGTGCAGGAGCCTTGCTCACCACCACCATTGCAGGGCGCAACAGGCGACCGTTGAGCTGATAGCCCTTCTGGAACACTTTCAACACACTATTGGGCTCGAGGTCGTGGCTTTCTTGCATGGCCATGGCCTGGTGAAGCTCAGCGCTGAACGGTTCGCCGCCTTGCGGATCAATGGCTTCCAGCTGATAACGCTTCAGGGTGTCCTGAAACATTTTCAGGGTCAGTTCGATCCCTTCGCGCATCGGGCGGATGTTTTCGTCATCCGGGTTGGACAACTCGAGGCCACGCTCCAGGCTGTCAATAATTGGCAGCAGGTCGCCCGCGAACTTCTCCAGCCCGAACTTGTGAGCTTTTTCTACGTCCTGCTCGGCACGGCGGCGGACGTTCTGCAGATCGGCGGCAACACGCAAAGACTGATCCTGCGCAGCGGCCAACTGCTCTTCGAGCACTTGCACACGAGTTGCCAGTTCATCACCGACAGCCGAATTGGCGTCCGGAGTTTGCGTATCCTGCGTCTGTTCGTCAGCCATAGATTTCTCCTTTCAAAATCATGCGCGAACTCAACTCGCGCTTCTGTTCCGGTATATGGGGCCACAATTTCCAGGTTCAAGGGTGCAGGCTCTACCAAAAGTCTTTCGCCTGCCCCAGATCAACTTCGGCCCGATCATTCTCCTTTGCACTAAAAAAGCTGAACGACCGAGCAAATTGAGCTAAGCATCAGGATTGTCAGCCCAGAACAAAACACTGTATAAATAACCAGACCTAAAGCCTGGGAGCGGCCGTCATGCTCGTGCACCTGTCTGTACACAACTACGCCATCGTTGAACATCTGGATCTCGAACTGGATCGCGGGATGAGCGTAATCACAGGCGAAACCGGCGCCGGCAAGTCGATCATGCTCGACGCCCTGGGCCTGACCCTGGGCGACCGCGCCGACAGTGGCGTGGTGCGCCCGGGCGCGGACAAGGCCGACATTCTGGCCACCTTCGACCTCGCGGACATCCCCGAAGCCGAAGCCTGGCTGGTCGAGCGCGACCTTAATAACGACGGCCCGTGCATCCTGCGCCGAGTCATCACCGCCGAGGGGCGCTCGCGCGGCTACATCAATGGAACCCCCTGCCCCCTTGGCGACCTGAAGGCCCTGGGTGAACTGCTGATTGACATCCATAGCCAGCATGAACACCAATCCCTGCTCAAAACCGACACCCATCGCCGCCTGCTTGACGAGTACGCTGGCGCCACCGACCTTGCCCGGCAGGTACAACTGGCTGCCCAGCGCTGGCGCCAGACCCGACAGGAGCTGGAGCGACTGTCCAATTCCGGTGACGAGCAACGCGCTCGCCATCAATTGCTCAGCTATCAGCTTGAAGAGCTGGAAAGCCTGGGTCTGGGCGAAACCGAGCTGGAACAACTGGAACAGGAACACAAGAACCTCACCAACGCCGAAACCCTGCTGTCTATCTGCCGCCAGGTGGTGGAGCAATGCAGCGAGAGCGATTCCGGCAATGTGCTCAACGCACTCACCGCCAGCCTCAACCGACTGTCCAGCGTTAACAGCGCTTCGGGCTCGCTGAGTGAAGCCACCACCCTGCTGACCAGTGCGCAAATCCAGGTAGAAGAAGCCGTCGGCGAACTCAATCGCTTTCTCGATCATTTCGACGCCGACCCGGCGCGACTGCAGGAAATAGAAGAGCGCCTGGACACCATCTATACGCTGGCGCGCAAACATCGAATCCAGCCCACCGAAGTGGCAACCATGCAGCAGAAACTGCTGGATGAAATCGAGACCCTGAACGCGAATGACGAATCCATTGAGCGACTGGGCGAAGAGCTCGGCTCTTTTGCCCGCCACTATCAGGAGAAAGCCCGCGAACTGAGCGATCTGCGCAAACAGGCTGCGACCAGCCTCGCTGGCGCCGTCGAGCAGGAAATTCAGCGCCTGGGCATGCCGGGCGGGCGCTTTACCATCGAGTTGCGCACCAACGCCAGCAATGAGCTGCAGCCCTACGGCCTGGAGCAGGTAGAACTACTGGTCAGCGCCAACCCGGGGCAACCGCTCAAGGCACTGGCAAAAGTGGCGTCTGGTGGCGAGCTCTCGCGAATCAGCCTGGCGATCCAAGTGATTACCGCGCAAACCTCACGGGTACCGACACTGGTGTTCGATGAAGTAGACGTAGGTATCGGTGGCCCCACGGCGGAAATTGTGGGTCAGTTACTGCGCCGCCTGGGGGATCGCGGCCAGGTGCTGACCGTCACTCACTTGCCGCAAGTCGCGGCCCAAGGGCATCAACACTTGTTTGTGCACAAGGTCAGAGGCAGCGAAGCGACACACACGGCAGTATCCAAACTGAACAAGTCGGAGCGCGTGGAAGAAGTGGCACGGATGCTCGGCGGGATCGACCTGACCAAAGAGTCTTTGGCACACGCGAAGAAAATGGTCGTAGCCACCAAGGCCTGAGCCGAGCTTTTCCTTATTATAGAAAGCACGAAGGCGACCCTAGGGTCGCCTTCGATCGTTTCGCAGAGCAATTCTGCGTCGCTTTTTACTTTTTCTTACGGATGTACAACACAAGATTGTGGTCGACCAAATCGAAACCATGCTCCTCAGCAATTTCGTGCTGGAGCTTTTCGATTGCCGGGCTGGTGAACTCGATAACCTCATTGGTATCCAGGTCAACCATGTGGTCGTGATGACCACCGTCAGCCAATTCGAACACAGCATGACCGCCGTCGAAATTATGACGAACCACCAGCCCTGCGGCTTCAAACTGGGTCAGTACACGGTAAACCGTGGCCAGGCCGACGTCCTCGTTAGACTCCATCAGCGCCTTGTAAACATCCTCGGCACTCATGTGGCGCTGCTCAGCAGAATCGAGCATTTGTAGAATCTTGACTCGTGGCAGAGTCACTTTAAGACCGGCTTTGCGTAGTTCGCTATTTTCAACCATGGTTAGCTTTCTCGCGGATGCTGCTTCGCAGCTTCTCTTAATACGGGTATGATCGGCGTTTACGTTGTCCCAGCCAAGATAGTGGAAGTCGCCCACCGATGCAAAACACCAAGCTCTTGCTAACCAGTTTCACCTTTGTGGGACTGCTCGCACTCGCCGGTTGTTCATTCCCCGGGGTTTACAAAATCGACATCCAGCAGGGCAATGTCGTCACGCAGGACATGATAGACCAGTTACGCCCGGGAATGACCCGACGGCAAGTACGGTTTATCATGGGCAACCCCCTGCTGACCGACACTTTCCACGCCGATCGCTGGGATTATCTCTACAGCCTGCAGCCTGGTGGCGGTGAACGCCAACAGGAGCGTGTCAGCGTCATTTTCAATGGCAATGACCAGCTTGTCAGCCTGTCGGGTGACTTCATGCCAGGCGTAAGCCGTGATCAAGCGCTGCTCGGCAACGATAACGGCACAAACGTGACTGCACCTGTGCAGGAAAGCGAGAAGCCGAAGTCCGAAGTACCGGCCAAGCCAGGCTCCTTGCTCGACAAGATCCAGAAAGACGTCGACGGGGTCGAAACGGTCCCCGTCCCGACGCCTCAGCCTCTGGACACCAGCCCGCAGTAACATTGCGGCGCATATAAAAAGCCCGGCATGCCGGGCTTTTTGCTGCCTGTCATTCAGCCAGCCTATGGATGCTGCCGCTTCGCCAACGCCGCCTTGGCAGCACGCAGCCTGCGCACTTCTTTAGGGTCCACAAGCAAGGGCCGATAGATTTCAATGCGATCGCCCGATTGTGCGGGGCGCACCTCCGCATCCGTGACGACCTTACCGAATACCCCCAAGGGGCAAGCAGCCAGATCCAGCTCAGGAAACTGCATAGCCATCCCTGACAATTGCACGGCTGCACGCAGACTGGTTCCCGAAGCCACCGTCAGCGCCAGCAGAACCTGGCGATCCTCGGCGGCATAAACCACCTCGACCTCAACCATGCAATTGCTTGGCTCGCTGACAGAATGCATCCACCAGGGTATTGGCCGCCTGATTGAACAACGGCCCCAATGTGGCCCGCACAATCGGCCCAGCGTAATCAAACGACAAATCCAGGCTGATCTTGCAGGCTTTGTCGGTAAGCGCCTTGAAAACCCATACACCATGCAGCTGGGTAAACGGCCCTTCCTGCAAATTCATTTCAATGGACTTGCCCGGCACCAGCGCATTCCGCGTAACAAAGTGCTGACTGAGCCCGCCTTTCGCCACCCCAACACTGGCAACCATATGTTCATCACTGCTTTCCAGCACCTCGGCAGTTGAGCACCAAGGCAGGAATTCCGGGTAACGCGCCACGTCGTTGACCAGGTCATAGAGCGCCTGCGCCGGATAGGGCAGCAGGGCCGAACGTTGAATATGCGTCGTCATGTGTGCGTGATTTCCACAGCTGAGCGGCAAACATCGCGAAACAACAGTCCGATCCGCGAAAGAAAAAAACCAAAGAACTGCCGGTATTGTCCGGGATTCGACCAACACGCTCAAGCACGCAGGTTGACCGTAGCCGACACGCTCGCAACTCCCTATAATGCCGCCCCTATGGCTAAACAAAAGAAACACCCCACAGGGACCATCGCGCAAAATAAAAAAGCGCGACACGATTACTTCATCGAACATCGGTTCGAGGCTGGTCTGGTCCTGGCCGGCTGGGAAGTAAAGAGTCTGCGTGCCAGCAAGTTGCAACTGGTCGACAGCTACGTATTGCTCAAGGATGGCGAGGCATGGCTGCTTGGCAGTCATATCACCCCGCTGACAACCGCGAGCACCCACGTGATTGCCGACCCGGTGCGCACGCGCAAACTATTGCTCAATGCCCGCGAACTGGAAAAGCTCGCCGCAGCCGTACAGCAGAAAGGCTATGCCTGTGTCTGCCTGTCCTGGTATTGGAGCAAGCACCTGGTCAAGTGCGAGATCGCACTGGGCAAGGGCAAGAAGGAATACGATAAGCGTGATACTGAGCGCGAACGCGATTCCAACCGCGAACTGCATCGCGCGGTGCGCAACAAAGGCAAGGAAGAATAATCCTTGTAACGATGTAGCCTCGGGACTTCCCCCGGCTACATCCCCTTGCGCCGCTCCGCCCGCGCCACGCGCTGAACCTCCTGACGTACTTCCTCCAACACTTCCTGCACGTACTCCAGGTGACGTGTCGAGACTTCTCGCGCGTGTTCTGCCCGGCCCTCGATAATCGCCATGTACAGCTCTCGGTGCTGACTGATCAGCATGTCGCGCGTCTCCGTACGTTGCTGATACATGCCGCCAATATTGGTCACCACGTTACGCTTGAGCAGGTCGAACAAGCCGCGAATGGTGTGCAGCAACACCGCGTTATGGCTGGCCTCCGCAATGGCCAGGTGAAACTGTGCATCCGCAGCCCCCTCCTCGACCCGGCTCACGTCATCAACGCGGGCATAGCAATCCTGCAACGTCTCGAATGCAGCGGTCAGCCGCTCACGGTCGACCTCAGTCGCTCGCAATGCTGCGTAATAAGCACAGGACGCTTCAAGGGTCTGGCGAAACTCCAGCAGGTCACGCTGGGCCTCAGGATTGTTTTCCAGCAGATGCAGCAGCGGATCGCTGAACGTCGAGCCCAGTGACTCGGCAACATAATTGCCCCCTCCCTGACGGCTCACCAACAAGCCCTTGGCCGCCAGCTTCTGAATCGCCTCCCGCAACGACGGACGCGACACACCAAACTGTTCAGCCAAAGCGCGCTCGGCCGGCAAGCGTTCACCCGACTTCAACGTGCCCTCAAGGATCATCCCCTCAAGCTGCTCGACAATATCGTCAGACAAACGGCGCTGACGCACCTGATCAAACCCCATAACTCACTCTCCACCATCCCGACCACTCGCCGGGCCCTCTATTCTGGCCTATCGCCGCCCTTCCAGCACCTATCAGAACCGCTTCGATTCACCCGATCAAACCACCTCGCCTGCCGGGCTACGACCAAAGTTTCGCAAGCGGCAAATTGACACATACCCCGAAGACTTTTAACCTAGCCTCCGGCGATTGTAAATTGGTATTACCAATTATCCAAATCGACTATGAAGTGCCTGACCAACAACAATTAGGGGCCACCCCATATGCAAACCTGGCAACAGCTCTACAGCCCGCTCGGCAGCCTCGGCCTGTCCGCACTGGCCGCCGTTATTCCGATCGTGTTCTTCTTCCTGGCTCTGGCCGTGTTTCGCCTCAAAGGCCACGTGGCCGGCAGCATCACGCTGGCGTTGTCGATACTGGTAGCGATCTTTGCCTTCCACATGCCAGTGGACATGGCGCTGGCCGCCGCCGGTTACGGTTTTGCCTATGGCCTGTGGCCTATTGCCTGGATCATTGTCGCGGCGGTGTTTCTCTACAAACTCACCGTCAAGAGCGGCCAATTCGAGATCATCCGCAGCTCTGTCCTGTCGATCACCGATGACCAGCGTCTGCAGGTGCTGTTGATCGGCTTCTGCTTCGGCGCATTCCTGGAAGGTGCTGCCGGTTTCGGCGCCCCCGTGGCGATTACCGCCGCACTGCTGGTAGGCCTGGGCTTCAACCCTCTGTACGCGGCCGGCCTGTGCCTGATTGCCAACACCGCACCCGTCGCCTTTGGCGCCCTGGGAATTCCGATCATCGTTGCCGGGCAAGTGACCGGAATCGATGCATTCAAGATCGGCGCCATGACTGGCCGCCAACTGCCGCTGCTGTCGCTGTTCGTGCCGTTCTGGCTGGTCTTCATGATGGATGGCCTGCGCGGCGTTCGCGAAACCTGGCCAGCTGCGCTGGTCGCGGGCCTGAGCTTTGCCATTACGCAGTACTTCACGTCCAACTTCATCGGCCCGGAACTGCCGGACATCACCTCGGCCCTGGCCAGCCTGATCTCTCTGACCCTGTTCCTGAAAGTCTGGCAACCCAAACGCACTGCGGGCGCGCAGATTGCCGGCGCCACTTCCGACGCAGCGATTACCGCCAGCGCCGGCGGCTTCGGCCTGCCGCGCAGCACCGTCGCCTCACCTTACAGCCTGGGGCAGATCTTCAAGGCCTGGTCACCTTTCCTGATCCTCACCGTGCTGGTCACCATCTGGACCCTCAAACCGTTCAAGGCGATGTTCGCCGCAGGCGGTTCGATGTACAGCTGGGTATTCAACTTCGCGATCCCGCACCTGGATCAAATGGTGGTCAAGGTCGCACCCATCGTGACCAACCCGACTGCGATCCCAGCGATATTCAAGCTGGACCCGATTTCAGCGACCGGTACCGCGATTTTCTTCTCCGCACTGATCTCGATGCTGGTTCTGAAGATCAACATCAAGATTGGTCTTACCACTTTAAAAGAGACGTTCTACGAGTTGCGTTGGCCGATCCTGTCTATCGGCATGGTGCTGGCCTTCGCCTTTGTCACCAATTACTCCGGCATGTCTTCGACCATGGCGCTGGTATTGGCCGGCACCGGCGCAGCCTTCCCGTTCTTCTCGCCTTTCCTAGGCTGGCTGGGGGTTTTCCTGACAGGCTCCGACACATCGTCCAACGCCCTGTTCAGCTCGTTGCAAGCCACCACGGCGCACCAGATCGGCGTCAACGACACGCTTCTGGTCGCTGCCAACACCAGCGGCGGCGTGACCGGCAAAATGATTTCGCCGCAATCGATCGCCGTGGCCTGCGCCGCTACCGGACTGGTGGGTAAAGAATCCGACCTGTTCCGCTTCACCCTCAAGCACAGCCTGTTCTTCGCCACGATCGTCGGGCTGATCACCCTGGCCCAGGCTTACTGGTTTACCGGCATGCTGGTGCACTAAAGCCGTAGCAATAGGGTCATAAGCGACGCCGGGCTATAACTTCGGCGTCGGCTTTGCGCAATCGTGTCAATACGGCGCCCAGGGGGTGCTGATCCTGGAGGACCAATGAGTCTGCCTGCCGCTTTCCTTGCTGACGTCGCACAGCTGATCCCACAAGATCGACGTTTCGACGATCCACTTTCCACCCTCGCATTCGGCACCGACGCCAGTTTTTACCGATTGATCCCACAACTGGTGATCCGCGTCGAATCGGAAGACGAAGTGGTGGCGCTGCTGCAACTGGCCCAGCGTGAACGTGTGCCGGTAACCTTCCGCGCAGCCGGCACCAGCCTGTCCGGACAAGCGATAAGCGACTCGGTACTGATCGTACTGGGGGACAATTGGAACGGCCGTGAGATTCGTGGGCAAGGCACTCAGATCCGCCTGCAACCCGGCGTCATCGGCGCACAGGCCAACGCCTGGCTGGCGCCATTCGGGCGCAAGATCGGCCCAGACCCGGCGTCGATCAATGCCTGCAAGATCGGCGGAATCGTCGCCAACAACGCCAGTGGCATGTGCTGCGGTACGGCGCAGAACACCTATCACACCCTGGCCGGAATTCGTCTGGTCCTGGCCGATGGCAGCCGCCTCGATACAGAAGACGCAAGCAGCGTTACGGCGTTTCGTGAACAGCACGGCGCACTGCTCGAGCGCCTGGCCACACTCGGCCGTGAAACGCGGGCAAACGCTGAATTGGCAGCAAAAATCCGCCACAAATACCGTCTGAAAAATACCACCGGCCTGTCACTCAACGCCCTGGTGGATTTTGATGAACCACTGGATATCCTCAGCCATTTATTGGTGGGCTCCGAGGGAACCCTAGGGTTTATCAGCGCAGTCACCTACGACACCGTGATCGACCACCCGAACAAGGCGTCGGCGTTGATCGTGTTTCCGGATGTGGAGACCTGCTGCAACGCAGTCACCGTCCTGAAGACCCAACCGGTGTCGGCCGTCGAGCTGCTGGACCGACGCAGCATGCGCTCGGTGCAGAACAAACCGGGCATGCCCGCATTCGTACAGCACTTGTCAGAAAGTGCCTGCGCCCTGCTGATTGAATCCCGCGCCGCATCGCCGTCATTGCTGCATGAACAATTGGCGCTGATCATGGCGTCGCTGGCCGGTTTCCCGGTGGAGAAACAGGTCGACTTCACCGAAGACCCTGTGGAAAACGCCCGCCTGTGGGCCATCCGCAAGGACACCTTCCCCGCCGTAGGAGCCGTACGCAAAACCGGCACCACGGTGATCATCGAAGACGTCACCTTCCCGGTCGAGCAACTGGCCATTGGCGTGAACCGTTTGATCGAACTGTTCGACAAGCATCACTACGACGAAGCCATCCTTTTCGGACATGCCCTGGAAGGCAATCTGCACTTTGTGTTCACCCAAGGCTTCAACAGCGCGGATGAAGTCACACGCTATCAAGCGTTCATGGATGACGTCGCGCAATTGGTGGCCGTGGAGTTCGGCGGTTCGCTGAAAGCCGAACACGGTACCGGCCGCAATATGGCACCCTTCGTGGAGCTGGAATGGGGCAGCGACGCCTATCAATTGATGTGGCAACTCAAACGCCTGCTCGACCCCAACGGCATCCTCAACCCGGACGTGGTGCTCAGCCAAGACCCGCAGATTCACCTCAAGCACCTCAAGCCGCTGCCTGCGGCCGACGAGCTTGTGGATAAGTGCATTGAGTGCGGTTTCTGTGAACCGGTGTGCCCATCGAAAGGCCTGACGTTGAGCCCGCGCCAGCGCATCGTGATCTGGCGAGATATACAGGCGAAAAAACGCGCCGGCGTCGACACCACCGAATTGGAGGCGGCCTACCACTACCAGGGCATCGACACGTGCGCCGCCACCGGCCTATGCGCCCAACGCTGTCCGGTAGGAATCAATACCGGCGACCTGGTGAAAAAACTGCGAAGCCGTGACGCCGACCGTACGAAAACCGCCGAATGGCTGGCCACCCATTTCGCCACGGCACTGCAAGGTGCACGCTTTACCCTGCATGTAGCCAATGGTGCACGCATGCTGCTGGGAGCGCCTCGCCTGGCGAAGCTGTCGGCCACCATGACCAAGTTGTCCAAGGGGCAGATTCCGCAGTGGACCAACGCCATGCCACAACCGGAAAAAGCCATTCGCTTCAGCCCGGCGGTGACGGATGAGCGGCCACGGGTGGTCTACCTAGCGGCCTGCGTCTCACGCGCCATGGGCCCGGCGGCCGGTGATAAAGAGCAGATGTCGTTGTACGAAAAAACCCAGGGCCTGCTGGAAAAAGCCGGTTACCAGGTCGTGTTTCCCGACAACCAGGACAACCTGTGCTGCGGCCAGCCTTTCGCTTCCAAAGGCTACGCCGAACAGGCAGAACACAAACGCCAGGAACTGATCGGCGCCCTGCTCCATGCCAGCCGCGGCGGCCTGGACCCGATCTATTGCGACACCAGCCCCTGCACCCTGCGCCTGGTGCAAGACCTTGGCGAAACGCGCCTGGACCTTTACGACCCCGTACGTTTCATCCGCACGCACCTGATGGACCGTCTCGACTTCACACCGCAGGAGGCGCCGATCGCCGTACACGTCACCTGCAGCACCCAACACCTGGGAGAAAGCCAGGCGCTGATCGACCTGGCCCGCCGTTGTGCCAAGACCGTGGTGATCCCGGAAGGCATTCACTGCTGCGGGTTTGCCGGCGACAAAGGTTTCACCACGCCGGAACTCAACGCCCACTCGCTGCGCTCCCTCAAGGATGCAGTGCAGTACTGCAGTGAAGGCATCTCCACCAGCCGCACCTGCGAGATCGGCCTGAGCCAGCATGGCGGCATCGACTATCACGGATTGGTGTACCTCGTGGATCGCGTGACCCAGGCCCGCGCCCATTGATCCCGCAAAAAAAACAGAACCCCTGCGCGCTGGCGTAGTCATCTGCATAGGCCTCGACGCACGAGGCCCATCAGTGATGTCGCTGGCAGCCCATGAACGCCAGCAGCGTCGAGCCTTTTTTGCGCAAGGAGATACCCTATGAAGCGTTCCGCTCTTGCTGGCTTGTTCATTACCGCTGCGATGTTGGCCTCCCCTGCTTTCGCTGCTGGCGAGCCCGACCTGTGCAAGATCAACCTGGACAAAATCAACAACGGTAAAGCGCTGCTCGCCACTGACACCAGTGGCAAAAGCGGCGAAATCGACACAGCCGTCTCCCAAGCCAAGGCCGCCCACGCCGCTGGTGATGACAAGAAGTGCATCGAAATCACCTCCAAGGCCCTGCAAGACCTGCAGAACCTCGACAAAGGCGGCCAGTAAACGAGAGGGTCAACCTTCGGGTTGGCCTTCCGTGACCGTTTGGCGTACACTGCACAGGCTTGTCACTCACTATGAAACAACGAGTTACAAGCACGGGGCCGTTTAGGATTCGACGCCGGTCGCGAAACTTTAGGTGCATGCCGAGTTGGTAACAGAACTCGTAAATCCACTGTTGCAACTACTTATAGTTGCCAATGACGAAAACTACGGCCAGGAATTCGCTATCGCTGCGTAAGCAGCCTTAGACCTGAGCTTCTGGTACCTTCGGGTCCAGCAATCACCAGGGGATGTCTGTAAACCCAAAGTGATTGTCATATAGAACAGAATCGCCGTGCAGTACGTTGTGGACGAAGCGGCTAAAACTTACACAACTCGCCCAAAGCACCCTGCCCTTCGGGTCGCTGAGGGTTAACTTAATAGAAACGGCTACGCATGTAGTACCGACAGCGGAGTACTGGCGGACGGGGGTTCAAATCCCCCCGGCTCCACCACTTTTACATCTAAAGACGTCCAAGGACGTCTTTTTTTGTGCCTGAAATCCAGCAAATACGGGGATTTCAGGGCTATTGTGGGCTTTGGAAGTTTTCTGAGTTCCAGGCACTTTGGTATCCCAGGTGGTATCCCGGGCTACCAGGTGCTATTTTCAGGATACCAAAACGGTGCTGGAGGTAGCCCCCATGCCTACTAACGCAACCCGCCTCTCTGATCGCCAGCTCAAGGCAGTTAAGGCAACTGGTAAAGACTTCGTCCTCAGCGACGGCGATGGCTTGCAGCTTCGAGTACGCGCCAGCGGCTCGATGATGTGGAATTTTAATTACCGCGAGCCGTTAACCAGAAGCCGTATCAATATGGCACTCGGTCCATACCCAGACCTCTCGTTAGCCAACGCCCGAAAGAAAGCCGTAGAGGCACGTGAGTTGCTCGCTCTGGGCATTGATCCCAAAACCCAACGCGATGAGCTACGGCAAGCCAAGCTCGCTAAAACTGAACACACGTTCGAGAAGGTGGCCACGGCCTGGTTCGAGTTGAAGAAAGACTCCGTAACCAAGGCCTACGCCGAAGACATCTGGCGTTCGCTAACTCTTCATGTTTTCCCCAGCATGAAAACGACGCCGCTCTCGCAAATCACTGCTCCGATGGTTATCAAGATCCTCCGTCCAATTGAGGCCAAAGGCAGTCTCGAAACGGTGAAGCGATTGAGCCAACGGCTCAACGAGATCATGACCTACGGGGTCAACTCCGGGCTGATATTCGCGAACCCCCTCAATGGAATTCGGGCAGTGTTCAAAAAGCCCAAGAAAGAGAACATGGCCGCGCTACCACCCGAGGAGCTGCCCGAGCTCATGATGGAAATCGCGAACGCCAGCATCAAGCGCACAACTCGCTGCCTGATCGAATGGCAACTGCACACGATGACTCGTCCTGCCGAGGCGGCGACCACCCGATGGGCAGACATCGACTTCGACAAGCGCATTTGGACCATTCCCCCAGAGCGCATGAAAAAGCGTCGGCCGCACACAATCCCGCTAACCGACCAGGCACTCTCGTTGCTGGAGACACTCAAGCACCACAGCGGGAACAGGGAATACGTATTCCCTTCAGACAGGAACCCGCGCACCCACGCCAATAGCCAGACCGCCAACATGGCGTTGAAACGCATGGGCTTTCAGGACCGTCTCGTCAGCCACGGCTTGCGCTCGATGGCGAGCACCATCCTGAATGAGCATGGCTGGGACCCGGAGCTGGTTGAGGTCGCGTTAGCGCATGTCGACAAGGATGAAGTTCGGAGCGCTTACAACCGAGCGGATTACATCGACCGCCGGCGCCCGATGATGGCGTGGTGGAGCGAGTACATCCAGAAGGCAGCAATCGGCAGTCTATCGGCGTCTGCGATCAACCAAACCAAGGAACGAAACGTCTTCCCAATACGCTAAGCGTGGATAGGTTGGCGACAGCGGGACAACCCGCGTAATCCATGGCGTGCTGCATCGCGACGGAAGTAGCGACTGTCGCCAAATCTCACCCATGCGCGCGGCACTCCAGCCAAGCCCTGAACATGGGAAGGCTCATCGCTGGTTGAGCAACTGCGAAGCTACAGTACGAGGCCAAACATCGAGGACCTTCCGGTATCGTAGGATATTGTTAGCTTGTCGCCACGCGACAGTCCAGCAACGCGTAGTCTGTCGCCCCCTTTCAGGGATCCACTCAACCTTGATAGAACGAGCAAGTGAGGAAACTGCCGCTGTATCACCAGTAGTTATTTCCTCTGTAAAGTGAACATAATGAGGACAACTCTCCGGATACAAAAAAAGCGACCCAAAGTCGCTTTTTTAGTTTCACCTCGCAGGTTCAGTCCCTCAAAGCTATGTATGGCGCAGCGGACGGGCTCATAACTCATCCTCTAAATTATTGTAGCTGGAGGTAGGCATGCATGCGCATGCCTACTAAAAAAGCGCAACAAAGAAAAATCGACATTAACTCGTGAAGCAACCTAGCCAGAATCATCAACAATCGCTAGCCAGGACAGCCAGATACGCACGCGGTGTAAAACTACATCAACCAGTAGCGATCGTAGGTATCACAGCGCGCATAGTAGACTTAAAATATATTGATCGGATAGTTGGTGATGATGCGAAAGTCATCCAACTGGCCGCCACGATCACCACTTCGATAACTGGCTTGGCGCAACGCAACTGATAGGTTCTTGACTGGACCACTTTGCACGACATATCGAATATCCATGTCGCGCTCCCAAGCCTTACCATCGATATCGCCACCGACGCTATCTTTGAAATCGTACCCTTTGACATAACGAGCCATGAAGGTGAGCCCTGGAATCCCGTACGGCGCCAGATTCAGATCATATCGGGCCTGCACAGATTTTTCGTTTTCATAGTCGAAATCCGAATAGGTCACGCCATTGTCGAATGAATAAGTGGAGCCACCATCCGGTCCATATTTATAATCACCAGTCCCAGTAACTTTCTGATACCCCAAAGAGAAGCCATGAGCACCGATGGTATAGGTAACGAGCGCACTCCAAATTTTGTTATCAAGATCGCCAGCTCTAGCTTCTTCAATACTTTTAGTACCATAACCGTTGAAAGCGATGTTCACCGTTTGCCCAGCAGTAACCGGATAGAGGTAGTTGACGTTAACATAGTATTTCCGCCAATACTCTTCAGTTTTTGCGTAGTACAAGCTACTTGTCAGACCAGGCACTGACTCCTTGAAGTTATAAACACCACCAATGTAATCAACAGCTGTCATGCCCACGCTATCGCGGGTGCTCTGGTTTAGCCCGGTCAGACTGGTAAAATGGCCTGCGTCTACTCGCAGGTTCTTGATCTCTTTACTACTCAACGAGAACCCGTCCAAGGTCTGGGGCAGCAGACGGCCATCATTGGTATACAAGACAGGAATGGTGCTGGTTTGAGTACCATATTTAAACACGGTGTTTGAAATGCGGACTTTGAAAACACCTCCGCCTTTGGAGTAATTATCCTTTGCTCCATGTGAATCATATTCAAGCAGACTTGTGCCACCGCCGTACCGGCCATCACCGGTATCGAGTTTCTGCCCATACATCCCTATTATTCCAACGCCGAAGCCGACAGTTCCTTGGGTGAAACCGGATTCGAGTATGCCAGTGAAACCCTGAGCCCACTCCTCACCGTAACTTCGTGTCGCGCCAGCAGCACGGTTGTCACGGTTCATATAAAAATTGCGAGCATTGATGGTGAATTTGGAATCCTCGACAAAGCCCTTTGAATCGGACTGATCACTTGCAAATGTAGTCTGGCTCCCCGCCATCATCACAATCGAGGACACCAATGCCAACTTATTGAAATTTTTCATTGCCACTCCTAAAGTATATCGCTCTAGATATACGGCGATTTAGAAACAGTATGGGCAGTAGTAAAGCGCGCAGCTGTTGGCCGGCCGCTCTATGGCAGCCACACCTGGACATCCTAGTAACTAAACTATTGAGAACAAGATCATCTTACAAACTAAACAGTCAGTATTTGACAGCGCAAAGCGAATGTCGGAATTCACTTTTTCCTGATATGCGGGGGAGCCTCATACTGCGCTGCACTTGGTATCGCGCCTCGTTCCTCCCTCTCGAACCACCGACATAACACGATTACATCCGTGTATTGTTCAATCAGGTGAAACGACTTAAGAACATCTGCGTTCGAGGGTGCTGAGGATTACCAATTACCTCCTCAGGAGTACCAGCCTCAACCACTACACCTTGATCCATGAACACCACTCGATCAGCAGCTTCCTTAGCAAATGAAATTTCGTGGGTAACAACTATCATTGTCAGCCCCTGATCCGCCAAGGAGCGCATAGTAGCGAGGACTTCTCCTACCAGCTCCGGATCCAGTGCTGATGTAGGCTCATCAAAAAGCATTAATTTCGGCTTTATAGCAAGTGCTCTGGCAATTGCAACGCGCTGTTGCTGCCCGCCCGAGAGTTGCTTTGGATAGGAATTCGCTTTTTCAAACAATCCGACACTTTTCAATAGAGTTTCTGCTTCAGCCTTTGATTGTTTGAAATTTTGTTTATGCACCCCGACAGGCGCTTCGAAAATATTCTCCAGAATCGTCAGGTGCGGGTACAGGTTAAATTGCTGGAAAACCATACCAATTTTGCTGCGTTGCTTAGCTACTGCGGCAGATGACGCCTTACGCAAGAGACCTCGTTTGACCGTGTAGCCAACTTGTTCATCACCAACAAGGATAGAGCCAGAGTCCATTTTTTCGAGGTGATTTATACAACGAAGAAATGTCGATTTCCCGGATCCTGAAGGACCAAGAATTACGACCACTTCACCCTCGCGAACATCCAAATCAATCCCTTTCAAAACTTGGTGGGCACCAAAGCTCTTGCAAACATTTCTAGCTGTAACAACCAATTGGCGCTCGTGCTTCGACTTGTTTTTGCCGCTGGACAAATTGCTCATCATTTCACCTCAAATCCAACGGTAGTAGAATGCTCAACCGCTTCATTCGCTGGATTGGATACATTTAAACCATGCTCTCCTCGGGCGTAGTAACGCTCAATATAGCGTTGGAAAACATTCAGTATCGACGTGATAAACAGGTACCAGGCGACTGCGACCATCAGCATAGGTATGATTTCAAACGTTCGGTTATACACGGCTTGCACAGAGTACAACAGATCACCCATAGCAATAACACTGACTAGTGATGTAGCTTTGATTAGACTGATCACTTGGCTCCCGGTTGGAGGAATTATGGTACGCATTGCTTGGGGTATAATGATCCGCCGTAACGCCCGCCCTCGCGTCATCCCAAAAGCCATCGCTGTTTCAGCTTGCTTACTATCGACTGAGATGAGGCCACTTCGAATGATCTCAGTCATATAGGCCGCTTCATTCAACGCAAGTCCAACGATTGCAGCCGTTAAGGGAGTAATCAAGCTATTGGTAGTCCATTGCCCCAAAGTCGGACCAAATGGAATGCTGACGGTGATTTGTGGAAACAATGCCGAGAGGTTGTACCAGAAAATCAACTGCACCAATAACGGTGTACCTCGGAATATCCAAATATACACGCCGGACATGTTTCTTAGCAGCAGGCTATCGGATACCCGCATCAACGCCAAAACGATCCCAATGACGATGCCCAGCACCATTGCCACGGCTGTTAATCCAAGAGTCACAGCAAGGCCGTCAAGGACACTAGGATTGAAAAGCCATTTCCCTACGACGGGCCATTGAAAGCTGTCGTTATGCGAAATAAGCCAGATAAATTTAGCTAAAATGAACAGCGCAACTGCCCAGGCCAGCCACCGACCATATGGCCTTGATGCGAGCGCCCGGGAGACATCCCGATCTATGGAGTTGGCTCCCAGAGGTGAGGACTTGGGAATGTTCATTTACCAGCTCCGCTTCCAGCCATATTGATGCCAGGCTTTGGAATCATATTGCTTTCCAACTCCCACTTTTTCATGATGGCCGCATATGTCCCATCGTTGAAAAGCTCTTCCATTGCCGCCAAGAGGACCGGCCCAACTGGGGAGTTTTTAGCGACTACGGCACCTTGATAAAGGTGAGGGAAACCATTATCACTACCCGCTCCCGCGATCTCTAGGGCGCCATTGGAACCCTTGACGAAGTGTTTCAGAACGGTCTGAGAGGTGAAAAATGCATCTGCTCGGCTAGCACGGACAGCCAGTACTGCCGCCGGCTCATCAGCGTATGTCTGCACTTCTAGTTCTGGCTTATTATCGTTCTTACACGTTTCAGCCTGTCGCTTAGCCGCCTTTTCGGCAGCCCCACCAGCAAATACCGCTACACGCACACCACATGCCGCTGCCATGCTGTTAATGGCCTTGGGATTTCCTTTCGGGACTGCAAAGACCACATGCTCTTGCACCCAGTCCACAAAATCGTTAGACACCTGCCGATCAGGGAAATCCCCTGCTGGCCCCATGGTCAACTGGTATCGGCCTGAGTTAATTCCCATCAGAATCGCGGGAAAACCCGTGACCACTTCGTGTTGAAATTTAACTCCCAGTAACTGGCTTACGGCATTAGCAAGATCGACACTTGCACCAGCGAGTTGGCCCTTTTCGTCGAGCATCTCGAAAGGTGGAGTGGATGTAGCATTAACTACTGTTATAATCCCGGAATCCAGGATCTCTTTCGGAAGTTTATTTCTCAGCGTGTCATTTACGCTGTGCGCTGGAATATCATTGGCGGCTAGTGCGTGAGCAACTGACCCTATCGCTAGACCAAGAGCAACGACGACGGACGCTAATTTCATGCTATTCACCTCATTGGGTATCAACGATCTTATTTTAGTTCTGGACGTGCAAAACGGCGGTTTTTCAAAACGGGTAATGCTTGGCGCGCGTAGGAGAGCCTTTCAGGATCGATATCAGCAAAAATTAACTGCGGCGCTTCACCCGCGCCGGAAATCACAACACCAAGCGGATCAACCGCGAGACTGGCACCGATATTGCGTTCACCGCATTCACCCACCGCAACCAGATAGCAGGTATTTTCCAGAGCACGGGCCGTACAGAGCGTATTCCAGTGCATTTCTTTTAACGGCCCCTTGACCCACGCGGCCGTCAGTACCAGAACGTCAGCGCCATCGTCTGCAAGCCTTCTAGCCATCTCTGGGAATCGAAGATCGTAGCAAGTCATAAGTCCGATTTTCAGCCCATCGACGTCGATGAGGCTAGGGATTTCCTCGCCCGGAATGACATCATCTGACTCTTTGGCATCAAAGGCATCATAGAGGTGCAATTTTAGATATTGCCCGATGATCTCGCCATCGCGGATAGTGATAAAGTTATTGCGTACACGGCCGTCGGTCGCGGGATTATGTATACTAAACATCGTCGTTAGGTCACTGCCGCGACTGGCCTCGAGAAGCGCTTTTACAAAAGGACCGTCCAAAGATTGTGCAGTCCGGCGGACAATATCTGGATCGACAATATCCCGCGCCAAAATACCCTCAGGCAGAACGAGTAGTTTCGCGTTAGACTTTTGTGCCGCAACCATATGTTCCACGCAAGTACGAGCATTATCTTGCCACTCACGACTGACGGCAAACTGCCCTAAGGCTACTTTAAGCATTGGTTTAACTCTCTTCTATTTCGGGTAAAAATAACTAGGCACAGCGAATCATCTACTCGGCAAGCGGCAAGTATTCACAATGCTAAAATTCGGCAGATCAACTCAAAGCTTTCGCGCACACAGATTGCGCACTAGATCTTAGCTGTATTCAGTCACGCCTAATGTCGCGACTGTAATTTTGTAGTCTTAACTTATTTCTTATTTTCGTTATTAAGCTAGATTTTGGCAGTATTTGGAAATAACTCTTCTGGCGTCATAACACTGGTTAAGATTCCTTGGGCATGCAGTTCGCAAGCAAAATCTTTTACCATCTTGTAATTTTTAGAAAACCCATTTTCCGACCAATCTTTCTGTAGGTCTTGGGCGGTCCTTCTCAACTCGTCAATGATCCAAGGTGTGGTATCAGCATATTTCTCTCTTTTCTGAATCCACATGTCGGTAGACCGATCAAACAAGTTACTAATCTCGTTGCCCAGCCAAGGCCTATCAGCGAGGACCTCTCTTTTAACCGCGAGCAGGTGGATACCTGGAACATATCCGACACTCTTATAGTAATCTACCTCTTCCGAGCGGCAGGATGGCAGCAACTGCCGTAAACCTGATCCAGGATCATAAAAGCCCCTGGGCATGAAAGGAGTAAATACAGCATCAAGCGTACCCGTCCTCAGCGCATCAACTAAAGACTCATCATTCGGTAACTCACTGATCCTGCCTGGGCGTCCGAAGCCATTTAGACGGTCGAAAATAGAATCATCTTTCGTTAGCCGTCCAACATACCAATCGACATCATTAATATTAATCTGTTCTCTACGCAGTAGGGCTCTTGTCCATGTATTACCGGAGTCGGGCCACCCTGTCAGACCAATTCGTTTACCCGCAAGATCGCCAATGGATTTCAAAGGACTTTCCGTGGTGGTAATAATGCATCGATGTCGGAACGCTCTCATCAAAAAATGAGGAATACCTACCATCTTTACTCCGCCCGCCGCTCGATATTGTGCGTACTGGCTAAACGAAACTTCTCCTCCATCGTAATGACTATTAAGCTCAAGCTCTGGAGGATCCAAGAGTTGGTTGACTCGATCGAGATTTAGCTGCACAGAATCAGACAAAACATCCCCTAGCGCCAAAGGCGTCAGGTAGTCCCAGTCTCGAACAGCTAATCGTAAGCAAAGATTCATGTAGCGATACCTGATTCGTAATATCGACCTGGAAATACATATGGCGTATAGGGATACTAATGATCAATAATCGCCTGTACAATCACTGCTTTGTTATTGAACATTTATAATAGCTATGACTAACAACATATCGATAGACTGGTACATTGATAAGCTTGCGGACACTTCAACCCGTGGCATAGCGCGCGACATGGCGCATCTGATCCGGTGCGGGGACATTCCCTTAGGTACGAAGTTGCCAGCGGTGCGCGACCTAGCCGAAGCAATGAGCGTAAGCCCTGCTACTATCTCGGCCGCATGGAGTCAGCTTCGCCGTTTTCATGTCATAAACGGGAGAGGACGCAACGGCGTCTGGGTGACAGGGGATAGAGCCTCATTAAGGCCTATTCGGTTTGAGACTGAGATAGCAGGTCACTTTGGGGATCGGATCATTGCGAACCTGACGTTAGCACCACCAGATGCAGACCTCTTGCCAGACCTGAATCAAGCCCTGGCTTATGGCGCAAAGGCTCAAAATTTGAACAGCTACGATCGGGAACCCATCACTGAAAACCTATCAAGGGTGGTTGCATCTCGATGGCCTTATCATCCCGAATCCTATCTTGCGCTCAACGGGGGAATTGAAGCCGTCTATACCGTGTTGCGCACCCTGGTCATGCCGGGCACCATGGTTGCTATAGAGAACCCCACAGCAACCAGGTTGCTTGATATCCTCGAAGGACTTGGTGCAAACATAGTTCCTGTAGCCTGCGATGCGCATGGTCCCATTCCGTCATCATTGAAATCGGCGCTGCAGGATGGGGCAGGGATTTTCCTTTTTCAGCCGCGCACTAACACAACCACTGGCCACGTGGTCACACTAACTCGATTAAAAGCTCTGGCTGATGAACTCAAGAGTCACCAGGCACTCATCATCGAAGACGATGGGCTTGGCGACCTTTCTGCTGTTCCTCCAGCAAGCATTGGACAATGGCTTCCTTTGCGGACAGTACACATCGTGTCTTATTCAAAATCCTTAGGGCCGGATTTGCGTGTCGCAGTTCTTTCCTGCACGGGCGAGATTGCCCAACAGATCCGCTCATACCGCAATTTTGGCGCTAGCTGGACAAGTCGCATCCTGCAAGACGCAGTAGCATGGCTGATGGAGGATGCTGCCACACAAGACGCAATTACCGAGGCGCGATCGGTATACTACAAGCGGCGCATGCGCTTGGTGGATGAGCTCTCGCTGCGAGGCGTCGAGGTTAGCGGTGTAGACGGATTGTCTGTATGGCTGCGGGTTCCTGACGAGCAGACTGCGCTCGTGAATATGGCACTGCGTGGCTTTCCTATCTTGCCCGGTAACCAGTTCTCCTTGAACCTCCCTGATCACTATATAAGGGTGGCTACGAGTAGGCTGTCTGAGCACTATGAGGCGATCGCCGAGGCAATTAAAATCTGCGTGAATTTAGGTTCTGGTAAAGAGGGGCGCCGATTCTGATTTACCGAAACCTCAGTTACAACTTACCCACGACGCCAGCGTCACCGCGACCATAGAGTTTCAGAAGCAAGAGCTGATGACCGTTCAATTGCCCTTTCTGAACGTTCGGATGACGTGCCATCAGCTTTTATCGCGATGCTATTTGCGGTTTTAAATTGGCCGCTCGCCGGCAGTCGTAGTGCGGTGCATGATTCGAACACATTCTGGACTGAAAGAGTCCCGCCTGTGCATCGTACAGCGGTTATCCCACATCACCATGTCGCCTTTATGCCAGTGCTGGGTAAAGACCTCACCATTGCAGGCGTGCTTCCAAAGCTGGGCAATCAGGTCATTACTCTCATCCAACGGCATACCAACAATCCACGAACCAACGTCCGCGGCATCTTGGTCGCCTAGATACAAAGCCTGGCGACCACTTTCGCCGTGCGTCCGCACCAGAGGATGCACAATACCCTGCCACTCACGAAAATCTTTGGACTTAGGCACTTCCTTGCCAAGTCTCAAAGCACCTGTCGCATCGTATACGCTTTGGAAGAAAATCTGACGACCTTTAACAGCATTACTCAGGGAGTCCGGCAGCGTTTCATACGCCTGATACATAGATAACCAGTAGGTATCACCGCCTGTTGGTGGAACCTCAACCGCCCGCAAAAGGGCACCAGCTGGGGGACGTTCATAGAACCAGGTATCCGTATGCCAACCCGCTTCACTGTTCCCCAT